>NZ_JBIVNO010000001.1:1086279-1363619 GCF_044753645.1 Streptomyces sp. NPDC093261
CGTCAACGTGGGCGGCCTGTTGAACGAGGTGACCGGCAACTCCTGCGGCCCCGTGGCCCACCCCGGTCCGGGCCAGACCTCGGACAACGGCGGCCCGGGCAACACGGGCGGCCCCGGTGTGCCGAACCCGCCGCAGACCCCGCCGACGCCGCCGACGCCGCCGACGCCGCCGCAGACCGTTCCGCAGAACCCGCAGACGCCACCGCAGACGGTCCCGCAGAACCCGCAGACGCCACCGCAGACCGTTCCGCAGAACCCGCAGGGGCCCTCGCAGACGACTCCGCAGACGCCTGTGAACGTGCCGCCGCAGACGACGCCGCGCCACGAGCCGAACACGCCGCAGGGCCTCACCCCGGCCGGCACGCCCGTCACCGCCGCGCACCCGGCCCCCGCCCTGGCCAAGACCGGCAGCGAAGGCGTGATCGCGGCCTCGGCCGTCAGTGTCGCGATGCTGGCCGGCGGGCTCGTCCTGTACCGGCGGGGCCGCGTCGCGTCCCGCTACTAGTGCGCCGGATGCCGGGCGCCCGCGTCCGGCACCCGCGCGGTCCTGAGGAAGTTCACGGCCCAGGGGCGGCACCCGCACAGGGGGTGCCGCCCCTGGGCCGTCGTCGTCCCGGAACACGGACCCGCACGCGCTCAGTTCGTCGTTCGTGTCACAAAGGACTCCGGCGTGTCACACATGTCCCGCGCGCACCGCCGTTCTGTCACACCCCGTTCACAGGCCCTGCCCGCCTCGGACCTGCCGTCGTTGACGGAGCACAGGTTCGTGATCGCCAGCGCAGCGCCCGGATCCCCCGTCGGCCTCCCCCGGTCGCCACCGCGGCGCGCGCGGGGAGGTGCTACTGATGACCGACCGCCGTCTCTGGTCGTACAAGGAGATCGCCGCGCACATCCGGGTACAGCCGGACACCGTGAGGTCGTACCGCAAACACGGGCTGCTTCCCCCGCCCGACCATGTGGAGAGCGGAAAGCCCTACTGGTACGCCGACACGGTCCGGGCCTGGGTCGCCGCCCGGCCCGGCAACCGCGGCCGCGCGGAACCCTGACCCCTGTGTGCCGGGAGCGGCCCGTCCCCGGCCGGGGGCGGGCCGCTCCCCTGGGGAGGGCCCGATCAGCCCCATGGTTCGATGACGGTCACTCCGCTGCCCGGTGCCGTCCCCATGGCGGCGAGGGCCGCCGGGGCCGCCTCCAGCCCGATCGCCGAGGTGACCAGGAGGTCGGGGCGCAGGGCGCCCGAACCGACCAGCTCCAGCAGGGGCGGATAGGCGTGGGCCGCCATGCCGTGGCTGCCGAGCAACTCCAGTTCGAGGGCGATGGCCCGGGCCAGGGGGACCGGCGTCGTCCCGTCGGCCGACGGCAGCAGGCCGACCTGGACGTGGCGGCCGCGACGGCGCAGGCCGTTCACCGATGCCACGCAGGTGGCCGGGGAGCCGAGCGCGTCGAGGGAGACATGGGCGCCGCCGCCCGTCAGTTCACGGACCGCTTCCGCCGTGTCCTCGGTGCCGGTCGCGTCCACACACTCCGCCGCCCCGAACCTCCGTGCCAGCTCCAGGGCGCGGGGCGACACATCGACGGCCACGACCCTCGCCCCCGCGGCCGCCGCGATCATCACCGCGGACAGGCCGACGCCCCCGCAACCGTGCACGGCGACCCACTCCCCCGCCGCCGTCCTGCCCTGCCCGACGACCGCGCGGAACGCCGTGGCGAACCGGCACCCCAGCGCCGCGGCCGTCCGGAACGACAGTTCCTCCGGCACCGCCACCAGATTCACGTCCGCATGCTCCAGGGCCACGTACTGGGCGAAGGATCCCCAGTGGGTGAACCCCGGCTGGGTCTGGCGCTCGCACACCTGCTGGTCGCCCGCCGCACAGGACGGACAGCTGCCGCAGGCACAGATGAACGGGACGGTGACCCGGTCGCCGGGGCGCCAGCCGGTCACCCGGGGGCCCGCCGCCTCGACGACGCCGGCGAGTTCGTGCCCGGGCACATGCGGGAGGGCGATGTCCGGGTCGTGCCCCATCCAGCCGTGCCAGTCGCTGCGGCACAGGCCCGTGGCCTCGACCCGTACCACCACGCCGTGCTCCGAAGGCTCCGGATCCGGCACCTCGCGCACCTCGGCCGGCTCCCCGTACCGCTCGAACACCACCGCACGCATACGACCGCACCCTCCGCCCGCGTCCCGCGGTCCCCGGCGGTCCGGGGAGCGCCTCTGCGGCGGAACGCTAGCCGAGGATGCGGAACGCCCCACGGGGATGAGGGACAAGCCCCGGGAAAACGGAACGGAAGCCGGGCAAGCGAACGGAGGGCCCGGAGGACGGAACGCAAGCCGGCTGGGCGAACGGAAGCGCCGGGAAAACGGAACGGAAGCCTAGAGCGGAAAGTGGGCCGGCCTGTCAGAACGAAGCGGGAGCCAAGGAGACGGAAGACGAGCCCCGGAGAGCGGAGCGCAAGACGCGGACACGGCAGAGCGAGCCCGGGAAACGGAACGCGGGCCGGGGAGGCGGGTCGCGGGGCCGTCAGCCCGGCGTTCCGCCGGACGGGCGCACCCGGCGCCGCCACCGTGCCGCCTGCCGTCCCGGCGGCGGATCGCGGTCCGATCATGACCCCCACGGCATCCCGCCGCCCCGCCCGTGCGAGGAACCCCCTTGGGGGCATACCCCCTAGGGGTATAATCTGCGGCACGTAGGCCTCACACGTCTCCCCAAGGAGTAACGACATGACCGCCCAGACCGATACCGCCGGCTCGGTGACAACCGTCTACGAGGTGAGCGGGATGAGCTGCGGACACTGCGAGGGTTCCGTCTCCGGCGAGATCTCCGGCATCGCCGGTGTCAGCTCGGTCACGGCCGTCGCGTCCACCGGCCAGGTCACGGTGGTCTCCGCCGCGCCCCTCGACGACGAGGCCGTGCGCGCCGCGGTCGACGAGGCGGGCTTCGAACTCGTCGGCAAGGCCTGAACCCCCTCCCCGATCTCCGCACCGGGGCGTGCCGACCGGCTGATACCGGCTCCGTACGCCCCGGCTCCCCCTCTGGAGTCCGGACATGACCGCTACCGCAGCACCCGCCCCGATAGACCGGGCCACGCACGCCGAGGTCGAGCTGACCATCGGCGGCATGACCTGCGCCTCATGCGCGGCCAGGGTGGAGAAGAAGCTCAATCGCCTGGACGGCGTCACCGCCACGGTGAACTTCGCCACGGAGAAGGCGAAGATCTCCTACGCCGACGGCATCGAGGTCGCCGATCTGATCGCCACCGTCGTGAAGACCGGCTACACGGCCGAGGCGCCCCCGCCGCCACGGCCCGAGGAACCCGAGGAACCCGAGGAACCCGAGCCGCAAGGATCCGGGGCCCCCGAGGAGGACCCCGACACGGCGGCGCTGCGCGAGCGGCTGACCGTCTCCGCCGTGCTCGCCCTGCCCGTGGTCCTGCTGTCGATGGTTCCGGCCCTGCAGTTCGACAACTGGCAGTGGCTCGCGCTCACCCTCGCCGCGCCTGTCGTGGTCTGGGGCGGACTGCCCTTCCACCGGGCGGCGTTCACCAACGCCCGGCACGGCGCGGCCACCATGGACACGCTCGTCTCGGTCGGCACGCTGGCCGCCTTCGGCTGGTCGCTGTGGGCGCTGTTCTGGGGTGACGCCGGAATGCCGGGCATGCGTCACGGCTTCGATCTCACCGTCTCCCGCGGCGACGGGGCGGGGACCATTTATCTGGAAGTGGCCGCGGGAGTCGTCGCGTTCCTGCTGCTCGGCCGCTATCTGGAGGCCCGTTCCAAGCGGCGCGCGGGTGCGGCCCTGAAGACACTGCTGGAACTGGGCGCGAAGGACGTCGCGGTGCTGCGGGACGGGCGGGAGGCACGCGTCCCGGTCGCGCGGCTGGCCGTCGGCGACCGGTTCGTCGTACGGCCCGGGGAGAAGATCGCCACGGACGGGAGCGTCGTGGAGGGCTCCTCCGCGATCGACGCGTCGATGCTGACCGGAGAGTCGGTGCCGGTCGACGTGAGCGTGGGGGACGCCGTGACCGGCGCGAGCGTCAACGCGGGGGGCCGGCTGGTGGTGGAGGCGACCCGGGTGGGCGCCGACACCCAGCTCGCACGGATGGCGCGCCTCGTCGAGGAGGCGCAGAACGGCAAGGCCGAGGTGCAGCGCCTCGCCGACCGCGTCTCCGGGATCTTCGTGCCCCTCGTGCTGCTGATCGCGCTCGGCACCTTCGGGGTGTGGCTCTTCGTCACCGGCGACACGGTCGCCGCCTTCACCGCGGCCGTCGCGGTGCTGATCATCGCCTGCCCCTGCGCCCTGGGCCTCGCCACCCCGACGGCACTGATGGTGGGCACGGGCCGCGGCGCCCAGCTCGGCATCCTCATCAAGGGCCCCGAGGTGCTGGAGTCCACGCGCCGCGTCGACACCGTGGTCCTGGACAAGACCGGAACGGTCACCACCGGCCGGATGACCCTCCAGGAGGTCTACGTCGCCGAGCACACCGACGAGAAGGAGGTTCTGCGGCTCGCAGGAGCCCTGGAACACGCCTCCGAGCACCCGATCGCCCAGGCCATCGCGGCGGGCGCCCAGGAGCGCGTCGGCGCCCTCCCGGTGCCCGAGCACTTCGAGAACGTGCCCGGGCTCGGGGTGCGAGGACGGATCGAGGGGCACGAGGTCACGGTGGGCCGGTTCCGGGACGCGCTCCCGGACGCGATGGCCCGCGCGAAGGGCGAGGCCGAGACGGAAGGACGTACCGCCGTCGTGGTCGCCCGGGACGGCGTGGCGCTGGGTGTCCTCACTGTCGCCGACACCGTCAAGGAGACCAGCGCCGTGGCGGTGCGGGAGCTGCGCGCCCTGGGGCTGAGGCCCGTCCTGCTGACCGGGGACAACCGGGCGGTGGCCGAGGCCGTGGCGCGCGCTGTCGGCATCGACGCCGGCGACGTGATCGCCGAAGTGCTGCCGCAGGACAAGGTCGATGTCGTCAGGCGGCTCCAGGACGAGGGGCGGACCGTCGCCATGGTCGGCGACGGCGTCAACGACGCGGCCGCGCTCGCCACCGCCGATCTGGGGCTCGCCATGGGCACGGGGACGGACGCGGCGATCGAGGCGAGCGACCTGACGCTGGTGCGCGGGGATCTGCGGGTGGCCGCGGACGCGATCCGGCTGTCCCGGCGGACGCTCGGCACGATCAAGGGGAACCTGGTGTGGGCCTTCGGCTACAACGTGGCGGCGCTGCCGCTGGCCGCCGCGGGGCTGCTCAACCCCATGATCGCGGGCGCGGCGATGGCCTTCTCGTCGGTCTTCGTGGTCACGAACAGCCTGCGGCTCCGCGCATTTTCATGACGCAGGGGTGGGAGTCCCTCTAGAGTCCGACGCATGCCTCACATAAGCTCTTCACAAGGCTCGCGCATCATCCTTACGCTGGTGCCGCGATCGCTGTATCGGGCCTCTTGCGTATTTTCAGGACATATGCAAGAGACACAGATCACAGTGATGTGAACGTAACCATCGGAAGGGTTCGTGGGTCTAAGTTGGCGATGTCGGAAGCGTCTTGGGGGGCGCGACTGACATCCGGGGAAGTCTTGGGGGACGTTCCCGGGAAACTGCGTTGCCGGGGCACGTACACCGGGGAGCTTTGAGCGGCCCTCCCGTCGGTACGGGTCCCGGCAGACCGCATCGCAGTGGTATGCCGAACTCTGCTCGTTTTGCTCGCAGCGATTCAGGCGCTGTCCCGCAGGCGCCCGGCCGGATCCCGTGGGGGGAATCCGCACCGGGACATGGGAAGGCGCCCCGTGCGTCGGCCCGTGGGGGGACCGTCGTCGGGGCGCCTTCTGCTTTGTGGGGTGCGCTTTCAACTGTGGTTCGTTCCCCTCCGGGGCGCCTGGGCGCCCCTTCGGCTCACTCACCGGGCCAAGCCGCTGTGAGCGGTGCTCAGCGCTCCTCGACCGGAGTGAAGTCGCGCTCCACCACACCCGTGTAGATCTGGCGCGGGCGGCCGATGCGGGAGCCCGGCTCCTTGATCATTTCGGTCCACTGGGCGATCCAGCCCGGCAGCCGGCCGAGGGCGAACAGGACCGTGAACATCTCGGTCGGGAAGCCCATCGCGCGGTAGATCAGGCCGGTGTAGAAGTCGACGTTCGGGTAGAGCTTGCGCTCGACGAAGTAGTCGTCGGACAGCGCGTGCTCCTCCAGCTTGAGGGCGATGTCGAGGAGCTCGTCGTCCTTGCCGAGGGCGGAGAGCACATCGTGCGCGGCGGCCTTGATGATCCGGGCGCGCGGGTCGAAGTTCTTGTAGACCCGGTGGCCGAAGCCCATCAGGCGGACGCCGTCCTCCTTGTTCTTCACCTTGCGGATGAAGGTGTCGACATCGTTGCCGGAGTCGCGGATGCCCTCGAGCATCTCCAGGACGGACTGGTTGGCGCCGCCGTGCAGCGGGCCCCACAGCGCGTTGATGCCGGCCGAGATCGAGGCGAACATATTGGCCTGCGACGAGCCCACCAGGCGCACGGTCGAGGTCGAGCAGTTCTGCTCGTGGTCCGCGTGCAGAATCAGCAGCTTGTCCAGGGCGGAGACGACGACCGGGTCCAGGTCGTACTCCTGCGCCGGCACGGAGAACGTCATACGGAGGAAGTTCTCGACGTAGCCGAGGTCGTTGCGCGGGTAGACGAAGGGGTGGCCGATCGACTTCTTGTAGGCGTAGGCGGCGATCGTCGGCAGCTTGGCGAGCAGACGGATGGTGGAGAGGTTGCGCTGCTTCTCGTCGAAGGGGTTGTGGCTGTCCTGGTAGAAGGTGGACAGCGCGGAGACCACCGAGGACAGCATCGCCATCGGGTGCGCGTCGCGCGGGAAGCCCGTGTAGAAGTTCTTGACATCCTCGTGCAGCAGGGTGTGCTGCGTGATGTCGTTCTTGAAGGTGGAGAGCTCGTCGACGGTCGGCAGCTCGCCGTTGATCAGCAGGTAGGCGACCTCCAGGAAGGTGGAGCGCTCTGCCAGCTGCTCGATCGGGTAGCCGCGGTACCGCAGGATGCCCTGCTCGCCGTCCAGGTAGGTGATGGCGGATTTATAGGCGGCGGTGTTGCCGTAACCGCTGTCCAGAGTGACCAGACCGGTCTGGGCGCGGAGCTTCCCGATGTCGAAGCCCTTGTCGCCGACGGTGCTGTCGACCACCGGGTAGGTGTACTCGCCGCCGTCGTACCGCAGTACTACAGAGTTGTCGCTCACGTCTTCCCTCACCGACGTAGTGCCTCATCTTCGAGGTGCCCTGACTGTCTCTACCATCCCCCATTTGGCGCAGGAGAGTGCACTCGGGGTCGACCATTGGGCTCATCGGCGGCACTGAGTGCCGTCAACCTGCTCATCCTGCCCGCCTTCGCCCGGTTCCGGAAGTGCTCTGTGACCTTCGCGACTCATTTGATCGATCATTTTTGGCGAGGGCGGGCCAGGGGGTTGGGAGATCAGCCGTCGAGAGGCCCCGGGGACAGCCGGAAGTCCAGCGCCGTGCACCGCCGGCCCGCCGACACCGTGCGCACCGCCTGCCCGATCGCCTTGCGTGAACCGACGAGGACGACCAGCTTCTTGGCGCGGGTGACCGCCGTGTAGAGCAGGTTCCGCTGGAGCATCATCCAGGCTCCGGTGGTGACCGGAACCACCACCGCCGGATACTCGCTGCCCTGTGAGCGGTGGATGGTCACCGCGTACGCGTGTGCCAGCTCGTCCAGTTCGTCGAATTCGTACGGGACCTCCTCGTCCTCGTCCGTCAGCACCGTGAGGCGTTGGTCGACGGGATCGAGCGAGGTGACCACGCCCACCGTGCCGTTGAAGACCCCGTTCTTGCCTTTTTCGTAATTGTTGCGGATTTGGGTGACCTTGTCCCCGACGCGGAAGACACGGCCGCCGAACCGCTTCTCGGGCAGATCGGGGCGGCCCGGGGTGATGACCTGCTGGAGCAGGCCGTTGAGGGTGCCCGCGCCCGCGGGGCCCCGGTGCATCGGGGCGAGCACCTGCACATCCCGCCGCGGATCGAGGCCGAACCGGGCCGGGATCCGCCGTGCCGCCACGTCCACGGTGAGTCGGCCGGCCTCCTCGGTGTCGTCCTCGACGAACAGGAAGAAGTCCTTCAGGCCGTCGGTGAGCGGGTGCTGCCCGGCGTTGATGCGGTGCGCGTTGGTGACGACACCGGACTCCTGGGCCTGGCGGAAGACCCGGGTGAGCCGGACGGCGGGCAGGGGGCCCCCGTCTGCGAGGAGGTCCCTGAGGACCTCACCGGCGCCGACGCTCGGCAACTGGTCGACATCGCCGACGAAGAGCAGATGGGCGCCCGGCGGCACGGCCTTGACCAGCTTGTTGGCGAGCAGCAGGTCGAGCATGGACGCCTCGTCGACGACGACCAGATCGGCGTCGAGCGGGCGGTCCCTGTCGTACGCCGCGTCCCCGCCCGGCTTGAGCTCCAGCAGCCGGTGGACCGTGGAGGCCTCGGCACCGGTCAGCTCGGACAGGCGCTTGGCCGCCCGTCCGGTGGGCGCAGCGAGCAGGACCTTGGCCCGCTTGGCCCGGGCGAGTTCCACGATGGACCGCACGGTGAAGGACTTGCCGCAGCCGGGGCCGCCGGTGAGGACGGCGACCTTCCGGGTCAGCGCCAGCCGTACGGCCTCCTCCTGCTCGGGGGCCAGATCGGCTCCCGTGCGCTGCCTGAGCCAGCCGAGCGCCTTGTCCCACGCCACGTCCCGGAAGTCGGGCATCCGGTCCTCGTCGGTCCGCAGGAGGCGCAGCAACTGGGCGGAGAGGGAGAGTTCGGCCCGGTGGAAGGGGACCAGATAGACCGCGGTGACGGGCCCCTGCCCGTCGGGGCCGGGCACCTTCTCCCGTACGACCCCGGGGTCGGAACCGTCCTCCGCGGGCGCCGCCAGCTCGGCCAGGCACTCGATGACGAGCCCCGTGTCGACCTGGAGCAGCTTGACCGCGTCCGCGATGAGCCGCTCCTCGGGCAGATAGCAGTGGCCCTGGTCGGCGGACTGCGACAGGGCGTACTGGAGGCCGGCCTTGACGCGCTCGGGGCTGTCGTGCGGAATGCCGACGGACTGGGCGATGCGATCGGCGGTGAGGAAGCCGATGCCCCAGACGTCGGCGGCCAGACGATAGGGCTGGTTCCTGACGACGGAGATCGAGGCGTCGCCGTACTTCTTGTAGATCCGCACGGCGATGGACGTGGACACCTGGACGGTCTGGAGGAAGAGCATGACCTCCTTGATCGCCTTCTGCTCCTCCCAGGCGTCGGCGATCCTCCTCGTCCGCTTCGGCCCGAGACCGGGAACCTCGATGAGCCGCTTGGGCTCCTCCTCGATGATCCGCAGGGTGTCGAGGCCGAAGTGCTGGGTGATGCGGTCGGCGAAGACGGGGCCGATGCCCTTGACCAGGCCGGAGCCGAGATAGCGGCGGATGCCCTGGACGGTGGCCGGCAGGACGGTCGTGTAGTTCTCCACCGTGAACTGCCGTCCGTACTGGGGATGTGATCCCCAGCGGCCCTCCATCCTGAGGGACTCCCCGACCTGGGCGCCGAGGAGCGCCCCGACGACGGTGAGCAGATCACCGGCGCCGCGGCCGGTGTCGACGCGGGCGACCGTGTATCCGTTCTCCTCGTTGGCGTAGGTGATCCGCTCGAGCACGCCCTCCAGCGTGGCCAGGCGCCGCTCCCCGCCGCCCGCCTGCCCCGCCCGACTCGCCTCCGTGGTCATGATCCGACGCTACCGCCAGGGTGTGACAGCCGGGGAGGGCCGGCGGACTCCCTGCCACCGAAAAGGGGCCACCTGGTCTCGGCGCCCGCACACGAGGTCGGCTGACGGAACGTCAACCGCCTTGCGACCGGGGTGCGGAGGCCCTGAGAGCCGCGCGGGGACAGCCGCGCCCACACCCCGGTTCACCCGCCGGCCGCCCCTCACCGGGCGGCCGGCTCAGGTCACACCCTGGATCACTCTTCAGGTCACAATCCGGTCTCGCGGCAACCGCGCCCCTTGATTAACCCCCATGTAATCGATTCCAATCCTCCATGCCGGTCGCTGTAAACGATTCCATCGCTTCGCAAAACGGCCGCAACAGGCTCAAACGCCTTACCGGACTCACAAGGAGGTGGTCCCGGCAATGTCGAGCATCAAGGACGTGGCCGCGGCGGCGGGTGTATCCGTCGCCACGGTGTCCCGCGTCCTGAACGACCACCCGTCGGTCAGCGCCGACGCCCGCACCCGTGTGCTCGCCGCCGTCGAGGCGCTGGGTTACCGGCCCAACGCCGTCGCCCGGTCCCTGCGCACCGACCAGACCCGCACCCTCGGCCTGGTCATCAGCGACGTGCTGAACCCCTACTTCACGCATCTGGCGCGGTCCGTCGAGGAGGAGGCCCGCGCCCTGGGCTACAGCGTGATCATCGGCAACGCCGACGAGCGGCCCGAGCTCCAGGACCACCATGTGCGAACCCTGCTGGACCGGCGGATCGACGGGCTGCTCGTCTCCCCGACCTGCGGCGGCTCCCCGCTCATGCTGGACGCCGCGAAGGCCGGCACCCCGATGGTCTTCGTGGACCGGTGGATAGCGGGCGTCGACGTCCCCGTCGTACGCGCCGACGGACGCGCCGCCGTGCACGACCTGGTGGCCCATCTGCACGCGCTCGGACACCGGCGACTCGCGATCATCGCGGGGCCCGCGGCCACCACGACCGGCAGTGAGCGCGTCGAAGCCTTCCGCGAGGCCCTGAGCGCCTACGGGCTCCCCCTCCCGGACGCCTACACAGGCCAGGGCGACTTCCAGGCCGAGAGCGGGCGCCGGGCCACCGAACGGTTCCTCGACCTGGCCGAGCCGCCTGAGGTCGTGTTCGCCGCCGACAACCTGATGGCGCTCGGCGCACTGGACGCCGTACGGGCGCGCGGGCTGCGGGTTCCCGACGACATCGCGCTCGCCGCGTTCGACGACATCCCGTGGTTCCTGCACACCGATCCGCCCATCACGGCGATCGCCCAGCCCACGGGGGAGCTGGGACGCGCCGCCGTGCGGGCGCTGGTCGACCGCATCGAGGGGCGGCCCCCCGAGTCCGTCACCCTCCCCGCCCGTCTCGTCGTGCGCCGCTCGTGCGGGGAGCCGGCCCCTGCGCAGGCCCCCGCCGCACAGCCCTCTCCCACGCGAAGGAGCACGTCGTGAGCCACCCGGACGAGTTGCTGCGCATCGAAGGCATACGCAAGACCTTCCCCGGCGTGGTCGCCCTCGACGGCGTCGACTTCGATCTGCGCCGCGGCGAGGTGCATGTGCTGCTCGGTGAGAACGGCGCGGGCAAGAGCACTCTCATCAAGATGCTCTCCGGCGCCTACCGCCCCGACGGCGGGCGGATCCTGGTCGGCGGCGAGGAGGTGCGCATCCATGGAGCGCAGGACTCCGAGCGTCTCGGGATCGCCACCATCTACCAGGAGTTCAACCTCGTTCCCGATCTGACCGTCGCCGAGAACATCTTCCTCGGGCGGCAGCCGCGCCGTTTCGGCATGATCGACCGCAAGCGGATGGAGGCGGACGCGGCCGAACTCCTCGAACGGGTCGGCGTACACGTGTCGCCCGGGGCGCGCGTACGGGAACTCGGCATCGCCCGGCTCCAGATGGTCGAGATCGCCAAGGCCCTCAGCCTGAACGCGCGCGTGCTCATCATGGACGAGCCGACGGCCGTGCTCACCTCCGAAGAGGTCGAGAAGCTGTTCGCCATCGTGCGCACGCTGCGCGAGGACGGCGTCGGCGTCGTCTTCATCACCCACCATCTCGAGGAGATCGCCGCGCTCGGGGACCGGGTCACCGTGATCCGCGACGGCAGGAGCGTCGGGCAGGTGCCCGCATCCACGCCCGAGGACGAACTCGTGCGCCTCATGGTGGGGCGGTCGATCGAGCAGCAGTACCCACGCGAACGGCCCGGCGCAGGGGCGGCGTTGCTCACCGTCGAGGGGCTCACCCGGGACGGGGTCTTCCACGATGTGTCCTTCGAGGTGCGGGCCGGTGAGGTCGTCGGCATCGCGGGGCTCGTGGGAGCGGGTCGTACGGAGGTCGTCCGGGCCGTGTTCGGCGCCGACACGTATGACAGGGGAGCCGTGCACGTCGCCGGCGCGCAGGTGCGCCGCCACGACGTGAACGCCGCGATGGCGGCCGGGATCGGGCTCGTGCCGGAGGACCGCAAGGGCCAGGGACTCGTCCTGGACGCGTCCGTCGAGGAGAACCTCGGGCTGGTGACCATGCGGGCGGCGACCCACGGCGGAATCGTCGACCGCAAGGGGCAGCACGCCGCCGCGGCCAAGGTCGCCGACCAGCTCCGGGTGCGGATGGCCGGACTCGGCCAGCAGGTGCGCACGCTCTCCGGCGGCAACCAGCAGAAGGTCGTCATCGGCAAGTGGCTGCTGGCGGACACCAGGGTGCTCATCCTCGACGAGCCGACGCGCGGCATCGACGTCGGCGCCAAGGTCGAGATCTACCAGCTGATCAACGAACTCACGGCCGCGGGCGCCGCGGTCCTGATGATCTCCAGCGATCTGCCCGAGGTGCTCGGCATGAGCGACCGGGTCCTGGTGATGGCTCAGGGCCGGGTCGCGGGCGAACTCTCCGCCGAGGAGGCGACGCAGGACTCCGTCATGGCGCTCGCCGTCTCCACCCCCACCACGTCTGTGAACGAAAGGGAGGCCTCCCGTGGCCACTGACACGCTCAAGAGCCGGGCGGGCGCCGGTGGCACCGGCGGAGTCCGCCGCCTCCTGCTCGACAACGGCGCGCTCACCGCGCTCATCGGCCTCCTCATCGCGATGTCGGCGCTGTCCGGCGACTTCCTGACGACCGACAACCTCCTCAACATCGGTGTCCAGGCGGCCGTCACCGCGATCCTCGCCTTCGGCGTCACCTTCGTGATCGTCTCGGCGGGCATCGACCTGTCGGTCGGTTCGGTCGCCGCGCTGTCGGCCACCGTCCTCGCCTGGAGCGCCACCTCGGCGGGCGTCCCCGTCGTGATAGCGGTCGTCCTCGCGATCGCGACCGGCCTCGCAGCCGGTCTCGTCAACGGCATCCTGATCTCGTACGGGAAGCTTCCGCCGTTCATCGCGACGCTCGCCATGCTGTCGGTGGGCCGCGGTCTGTCGCTGGTCATCTCACAGGGCTCCCCGATCGCCTTCCCGAACTCGGTCTCGCATCTCGGCGACACGCTGGGCGGCTGGCTGCCCGTGCCGGTGCTTGTGATGGTCGTCATGGGTCTGATCACCGCGTTCGTGCTCGGCCGTACGTACATCGGCCGCTCCATGTACGCGATCGGCGGCAACGAGGAGGCGGCCCGTCTGTCGGGTCTGCGGGTGAAGAAGCAGAAGATCGCGATCTACGCGCTGTCGGGCCTGTTCGCCGCCGCCGCGGGCATCGTGCTCGCCGCGCGTCTGTCCTCCGCGCAGCCGCAGGCCGCCAACGGCTACGAGCTGGACGCGATCGCCGCCGTCGTCATCGGCGGCGCCTCCCTCACCGGCGGCACCGGCAAGGCGTCCGGCACGCTGATCGGCGCGCTGATCCTGGCGGTGCTGCGCAACGGCCTCAACCTTCTGTCGGTGTCCGCCTTCTGGCAGCAGGTCGTCATCGGTGTGGTGATCGCCCTGGCGGTGCTCCTCGACACCGTGCGGCGCAAGGCCGGGGCGACCCCGGTGGCCGCCGGCACCCCGGGCGGTGCCGGCAAGGGCCGGCAGACGCTGACCTACGCGCTCGCGGCCGTGGTCGCGGTGGCCGTGGTGGCCGCCCTGTCGTTCGTGCACGGCGGCTCGTCCTCCACGACGCCGAAGGTCGGCCTGTCGCTGTCCACCCTCAACAACCCCTTCTTCGTGCAGATCAAGAAGGGCGCGCAGGCGGAGGCGAGGAAGCAGGGCATCGACCTGACCGTCACGGACGCGCAGAACGACGCCTCGCAGCAGGCCAACCAGTTGCAGAACTTCACCAGTTCGGGCCTCGGCGCGATCGTCGTCAACCCGGTCGACTCGGACGCCGCGGGCCCGGCGGTGCGTGCCGCGAACAAGGCGGGCGTCCCCGTGGTGGGGGTCGACCGCGGCGTCAACAAGGCGAAGACGGCCGCGCTGGTCGCCTCCGACAACATCGAGGGCGGCAAGCTGGGCGCCCAGGCGCTGGCCGAGAAGCTGGGAGGCAAGGGCAAGATCGTGATCCTCCAGGGTCTGGCCGGTACGTCCGCGAGCCGTGAGCGCGGCGCGGGCTTCGAGGAGGGGCTGAAGGCCTACCCCGGGATCCAGGTCGTCGCCAAGCAGCCCGCCGACTTCGACCGCACCAAGGGTCTCGACGTCATGACGAACCTGCTCCAGGCTCATCCCGACATCCAGGGCGTCTTCGCCGAGAACGACGAGATGGCTCTCGGCGCGATCAAGGCGCTCGGCCCCAAGGCCGGCACGTCCGTCCAGGTCGTCGGCTTCGACGGCGAACCCGATGGCCTGGCCGCGGTCAAGGCGGGCTCGCTCTACGCGTCGGTGGCCCAGCAGCCCTCACAGCTCGGCCGGATCGCGATCGACAACGCGCTGCGGGCCGCGCAGGGCAAGAAGGTCGAGGAAACGGTCAAGGTTCCGGTGAAGGTGGTCACGAAGGACGACGCGGCGGGGTTCACCGGCTGACCCCCGCCTCAGCCGGTCCCCACGGCGGCGGGCCGGCGCACCTCGCGCGGCCCGCGGCCGTGGCACCGGCTTCACCGCTGTAGTGGATCCACGGGGATCCGATCCGTTGGGAGACAGTTCATGTACGACTACGACCTCCTGGTCGTCGGTTCGGCCAACGCCGACCTGGTGATCGGGGTGGAGCGGCGGCCCGCGGCCGGGGAGACCGTGCTCGGTTCGGATCTGCTCGTCCACCCGGGCGGCAAGGGCGCGAACCAGGCGGTCGCCGCCGCCCGTCTCGGCGCCCGTACGGCACTGCTGGCCCGGGTCGGCGACGACGCGCACGGCCGGCTGCTGCTTCAGTCGCAGCGCGCGGCCGGCGTTCACACCGAGGGGGTTGTGGTCGGCGGGGCGCCCACCGGCGTCGCGCTCATCACGGTGGACCCGTCCGGGGAGAACAGCATCGTGGTCTCCCCGGGAGCCAACGGCAGGCTCTCACCCGAGGACGTGCAGGCCGCCGGGAAGCTGCTGTCCGCCTCCCGCGTGGTCTCCGCGCAGCTGGAGATCCCGCTGGAGACGGTCGTGGAGGTCGTACGGAAGCTGCCGTCCGGCACCCGGTTCGTGCTGAACCCGTCGCCGCCCCGGCCACTGCCCGCCGAGGTGCTGGCGGCCTGCGACCCGCTGATCGTGAACGAGCACGAGGCACGGGTCATCACGGGCGCGGACCTGGACGGCTCGCCGGAGGACTGGGCCGCCGCGCTGCTGGCACTGGGTCCGCGGTCGGTCGTGGTGACCCTCGGTTCGCGGGGCGCGCTGGTGGCGACCGCCGCGTCCATGACCCGGGTCCCCTCGGTCAAGGTGGAGGCGGTGGACACCACCGGCGCGGGCGACGCGTTCACGGCGGCGCTGGCCTGGCGGCTGGGCACCGGCGCGTCGCTGCCGGACGCGGCGGCGTACGCGGCACGGGTGGGTGCGGCGGCGGTCACCCGCCCCGGCGCCCAGGAGTCGTACCCCACCGCCGAGGAGGTCGACGCGCTGTGAAGAAGGCCGGAATTCTGAACCGTCACCTCTCCGGGGAGCTGGCCCGGTTGGGCCATGGGGACGGCGTCCTGGTGTGCGATGCGGGCATGCCGATACCGGACGGCCCGCGGGTGGTCGACCTGGCGTTCCGCGCCGGGATCCCGTCCTTCGCTCAGGTCCTGGACGGCCTGCTGGACGAGCTGGAGGTGGAGGGCGCGACGGCCGCGCGGGAGGTCAGGGACGCCAACCCGGAGGCCTCGGCGCTGCTGGACACGCGCTTTCCCGCGCTGGCACTGGTGCCGCACGGGGAGCTCAAGCGGATGACCGCGGGGGCCCGTCTGGTCGTCCGCACGGGCGAGGCCCGGCCGTACGCGAACGTGCTGCTGCGCTGCGGGGTCTTCTTCTGACCCCTGCCGCCCCACCCCCGCCGCACAGACTTCGAGGGGCCCGGTCCAACAGGCCGGGCCCCTCGGCTTCCCCCCTCCGCATCAGAACCCCCGCGATCCCCCCAGATCCCCCTCCAGAAGTTCTGACGCCCAGTACGACACGCTGAGTGCCGAGAGGGTTGCACGTCGGGAGAGGAAATTTTTTTCATGTCGAAGAGCTCCGGAAAAGAAGGACATATGACTGGCATACGGTGCAAATAGGGTTAATCATGGACTGAAGAGTGAGAAGGTGAATGATCACGAACGACCGCGAGCCCAGGAAGGCACGCCCCGCGTCGCGGGAGTCGTCCGGTCCGGAGCGGGAGACGTCCGCCAAGGAACCGGAGGCCCCGGCCCCCGGGCGCGTGCCCGCTCCCCAGGCCATGCGGAACGCCGCGCAGCAGCTCTCCGAGTTGCTGGGGCGCGCCCCTCAGTCCGTCTCCTCGCTGAGGCCGACACCGGACGGCTGGGAGGCCCTGGTGGAGGTCGTCGAACTGGAGCGCATACCGGACACGAGCAGCGTGATGGCCAGCTACAAGGTCGTTCTTGATCCCGCGGGTCAGCTGATGGCGTACGAGCGCGCACGCCGCTACACCCGTGCACAGGTCGACAGAGAGGGCCGCTAGCCGGCTCCCTCTTCGCGAGAGGCCTACGAGGGGAAAGATCGTGACTGTGGTACCGCAAGGTGGCGGTGGCGCCGTCGCCGGGGGCGGCGGGGGCTCGGGCACCCTGTACGACGTGCTGGAACTCGTCCTCGACCGGGGTCTGGTCATCGATGTGTTCGCACGGGTGTCCCTCGTGGGCATCGAGATCCTGAAGGTCGACGCCCGCGTGGTCGTGGCCAGCGTCGACACCTATCTGCGCTTCGCGGAAGCCTGCAACCGGCTGGATCTCGAGTCGGGCCGCAAGGCACCCGCGCAACTGACCGACATCGTCGAGGGAGTCACCGAGGGCGGCGCACGCGGCAAGAGCAAAGGGGCGCTGACCGGCGCGGTCGAGGCGTTCACGGACTCGTTGCAGGGCCGCGGTGACGACAAGCGGGAGAAGGAGCACGAGCGGGTCGAACGCGGCTCGGGCCGCCGTTCTTCCAGAGACCGGGAGGAGTGAACGCACCGATGGCGCTGTACGTGTACGCGATCACCGACGACACGCATCCCCTGGACCTGGACGGCATCAAGGGCGTGGGCGCGTCCCCCGCCGAGTTGCGCGCGGTACGCAGCGACACTCTGTGCGCGGTCGTCAGCGAGGCCCCGGAGGACCTCTCGGTCGCGCGACGGGACCTGGAGGCTCACCACGAGGCCCAGGAACGGCTGTGGGCGGACGGGACCATCCTTCCGCTGAGCTTCGGATTCGTCGCCCCGGACGAGGAATCGGTGCGCGCCGTGCTGGAGGAGCGGGCCGGGGAGTACGCCCAGCGCCTCGAAGAGCTGACCGGGCGGGCCGAGTTCAATGTGAAGGGGCTCCAGGACGAGGATGCGGCGCTGCGCACCGTGCTGGAGGAGTCCGAGCAGGCCCGCGCGCTGAACGAGGCCACCCAGGGCGGCGGCGGGACGTACCAGGACCGGCTGGCGCTCGGCCAGCTCGTGGCCGAGGAGGTGCAGAGCCGTCAGGGCGCGCTCGCCGGCGAGGTGCTCGCCGCGCTGCGGCCGCTCGCGCTGGAGGAGAAAGTCGCCCCGCCCTCCCAGCAGTACTTCGTGAACGCGTCCTTCCTGGTGGAGGACGAGCGCGGCGAGGAGTTCACCCGGATCGGCAGCGAACTGGCCGAACGCCTGGGCGAGGGCATCGAGGTGCGGGTACGGGGGCCGCTGCCGCCGTACAGCTTCACCTGACCGTTTCTCCAGGCCACGAGGAGGCGGAGTGGGACTGGTCACCGGAATCCTGTCGCTGCCGTTCGCACCCGTGCGGGGCATCGGCTGGGTGCTCGACAAGGTCGTGCGCACCGCCGAGGACGAGTTCTACGACCCCGCTCCCGTGCAGGAGGGACTCGTGCAGCTGGAGCGGGCGAGGAACGAAGGCCGCATCGACGACGAGGAGTTCGCGCGGCGTGAGGAGGAACTGCTGCACCGCTTGGAGGAGATCAGGGCCTACCAGCTGCAGCGCGGCGGACAGGGCGGGCTGTGAGCGTCGACCGTGACGCTCGGCGTGTGCCGCCCGGGCCGTGACACGCGGGCAAGGAGAGAGACTAACCATGAAGAACGCCAAGTTGGGCGCGGCCGTCCTCGCGGGTTATCTGCTGGGCCGGACCAAGAAGGCCAAGCTGGCCCTCAGCCTCGGTGCGATGGTGGCCGGGTCGCGGGTGAAGCCGGGGCAGCTCGGCAAGCTCCTCGAGGACTCCCCGCTGCTCGGAAACGTCAGCGAGCAGGTCCGCACCGAGCTGGCGGGCGCGAGCAAGACCGCGGCGACCACCCTGCTGTCGGCGAAGGCCGAGAACCTGGCCGACGCGCTGCACGAACGCACCGTCGGGCTGCGGGAGAGGCCGCGCGGCGGGGGCGCGGCGGACCGGGAGGGCGAGGGCCGGGACGAGGGGGAGCGCGAGGACGAAGAGAAGGAGGAAGAGAAGGACGAAGAGAAGGACGTGGACAGGGACGAAGAACGCGAGGAAGGCGAGGGCCGGGGCGAAAGGCGCCGGGGCGGGGCGCGCAAGAGTCAGGGAAGCCGGACCGCGGGGCGCGAGAAGACGCAGAGGCACGGATCGGACCAGGGGGGCGAGCCGCGCAGGAAGAAGGCGCCGGCCGCCCAGAGCCGCGCGAAGAGCGGCTCCACACGATCGAGGAGGCCGGACGATGGCTGAGGGCACCCTCAGTACGGTTCGTGAGCAGGTGAAGAAGAATCCCGTCACGGACCGGCTGAAGCATGAGCTGGAGGACTACCTCCAGGCCCGGCTGGAAACGATGGCCGAGGACCTGGGCGAGCGGCTGGGCGAGGGGGCACGTCGGCTGTCGGAGACGCACCTCGGTCCCGGCATGCTGAGCGGCCTGGTCCTCAAGGGCGGCAAGAAGCTCCTCGGCGGCGGGCTCCTCGGCGGCGGCGAAGAAGGCGGCGGTGGCGGCGGCGGCGGCGGGATCCTGTCCAAGGCGAAGGACACGCTGCTCGGCAAGGCACAGGAGGCGGCGGGAGGGCGACGGGAGAAGCGCTCCAGCGGCGTGGCCAAGGGCCTGATGATCATCGAGGACCTCAACGTGGGCGTGCCGGTGCGCGAGGCCTACAACCAGTGGACGCAGTTCACCGAGTTCGACCGGTTCACGAAGGGCGTCGAGAACGTCGAACAGGACGACGAGATCTCGTCCCGGTGGCAGTTCAGGATCGCCAAGGTCCGCCGCCGCTATCGGGGCATCGTCACCGAAGAGGTGCCCGACCAGCGGATCGCCTGGAACTCCGAGGGGGCGAAGGGCACCACCAAGGGCGTCGTCACCTTCCATCCGCTCGGGGACCACCTCACCAAGGTGCTGCTCTGCATGCAGTACTTCCCCAAGGGCCCCTTCGAGAGGGTCGGGAGCCTCTGGCGGGCCCAGGGCCGCCGCGCCCGGCTGGATCTGAAGCTCTACCGGGCGTTCATCATGGAGCGCCAGGAGGCCACCGGTGCCTGGCGCGGCGAGATCCGCGAGGGCGAAGTGGTCCGCAGCCCGGAGGAGGTCGAGGAAGAAGAGCAGCAGGAACCGGAGGAGGAGCGCGAGGAGCGGGGGCGGGACGAGGACGAGGACGAGGAGCGCTACCCCGAGGACGAGGAAGAAGAGGAAGAAGAGGGCGAGGAGCCCGAGGAGGGCTACGAGGACGAGGAAGAGGGGGACGAGGACGACTACGCCTCCGAGGAATCCGACGAAGGCGACCGGGAGGAGGACGAGGACGAGGACAGCTACGACGAGACGGAGGAAGAAGGCCCCCAAGGGCGCCGGCGCCGCGGTTAGTTCCGGGCGCTGAGGTGCGCGAGCCCGCCGGTCTCCGCGTCGCCGACGCCGGGGCCTCAGCGAAACGAGGTCGAGTGTGCCGTGACCCAATCCGAGCCGGTCCCCACACCGTCCCGGGGCCTGTACCCGTACGGTCAGGGGTCCTCCAGCACCAACCTGGCCGACATCCTTGAACGCGTGCTCGACAAGGGCATCGTCATCGTCGGTGACATCAAGATCAACCTGCTCGACATCGAGTTGCTCACCATCAAGCTCAGGCTGCTGGTGGCCTCCGTCGACAAGGCCAGGGAGATCGGCATCGACTGGTGGGAGCATGATCCCGCCCTGTCCTCCCGTGCCTCCCGCACCGACGGCCGGCGCAGCCTGGAGGAGCAGAACGAGCGGCTGCGCGCCGAGGTGGAATCGCTGCGCCGGCAGATCGCCGAGTCCCCGGCGGAGCTGCCCGGGAAGAGCACGGAGGCCCGCCGCCCCTCGCGCGAGGCCCCGGACGCCGAGCGTGAGCCGTCCGAGGAACCCCGCCGCAAGCGGCGGAAGGCCGAGGACGACGACCGTGCGGCGGAGGGCAACCGCAGAGCCCGTACGGCCGAGGGCACCCGCAGGGCGCGTGGGGACGAGGACCGGAGCTGAGACCGGTGGACGAGCAACTGTGCTACGCGTACGCCGTGGTGGGGTCGTCCGCTCCGCTGGAACTCGCCGGTGTCCGCGGGGTGGCGGACGCACCCGTCACCCTGGTCCGCTCGGGACCGGTGGCAGCCGCGGTCAGCCCGGTGCCGTGGGAAGGGTTCTCGGAGGCGGCCTTGAAGGCGGGCCTGGAGGATCTCGAGTGGCTGGAGGCCACGGCCCGCGCGCACCACTTCGTCATCGAGAACCTCGCCGCGCGCACCACGGTCCTTCCGCTGCGGCTGGCCACCGTGTATCTCGACGAGGCGCGGGTCCGGCAGATGCTCGGCGAGCGGCAGGCGGACTTGACGGCAATGCTGGACCGGCTCGCCGACCACGTGGAGTGGGGGGTGAAGGTCTACGCCGAGGTACCGCCCGCTTCCTCGCCCGCGCCCTCCCCCGCCGCTTCCTCCCCGGCCCCCGCCGAGCCGACCGATGCCGACGCCGGACGCGCGTACCTGCGGAGCCGCCGGCACCAGCGGCAGGCACGCGAGGACGCGTGGCGGACTGCCGAGGAGGCCGTACGGCGGACGGAGTTGCAGGCCCGAGGCCTGGCGGTGGAACGGACCCGGCACCGGCCGCAGCAGGGCGGTCTGGCCCGGGTGCCGGGTGAGAACGTCGCCAACGACGCCTATCTGGTCCCCCGTCGGCTCTCCGAGGAGTTCCGCACCCGGATGCTGCACGCGGCGGACGACCTGCCCGGGGTGCGCGTGGACGTCACCGGGCCCTGGGCGCCGTACTCCTTCACCGCGCCCCTGGCACCGGGTGCGCCGGAAGGGGCCGGGCAGCGGTGAGCGAGTACGACACCTACGACGACACGCGCGGCCCGTACGACAGCACGTACGACGGCTACGACGACCGCCCGCTCAGCCAGCCGCAGGTGGCGCTGATCGACCTGCTGGACCGGCTGCTGAGCGGGGGCGTGGTGATCACCGGCGACCTCCTCCTGTCCATCGCCGACGTCGACCTGGTGAGGATCTCGCTGCGCGCCGTGCTGGTCGCCGTCCGCGACGAGCTGGACGAGCAGTGGTCGACCTTCCTTCCGTCGGGGCGGGCACTCACGGAAGGGGACGACCACGGTGACCAACCCGTCTGACGGCCCGGGCGCCGACCGGCTGCGGGAGGTTGCCGAGGCCGCCACCCGGGCGTTCTCCGTGCTGCCGGCCAGGCCGGACGAGATGGCCCCGCCGACGCCCGGCCGCGGCCGGGAAGCCGCGCGCCGCCTGCACACCGACCCGGAAACGGTGGAGCGGGACCTCGTCAAGCTGGTGCTGACCATCGTCGAGCTACTGCGTCAGCTGATGGAGCGGCAGGCTCTGCGCCGCGTCGACGAAGGCCATCTGACGGAACAGCAGGAGGAGCGGCTCGGACTGACCCTGATGCTCCTGCACGACCGGATGGCCGAACTGTGCGACCAGTACGGCCTCACCCTCGACGACCTCAACCTCGACCTGGGTCCGCTGGGGACCCTGCTCCCTCCCTGAGCCGGCTCCGAGGGTCACCGCACCACATGCTCCACGAACCGCCCCACCGTCTCCGCGAGGACCTCCCGGCCGTCCCGTGCCCACAGCCCCTCGTTGAACAGCTCGACCTCGATGGGCCCGGTGTAGCCCGCGGCCTCCACATACCCCTTCCACTCCCGCAGGTCGACCGAGCCGTCACCGAGCTGGCCACGTCCGTTGAGGACGCCCTCCGGCAGCGGGGTGGTCCAGTCGGCGAGCTGGAAGGCGTGGATACGGCCGCCTGCGCCCGCGCGGGCGATCTGCCCGGGAGCCGTGTCGTCCCACCAGATGTGGTACGTGTCCACGGTGACGCCGACCTGGTCCGCCGGGAGGCGCTCGGCGAGGTCCAGCGCCTGCGCGAGGGTCGAGACCACACAGCGGTCGGAGGCGTACATGGGGTGCAGCGGTTCGACGGCCAGCCGCACCCCCCGTTCGGCCGCGTAGGGGCCGAGCTCCCCGAGCGCGTCCGCGATCCGCTCGCGGGCGCCCCGCAGGTCCCTGGATCCGGCCGGCAGGCCGCCCGACACCAGTACGAGCGTGTCCGTGCCCAGCGTGGCCGCTTCGTCGACCGCGCGCCGGTTGTCCTCCACGGCCCGCACCCGCTCGTCCGGGTCGATCGCCGTGAGGAAGCCGCCCCGGCACAGCGTCGTCACCGTCAGCCCGGCGTCGCGTACCGATGCCGCCGTGGCCTCCAGGCCGTACGACCGCACCGGTTCCCGCCACAGGCCCACGCTCCGCACGCCCAGCTCCCCGCAGGCGTCGATCAGTTCCGGAATGCTCAGCTGCTTCACGGTCATCTGGTTGACGGAGAGGCGTTCCAGGGCCGCACCGCTCATGGCGTCACTCCGTACAGGGTCAGCAGGGTCCTCATCCGGCTCTCGGCCAGCTCCGGGTCGGGGAACAGGCCGAGGCCGTCGGCGAGTTCGTACGCCTTCGCCAGGTGCGGCAGCGAACGCGCCGACTGGAGTCCGCCCACCATCGCGAAGTGCTCCTGGTGGCCCGCCAGCCAGGCCAACAGGACCACGCCCGTCTTGTAGTAGCGGGTGGGCGCCCGGAACAGGTGGCGGGACAGCTCCACCGTCGGGTCGAGCAGTTCCCGGAATCCCTTCGCGTCACCCGTGTCCAGGACCCGCACCGCCTCGGCCGCGAGCGGGCCCAGCGGGTCGAAGATGCCGAGGAGGGCGTGGCTGAAGCCGCGGTCGTCGCCCGCGATCAGCTCGGGGTAGTGGAAGTCGTCGCCGGTGTAGCAGCGCACTCCGTCCGGCAGCCTCCGGCGCAGCTCGATCTCGCGCCGGGCGTCGAGCAGGGAGATCTTGACGCCGTCGACCTTGTCGGGGCGGGCGGTGATGACGTCCAGGAAGACGTCGGTGGCGGCGTCGAGTTCGCTCGAGCCCCAGTAGCCGTCGAGAGCGGGGTCGAACATCGGGCCGAGCCAGTGCAGGACGACCGGTCCGGACGCCTGGCGCAGGAGGTGGCCGTAGATCTCCAGGTAGTCCTCGGAACCCTCGGCGGTGGCGGCCAGCGCTCGCGATGCCATGAGGATGGCCTGCGCGCCCGCCTCCTCCACCACGGCGAGCTGTTCCTCGTACGCCGTGCGGATCTCCTCCAGGGAACCGGCGGCGAGCTGGTCGGTGCCCACGCCGCAGGCGATCCGCCCGCCGACCGCCCTGGCCTCGGCGGCGGACCTGCGGATCAGTTCCGCGGCGCCCGCCCAGTCCAGGCCCATCCCGCGCTGGGCGGTGTCCATGGCCTCGGCGACGGCCAGGCCGTGCGCCCACAGATGGCGCCGGAAGGCGAGGGTCCCGTCCCAGTCGACGGCGGCGGGTGAGTCGGGGGACACATCCGCGTACGGGTCGGCGACGACATGCGCCGCCGAGAAGACCGTACGGGAGGTGAAGGGCGTGCCGGGGGTCAGGGCGAGGGGCGTCCGGCGCGGTGTGTAGGTCCGCAGCCGTCCCTCGGCATCAGGCAGTCGGAGGGTCACAGCGCGATCTCCGGTACGTCGATACGGCGGCCCTCGGCCGAGGACTTCGACCCGAGTTCGGCGAGCTGCACACCGCGGGCCCCCGCGAGCAGGTCCCAGCGGTAGGGCGCGTCGGCGTACACATGCCTGAGGAACAGCTCCCACTGTGCCTTGAAGCCGTTGTCGAACTCGGCGTTGTCCGGCACCTCCTGCCACTGGTCGCGGAAGGCCTCGGTGGCGGCCAGATCCGGGTTCCAGACGGGTTTGGGGGTGGCCGAGCGGTGCTGGACGCGGCACCCGCGCAGACCGGCGACGGCGGACCCCTCGGTGCCGTCCACCTGGAACTCGACGAGTTCGTCGCGGCACACGCGCACGGCCCAGGAGGAGTTGATCTGGGCGATCACCCCGCCCTCCAGCTCGAAGATGCCGTAGGCGGCGTCGTCGGCCGTGGCGGCGTAGGGCTTTCCCGTCTCGTCCCAGCGCTGCGGGATATGGGTGGTGGCGAGCGCCTGCACGGACCTCACCGGGCCGAACAGCTCGTGCAGCACATACTCCCAGTGGGGGAACATGTCGGCGACGATGCCTCCGCCGTCCTCGGCGCGGTAGTTCCAGGAGGGCCGCTGGGCGGACTGCCAGTCGCCCTCGAAGACCCAGTACCCGAACTCGCCGCGGACGGACAGGATCCGGCCGAAGAAGCCCCCGTCGAGGAGCCGCTTCAGCTTCAGCAGTCCCGGCAGGAAGATCTTGTCCTGGACGACACCGTGCCGGATGCCCTTCTCCTGGGCGAGACGGGCCAGTTCCAGGGCGCCCGCAAGGCTCGTCGCCGTGGGCTTCTCGGTGTAGACGTGCTTGCCCGCCGCGATCGCCTGCCGGAGCGACTCCTCGCGGGCCGGGGTGACCTGGGCGTCGAAGTAGATCTCGACGGCGGGATCGGCGAGGACCGCGTCCAGGTCCGTCGACCGGTGCTCGAGACCGTGCTGCCGGGCGAGCGCGTCGAGGGCGAGGGCGCGGCGGCCGACAAGGACCGGTTCGGGCCACAGCTCGGTGCCGTCGCCCAGGTCGAGGCCGCCCTGCCGGCGGATGGCGAGGATGGAGCGGACCAGGTGCTGGCGGTGGCCCATGCGGCCCGTGACGCCGTTCATGGCGATACGCACCGTCTTGCGTGTCACGTCGTTCCCTCCGTACGCGTCCGGCGCCGCGTACGCTCACCGACGAGCGTGACGGCAAGCGCTTTCCATCCAGGGGGACGCTAGCCCCTGTCCGGCGGGGCGGACAAGACCGCGTGAACAGCGGGATGACGTGTCACCGGACGGCGCATCCCCATACGACCGGACGTCATCCGGCCGTCAAGCCGTCACACGGCGTGACACGGCGGTCACCGAAGCGGTTGAGTTGTCCGGTCCGTCGAACAAAAGGGAACCACGGGCCTGTACACGGATGTCCGGAGAGCTGTAGATGGATCCCTGACAAAACACGCGACCGGAGGACGACGATGACGGTGACCCTGGCGGACGTGGCGGCACGGGCACAGGTGTCGCCCGCCACCGTGTCACGCGTGCTGAACGGGAACTACCCGGTGGCGGCCTCCACCCGGGAGCGGGTGCTGCGCGCGGTCGACGAGCTGGACTACGTCCTCAACGGCCCGGCGAGCGCGCTCGCGGCGGCCACCTCCGACCTGGTCGGGATCCTGGTCAACGACATCGCCGACCCGTTCTTCGGGATCATGGCGAGCGCGATCCAGTCGGAGATCGGCGGCCCGGGGGGCCGGGCCGGCGGCGAACGGCTCGCCGTGGTCTGCAACACCGGCGGCTCACCGGAGCGGGAGCTGACGTATCTGACGCTGCTTCAGCGGCAGCGGGCCGCCGCCGTGGTGCTGACGGGCGGCGCGATGGAGGACTGCGCGCACAAGGAGGCCATGGCCGCGAAGCTGGGCAAGCTGGCGGCGGCGGGGACGCGCGTGGTGCTGTGCGGACGGCCTCCCGCCCCCGACGCGACCGCCCTGACCTTCGACAACCGCGGCGGCGCACAGCGGCTCACCGAGCATCTGATCGGGCTCGGCCACCGGCGGCTCGGCTATGTCGCGGGCCCCGAGGAGCGCACCACCACCCGGCACCGCCTGGAGGGCCACCGGGCGGCCCTGGCCGCCGCCGGGATCGAGGACGACCCGCGGCTGACGGTGCACGGGCGCTACGACCGCCGTGCGGGCTACGAGGCGGCGCTGGAGCTGCTGCGCCGGGAGCCGTCGCTGACGGCGGTGGTGGCGGCGAACGACACGGTGGCGCTGGGCGCGTGCGCGGCACTGCGCGCCCATGGCCTACGCATCCCCGAGGATGTGTCGGTGGCCGGCTTCGACGACCTTCCCTTCGCGATCGACGCGGTGCCGGACCTGACGACGGTCCGGCTGCCGCTCGCGGAGGCGGGGGCCCGGGCGGGCCGGATCGCGATGGGCCGTGAGGAACCGCCGCCGGGCGGGATCGCCATGATCCCGGGAGAGCTGATGGTACGGGGGTCCACGGGGGCACCCCGCGACTGAGCACCCCGTGGTGACAGGGGCACCCCCGACCGAGCACCCCGTGCACGACGCGGACACCCCCGCCCGAGCACCCCGTGCACGACGCGGACACCCGTGACGGGCGTACGGTGCGCCACGCCACACCGGCCGCGTGGCGAGGACGGGCGTTACCCGCCGGTGGCGGGGTAGTTTCCGTGACCATGAAGCTGGCGTTCTCCACCCTCGGTGTCCCCGGTCTGCCCATAGCGGACGTCGTCCGGCTCGCGGCGGCGCACGGCTATCACGGTGTCGAACTGCGCACGCACCCCGAGGAACCCGTGCATCCGGGCCTCGGACCCGCCGAGCGGGCCGCGGTGGCCGCCGAGTTCACGGCCGGAGGCGTCGAGATCCTGGGGCTCGCGGGGTACGCGCGGGTCGCCGCGCCCGGCGACGACGAGCCCGTGCTCGCCGAGATCCGCGCGCTCCTGGAGCTCGCGCGCGACCTGGGCGCCCCCTTCGTGCGCGTCCTCCCCGGCGGCGGCGCCGAACAGCGTCCCGAGGAGGCCGACGCCACGGCCGCCCGGCGCCTGGGCACCGCCGCCGAGTACGCCGCCGACCTCGACGTTCGGATCCTGCTGGAGACACACGACTCGCATCGCACCGGGGCGGACGTCCTGCGCGTCCTGGGCGCGGTCGGCCACCGTCACGTGGGCGCGCTGTGGGACGTGATGCACACCTGGCTGGGCGGCGAGCAGCCCCAGGAGACCTACGCCGCGCTGAGCACCTACCTCGGCTATGTCCAGGTCAAGGACATCGCCTCCGCCGACGACAGGACCCCGCTGCCGCTGGGCGCCGGCATCCTGCCGATCACCGAGTGCGTGGAGGTCCTCTCCCGCCACGGCTGGGACGGCTGGCTGTGCTGGGAGTACGAGAAGCGGTGGCACGAGACGGCGGTGCCGCTGCCGGAACTGCTCGACTCCGGGAGGGACCACCTGGCGCGGCTGCTCAGCGAGTCGGCGTAGGGGGCGGCCGGCCGGGGCGCAGGGCGTGGCGGCGGGCCCCGCGGCGCCGATACTCGATGGCCGGAGGCGGTGGTGCTCGGTTAGTCTCCGCGCCGTGACACAGCACGCCCGCCCCGCGTTCCCCTCGTGAGCCCCGGTCTCCGACGTCCGCTGATCGACGTCCGGCCGCTGCGGGCGTCCCCGGCCTTCCGGCGGCTGCTGATCGGGCGGACGGTGTCCGTACTCGGCGGCTTCATGGCCATGGTCACCGTCATGTACCAGGTCTGGGACATGACGCACAGCACGGCCTGGAGCGGGGCGGTCGGGCTGGCCCAGGCGCTGCCGATGGTGCTGTTCGGGCTGTTCGCCGGTTCGCTGGCCGACCGGGGCGACCGGCGGCGCATCTTCCTCTTCGCCACCGTCGGCCAGGCGTTCTGCTCCCTGCTGCTCGCGGTGCAGGGCTTCCTCGGGCATGTACCGGTGGGCGGCCTGCTCGCGCTCCTTGCGGTGCACTCCTGTTTCGGCGCGGTCGGCGGCCCGGCGACGGGGGTGTTCGTGCCCCGGCTCCTGCCCAAGGAGCAGGTGGCGGCCGGGCTGGCCCTCAACCAGGTCGCCTTCCAGGCCATGATGCTGCTCGGCCCCGCGCTCGGCGGTGTGGTCCTCGGCTGGGCCGGGATCGGCGTCTGCTATCTGCTCGACGCGCTCAGCTTCGGCGTCGCCTTCTACGGCGCCTACGGACTGCCCCCGCTGCCGCCGGAGGGCGAGCAGTCCCGGACCGGGCTGCGCGGGGTGGCGGACGGGCTGCGCTTCCTGGCCGGGCACCGGGTGGTACGCGGCGCGCTGATCACCGACCTGGCCGCCACCGTGCTGTCGATGCCGATGAGCCTGTTCCCGCTCGTCAACGCCGAGCGCTTCGGTGGAGACCCGCGCATGCTCGGTCTGTTCCAGTCGGCCGTCGCCGTCGGCGGGATCACGGCCTCCGCCCTGTCCGGACCGTTCACCCGGCTCCAGCGCCCGGGGCCGGTGATGCTGTGCGGTGCGGGGAGCTGGGGCGGTGCGCTCGCCCTGTTCGGGCTGCTCACCAATCCCTGGGCGGGGTTCGCGCTGCTGCTCGTGGCCGGGGCCGCCGACACCACCTCGGTGATCTCGCGCAGCACGATCGTGCAGACACACACCCCGGACGCCCTCCTCGGCCGGGTCACGGCCGCGGAGCAGATCGTCGGCCAGGCGGGGCCCAACCTCGGCAATCTCCGCGGGGGCCTGGTCGCCGGCTGGACCTCCGGCGCCACGGCGCTGGTCAGCGGAGGCCTGATGTGTCTGCTCGCGGTGGCGTTCGTGGGCGCGAGCACGCCGGAACTGCGGGAGGGGACCGCGCCGGAACCCCCCGGCCGCGCGGTCGCCGAGGCTACGCCGGACGTGCCGTGAGCCGTGCGGAGGCGTCCAGGCACCACCCCAGTACGGCGGGCCAGGAGCCGTAACCGGCGTCCAGGTCGAGGTGGGCGCCGCCGGGAATGATCTCGGTGGGGATGCCGAGGGGCTCACCGAAGACGGTCTGCGCGCCCTCCGGGCAGTACGGGTCGTCGTCGCCCGCGACCAGGAGGGTGGGCGCGGGCAGGGCGAGACCGTCGAGGGGCGGCGGGGCGAACTCCGCCACCTCCCGGTGCCGCGACAGGACGGAGGCCGACGGCGGGGCCACCAGCAGCACCCGGTCCATGGCGAGGCCCGTCACCCGGCGTGCGACGGCGTGCAGCCACAGCACAGCGGACAGACTGTGGGCGACGACGACCCGTTCCGCCCCGCGCGGCAGCCCGTCCAGGTGGCGGACCAGCTCCGCGAGCCACACCTCCAGGTCGGGGTCGTCGGGGTCCGGCAGCTGCGGATACGTCACATGGTGGCCGCATTCGGTCAGCCGGTCGGCGAGCCAGTGCTCCCAGTGGTCCTTCGGGCGGTGGTTCTGCCAGCCGTGGAGGATGAGGTAGGCGCGCGGGGCTTCCGGGCGGTCGTTCGAGGTCATGGTCCGCATGGTTGCCGATCACCGGCGGAAGGTCCACCGGCGCTCCTTCGGCTATGGCTGTCCGGACCCTGAATGGTTACTGTTTCCGCGGGCCTGGAGACCGGGTGACACGGTCAGGCAGGCTGCCACAGCTCGATCCGATTGCCCTCAGGATCGGTAACCCAACCGAAGCGACCGACACCCTCCATGTCCTGAGTCTCTTCGGCCACGTCCGCTCCCTGGGCGCGCAATTGCGCGAGCATCGCATCCAGGTCGCGGACTCGGAAGTTGAGCATGGTCTGCTGGGCGCGGGACCCGAAGTAGTCGGTCTCGGACTCGAACGTCGCGAACACCGTCGCCCCGGCTTCCTGACGCCACAGGCCGTTCTCATCGGCGTCCAGGCCCAGGCAGTCGCGATACCACGCACTCAAGGCCGCCGGATCGGCGGCGCGCAGGAAGTATCCGCCGATTCCAAGCACACGTTCCATGTCCCTATCCTGCCAGGACGGCGATCGGGCGAGGGCGGCACCACACCATCGCCCGCTGCCAGCCACAGCGACTCCGGCGGCGGCGAATGCGTCGAAGTCGCCCGCACCGCCCTCATACACATCCGCGACTCCAAGGCCCCCCGACCGCCCCTACCTCACCGTCTCCCCCGCCGCCTGGGCCGACTTCCTCACCCTCGCCTCCAAGAGCGAGCGGCGTTCGGGCCATTCCTCCGCAGTGATGGAGTAGATCGCGGAGTCCCGGAGGCGGTCCTCCTCCCCCGGGGTCCAGGAGCGGGACCAGTTGCGCAGGACGCCCTCGAAGCGGGCACCGACGCTCTCGATGGCCGCGCGGGAGCGGGAGTTGCGCGCGTCGGTCTTCAGGTCGACGCGCGCAACTCCCCACTCCTCGAACGCGTGGCGGAACAGCAGGAGCTTGGACTCGGCGTTGATGCCCGTGCCCTGGGCGGACCGGGCGAGCCAGGTGAAGCCGATCTCGATGGCGTCGAGCCGGTCCTCCGACAGCCAGCAGCGGGGGTCCCAGTAGGAGGTGGTTCCGACCGCCCGTCCCGTGGTGAGGGAGATCTGCGCGTACGGCGCGAGGCGGCCCGCCGCCGCTCGGGCGAGCTGTGTGTCGATGTAGTCCCCGACCTCGTGGGCCCTGGGCACCCAGGTGTACGCGTAGGAGGTCCGGTCCTCCTCCGCCGCCACCGTCAGGTCCGCCGCGTGCCCGTGCTCCAGCGGCTCCAGCCGCACGAGCGCACCCTCCAGGACCGGTCCCCTCAAGATGAACGTCACCGCTGAAGGGTGGCGGATCCGCTCACCGTCGTCGAATGGATTTCGTACTCCTCCACAGGGACCTCCGCCGGCCGAACCCCCTTCGGAGCCAGGGACGTCAGCGCCACCCCGCCCACCAGCAGTGCCGCCGCGCCCCAGCGCAGCGGGGTGACCTGTTCGCCCAGGAACAGGGCGGCGGACGACATGCCGAAGACCGGGACGAGGAGGGAGAACGGGGCGACCGTGGACGCGGGGTGGCGCCGCAGCAGCCAGCCCCAGGCACCGAAGCCGAACACGGTGGTGATCCAGGCGACGTAGAGGACGACGCCCGCGCCCTGCCAGTCCAGGGCGCGCAGGGCCGCCAGGTCGCGGGAGGGGCCCTCGGTCAGGAGGGACAGGCCGAGCAGGGGCAGGACCGGCACGGTGCTCACCCACACCATGAAGTTCAGCGCGTCGGGCGGGGACGCCTTGCGGGTCAGGACGTTGGACAGTCCCCAGAAGGCCGCCGCCGCGATGACCAGGGCGAACGCGCCGAGCGGACCGGCGGTGCCCTCGTCGACGGCCGCGAGGACCACCCCGGTGAGGGCCACCGTCATCCCCAGCACCCGTATGCGCGTGGGCCGTTCGCCGAGGAGCGCGAAGGCGATCAGCGCCGTGAAGACGGACTGGATCTGGAGCACCAGGGAGGACAGTCCGGCGGGCATGCCCGCGTTCATGCCGAGGAACAGCAGGCCGAACTTGGCCACACCCAGGACGAGGCCTACGGCCACTGTCCATGTCCAGGCCACCTTCGGGCGACCGACGAAGAGGACGGCCGGGACGGCGGCGGCCAGGAAGCGCAGGGCCGAGAACAGCAGGGGCGGAAAGTGGCCGAGGCCGATCTCGATGACCGTGAAGTTCACGCCCCAGACGGCGGCGACGAGAACGGCGAGAGCAAGGTGTGCGGGTCGCATGCGTCGAGGATCACGCGCCGGGACCGTGAAGCACCAGCGATGTTTGCTGCATGATCGGGTGAAGCACCGCTAATTCCTCGAGGGGGGTCCATGCTCGATCTCCAACGGCTGCGCGCCCTGCACGCCGTCTCCGTCCACGGCACGGTCGGTGCCGCGGCCGCCGCGCTCGGATACACCCCGTCCGCGGTCTCCCAGCAGATCGCCAAACTGGAACGGGAGACCAGGACCACGCTGCTGGAGCGGGAGGGACGCGGGGTGCGGCTCACCGACGAGGCACGGCAACTGGCCTCGGCGGCCCAGGAGTTGATGGCGATCGTGGAGCGCGCCGAGACGGATCTGGAGGAGCGGCGCGGGGTGCCGGCCGGACGGCTGACCGTGGCCGCGTTCCCCTCGGCGGCGCGCGGACTGATGCCGGCCGTGCTCGCGGACCTCGCGCGGCGACATCCCGCCCTGGACGCCCGGCTCACCGAGATCGACCCGCATCTGTCGGTGGACCTGGTCGCCAAAGGCGCCGTCGACCTCGCCGTGGTGCACGACTGGGACATCGCCCCGCTGCCGGCCCCCGCGGGCGTGGAACAGGCGGTCATCGGGGACGACCTGTGCGATCTGCTCGTCCCCGAGGGGCACCCGTTCGCCGGGCGGGAGGCGGTGCGGCGCGAGGAGCTGGGCGGCGAGCGGTGGATCTGCCAGCCGCCGGGCCGGGTCTGTCACGACTGGCTGCTGCGGACCCTGCGGGCGGCGGGTCACGAACCCGAGGTCGTCCACCAGGCCGACGAGAACCCGACCCTCGTCGCCCTGGTCGCCGCCGGACTGGGGGTCGCGCTGATCCCGCGCCTGGGCCGTGGCCCGCTCCCGCCGGGGGTCATCGAGGTCGCCCTCGACCCGATGCCCGTACGACGGCTCTACGCGCTGTGGCGCACGGGTGCGGCCCGGCGGCCGGCGATCGCGCAGGCCGTGCGTGCGCTTCGGGAGTTCTGGCCCGGGGCGGCGGCACACGTGCCCCGCTGACCACCGCCGTACCCGCTTCCGGATTCCGGGGGCGCTTGGGGAACCCGCCCGTGCCCGCCCGCGTCCAAGGCGCAGGCTGCCGGATGAGTCTCCGCCTGCGGTGTCGGCCTCGCTGCTGGCTGCGAACGCTGACCACCCTCTCCGCCGCACGCGGCCGGCAGCACGCCGTCATCGGCGCGCCCCCTCCTCCTGCGCCGATGGCGGCCCCCGGCCCGGTCATCGTGCGTTCCCTTGACTGGCGGAAACTTCCCGGATATTGGTGACTCCTCGGAAGTTTCCTTCAGTGTTCTCCTTCGGAAGGAGCGCATGTGCACGACGCCGGCACGGGAAGCACCGCACACCCCTCCAGACGCACGGTCCTCACTGCCACCGCGGGCCTGACCGCCGCCCTCGCCCTCACCCCGGATCCCGCTCGCGCCGCCGCGCACGACGACGAGCGCCTCAAGGCCCTCATCTCCCGTATGACGCTCGAGGAGAAGGTCGGCCAACTCTTCGTGATGCGGGTCTACGGCCACTCGGCCACCGACCCCGACCAGGCCGACATCGACGCCAACCTCAACGAGATCGGCGTACGGACGGCCGCCGAACTGATCGCCAAGTACCGCGTCGGCGGGATCATCTACTTCACCTGGGCGCACAACACCCGTACCCCGCACCAGATCGCGGACCTCTCCAACGGCATCCAGCAGGCGTCCCTCGCCCAGCCGCGCGGCCTGCCCGTGCTCATCACCACCGACCAGGAACACGGCATAGTCGCCCGCGTGGGCAAGCCCGCCACCCTCTTCCCCGGCGCGATGGCGATCGGGGCCGGGGGCTCCCGGGCCGACGCCCGTACCCTCGGCCGGATCTCCGGCGCCGAGCTGCGTGCCCTCGGCATCCGCCAGGCCTACGCGCCGGACGCCGATGTGAACGTCAACCCGGCGAACCCGGTCATCGGCGTACGGTCCTTCGGCGCGGACCCGGACGCGGTGGCGGGCCTCGTCGCCGCGGAGGTGAAGGGCTGTCAGGAGTCCGGGGTCGCGGCCACCGCCAAGCACTTCCCCGGCCACGGCGACACGGCCGTCGACAGCCACTTCGGCTTCCCGGTCATCACCCACAGCCGCGAACTGTGGGAGAGACTCGACGCGGTGCCGTTCCGCGCCGCGATCCGCGCCGGGATCGACTCGATCATGACCGCGCACATCATGGTCCCCGCGCTCGACGACTCCGGCGACCCGGCGACGCTCTCGCGCCCGATCCTCACCGGCATCCTGCGCGAGGAGCTGGGCTACGACGGGGTGGTGGTGACCGACTCGCTGGGCATGGAGGGCGTGCGCCAGAAGTACGGCGACGAACGGGTGCCCGTGCTCGCCCTGAAGGCCGGCGTCGACCAGCTCCTCAACCCGCCCTCCCTGGACCTCGCCTGGAACGCGGTGCGCACGGCCGTGCGGAGCGGGGAGCTGACCGAGGCCCGGCTCGACGAGTCGCTGCTGCGCATCCTGCGGCTGAAGGCGAGGCTGGGGCTGCTGGACCGGCCGTATGTCACCGCGGGCGGGGTGGACCGGACCGTCGGCACCCCCGGGCATCTGCGCACGGCGGACCGCATCGCGGACCGTACGACCACCCTGCTCGTCAACCGGCGGGGACTGCTGCCGCTGTCGCGCCGCACCCACGGCAGGCTTCTCGTCGTGGGGGCGGACCCGGCGTCGCCGTCCGGCACCGACGGACCGCCCACCACCGTCCTGGCGAACGCCCTCACCGCACTGGGCTTCACGGCGACCGCGCTGCCCACGGGCACGACACCCACGGCGGCGGTGATCGAGAAGGCCGTGACGGCGGCGGGCGACGCGGACGCGGTGGTCGTGGGCACGTACAACGTGGGGGCCACCAGTTCCCAGCGGACCCTGGTGACCCGGCTCGCCGCCACCGGGAAGCCGGTGGTCGCCCTCGCCGTCCGGAATCCCTACGACGTGGCCCAACTCCCCGACGCCACCGCCGCCCTGGCGTCCTACTCCTGGACCGATGTGGAACTGCGCGCGGCGGCACGGGTGATCGCGGGCCGGGTGAGGCCGCGCGGCAGGCTGCCGGTGCCGGTGCCGCGGGCGGACGATCCGACGCAGGTGCTGTATCCCCTCGGGTACGGCCTGTCGTACTAGGAGTACGCCGGGAGCCGCTCGTCCGGCCCCCGAATGTCGCAAAGCACCCCGGATGTCTGGCGTGGGCCGTGGCCACGGTTCACGCTGGACGGGAAAACCGGGGGGTTGGCGATGCGAGGGACACAAGCGTGGCTGGGTGCGCTGCTCACGGCCGCGCTCGCGGCGGGCGGGCTCTGCGGGTGCCAGTCGCCGTCAGGGGCGGCACGGGACCGGCCGGGTGGGGGCGCCTCGTCGCCCGCGGCGCCCGGCTTCGGGGCCCAGTTCCTCGGGCTCGGCGAGTGCAGCTCCTTCGGGACGACCAGCTTCACCGAGGTGCCCTGCACCAGCGAGCGGGCGGCGGCCCGGGTGACCGCCCGGTTCGACGGCGTTCCGGCGGACGGTCCCGCGTGCCCGGCGACCACGGACTTCGTCCTGCACATCAGCGCGTCCGGAACGCTGCCCCGCGGATACGCCTGCATGCGGAATCTGGAGCCGCCGCACCCGGGGGACCCCGGCGGCGGAGGCGGACCGCGCACGATCGTCGGGGACTGCGTCTACGGCGCGGGCAAGGGCGAGGTCCGCGAGACGGCCTGCGACGGCAAGGGCGGCCACGCGCCCGAGTACAAGGTCACGTCGGCGGTGACGCGGCGCTCGCTGTGCCCCGCGTCGACCGCGCTGTATGTCCAACTGGGCGGTGACAGACCGGTGGGCTGTGCGCGGACGGTGTGACCCGGCCGGGCACAGCCGAAGCGTCACGGCCGAAGCGCCGGCTCCCGTTCCACGTCCCGGCGGTCCAGCCGCGCGTCGTAGCGCGCCAGCGGCCGCGCCGCCGACGGGTCCGCGCGGACCGCGGCCGGGGCCACGCCCGCCCAGTCCAGGATGCGGGCCGTGGCCAGGGCCTTCTGGTCGGCGACCAGACCGGCGACGTTCGCGCCGTGGTTCATGCCCGGAGCCGTGAAGACGTAGGAGTCCCTCGCGCCCGCGCCGAGCCGGAAGCGCTCCGCGCCCCACGGGTCGTTCTGGCCGTAGAGGAACAGCGTGTGCCGTGCGTGGTGGCGCACCCAGGTGTCCACGTCCCGCATCGCCCACGGCTGGAAGCGCATCGGGATCGAGCGGGGCACGAAGTTCCGGGGCGGCTGGTAGCCGTAGCGGATCAGCGGCTTCTCGATGTACGGGAAGTGGATCGTGGGCGCGCCGAGCTGGGTGCCCGCCTGGTAGTAGTACGGCGTGTAGGTCTCCAGCCCCTGGTCGGTGTACGCCGAGAAGCCCGATCGCCGTGCTCAGCGTGCCGATCAGCACCACGAGCGCCAGCAGCCATCTGAGCGCCTTGCGCATACGCCCTCCCCTGTGAACGCGGATGTCCGCCGGAACCTAGCGGAGCAACTCCGGTCGCACCAGAGGAGGTTGGGGAAACCTGTGAATTGGCGAAGAAGCCCCCCCGGCCCCGCGCCCCTCGGGGGCGGCGGCCGTCAGCACATGATCCAGCCGGAACTGACCGAGCCCGAGCCCACCGACCCCCGGATCCACACACAGCGGTGGCCGGCGTGCACGACCACGGGCCCTGCGTGGTAGGCGTACCGACCGCTGTCGGCCACGGGGCGGCTGCCGCGCGCCTGCACACTGACCGACATCGCCTTCCGGCCGAAGGTGTTCTTCGCCACCGTCACCGCGCACACGAAGCCGTCCCGCTTGTAGACCCGCACGGAGCCGGTGGAGAACGAGAGCGTGCGCACCTTCTGTCCGGAGCAGGGATCGTCCGCCTGCGCGTGCCCCGGGCTCGCCACCGCCAGCAGTCCGGACGCCGCCAGCACGGCCAGGCCGAGCGCCAGGCGCCGGCGTATCGCACCACTGTCCACTTCTCGTCCCTCCCGTGACCATCAACGTACTGGTGTACGGACGCAGGACGTAGGTCCGATGGTTGCGTCGCACGGTTCCCCCTGCCCCATGGGGAACCGCGCGTGCCCGTCCGGCCGCCGGTCAGGCCGTGGACCCGACCCGCTCCTCCGGCTCCGGCGTCCCGATGAACGTCCGCCACAGCCGCGCGTACCGGCCGTCGAGTCGCAGCAGTTCCTCGTGGGTGCCGTCCTCCGCGACCCGGCCGTGGTCCATGACCACCACACGGTCGGCGCGGGCGGCCGTCGTCAGCCGGTGGGCGACCACGAGCGTCGTACGCCGGCCGGTGAGACGCTCCGTCGCCTGGTTGACCTGGGCCTCGGTGGCCAGGTCCAGCGCGGCGGTGGCCTCGTCGAGCAGCAGGATGTCGGGGTCGACCAGTTCCGCGCGGGCCAGGGCGATCAGCTGCCGCTGACCGGCCGACAGATTGCGGCCGCGTTCGGCGACCTGGTGCAGATAGCCGCCGTCCAGCGTGGCGATCATGTCGTGCGCGCCGACCGCCCGCGCCGCGGCCTCCACCTCGGCGTCGGTCGCGTCCGGACGCCCGTAGGCGATGGCGTCCCGGACGGTTCCCGCGAACAGATACGCCTCCTGGGGCACGACACCGAGCCGGTGCCGGTACGAGGTCAGGTCGAGGGAGCGCAGATCGGTGCCGTCGATCAGCACCCGGCCGTGCGTGGGATCGTAGAACCGGGCGACCAGCTTGACCAGGGTCGACTTGCCCGCGCCCGTCTCCCCGACGAACGCGACGGTCTGCCCGGCGGGGATGCTCAGATCGATGCCGCTCAGGGCCTCCTCGTCGTCGCCGTAGGCGAAGTCCACGCCCTCGAAGGCGACGTCACCGCGCAGGGACCGCACCCGGATCGGCTCGTCGGCGGCCTTGGTGGCGGTCGGCTCCCGCAGCAGCTCCTGGATCCGGCCGAGGGACACCGTCGCCTGCTGGTAGCCGTCGAAGACCTGGGAGAGCTGCTGCACCGGGGCGAAGAACAGGTCGATGTACAGCAGATACGCGACCAGGGCACCGGTCGTCAGCGTCCCGGCGTCCACCCGGTGCGCGCCCTCGATCAGCACGGACGCGGTGGCCACCGACGACAGCAGCTGCACGAAGGGGAAGTACACCGATATCAGCCTCTGACCGCGGATACGGGCCCGACGGTAGCTGTCGCTGGCCTCGGTGAACCGCCGTCCGCCGTCCCGCTCGCGCCGGAACGCCTGGAGGATCCGCAGACCGGACACCGACTCCTGGAGATCCGCGTTGACCGCCGAGACCCGCTCGCGGGCGAGTTCGTACGCCTTCACACTGGCCCGGCGGAAGAAGACGGTCGCCACCACCAGCAGCGGCAGGGTGGCGAACACCACGATCGCGAGCCGCACGTCGATCACCAGCAGCGCGACCATGATGCCGAAGAAGGTGACCACGGAGACGAAGGCCGTGACGAGGCCCGTCTGCAGGAACGTCGACAGCGCGTCGACGTCGGTCGTCATCCGGGTCATGATCCGGCCGGTCAGCTCCCGCTCGTAGTAGTCGAGACCGAGCCGCTGGAGCTGCGCGAAGATCTTCAGCCGAAGGGAGTAGAGGACGCGCTCGCCGGTCCGCCCGGTCATCCGGGTCTCCGCGACCTGGGACGTCCACTGGACGAGGACGGCGAGCAGGGCCAGCAGGGACGCGGCCCAGACCGCGCCGACGGCCATCCGGGACACACCCTGGTCGATACCGTGCCGGATCAGGATCGGCAGCAGCAGGCCCATGCCCGCGTCGACGGCGACCAGGGCGAGGCTGGCGAGGAGCGGCAGACCGAAGCCGCGGAGCAGCCGGGTGAGGCCGTAGGACTCCTCGGCCCGTACCGCGCGTGCCTCGTCGACGCCGGGGGTGTCGGTGGCCGGGGGGAGCTGCTCGACCTGGGCGAGGAGTTCGGGGGTCGCCGGGGTGCCGCTCAGCGCATGGTCCCGGGGCTCGCGGTCACCGGCCCACAGATGCGGGGTGACACCGCGCTCCGCGTCGAACTCGGCGTCCAGCTCCTCGCGGACGGTGGTGTCCTCCTGGGGCGCGGCCGGCAGCGCGTGGCCGGGCGAGACCCCGCCCAGCTCGTCGGGGTCGGTCAGCAGCCGCCGGTAGAGGGCGCAGCGTTCCTGGAGTTCCTCGTGCGTGCCGATGTCGGCGAGCCGGCCGTCGTCGAGCACCGCGATGCGGTCGGCGAGATTCAGGGTCGAGCGCCGGTGGGCGATCAGGAGGGTGGTGCGCGCGCCGGCGCTCGTCGAGGGGTGGTGGCCGGGCGACGGGCGGGCCGTGCGGCTCTCCATGACCTGCTTCAGCGCCTCGTGGATCTCGTGCTCGACCCGGGCGTCCACCGCCGAGGTCGCGTCGTCGAGGACCAGCAGCCGGGGGTCGGTGAGGATCGCCCGAGCGAGCGCGATGCGCTGGCGCTGGCCGCCGGAGAGGGTGAGGCCGTGCTCGCCGACCTTGGTGGCGTAGCCGTCGGGCAGCTCGGCGATGAAGCGGTCGGCCTGCGCCGCGCGGGCGGCCCGCTCGATCTGCTCGTCGGTGGCGTCCGGGCGGCCGTAGGCGATGTTGTTGCGGACCGTGTCCGAGAAGAGGAAGGACTCCTCGGGGACCAGTCCGATCGCGGCGCGCAGGGACGACAGGGTCAGCTCGCGCACATCGTGGCCGCCGACGAGGACGGCGCCGTGGGTGACGTCGTAGAAGCGGGGCAGCAGCAGGGAGACCGTCGACTTGCCGGAGCCGGAGGAGCCGACCACGGCGAGGGTCTCACCGGGGCGTATCTCGAAGGAGAGGCCGTCGAGGACCGGGCGGCCGTCCAGGTAGGCGAAGGAGACGTTGTCGAACTCGACGGTCGCCGGGGCGTCGGCGGGCAGCTCCTTGGTGCCGTCCGACAGCGACGGCTCGGTGTCGATCAGCTCCAGGACGCGCTCGGCGCCCGCGCGGGCCTGCTGGCCCACGGTGAGCACCACGGCGAGCATGCGCACCGGGCCGACGAGCTGGGCAAGGTAGGACGAGAAGGCGACGAACGTGCCGAGCGTGATGTGCCCGCGCACCGCGAGCCAGCCGCCGAGCGCCAGCATGGCGACCTGGCCGAGGGCGGGCACGGCCTGGAGGGCGGGGGTGTACCGGGCGTTCAGCTTGATCGTGCGCAGTCGGCCCGCGTAGAGGCGACGCCCGACCTCCCGGAGCTTGCCGGTCTCCTGCTCCTCCTGCCCGAAGCCCTTGACCACGCGGACACCGCTGACGGCGCCGTCCACCACGCCCGCCACGGCGGCGGCCTGGGCCTGGGCGTACCAGGTGGCCGGGTGCAGGCGGGTGCGGCTGCGCTTGGCGATGAACCACAGGGCGGGCGCGACGGCCAGCGCGACCAGGGTCAGCGGCAGCGACAGCCACGCCATGATCACCAGGGAGATCAGGAAGAGAAGGGCGTTCCCTATCGTCATGGGGAGCATGAACAGCAGACCCTGGATCAACTGAAGGTCGCTGGTGGCGCGGCCGACGACCTGACCGGTGGACAGCTCGTCCTGACGGCGCCCGTCGAGGCGGGTGATCGTCCCGTACATGTCCGTGCGCAGGTCGTGCTGGACGTCGAGGGCGAGCCGGCCGCCGTAGTAGCGGCGGATGTAGGTGAGGACGTAGACGAGGACGGCCGCGCCGACGAGGGCGCCGGCCCAGGGGCCCATGGACCGGCTGTGGTTCCCGATGACATCGTCGATGATCACCTTGGTGATCAGCGGGACGACCGCCATGACGGCCATGCCGCCCAGCGAGGACCCGAGCGCGAGGACCACGTCCTTCGGGTAGCGCCATGCGTATCCCGCGAGCCTGCGTGCCCAGCCGCGTGTCTCCCCCTCGTGCGCCACCACGCCGGTCCCTTCCTGTCGCCCCTGATCGTCCGGAAAGCACCAACGCGGACCAGGGCGGATTTCATCCCTCCGCAACAATTCCCGGCCGAAGGTCGGGGACTTCTGCGACCTCGGTCCTAGGCCGTCGGACGCGTGAGTGACGTTTCTGCGGTGAAGGTGATGACCCCACCGAGTGAGGTAAAGGATTTCTATAGAGACATTCTTGGGCAGGTATAGAAATAATCCAGTCCAGGTAAAGGACCTCCATGGAAGGGCTGGACGGTGGTCTACGGAAACAGGCTGCGGGAGCGGATCGCGGCGCAGGGAACCACACCGCTGATCGGTGTCCACGACATGTACTCGGCCTCGATCGCGGCCGCGCACTACGACGGGATGTTCGTGTCCGGCTTCGGATTCGCCGCGTCGCACTACGGTCTGCCCGACATCGGTTTCATCGCCTGGCCCGACATGGTGGCGTTCACACAGCGCCTGCGGGGCGCCTTCCCCCGCCACCATCTGCTCGTCGACATCGACGACGGGTACGCCGACCCCGAGGTGGCCTGCCATGTGGTGGAGGCGCTGGAGCGGGCCGGGGCCTCCGGGGTGATCCTGGAGGACCAGAGGCGGCCGCGCCGGTGCGGGCACGCCGACGGCAAACGGATCCTGCCGCTGGCCGAGTACGTCGAGAAGCTGGAGGCGGTGCTGGCGACCCGCCGGGACCTGGTGGTGGTGGCCCGCACGGACGCCACCGAGGAACAGGACATCCTGGACCGCGCCAAGGCCCTGGCCGCCACCGCCGCGGACGTGGTGCTGGTCGACGGGGTGCGCAGCGTGGAGTGGATCCGGCGGATCCGGGACGTGGTCGGGGACAAGCCGCTGCTGTTCAACCAGATCGCCGGCGGCAAGTCGCCGCGGCTGTCCCTGAGTGAGCTGTCCGAGCTGGGCGTGGACGTCGCGATCTACAGCACTCCCTGTCTGTTCGCCGCCCACGCGGCCATGGACTCCGCGCTCGCCGAGCTGAAGCGGGCCGATGGGCGGCTTCCGGAGGTGGACCCCGCCGACGGGGTCGGCGTGAGCGCCTCGACCGGGCTGCTGGAACGGAACATCGCACGGTTCCATCCGGAACGCGCGGGTGTGCGCCTCCACCCGGAGCCCGCGGGCGTGGCCGGATGACCGGCGTCCGCCCGCGGCCGCGGGCCGCCCTGGCGCTGTCCGTGGCCCTGCTCGGCGCCGCGACGGGCCCGGCGACAGCGGACGGCAGCCTGATCACCGTGCTCGACAACTCCCACGCCGACTCGATCCTGGAGGTCGACCGCACGGCCAACCTCCAGACCGGCAGTGGCACCGCGGGCAGCGACCACGACGGCAGCGCGGTCGACGCGATGCAGGCCCTGGTGGGCGCCGGGGAGCGGGACGACGGCGAGGAGGACGCCGGCTGAGCCCTCCGGGGGTGAACGGGGGAACCGCCGGGGGAACGGAACGGCCGGGCGCGTGGGCGCCCGGCCGTTCCGCGGTCCGCGGTCCGTCAGTGGGTGGCGACGTGCGGGAGGCGTACGCGCGGGCAGTACAGGCGGGTGAACGGCCGCGTTCCGGTTCGGGAGTTGGGCCGTATCGGCTCACCGCGGGCCCGTCGGGACCCCCCGGCCCGCCGGGACCCCCGGGCCCGCCGGGATCAGTTCGCCGGGACCGCCGGGAAGGCCTCCTGCGGCGTGCTCGTGGGCACGTACGCGGTCTTGGCGGAGAGCGTCGGCACCAGGTCCTTGTGGATGGCCTTGGCCACGTTCTGGATGGTGGTGACGCCGTAGTCCATGGTGCTGTTGTCCTGCGTCAGCACGGTGATCATGTAGTCGTGTCCGGCCCCGTTGAAGGTGCCGACGCTGTGCACACGCCAGCCGTGCGTGGCGCGCGAGAGCCAGCCGTTCTTGACGTGCACCGAGACACCCGAGGGCGCGCCCGCCGGGGTGCCCCAGCGCTGCGAGGAGATGACCTTCCCCATCAGCTTCAGGATGTAGGCCCGGGAGTTGTCGCTCAGCACCGAGTTCCTGGCGGTGATCAGCTTGAGCAGCTTCTGCTCGTCCTGCACGGTGATCTGGGTCAGGCCCCAGTAGCCGTTCGCGCCCGGCTTGGTCTGGGTCATGCCGGCCGCGGAGAGGAAGCCCTTGACCTTCGTCAGGCCCAGCTGCTTCCACAGCGTGCTGGTCGCGCTGTTGTCCGACTTGGTGATCATCGCCGTGGCGAGGGTGACCTCACGGTCGGTCAGATAGCGGTTGTGCTTCTTGGCGTCCCACAGCAGCGTGGCGAGCACCGTGACCTTGACGACGCTGGCCGAGTCGTAGGCGCTGGTGGCGCGCAGCGAGCAGGTGGTGTTGGTGGAACGGTCGTAGAGGCCGACCGCGACGGTGCCCTTGCGGTTCGCGAGGGCCGCGGTGATGTCCTTCTGGAGTTCGGCCGCGAGGCCCGTCCTGCCCGAGGTGCAGCTCACCGTCGGCGTCGTGGCGGCGGCGGGCGTCGCGGCCGCCACGGACGGTATGAGAATCCCGGCGGCGATGCCCGCACCGAGCACACGGGCACGCCGGGATCTGTGGTGAGTCATGGAAGTCCCCATCCCTTGCGTGGATTCGGGCGTGCCCCCGGCACGTCCTGCCCTCATGACTCACGGGCACGGGTGAAAGGTTGCACGAGAGCTTGCGATCACAGGCGTACGCGTCCGCAGTGGGACAGCGCCCGACAGCTCGGCCGGTCGAACGACACGATCTTCTTCCGGTTCCGGTGATCCGACTGCGTCGGGCGCGTCAGCCCAAGTGCGTCGGCGCGAACATGCGCAGCACCGCCGGGAGGACGACCACCGAGGGGCCCGGCTCGGCGAGGGCCTTCGCCAGGTCCTCCTCCAGGGTGTCCGGGGTCGAACGCACGCCCGGGACGCCGTACGGACGGCGAAGGGTTTGACGGGTCGTTATCCGCTTCCCGGCGCCCTGCTATGGCGACCGCTAGGCATGCTCACAGGTGGCGGACATGTTGAAGGAGCTGACTGCCGACAAGGCCGCTTGGAGCCGCGCACACCCAACAGGGACCAAGCCCGCCCCGGAGACGTGACCGAGTAGCTCGAGTGGCTCACCCAAACACTTGGTTTTCAGCTGATGTCACCCATCCACATACGGCGGCCCAGCTCATCGAGCTCCTCACGACGCTGCTCGTATTCGGGTAGCGCCAGCCGTACGAGCCGCCAAAAGTCGGCTTGGTGCCCCGCCACCTTCACATGAGCCAACTCGTGCGCAATGACGTAGTCGACCAGGTGCATGGGCAACTGGAAAAGGGGCCATCCCAAGCTCATCCGGCCCGGTCGACTCTCGTCGCGGCCGGGCTGGTAGGCACCCCAGCGCTGTCCAAGGTCACGCACGTCCAGTTCGGGCTCAGCCACACCCATGCGCGCCGCCCAAGGCTGAAGCCTGTTTGCCACCCAGGCCCTACCCGCCCGGCAATACCACTCCACGAGCGCCGTGCGCCCTGCAACCGGGTCAGCAGCCTGGTCTTGAGCCATGACCAGGCGACCGGCGACCAGGCGCACCCTGGCGCTGCCCGGTCCACCGTCCGATACGGAGAGCCGGTACGTCCTCCCCAGATACCGAAACACCTCTCCCTCGGCGAGACGCTTGGCGGGGTTCAGCGGACGGCTCCGCTCCCGAAGGCCGAGTTTCTCGACCACCCAGGCTCGATGAGCACGTACGAACTCTTCGGCCTCCGCCTGTGGGCGCCCTTTGGGGAGGTGCAGTGTCAGAGTCGCGTCGGCCTCCACCGTGAGCGCGAACCGCTTCCTGCGGGCACTCGTCCGCACCCGCAGGGAGAGACCGTCGACACTGACTGAATCACCGTCGACCGGTGACATGTCCTGGCGGTTGTGGGCAAGGGTGGTCACGTGCCTTATTCTCCCCTGGCGCGGCTCAGGAACTGCTGCCGGTTGTTCTCCGCGTAAGCCGCGAGTCGTTGAGCCATGCCGGTGACCGGCCCCCAGTCCGCACTTGTCGGCCGAAGGCCACCACGGATCAGCTGGTTCTGTATGCCGTTCGCCAGCTGATTGATGTCCTGGTGCTGTCCCTGGTAGGAGGCCTTGGACATCACACTCGACGCGGTGTCGCACACGGACACCACGAGGGGTCGCAGGTCCTCTCCACCGCTCTGTACTTCCGGATTCTCCTCCAGGAGCTGGCCCAGAAGCCGGTGTACGCGTTGCTCCAGCGGGCTCAGCCCGGCGAGTGCCGGATCCTCCTCTTCCTCTTGCAGGGCCTGCTCGATGAGCTTCTCGAACTCCTCGACCTGCTCCTCGAACCGGCCCGGCATCTGTCTGAGGATCTCCTCCAGCCGCTCGGAGAGTCTCGCGTACTTCTCCGGGTCCTCGCGCTTGACCCGTTCCTCCAGATGGAAGCGCAGCGCGTGTCCCATTTCCGCGGCGGCCTCACGCGGGGGCAGAGCGCGTACCTTCTCCTCATAGTCGAGCGCGGTGATCGAGACCGGCGGAATGACCTGCTCGATCTCCGGCCCCTCCAAGTGGTCGGCGATCAGGGCCCGCACCTTGCGTCCGTACCGCCGCAAAGTGAACGTCCCACCTGTGTCGTCCCGGTAGAGCCGGCGGATGCGCTTCTGCAGCATTCCCCAGCGGCGGGCATCCGGCAGGTAGTCCAATGCCGCCTCGTGCGGCAGTACCCGTTCCAGGACGGCCACGAATTCGTGCAGCACCTCGTCGAATCCGAGGCGGGCGGTCTCATCCTCGAAGGACAGCACGGCCTTGCGCAGACTGGCGAGGTCGGCGAGGTCGGCGTCCGTGACACCGAGCCCGCTGAGGAACTCCCGGACCTGATCGGCAGCCGGCTTGAGGCCCTTGACCTCCTGGGACAGGGGGCGCATGGTGTCGTTCACGTCCGACTTCCGGTAGTCGGCGAGCGCGCTGGAGAGGTGCTCGAAGACGCCGTAGTAGTCGACGACGTAGCCGACTTCCTTGCCTGGTGCGGGCCGGTTCACGCGCGCGACGGCCTGCAACAGTTCGGCGTCACGGATCGGCCGGTCGAGGTACAGCACTTGTTCACGCGGGGCGTCGAAGCCCGTGAGTAGCATCGACTTCACGATCAGGAAGGCGATGGGGCTGTCCGGGTGGACGGGATCGGGGACGGTGTTCTTCGAGGGTTCCGGCTCTGGATCGCCCGTGGGCACATCCGACCACGGCGTATTCGCGCCGAGCCCGTTTTCGGGAATGTCCGGCTCGGGATCGTTGAAGGGGGTCGCCAGGACCCAGTCCGGCTCCGGTGGCAGGTGGGGGAACGCCTCATGGAAGCGTTGAATGTACGCCTTCTGCCGGTCCGGATCGGTCCACTGCAACCACTTACGGTGTTTGCGCTCGGCGCCTGGAGAGATGATCGGCACGAAGTCGATGCGCCGTAGCAGCGACCGGAACTCATACGCCTGATACAGGTAGCGAAGCCGGCGTGGCAGATCCTTGAGCAGGGTTCCCTGCACCGACTCCGGTCTGAACTCGGCCAGATCGGCGAGAAGCTCGTCCCGTGCCCGGCGTAGCGCGTGGTGATACTCAACGGCGGCCTTCCGGCTGACGGCAGCGACCTGGGCCTTGAATCCCCCACCGGGAAGGACCCAGCATACCCAGTGTTCCAGCATGTCCTCGGCCTTCTTGCGTATCATTGGCCAGGACTCGGCGACGTCCCGCTCGGTGGGCCACTTGTTGAGGAGAGCCCTGCGCTCGACGTCCGTACGCTCACGGATGAGATCCTCGAACTGACGGTCAAGGCTGTCCCCGTCCCGGACCTTCCCTTCGCCGGTACGCCCCTCGTACCGGATCCGGACGACGACACCGTCGTGTTCGGCCTCCTCCATCCGGTACTCGTCCAGGAAGCCCCGTTCCGTGCCGCCGCTGAAGATCCGCCGGGTGTCGGTCTCCTCGCCCGTCATGATCGGCGTGCCGGTGAACCCGATCTTCGCTGCGTTGGGGACGGCCTTGCGCAAGGCGGCGTGCAGGACGCTGGTGTGGGACCGGTGCGCCTCGTCTACGAGGACCAGGATGTCGGACGAGGTGTTGCACTCGGGGAAGTTCGGCACGGGGGCGGCCTTGCGAAGCTTCCCGCGGCGGCTCTTCCTGTCGTTCTCAGCGTCCTGGTACTCCCTGGGGAGATCCCGGTCGTCGGCATCGCGCTCGGCCTCGCCGGCGAAGGTGAATCCGCCGCCGTACTTCTGGATCATCGCGAAGACGACCCGCCGTCCGCCGTCTCGCAGGAGTCCTTCCATCTGTGTGCGGGTCTCGGCCGTCTCGACTTCCGACTCGCTCAGCTTCAGTGTCTCGGCCAGCTGGTCCTGAAGCTGCCTCCGGTCGGTGACGATGACGACGGTGAACTCGCTGAGCCGCGGGTGAAGATGGACCCGCCGCACCAGGAAGGTCATGGTCAGGCTCTTGCCGGACCCCTGGGTGTGCCAGATGACGCCACCACGCTCGTCCTCGGGCACCGGCCCGCCACGGGGACGTCCGGTGAGCAGCTTTCGTACGGCCTTCTCAGCAGCCCTGTACTGCTGGTGCCGGGCGGCCACCTTGACCGTCCGCACAGCTCCGGAATCGGTCTCCACTGGCAGTGGGATCACGTAATGGCGTACGAAGTTGAGCAGGGAAGCGGGCCGGAGCACGACGCCGACAAGCTTGTGCTGCTCGCTGAGCTTTCCCGTGCATTCGGGCAGTTCCGCCCTGAGGGTGCTCTCCTTCTCCGGGCTCACGCTCCGCCAGGGCTGGAAGTGGTCCGGCGAGGAGGTCACCGTACCGAGGTGAGCGGTCTCACCTGTCGCTGCGACCAGCAACTGCACGGTTCGGAACAGCTCCGGCACGCCGTCGGGCAACGGCAGCTCGCTTCCGGTGCGCTCGTCGTCGTCGATCGGGTCGCCGGCGTAGTGCCGGAGGTCGAGCACCGCGCTCCGGACGGGGTCGGCAAGGTCTGGGCTCTTGCACTCGACGGCGACCAGGGGGATGCCGTTCACGAAGAGGACGATGTCGAGTATTGACACGTCTCCGGAACGGTTCTTCACGCGGAGCTGGTCGACGACGGTGAAGTCATTGAGGCCGACGCGGTCAGGGTGCCACTCGATGTACTGCACGGTGGCGGATGCTCCGCCGTGCGCGGCCGACGGCCCGGTGAGGACGGCACCACTGAGCAGCAGGTCGGTCGTGTCGAAGTTGGCTCGGGTGATGCCTTGTCCGAGCGATACGGACGTCAACTCCGTGATGGAGCGGTTGATGTCGGTGTCGTCCATCCAGGGCTTGCCGTCCGCCGCGCGGACGTTGATGCGGCGGAGGGCGGCCTTGAGCCGGTCGACGAGGAGCGGCGTTCCGGCATCAAGCGTGCCGATCTCCGTGCCGGGGACGTGCCTCCAGTTCATCGCCACGAGCTGCTCGACAAACGGCCGCTCCACCTCGTCCCGTTCCACCTGTACGACCACGTGCCCGCGCCCTTCGCCCACCGTTCGCCGCGCCTTCGCGGTTTCCGCTCAGGTGATCCATTGTGCGCGCTGAGTGAGGACGGTGGGAGAGTTCTGGCCGGACGGGATGAAGTGATGGGAGGAGGTGGGGCTGAGACCAAGAGACCCGATCAGGGTTCAGGGGGCTGTGCCGCCGATGTCGCCAACGTCTCCTGGGTCGCCGTACGAAGGCGGGAGGAGGCGGGCACCTCGGCTTTCGACAATCCGGAGTGCATCTGTCAGGGCCTGGTGCATGCCCGCGAGCAGGTATCGGAGCTGGGCAATGGTCGCTCGGTCGTCGGCCAGCATGTCGGCCGCGTGTCCGAGGAGGTCGCCGGCCATGCCGAGTTGCACGCTCTCGATGGTGTCGGCCATCTGGGAGAGGTAGCCGGTTCCATCCGTGATGAGGTAACAGGGCTTGCCTTCCGCACCCGTCCACGGCAGCAGGCGTGAGACCTCGATGCCGCCCCTCACGCCGTCACCTCCACTCCATGAATGACACGCGGCCCCACGTCGATCCCGTGAACGGCGAGCCACAGCGCGCGGCGGCGGGCCTGTTGCCGCCGCACTTCCTCTCGACGCTCTTGCGCTACGAGGTAGGGGCGGACCAGGGCGTTGTCCTCGCCTCGGAGAAGACGAGAACCGAGCTGTCGGCTCGTCGGTGTTCCAGCGCTGAAGACGAGCGACTGGTGAGCGGGCGACAGGGTGACGCGGCGACGCCGTCCGCGTCCGGGTAGCAGAAGCCGTAGCAGCGGCTCGAAAAGGCGGGCGATACGGTGGCCCATGTCGTCAACTCCTTGGGTTCGTTAATGACCATGCCCCCGGACCGCTCGCGCGGTCGCGGGGGTATTGCTTTGTGTAGCGATCCACTCACAGCGTGAGACCGGTCGGGCTAGGCTCGCCAGATAGGAGCTGGTGACAGAGCCTTTGTCACAGGGAGTTGGCAGATTGGGCAGCATCTACGGCGACTGGCTCAAGGCCCAGCGCGAGGCAGCGGGACTGACGCAGCAGCAGCTAGCGGACATGGCGATCATGACCCGTTCGTATATCGCGCACATCGAGGGAGGCCGGCGCATCCCGTCGAAGGAGGACGCGCGACGGCTGGACAGAGCCTTGAACACGGGGAATGTGCTGAGCAGCTTCCTGCCGGAGCAGGACGTCGCGGTTGCTGACTACTTCGAGGCGGCGCGGCTGCTCGAACAGCAGGCAGTGATGATCCGGGAGTTCGCGCTCTCGTTCGTCCCAGGCATACTGCAGACGGAGGCGTACGCACGTGCGGTTCTGAGCGTGGGGTTCCCTCCGGCGAGTGAAGAGGAGTGTGACAGGCTCGTTGTCACACGGCTAGAGCGCGCGAAGATCCTCGACGATCCGGTGGCTCCCGTAGTGTGGGCGCTGCTTGATGAGGGAGTGCTGCGGCGCGTCGTGGGCGGGCCCGAGGTCATGGCCGAGCAGGTCATGCACCTCGTGCACCTGGCCGAGAAACAACGAGTGCGCGTCTACGTACTGCCCTACGCTCTCGGGTGCCATCCACTCATGCAAGGCATGCTGACCCTGATGGACTTCGAGGACCAGCCGCCGGTGGCTTACGGCGAGGGCCTTCACATGGGCAAGATCCACGACAGCCCTGCCCTGGTCCGTCGGCTTGAGGCCACCTACGATCTGGCGCTAGGCGACGCGATGCCGCTCAAGGAGTCACTCGCCCTGATGAGGGCGATAGCGAAGGACTACGGATACCGTGACTGAACGCACCCTCTCGGATGCCGCCACGCTGGCTAGTTGGCGTAAGTCCTCCTACAGCGGCAATGAAGGGGGGAGCTGCGTCGAAGTCTTGGACGGCTACCCCACCGGCGTCCCCGTCCGCGACTCCAAGAACCCACAGGGCCCCGCTGTGGTCTTGCCAGCATCTGCCTGGTCGTCCTTCGTTACGGCGATCAAGAACGACAGACTCCCTACCTGACGTCGTCGGCAGCAAGTTGCTGCCAGCGTCACCTTGTGGCGTCCTCGGCAGGCCGAGTTGCCCGCACATTGGAGATCCTGTCCCGTAGCAGGGTCACGTTGAGGCAGCCAGTCGCATCCCAGCCATCCTTCCTGCTCAGGACCGGAAGGTTGGCTGGTTACCCTGTAGCCCCCCACCTGGTACGGAAATAACCTCTCTTTGGGAAAAGAGAGGAGCCCAATTGCCAGAACCAGACACCGAAAATTACTGGCTCCGGAAAATCATGACGGGCGCTGTGATTATCGGAGCTCTCACTGGATCACCCGCTGACGGCGAGCATCTAACGAAAAATGAGGCACCAACACCGAGGCCGCTGATTCAAATAGAAGTGAACCTCTAAACTAAAGGGTCGAGGCCGCAAAAGGCACCTCGACCCTTTAGTCTACGACCGGAGGACATCAGCCACAATACCTTGCTCAAGAGTGCCGATTTTCTCGAGCTCTGCCTCTTCACGAGAAATAAGACGGTCACAGGTAGACAGTTCGGCAATAATCTTGCGCTGCTCAGTCAGAGCATCCGGAAGGTCGATACTGATGCCAAGTAGGCGCGCAGGATTTACGTTGACCTGCTGCACAGCGGCGGTAGACAGCGCCTTGACTCGTCGACGAACCATGGGATGCATCAACCATTCAACCAAGTATTCCGGGTGCAGCTTGCCTGCATGCGGATTCAATCGGACGAGATAAGAGGCAAAAGTCGCACTCGACAGCTCACCCTTCCAAATCGCAGCCTTCCCCACATGATCAATACTATTGGTCCGATTAAACAACACGTCGCCCGACCTGAGCATCATCCGTTCGGCGACAGAGACCGGACAATATCGAAGTTCTTTCAAGTCCGGCTTGCCGTCGCGAATATTGTTCATGCGGAGTACTGGAGTCCCTTGCGGGTCATCACTGAGGGCCTCAGAAATCCCATACTCGACAAAGGGCACTACCTCGCGCAACGGCATGCGTCGCCACCCAATGGCAGGTTCGACGGAATCCACGGAAGCAAGGGCCCCCAGGACCATACCGAGACGAACGGATCGGAGTTTTTCAATCGACCTCTCGACGCCCCGCTTTACTTCACGAACCGCAGTAGCGATACCTACGGCGTGCCATTGCTGCTGAAGCGGCACGAGCGGAACTGGCATGGCCTTCAATTGAGATGAACTAATGGTTGCCAGGTTTGTCGTCTGCTTGGCAATTCGCAAAAAATAGGAACGGCCGGCCGGTGACGCTAGATACAAAGCAAGAAATTCCGGGAGCAATTTTTCAGAGCACCGAACCCTGAACACGTGGTTTTGATGAAGGCACGGGTCAATTCTCCCATCCCAAACTGCACCACGTCCCAGCTTGTCAAAGTCCCCCCCTTCAGTCAGCAAGACGTCTCCCGGCCGCACCCGGAAGCGCTCAACCGACTCCTTGGCTACACGCAAAGTCTTGATGTCATCCGTGCAGATATATCCATCTTGCACATTGGCAACCCGAAGGTACGGGAGTTCGACACTTGAACCACTAGGGATACGCGGCCCCAGAGTTACGCCGCCAGTTACCTCGGCCAGCCTGTCGAGGCGGTGATAATGAAGCCGTGCATGCTCAATCTGCATAGCCAAGCTCCATTAGGCACTCATCAAGCGTCGCAGATGACTTCTCGCGCCAAGCCCGGATCTCCAGCAACGAAAACGCGTACTTCGACTTCCACACCTCGTACGCCTCAATCAGTCGTCTCCGCCGCCGCGTCACATGCCCATCTAGCTTCCCGAGAAGGTCATCCCGCAACAGATCCAGCACCACCCGTCGCTCCCCCTCCGGCCCCAGCGCCCGACGACCCCGGAACAGCTTCGGCGGCTCCTCACCCAGCTTTGGCGGGTTACTCGGCCACGGGAACCAGAAGTCCGCCTCAAGCCGCTTGATCAGCGCGCTCACCTTCGAGCGCTCCCTCTTCACCGACGTCAGCTCCGCCAACTGCTCGACACTCAGCGCGACTTCCTCACGGCTGGGAGCGTCACCATCGGCGCTCTCCTCACCGTCTTCCTCGCCTTCAGCGGCAGCGTTCAGCTCTTTCCAGCGCGCGTCCAGCTCAGCCTTACGCACATCCGCCTCCGCGAGCTTCTCCAGGAAATCCGGTGCGATGGCCGCGACGATCTTGTGGTCGTACGCCTGGCGCCGCTCGGCCGCCGTCCGCTTCCGCAACTTGCGGGTTTTGGGGTCCTGCTCTGGTGCGAGCATCGTCTCGACGTTTTCAACCCAGCCGTCCACGACCCCTGCGAACCCGTTCTCCGATAGCGCGAGCAGGTCGTATTTGGCCTCGTACCACCAGCCGGCCACGGCGCCCGCCAGCGCGTAGCGGTCGAGCAGCTTCACCTCTCCCAACTGCTCCACGAACGACTCGATCAGCGAGCCGCGTACCTCCATCAGCGCGGCCTTGCGCTCGGACACCGTCGTGTCCGCGAGGCGCTCCGGGGTTGCGGCGACGGCATCGAGACGCCTTGCCTCCGCCGCCCACCACTTGTCGAACGCAGTCCGCAGCGCGTCTTCGCGCGGGCGTGCCAACTCCGCCAGGCGAGAGGCGTCCGGACGCTGTCCCTCCGGCAGGAAGTCGACATACTTCTCATCGACCGGGTCCCGCTCAGCGAACAGATCCGTCAGCGCGATCCCGTACGAGTCGAGGAGCTCCTTCTTTGCCTCGATCTCCGCACGCGGCACACCCCCCACCAGATGCGCCCGCACGTCCTGCGGCTCCGGCGGCGGCGTGTTGTCGACGTACCGGCGGATGTTGAGGTTGTCCTCGTTCTCGCACAGCTTCTCCCGGGTCACCACCCGTGAGAAGCCCGGAACCTCCGCGTACTCGCGGAACGTGGTGACGATCTTCTCCGCGTGCTCCGGCAGGAGGACGTTCTGCGCCCGCTCCGCGTGGAACTCGCGGTCCGCGTTGATGAACAGCACCTTGCCCGCCCGCGCCGGGGCCTTCTTGCCCGGCGGACGCAGCACCAGGATGCAGGCGGGAATGCCCGTGCCGTAGAAGAGGTTCGGAGCGAGGCCGATCACCGCCTCGATCACGTCCTCCTCAAGGAGGGCCGTGCGAATCTCCTGTTCCCCGCCCCCGCGGAACAGCACACCGTGCGGCATGACGGTGATGACCATGCCGCCGCGCCCCTCCCGCTTGGTCTCCCAGAGCATGTGCTGGAGGAACATCAGGTCAGCCTTGCCGCGCTCGCTGGTCGTCCCGTACGTCGTACGCTGCGTACGGTGCGCGAGGTCGGTCAGCACGTAGTCCATCGAGAACGGCGGATTGCTGAGCACCCCGTCGAAGCGGTCCGCGTCCGTCCTGGGCACGTGCGCCGGCTCGGCGAGGGTGTCGCCGGTGTGCAGGTCGAAGCGTCGTACGCCGTGCAGGACCATGTTCATCGTCGACATGATCCAGGAGCCGCTGTTGGCGTCCTGGCCCGCGAAGAACATGTCCGTGGTGTCGCCGCCGTGTTCCTCCACGTACTCCTTGGCGTGGATGAGCATGCCGCCCGAACCGACGCAGGGGTCGTAGATCCGCATGCCCTGCCTGGGGCCGAGGAGCTCGACCATCATCCGGACCACGGCACGCGGGGTGTAGAACTCGCCGCCCTTGCGGCCCGCCGAGTCCGCGAACTCCTTGATCAGGTACTCGTAGGCGGCACCGATCAGATCCGGGAACTCGAAGTCGTCCGTGCGCAGCCGGATGCGGCTGAAGTGGGCGATGAGCAGTTTCAAACGCTGGTCCGCGAGCTTGGCGGCGCCCGCCGCCGCGCCGGAGCCACCGATGCGGTTGAAGTCGAGGTGGTCGAAGAGCCCTTTGAGCTTGCTGTTCTGGCCCTCGAGTGTCTGCAGGGCCGGACGGAGCCGGTCTTCGGTGATGTTGTGGGTGGCCGACGAGATCCACTTCCAGCGGGCGGCCTTCGGCACGAACAGCACGTCGCGGTCGCTGTACGCCGACTCCTGTTCGAGGTAGCCGGCCAGAAGCTCACCTGTCAGGCCCAGTTCGTTGGCTGCCTGTTCCTTGATGCGCTCCCGGGCCGCCTCGAACTCGTCGTTGGCCCGCTTCAGGAACAGCAGACCAAAGATGTAGTCCTTGTACTCGGAGGCGTCCATCGTCCCGCGGAGAATGTCCGCGGCGGCGAACAGATGGCGCTCCAACTGCGCGAGCGTGAGCTTGGCCACGTACAAGACTCCCTACGACACATGATCCACTGCCTGTGGTGACGTAGGAACCCTACGGCTGGCACCGCCCCTGCCGAAATCCGCTGGCTGATGTCGGTCCCGAACCGCATCCCTCGGTCACGTCAGCGAACCGAGACGTTCAGTACGAGGCGATTCCGAGCCCTTGCTCCACGAACTCGTGCACGTTGGTGTACGGGTCTCGATGCACGAGGGACACATGATCATCGTGCTGTGCGTTCATCTGGACGGCCCGCTTCCTTGCGTCCAGGAAGGCACCGGTGACCTGGTGCGGCAGTACGAGCTTGATGTTCGCCGCATCCTTAGGTGCCTTGGCGAAGGGCAGCCTTGACGTCACCTGCCCGCACACTCCGCCGAACGTCCCCGTCACCGGCTTGTGGTGTAAGAGCCGCCACACCTCGAAGCACGGGTGCGAGAAAGCGACCCTGACATTTCCCTCGCGGGCCTGCTTCAGGGCGGTCTCGATGCCTTCGTGCTCGTCCCGGTCGAACAGGCACCACACCTGCGGCAGGTACTTCTTCTCCAGCCCGCTGCGCTTCGCCGAGCGCGTCTCGTCCCGCATCAACCGGACCGCCGCTTCGACCAACTTGAGCGGCTTGCGCTGGGAACCGGGAGCGGAGGCGTTCGCGATGCGGACTTCGACCGTTGTCGCCGGGTCTGCGGGGGCCCCGCAGTCCCTGATGATCTCGATGTACGAGGGCTCGGTGACCAGCCCCTCGGTGAACACGTGGACGACTCTCTTGCGCCGCCCGCCACGCTGAGAGGGGCCCAGCGAATCCTTCCCCCGGGTCCTCGCCATCAGTCTTGACCAACCTCGTGCTCGACGTAGTCTCGGGCGGCCAACAGCCGCCGGGCGATCTGCCCCTCCATGAGCGACGGGACGGCACCGAAGGCCCCGGCCAGATACGACTTCATCAGGTCCTCTTCCTCGCCCGGAGACGCGTCGGTCACCGGGTAGAGCGCTGTGGCCCCTTCCTTGTCCTTCTCAGTTAGCCACACCTGACCGGGCTCCAGCAGACGTCCGCCGCTCGGCGTGGTGAGCACCGACGGGTCATGCGAGGTGAACACCAGTTGGGCGCCATTTGGATTGGCGTAGGGGTCGTGGAAGAGTCGTACGGCTTCGGCGGCGAAACGCGGATGAAGGCTCGCATCGAGCTCGTCCACCAGCAGTACGGCGCCCTCGTCCAGGGCCAGCAGCATGGGGCCGAGCAGCGCGAACCACGAGCGGGTGCCGAGGGACTCCATCTGCCAGTCGAACGCGACCTCGCCGGTGGCGGATCGGTGCACGAGCTTCACCGTCGGCCTGCCTCTACCGTCGTCGACGACTTCAGCTCCTGTGATACCGAGATCGGCCACCCGCAGCAGCTCCTCGATGCGCCGCGCCCGGGCGCCCGAGAGCTCCTGCCGGGTGAAGGCCTCCCGCTGGGGGCGCTGCTCCTCCGGATTGATCAGCCACAGGTTGCGGCGGAACCAGTGGAACAGCGGGGAGAGCTGTGGGTGGTTGTCCGTACCGGCCGTGGAAAGCAGCAACGCATTGGGGCGAGTGCGCCGCATGAGCTGCGCTCGATCCTTGACGCGGCTTCCCGGCCACTCATAGACCTCGGGTCGGGACGCGTCGCGGTCAAGCCACACCTGGCGATGACCGCGTGGGTAGCTGTGCAGCCATTCGGCCTCGACACGAGCGCGGCCGAGCTCGAAGCCATAGGTCCACCGAACTCCGTCAACGACGAAATCCGCCTCGAAGAAGCTCGGCTCGCTCTGCATCGCGGGGTCCAGCGCGAAGACCCTGCGATCCGTTCCGTCGTACGAGGCCCATCGGGCATAGGAGTTGAGGACCGCCGATTGCATGTCGACCATCGCCAGCAGAACGTTCGACTTGCCCGACGCGTTGGCACCGAAGATTCCGATGAGCGGAAACACCCCGACGGAACGCCCACCCGCAAGCTCCACCGTGCGGGCCGGCGAGTCCTTCTCGTCCTCGGGCGCGACGAAGGACAGCTCCTGCTCATCGCGCAGGGACCGTACGTTCGCCACACGGAACCTCAGCAGCACGCTGTCCTCCTCTCTTGGCTCAGAGTAGTCCCAGGATCTGACGCCGCTCGCTCGGGGACGGCCACAGCCCCCGGGAACATACCCCTCTGCCAAAGGTCATGCGTAGCCGAACGGGTGATCATCCTGCGGCGCCGGATCACGATCGACGATCTACGGCCTGGGCCCCTCCGACCTCGTCTGGCACCGACACGGACCGCGCCCCGCGGCACCCGACCGAAGGAACCGGTCGGGTGCCGCGGGGCGCGGTCCGTGAACGTGACGGCGTCAGTCCAGGTGAGTCGGTGCGAACATGCGCAGCACCGCCGGGAGGACGACCACCGAGGGGCCCGGCTCGGCGAGGGCCTTCGCCAGGTCCTCCTCCAGGGTGTCCGGGGTCGAACGCACGCCCGGGACGCCGAACGACTCCGCCAGGGCCACATAGTCCGGGCGGGTCAGTTCCGTCGCCGTGGCCTGGCCGAAGGCGTCCGTCATGTACTCGCGCAGGATGCCGTAGCCGCCGTCGTCCACGATCAGCCAGGTCACGTTCAGGTCGTACTGCCTGGCCGTCGCCAGCTCGGCGATGGAGTAGAGGGCTCCACCGTCGCCCGAGACCGCGAGGACCGGGCGCGTGGGGTCGGCCACGGCGGCGCCGAGCGCGGCCGGGAAGCCGTAGCCGAGGCCGCCCGCGCCCTGCGCCGAGTGCATCGTGTTCGTCCCCCGCGGGTCGAACGCCGACCAGGCCCAGTACGCCAGGATCGTCATGTCCCAGAAGGACGGGGAGTCGGCGGGCAGGGCGCGCCGCACCGACGCCAGCAGCCGCTGTTCCAGGGTCAGTTCCTGGGACGCGATCCGCTCGGCGACCCGCCCGAGCAGCGCCCGCACGCGCTCGGGGGCGCTCGCGTCCTCCCGCGCCGAGACCGTCTCCAGCAGCGCCTGCAACGCCAGGCGCGCGTCCGCGTGGATGCCCAGGGCGGGGTGGTTGGACTCCAGCTTGCCCAGGTCCGCCTCGATCTGGATGACCCGGCCGCGCGGCTTGAACGTGTGGTAGTTCGAGGACAGTTCGCCGAGGCCCGAGCCGACGACCAGCAGGACGTCCGCGTCCTCCAGGAAGTCCGTCGTGTGGCGGTCCTCCAGCCAGGACCTCAGGGAGAGGGGATGCTCCCAGGGGAAGGCGCCCTTGCCGCCGAAGGTGGTGACGACCGGGGCGTTCAGCTTCTCGGCGAGCCGGAGGAGCTTGCCCGCGGCGTCCGCCCGGACCACTCCCCCGCCCGCGATGATCGCCGGGCGGGACGCCTTCGACAGCAGGTCGGCCGCGACCGCGGTCAGTTCGGGGCGCGGGGCCAGATCCTCCGGCGTCGCGTCCATCGCCGTCACCGCCGGCAGGCTCGTCTCAGCGAGCAGCACGTCCTGGGGGATCTCCACCCACACCGGCCCGTGCGGGGCCGCCAGGGCCGACTTCCACGCCGCCGCGATCGCCGACGGGATCTGCGACTGCGTACGGGCCGTGTGGACCGACTTGACCACGCCCCGGAACGAGGCCGCCTGGTCGGGGAGTTCATGCAGATAGCCGTGGCGGCCGCCGCCCAGCCCCGCGGTCGGGATCTGGCTGCTGATCGCCAGGACCGGGGCCGAGGCGGCCGCCGCCTCCTGGAGCGCGGCCAGGGACGTGAGCGCGCCCGGGCCCGTCGAGAGGAGGAGCGGCGCGGCCTCCCCGGTGATCCGGCCGTACGCGTCCGCCGCGAAGCCCGCGTTGTTCTCCACCCGCAGACCGACATACCGCAGCGTCGAGCGGCGCAGCGCGTCGAACATGCCGAGCGCGTGCTGGCCGGGCAGACCGAAGACGGTCGTCGCGCCCAGTCCGGCCAGGGTCTCCACGACCAGGTCTCCGCCGTTACGGCCGGGGGGAGCATTCAACGCGGCCTCCGTCTGCGCCGCCGTCGGACGGAGGACCAGGTCGTGGTCGTGGGTCACTTGGTCTCGGTCTCCTCACCGGCGCGGACGGCCGCGATCTGCCGGGTCATGATGGTCGTCAGCTCGTAGGCGGTGTGCGAGGCGGCCACCGACGTGATCTCCGCGTGGTCGTACGCGGGCGCCACCTCGACGACGTCCGCCGAGACCAGGTTGCAGGAGGCGAGGCCGCGCAGGATCTCCAGAAGCTCGCGCGAGGTCATGCCGCCGGCCTCGGGGGTGCCGGTGCCGGGGGCGTGCGCGGGGTCGAGGCAGTCGATGTCGATGGAGATGTACAGCGGGCGGTCGCCGATGCGCTGGCGGAGCTGGTCGGCGACCTCGTCCGCGCCGCGCCGGTAGACGTCGGCGGAGGTGACGATGCCGAAGCCCATCTTCTCGTCGTCGGTGAGGTCCTGCTTGCCGTACAGCGGGCCGCGGGTGCCGACGTGGGAGAGCGCGGAGGTGTCGAGGATGCCCTCCTCGACGGCGCGGCGGAACGGGGTGCCGTGGGTGTACTCGGCGCCGAAGTAGGTGTCCCAGGTGTCGAGGTGGGCGTCGAAGTGGAGCAGGGCCACCGGGCCGTGCTTCCTGGCGACGGACCGCAGCAGCGGCAGGGCGATGGTGTGGTCGCCACCGAGGGTCATCAGCCGGGCGCCCGTGCCGAGCAGTTCGTCGGCGGCGGCCTCGATGGTCTCCACGGCCTCGTTGATGTTGAACGGGTTCACGGCGATGTCGCCGCCGTCCGCGACCTGCGCGAGCGCGAAGGGGGAGGCGTCCTGCGCCGGGTTGTACGGGCGCAGCAGACGGGAGGCCTCACGGATGGCGTTGCCGCCGAAGCGGGCGCCGGGGCGGTAGGAGACGCCCGAGTCGAAGGGCACACCGACCACCGCGACATCCGCGGTGCCGACCTCGTCGAGGCGGGGCAGCCGGGCGAAGGTCGCGGGGCCCGCGTACCGCGGGATGCGGGACGAGTCGACGGGTCCGCGGGGTCGGCCGGCGCCTGCTGCGGGGTTCTCGGTGCTGCTCATCGTCGGACTCCTCCGGTCATGCGGGTCATGCGGGTTTCTTCCAGTGTCGCGGACCCCGGGGCGGGGCCCGCACGGTCCGGCCGCCGGGCGGCGGCCGGACCGAAGCATCGGGGTCTAGGCGCTCACCGTCGCGGGCTCCTCCGCGGCCGGTGCGCCGCGGCCCGCGAGCCGCTCGCGCCAGGCGGCCAGTACGTGTTCCTCGGTGGGCTTCGTCGCCAGCGAGACCACGACGTAGGCCGCCAGCGAAGCCAGCAGTCCGTAGTAGACCGGCTCGTTGGCGAGGATGCCGTAGGACGCCATCAGGGCGATGACGGAGAGGCCGCCGACGGCGACCGAGGCGAGCGCGCCCTGCGCGGTGCCGCGCTTCCACAGCAGTCCGCCGAGGATCGGCACCAGCAGGCCGCCGACGAGCAGGTTGTACGCGACGGTCAGCGCCTCGACCACGTTGTTCAGCGCGATGGCCGTACCGATCACCGCGATCCCCATGATGAGGATGAAGACGCGGTTGCCCCTGACCTCGTCGTGCGGCTCGTCCCCGGAACGGCGCACGACACCGCGCAGCCGCGACCAGATGTCGTTGTTGGCGACGGTCGCACAGGCGATGAGCGCGCCGGACGAGGTCGACATCACCGCGGCGAGGGCGGCGGCGAGCACCAGCCCGCGCACACCGACGGGGAGTTCCTGCTTGACGATCGTCGCGAAGGCGTCGTCCGGGCTGCCCAGCTTCGGGAACAGCACCTTGGCGGCGGTGCCGATGACGGCGCCGGCGAGCGCGTACGCCAGACAGTAGGTGCCGGCCACCGTGCCGCCCCACTTGGCCGTCGTGTCGCTGCGGGCGGTGAACACGCGCTGCCAGATGTCCTGCCCGATCAGCATGCCGAAGGTGTAGATGAGAACGTAGGTGAAGATCGTCTCGCCGCCGATGCCCAGCGGGTCGAAGTACGAGGTCGGCAGCTTGGCCTTCATCTCGCTGAAGCCGCCCGCCCGGATCACCGCGAGGGGCAGCAGCAGGAGCAGTACGCCGATGGTCTTCACCACGAACTGCACCATGTCGGTCAGCGTGATGGACCACATGCCGCCGAGCGTCGAGTACGCGACGACGATGGAGCCGCCCAGGATGATCGCGACGGTCCGGTTCATGTCGAAGAGGACGTCGAAGATGGTGGCGTAGGCGATGGTCGAGGTGACCGCGAGCATCAGCGTGTACGCCCACATGACCACGCCCGAGATCACACCGGCCCGGCCGCCGTAGCGGAGGTCGAGCATCTCGGAGACGGTGTAGACCTTCAGCCGGGCGATGCGCGCGGAGAAGAAGACGGACAGGGCGAGCAGCCCGAGGCCGATGGTGAACACCATCCAGGCGCCGGAGAGCCCGTACCGGTAGCCGAGGCCGACGCCGCCGATGGTGGACGCGCCGCCGAGGACGATCGCGGCCATGGTGCCGGAGTACATGACGGGCCCGAGGCGGCGGCCCGCGACCAGGAATTCGCTCTTGGACTTGGCGCGGCGCATGCCCCACCAGCCCATGGCCAGCATGCCGGCCAGATAGACGACGATCACTGTGTAGTCGACGGCCATGTGGGGCCCTCCTTCGCGCACTCCGGTGGCGTGTCGTGCAGATACGCAGGGGTTCCCTGGGAACCAGGCAGGAGTTCCCGGGAACAGGGACGTCGGCAGCGGATCGCGGGGACATCCGCCCGTACCCGCGGCTGCCGGTCTGGAGAGACATTAGGTGGCCGGAAAGCGACTCTGAAGTGTACGTTTCATCCATTCGACCCGAGTGGAATGGAGGAACCGTCCATCATGCCGGATCCGACACACCCGGCCGCGCCGGCGGTACCCCCCACGCCACCGGTGGCGCTGACGGCCCTGCTCGCCCGGGAGGACCTGGCCCTGCGGCAGATCGCCGGGCCGGCCGATCCCGACATCGTGATCCACTGGGCGCACACCTCGGAGATGGCGGACCCCTATCCGTATCTGCTGGGCGGCGAGCTGCTGCTGACGGCGGGCGTGCACATCCCCGAGGCAGCCGGCTCAGGGGCATATTTCGACGACTACGTCTCCCGGATCGTGGCGGCGGGCGGCGCGGCGCTCGGTTTCGGCCTGGCGCCGGTACACGACACGGTGCCGCGGGCGCTGGTGGCGGCCTGCGACCGCTACGGACTGCCGCTGCTGGAGGTCCCGCCGCAGACGACGTTCTCGGGCGTGGCCCGGGCGGTGTGGCAGCTGATGGCGCAGGCCCGCCTCGCGGAGCTGCGCCGTGTCACGGAGGCCCAGCAGAGCCTGGCCACGGCGGCGGCCCGCCCGGACCCGGTGCCCTCGGTGCTGCGGCAGCTTGCCCAGCGGGTGGCGGGCTGGGCGGTGCTCTACGGCCCGGACGGGACGCAGATCGCGGCGGCGGGGCGGGCACCGGAGAGCGAGGCGCGGGAGGCGATGGCGCGGCTGGCCGGTGTCCTGCGGCCCCCCGGCAGCGCGCCCCGGGCCCCGGCCGGCGCATCACAGCCGGGGGCGCCCGCGGCGCCGGGGCGCGCCCGTCCCGCTCCGTCCGCCGCCGCCGAGACCGTCGCCGGGACGCATCTGGCCGCCTACGCGCTCGGCCCGGTCCAGGGCTTCGTCCTCGGGGTCGCCGCCCCCGGACGCGACACCGGGGACCACACCATCGCCTCGGTCGCCGCGGTCCTTCTCTCCCTGCTGACCGGAGAGCATCACAGCGGCGCGGGCGCGGCACGTTCGTCGGCGCTCGTACGGCTGCTGCTGGGCGCCGCACCGGAGGCGGTCGCGCCGCTGCTCGGGGACGACCGCTGGATCGTCGTGCACGGCCGCCCGGACACCCGGGCTGCCGCGGCCGGGGGGCCCGAGGGTCCGGGCGGCACCGGTCCGCAGGACGCCGTGGCCGCCTCCGCGCTCGGCGCCGCGCTCGGGTCGCCGCTGGTCGACCTCGGGCACGGGATCGTACGTGTCCTCGTCCCCGCCGGCCGGGAACCGGCCCCGCTCCCCGGCTGGACCCTCGGCGTGAGCGCCGCGGTCGTCCCCGGCGACCTTCCCGCGGCCGACACCCAGGCGGCCCGGGCCCTGGCCCGCGCCCGCGCGACCCGCGCGCCGCTGGTGCGCCACGGCGAGCGCACGGGCCTGGCCGACCTGGTCCCGGCCGGGCAGGCCGAGCAGCACGCGCGCACGCTGCTCGCGCCGATCGCCGGAACGCCCGCCCTCGTCGAGACCCTGCGCACCTGGCTCTCCCTGCACGGCAGCTGGGACCGCACGGCGGTCGCCCTGGCGGTTCACCGCAACACGGTGCGACAGCGCATCGCCCGCTGCACGGCGCTGCTGGACGCGAACCTGGACGACCCGGACGCGAGGATGGAACTGTGGTTCGCGTTGCGGCAGACGGGACAGGGGCGAGCGGCGCCCGCCCGCCCCGAGTGACGCACGTCCCACGCTGCGGAACAACGGCCGGTCCGGCGGGGCGCGACGGCACAATGGGGGCCATGCCGATACCCGGGATCCCCAGCCGCGCCGAGCTCGTCGACCACCTCGTACGGACCCGTGTCGCGGGCGACGTCACCACGCCCCGTGAGAACAACCTCTCCCACTACCGCAAACTCGCGAACGGTGACCGCAACTTCTGGCTCGGCCTGGAACTGGGCGACCGGTGGACCGACGAGCAGGACGTGCTCGCGGTCATGGCGGAGCGCTGCGGCGTCAACGACGATCCCGAGTACCGCTACGGCCAGGACACCATCGATCCGGAGCTGACCGTCGACGCCCTGGAGCGTCTGGCGGCCCGCCTGCGCAAGGCCGCCGACGGCAGACAGCGCGTGCTCCTGGCCACCGGCCACCCCGGCGGCCTCCTCGACGTCCACCGCGCCACCGCGGCCGCCCTGCGCGCCGCCGGGTGCGAGATCGTGGTCATCCCGGACGGGCTGCAGACGGACGAGGGGTACGTCATGCAGTTCGCCGACGTGGCCATGCTGGAGCACGGCGCCACCCTCTGGCACACGCACTCCGGCGAACCGATGCGCGCGACCCTGAAGGGCCTGAAGGCGGCGGGCCGTCCCCTGCCCGACCTGGTCGTCGCCGACCACGGCTGGGCGGGCTGTGCGGGTCAGCTCGGCATCGACTCCGTCGGCTACGCCGACTGCAACGACCCGGCCCTCTTCCTGGCGGAGGCAGAGGGGACCGTCCAGGTGACGGTCCCCCTCGACGACCACGTCACCAGCCCCCGCCACTACGACCCGCTGACGGCCTACCTGCTGAACGCGGCGGGGCTGGCCTGAGCGGAGCCCGGGTGCGCACCCGGGTTCCCGGAACTGATCCGCCGCGGCTGAACCCGTCCCGGGGACGGGGAGTGGTCCGCCTCCCGTGGCATCACCACGGAACGCGGACCACGCCCTCCTGGATCACCGATATCGCCAGGCGGCCGTCCTGGGTGTAGATGCGGGCCTGGCCGAGGCCCCGGCCGCCGTGCGCCGAGGGGGACTCCTGGTCGTAGAGGAGCCACTCGTCGGCCCGGAACGGGCGGTGGAACCACATGGCGTGGTCCAGGGAGGCTCCGACGACATCGCCGACGGCCCAGCCGCCGCGCCCGTGCGCGAGCAGCACCGAGTCGAGGAGCGTCATGTCGGAGACATAGGTCGCGAGGACCACGTGCAGCAGGGGGTCGTCCGCGAGCTTGCCGTTGGTGCGGAACCACACCTGGGAGTGCGGCTCGCGCGGCTCGCCGAACTTGCCGTAGGGCGGCTCGTCGACATAGCGCAGGTCGATCGCCTGGCGGGCCTCCAGCAACCGCTCCACCACCTGGGCATCGAGGTGGTCGTAAGAGCGCAGCCGTTCCTCGGAGGTGGGCAGGGTGGCCGGGTCGGGGGCGGGCGGCATCGGGGCCTGGTGGTCGAGGCCCTCCTCCTCCGCCTGGAACGACGCGGACAGCATGAAGATCGGCTTGCCGTGCTGTACGGCGACGACCCGGCGGGTGGTGAAGGAGCGGCCGTCGCGGAGACGGTCGACGTTGTAGACGATGGGCGCGCCCGGGTCGCCCATGCGCAGGAAGTACGCGTGGAGGGAGTGGGCGAACCGGTCCGCGGGGACCGTGCGCCCGGCGGCGACCAGTGCCTGGGCCGCCACCTGTCCCCCGAAGACACGGGGGACGACGGCGGACCGGGACCGGCCGCGGTAGATGTCCTCCTCGATCTGCTCCAGGTCGAGCAGATCGAGGAGATCCTGTAGTGCCTGACTCATGAGGTCAGTCGTATCCGCCGGTCGTTGCGCGGGGCTTACAGGCCCATGTCCTTGGCGATGATCGTCTTCATGATCTCGCTGGTGCCGCCGTAGATGCGGTTGACGCGGTTGTCCGCGTACAGGCGGGCGATCGGGTACTCGTTCATGAAGCCGTAGCCGCCGTGCAGCTGGAGGCAGCGGTCGATCACGCGGTGGGCGACCTCGGTGCAGAAGAGCTTGGCGGAGGCGGCCTCGGCCGGGGTCAGCTCACCGGCGTCGAGGGCCTCCGTGGCGCGGTCGACGACGGCCTCGGCGGCGTCCACCTCGGCCTGGCAGGCGGCCAGCTCGAACTTGGTGTTCTGGAAGGCGGCGACGGGCTGGCCGAAGACGGTGCGCTGCCGGACGTACTCCTTGGCGAACCGGATGGCGGCCTTGGCCTGCGCGTAGGCGCCGTAGGCGATGCCCCAGCGCTCGGAGGCCAGGTTGTGGCCGAGGTAGTAGAAGCCCTTGTTCTCCTCGCCGAGGAGGTCCTCGACGGGCACCTTGACGTCGACGAACGCCAGCTCGGCGGTGTCGGAGGTCTTCAGGCCCAGCTTGTCCAGCTTGCGGCCGACCGAGTAGCCCTCGGCCTTGGTGTCCACGACGAAGAGGGAGATGCCGTGGCGGCGGTCCTCGGCGGTGGGCGCGGAGGTGCGCGCGCAGACGATCATGCGGTCGGCGTGCACGCCACCGGTGATGAAGGTCTTGGCGCCGTTGAGGACGTAGTGCGTGCCGTCCTCGGAGAGCTTGGCGGTGGTCTTCATGCCCGCGAGGTCGGAGCCGGTGCCCGGCTCGGTCATCGCGATGGCCCACATCTCCTCGCCGGAGACGAACTTGGGCAGGTAGCGCTTCTTCTGCTCGTCGGTGGCGAGCAGCTTGATGTACGGCAGGCCGAGCAGCACATGCACGCCGGAGCCGCCGAAGGTGACGCCCGCGCGGGCGGTCTCCTCGTACAGGACCGCCTCGAACTTGTACGAGTCGATGCCCGCGCCGCCGTACTCCTCGTCGACGCGGATGCCGAATATGCCCAGCTCGGCGAGCTTGTAGTAGAAGTCGCGCGGCGCCTGGCCGGCGGCGAGCCACTCGTCGTAGACGGGGACGACCTCGGCCTCGATGAAGGCGCGCAGGGTCTCCCGGAACGCCTCGTGATCCTCGTTGAACACCGTACGGCGCACGCCGCCACCTCCGCGTACCTTGGCTTTCTAAGCGCTTGCTCATGTCAACGTACCGGCGAGTACGGCCGGACGTCCAGAGCCGCCCTGGTAACGCTCGTCACGCTTCCGCGGCGGTTCGGGGCCGGAAGATCTCGGCGAGAGCGGTGTTGACGAGGGTGACGGCGGCCATGACTCCGGCCGCGACGGGGTGACCGACCTCGTACAAGGCGGCGGCACCACCGCCGAGCACCACCGCCTTCACCCCGAGGACGAGCGGCAGCCCCGGCCGCAGCCGGGCCCGGGGCGCGGCGAACAGCCCCCACACCACGACGGCGAGCGCCGGCGTACCCACCCCGAGCAGGATCCGCAGCGCGCCTTCATGGCCCGCGCCGAATCCCCACCAGCCCAGGCACACCAGGGCCGCGAGCTCGATCAGGAACGCCAGGGACTCGTTCGCGGCATACCAGGGCCGCACCCCGGTGACGGGCGCACCGCCGGCCACCCGGCCCTCCCCGGCCGCCCGGTCCCGTCCCGCCATCCGGCTCTCCCCGGCCGTCCGGTCCCGTCCCGCCATCCGGGTCTCCCCCCTTGTTCTGTCCGCCGCCTGCCGCCGTCACTACCACCCCCCGGCCGCCGTCACTGCCAGGCGCCTGCCGCCGTCACTGCCCCCGGCCGCCGTCACTGCCCCCCGGCCGCCGCGAAGGCGCCCCGGGCCATCCGGTGCAGCAGCTCCGCCGTGGCCCCCCGGCTCGGGAGGGGGGCCCGGCGGCCCAGGTGCGGGGTCGAGTTCAGCAGGCCGAAGACCGAGTGGACCGCCGAGCGGGCCGCCGGTTCGGCCAGCTCGGGGTAGACCTCGCGGAGGACCTCCACCCACAGCTCGACGTACTGCCGCTGGAGCTGCCGTACGAGTTTGCGGTCGCTGTCCCGGAGGCGGTCCAGCTCGCGGTCGTGCAAGGTGATCAGGGGACGGTCGTCGAGCGCGAAGTCGATGTGCCCCTCGATGAGCGAGTCGAGGACCGCCTCGGGAGCGGCCGCCCCGTCGGCCTCCGCCAGGCGCCGCTTCGCCCCGGTCAGCAACTGGCCGCTGATCCCGACCAGCAGCTCCGCGAGCATGGCGTCCTTGCCCGCGAAGTGGCGGTACAGCCCCGGTCCGCTGATGCCGACGGCGGCGCCTATCTCGTCGACGCCGACACCGTGGAAGCCGCGCTCGGCGAACAGCCGCGCGGCCTCCTTGAGGATCTGCTCGCGACGGGTGGGGGCGTCGGTTCTGGTGGCCATGAAATCAATTCTAGACAGGGAGGTTAGCGGTCGTTAACCTGAAGGAAATGCGTTAACGCTCATTAACAAGGTGAGGGGACCGCAGGATGCTGGAGGCACCGGAGCTGACGAGCGCGGCCGACCCCGCGTCGGAGGCCTGGCGGGCCAATGAGGAGGCGCACCGCGAGCTGGGCGAGGAGCTGCGCGCCAAGCTCGCCGCGGCCCGGCTGGGCGGCGGCGAGAAGGCCCGCGCGCGCCACACCGCGCGCGGCAAGCTGCTGCCGCGTGACCGTGTGGACACCCTGCTGGATGCGGGGTCGCCCTTCCTGGAGCTGGCGCCCCTCGCGGCCGACGGGATGTACGACGGGCAGGCCCCGGCCGCCGGGGTGATCGCCGGGATCGGGCGGGTCAGCGGCCGCGAGTGCGTGATCGTCGCCAACGACGCCACGGTCAAGGGCGGCACGTACTACCCGATGACGGTGAAGAAGCACCTCAGGGCCCAGGAGGTGGCGCTCGAGAACCGCCTCCCCTGCGTGTATCTGGTCGACTCAGGCGGCGCCTTCCTGCCCATGCAGGACGAGGTGTTCCCCGACCGCGAGCACTTCGGGCGGATCTTCTACAACCAGGCGCGGATGTCGGGCGCCGGGATTCCCCAGATCGCCGCCGTGCTCGGATCCTGCACGGCCGGCGGGGCCTATGTCCCGGCGATGAGCGACGAGGCCGTGATCGTGCGCGACCAGGGCACGATCTTCCTGGGCGGCCCGCCCCTGGTGAAGGCGGCCACCGGGGAGGTGGTCACCGCCGAGGAGCTGGGCGGCGGCGAGGTCCACTCGCGGGTGTCGGGCGTGACCGACCACCTGGCGGAGGACGACGCCCACGCGCTGCGGATCGTGCGGACCATCGTCTCCACGCTCCCCGCGCGCGGAAAGCTGCCCTGGGAGGTCGTCCCGTCCGTCGAGCCGAAGGTCGACCCCTTCGGGCTGTACGGCGCGGTCCCGGTCGACTCCCGCACGCCGTACGACGTGCGCGAGGTCATCGCGCGCGTGGTGGACGGCTCGCGTTTCGCCGAGTTCAAGGCGGAGTTCGGCCAGACCCTCGTCACCGGCTTCGCCCGTATCCACGGCCACCCGGTCGGGATCGTCGCCAACAACGGCATCCTGTTCTCCGAGTCCGCCCAGAAGGGCGCCCACTTCATCGAGCTGTGCGACCAGCGCGGCATCCCGCTGGTGTTCCTTCAGAACATCTCCGGCTTCATGGTCGGGCGGGACTACGAGGCGGGCGGCATCGCCAAGCACGGCGCCAAGATGGTCACGGCCGTCGCCTGCACCCGCGTGCCGAAGCTCACGGTCGTCATCGGCGGCTCCTTCGGCGCGGGCAACTACTCGATGTGCGGACGGGCCTATTCGCCGCGCTTCCTGTGGATGTGGCCGAACGCCAAGATCTCGGTGATGGGCGGCGAGCAGGCCGCGTCGGTCCTCGCGACCGTCAAGCGCGACCAGTTCGAGGCGCGCGGAGAGAGCTGGCCCGCCGAGGAGGAGGAGACCTTCAAGGCCCCGATCCGCGCCCAGTACGAGCGCCAGGGCAACGCGTACTACGCGACGGCCCGGCTGTGGGACGACGGTGTGATCGACCCGCTGGAGACCCGGCAGGTGCTGGGCCTGGCCCTGACGGCATGCGCCAACGCGCCCCTGGGTGAGCCCCAGTTCGGCGTCTTCAGGATGTGAGGGGGACCATGTTCGACACGGTGCTTGTGGCCAACCGGGGCGAGATCGCCGTACGCGTCATCCGCACGCTGCGGTCGATGGGCGTGCGCTCGGTGGCGGTCTTCTCCGACGCCGACGCCGACGCCCGCCATGTCCGGGAGGCCGACACGGCGGTAAGGATCGGTCCGGCGCCCGCGGCCGAGAGCTATCTCTCGGTGGAGCGTCTGCTGGAGGCCGCCGCCCGGACCGGGGCCCAGGCGGTGCACCCCGGGTACGGCTTCCTCGCGGAGAACGCAGCGTTCGCGCGGGCGTGCGCCGAGGCAGGCCTGGTCTTCATCGGCCCTCCCGCGCCGGCGATCTCCCTGATGGGCGACAAGATCCGCGCCAAGGAGACGGTGCGCACGGCCGGTGTCCCGGTCGTGCCCGGGTCGAGCGGCAGCGGCCTCACAGACGAGGAACTGGCCGCGGCGGCCCATGAGATCGGCGTGCCGGTGCTCTTGAAGCCGAGCGCGGGCGGCGGCGGCAAGGGCATGCGGCTCGTGCGCGACCCGGCCGCCCTGGCGGACGAGATCGCCGCCGCCCGCCGTGAGGCCCGTGCCTCCTTCGGCGACGACACGCTCCTGGTCGAGCGCTGGATCGACCGCCCCCGCCATATCGAGATCCAGGTCCTGGCCGACGGCCACGGCAACGTGGTGCACCTGGGGGAGCGCGAGTGCTCCCTCCAGCGCCGCCACCAGAAGATCATCGAGGAGGCGCCCAGTGTGCTCCTCGACGAGGCCACCCGCGCCGCGATGGGCGAGGCGGCGGCCCAGGCCGCCCGCTCCTGCGGGTACGAGGGCGCGGGCACGGTGGAGTTCATCGTGCCGGGTGGCGATCCCTCGTCGTACTACTTCATGGAGATGAACACCCGCCTCCAGGTGGAGCACCCGGTCACCGAACTGGTCACGGGACTCGACCTGGTGGAGTGGCAGCTGCGGGTGACGGCGGGCGAGCCGCTGTCCTTCGAGCAGAAGGACGTCACGCTCACCGGACACGCGGTCGAGGCCCGTATCTGCGCCGAGGACCCGGCCCGCGGCTTCCTCCCCTCCGGAGGCACCGTGCTGGCGCTGCGCGAGCCGCAGGGGGACGGGGTGCGCACGGACTCGGGCCTGACCGAGGGCACCGAGGTCGGCAGCCTGTACGACCCGATGCTGTCGAAGGTCATCGCCTACGGCCCCGACCGCGCGACCGCCCTGCGCAGGCTGCGCGCGGCCCTCGCCCGGACGGTCACGCTGGGCGTGCAGACCAACGCCGGTTTCCTGCGTCGTCTGCTGGCCCATCCCGCCGTCGTGGCGGGCGATCTGGACACGGGGCTGGTGGAGCGGGTGGTGGACACGCTCGTCACCACGGAGGTGCCCCAGGAGGTCTACGAGGCCGCGGCGGCCGTGCGTCTGGAGGCGCTGAAGCCGCGCGGCGCGGGCTGGACCGACCCGTTCTCCGTGCCGAGCGGCTGGCGGCTGGGCGGCGAGCCCAGGCCGGTGGCCTTCCCCCTGCGGGTGTCCGACCCCGTGGAGTACGTCCCGCGGGGCACCCACACCGTGACCGAGGACTCGGTAACCGTCCTCCTGGACGGTGTGCGCCACACCTTCCAGCGGGCCGGGGACTGGCTGGGCCGCGACGGCGACGCCTGGCATGTGCGCGACCACGACCCGGTCGCCGCCTCGCTCACCCGGGCGGCGCACTCCGGCACCGAGTCGCTGACCGCGCCCATGCCCGGCACGGTGACCGTGGTCAAGGTGGCCGTCGGGGACGAGGTGGCGGCCGGTCAGAGCCTGCTGGTGGTCGAGGCGATGAAGATGGAGCACGTCATCTCCGCCCCGCACGCCGGGACCGTCGCCGAACTCGATGTCTCCCCCGGCACCACGGTCGCCATGGACCAGGTGCTGGCCGTGATCGCACCGCACGAGGACGACCCCGCGGACCCCCGGAGCCACGAGAACCGCGAGGCCGGACGCGAGGACACGGAGACGGAGAAATGACCGTTCAGGGACTGCCGATGGTCGTGCCGTCCGAGGACCTGCCCCCACGGGTCAGGATCCATGAGGTCGGCGCGCGCGACGGCCTGCAGAATGAGAAGCGCACGGTCCCGACGGAGGTGAAGGCGGAGTTCATCCGCCGGCTCGCGGACGCGGGCCTGACCACCATCGAGGCGACCAGCTTCGTGCACCCCAAGTGGGTGCCCCAGCTCGCGGACGCCGAGCAGTTGTACCCGCTCGTCGGCGATCTGCCGGTGGCGCTTCCGGTCCTCGTCCCGAACGAACGCGGACTCGACCGCGCGCTCGCGCTCGGCGCTCGCCGGATCGCCGTCTTCGCCAGCGCCACCGAGTCCTTCGCCAAGGCCAACCTCAACCGCACGGTGGACGAGGCCCTCGCGATGTTCCAGCCGGTGGTGGAGCGGGCCAAGGCGCACCACGTGCATGTCCGCGGCTACCTGTCCATGTGCTTCGGCGACCCGTGGGAGGGCCCCGTCCCCATCCACCAGGTCGTGCGCGTCAGCAAGGCGCTGATGGACATGGGCTGCGACGAGCTGAGCCTGGGCGACACGATCGGTGTGGCGACGCCGGGCCACGTCCAGGACCTGCTGTCCGAGCTGAACGAGGAGGGCGTGCCGACCAGTGCGATCGGGGTGCACTTCCACGACACCTACGGCCAGGCGCTCGCCAACACCCTGGCCGCGCTTCAGCACGGGGTGACGACGGTCGACGCCTCCGCGGGCGGCCTCGGCGGCTGCCCGTACGCCAGGTCCGCCACCGGCAACCTCGCCACCGAGGACCTCGTCTGGATGCTTCACGGCCTCGGCATCGACACCGGGGTCGACCTCGGCCGGCTCACCGCCACGAGCGTGTGGATGGCCGCCCACCTGGACCGGCCCAGCCCGCCCCGTACCGTCCGAGCCCTCTCCCACAAGGAGTGACCCCCCATGGACCACCGCCTCTCTCCCGAGCTGGAGGAACTCCGGCGCACGGTCGAGGAGTTCGCGCACGATGTCGTGGCGCCCAAGATCGGTGACTTCTACGAGCGCCACGAGTTCCCGTACGAGATCGTCCGCGAGATGGGCCGGATGGGCCTGTTCGGGCTGCCCTTCCCCGAGGAGTACGGCGGCATGGGCGGCGACTACCTGGCCCTCGGCATCGCGCTCGAGGAACTCGCCCGGGTGGACTCGTCCGTCGCCATCACTCTCGAGGCGGGCGTGTCGCTCGGCGCCATGCCGATCCACCGCTTCGGCACGGAGGCCCAGAAGCGGGAGTGGCTCCCGCGGCTGTGCTCCGGCGAGATCCTGGGCGCCTTCGGCCTGACGGAGCCGGACGGTGGCTCGGACGCGGGCGCCACCCGGACCACGGCGCGGCTCGACACGGAGACGAACGAGTGGGTGATCAACGGCACGAAGTGCTTCATCACCAACTCGGGCACGGACATCACCGGCCTGGTGACGGTCACCGCCGTGACGGGCCGTACGCCGGACGGCCGTCCGCAGATCTCCTCCATCATCGTCCCGTCCGGCACGCCCGGCTTCACCGTGGCGGCTCCCTACTCCAAGGTCGGCTGGAACGCGTCGGACACCCGTGAGCTGTCCTTCGTGGACGTGCGGGTCCCGGCCGCGAATCTGCTGGGCGAGGAGGGCCGCGGCTACGCCCAGTTCCTGCGCATCCTGGACGAGGGCCGGATCGCGATCTCGGCGCTGGCGACGGGCCTCGCGCAGGGCTGTGTGGACGAGTCGCTGAAGTACGCCCGGGAGCGCCATGCGTTCGGCCGCTCGATCGGCGCGTACCAGGCGATCCAGTTCAAGATCGCGGACATGGAGATGAAGGCCCACACGGCCCGGCTGTCCTGGCGCGACGCGGCGTCCCGCCTGGTCTCCGGCGAGCCCTTCAAGAAGGAGGCGGCCCTGGCGAAGCTCTACACGTCCACGGTAGCCGTCGACAACGCCCGTGACGCCACCCAGATCCACGGCGGCTATGGCTTTATGAACGAGTATCCGGTCGCCCGCATGTGGCGCGACTCCAAGATCCTGGAGATCGGCGAGGGCACGAGCGAGGTCCAGCGCATGCTGATCGCCCGGGAGCTGGGACTGACGGGCTGAGCCCGCGGAAGCGACATCCGGGAAGAGGGGCTCGCGCCGCACGGCGCGGGCCCCTCTTCGCGTACCGGCCGGCCTCCTTCGCGCAGGAGGCCCACTCGGGCCGGACGGCCGCCCACCCCTGGACAGGAAGTTAGGTTAGGCTAACCTAGCTTCGACTCGTCCGGCGGACGCTCCGCCCCGTTCGAAGGCAGCACACTCATGTCCCATGCCCGTGCCCCCCGTCTCACCCGTCGCGGCCTCCTCGCCGCCGGCGGCGCCCTCGGCCTCGGCGTCGCCCTCGCGGCCTGCGGGGACGGCAAGGGGAAAGACACCGGCTCGGACAGCGGAAAGGCCGCGGCCAAGACCGGCCCCTGGTCGTTCAAGGACGACCGCGGGCAGACCGCGAAGGCGGACAAGGTCCCCACAAGCGTTGTCGCGTTCGTCGGTGTCGCCGCCGCGCTGCACGATTACGGGGTCGGCGTGAAGGGCGTCTTCGGCCCGACGAAGACCAAGGACGGCAGGGCAGATGTCCAGGCCGGCGGCCTCGACGTCGACAAGGTGACGATCCTCGGCGACGAGTGGGGCCAGTTCAACATCGAGAAGTACGCGGCGCTCAGCCCCGATCTGCTCGTCACCACGATGTTCGACAGTGCCGGAACACTCTGGTACGTCCCGGAGGAGTCGACGAAGAAGGTCCTCGCCGTCGGCGCCCCCAGCGTCGGCATCTCCGTCTACGACCGCCGGATGACCGAGCCGCTGCAGCGGATGCTGGAGCTCGCGAGGTCGCTCGGCGCCGACACCACCTCGACGGCCGTCACCCAGGCGAGGAAGCGGTTCGAGGACGCGACCGCCCGGTTGCGTGCCGCCACCAAGGCCAAGCCCGGCATCAAGGTGCTGGCGGGCTCCGCGAGCCAGGACGTCTTCTACGTCTCCGGCTCCGGCCTCTCCATCGACCTGGAGTACGTCAAGACCCTCGGCGTGAACCTCGTGGAGCCGCCCGCCTCCGCCCTGAAGGCGAGCGGCGGCTGGTTCGAGAACCTGAGCTGGGAGAACGTCGACAAGTACCCGGCGGACATCATCATGATGGACAACCGCACCTCGGCCATCCAGCCGGCCGACATCACCGAGGCGACCTGGAAGAAGCTCCCCGCGGTCAAGGCGGGCCAGGTCATCGCCCGTACCCCCGAGCCGATCCTGTCGTACGACAGGTGCGCCCCGCTGCTCGAGGACCTCGCCAAGGCCATCGAGTCGGCCAGGAAGGTCAGCTGACCGCCTCACCCCCCAGGAGCCCCGCCCCGAGGAGCCCTGTCCCTCGGGAGCCCTGCCCCCTCAGGAGCACCGATGACGACGGCCGTAGCCGCCCCGTTCCGTTTCTTCTCCCTCCAGGTCGTACGGACGAGGCGGCTCGGCCCGTCCGTCGTCCGGATCACCTTCGCGGGAGACGACCTGCGCGCGTTCCGCTCCGACGGACGCGACCAGAGCCTGTCCCTCTTCCTTCCGCATCCGGGCCAGAGCGAGCCCGCCGTCCCGATCGAGCTGGGCGACCTGTGGTGGCAGGGCCGGCGCGAACTGCCCGACCACGTACGGGCGGTGATGCGCTCGTACACCCTGCGGGCCCTGCGCCGCGACCCCGACGAGATCGACATCGACTTCGTGCTGCACGGCGTGGAGCCGGGTGCCCGCGCCCCGGTGGGCCCCGCCTCGCGCTGGGCCTCCCGTGCCACCTCCGGTGACCGTGTCGTCCTGATCGGCCCGGCGGTCGAGGACAACCGGGCGATCCGCTTCCGTCCGCCCGAGGACACCGATCTGGTGGTGATCTGGGCCGACGAGACCGCCGTGCCCGCCGCCTCCGCGATCCTCGCATCGCTGCCCGCGGGCACGCGCGCCCGGGTCTGGCTGGAGGCCGGGCAGGCCGGTGACATCCAGGACCTGGCGACCGAGGCCGACGCCGAGGTCACCTGGCTTGTGTGCGGCACGGGATCCCGCACCGCGCTGGCGGCGCTCAAAGACGCCGAACTCCCCGGCGCGCAGGCCCCGTACGTCTGGATCGCGGGCGAGTCCGGCCGGGTCAAGGAGCTGCGCCGGCACTTCGTCGGGGAACGCGGTATCAACCGCCGGCGCGTCACCTTCGTCGGCTACTGGCGGCAGGGGCTGAGCGAGGAGCAACTGCGCGCAGAGGAGTGACGGGCGCTCACCGGGGCCGAGATCAAACTCAGGTTAGGCTAACCTAAGTTCGCCGCCGGCTTCGCCCCTCCCCGCTCCCGCACGGACTGTCCCCACCGGAGGACCCCACATGCGCTCGCACCTGCTCAATGACCTCACCGCGGAGCACTACCGCCGTTCCGTGACCGAAGCAGTAGAGCGGGTGGCCGCCAGACTCGCCGCCACCGACCGTCCGTTCACCGGCGTCCCGGTGGACGCCCTCGCCCCCCGTATCCAGGCGATCGACCTGGACCGCCCGCTGCACGACACCACGGCGGCCCTGGACGAACTGGAGGAGCTGTACCTCCGCGACGCCGTCTACTTCCACCACCCGCGCTACCTCGCCCATCTCAACTGCCCGGTCGTCATCCCGGCCGTGCTCGGCGAGGCCGTCCTGTCCGCCGTCAACTCCTCCCTCGACACATGGGACCAGTCGGCCGGCGGCACCCTCATCGAGCGCAGACTCATCGACTGGACCGCCGGGCGCATCGGCTTCGGGCCCGCCGCCGACGGCGTGTTCACCTCCGGCGGCAGCCAGTCCAACCTCCAGGCGCTGCTGCTGGCCCGCGAGGAGGCCAAGCCGGGGCGGGCCGGGCAGGTCGCCTCCGACACCTCCGACACCCTCGCCAAACTGCGGATCTTCGCCTCCGAGGCCGGCCACTTCAGCGTGCAGAAGTCGGCGAAACTGCTCGGTCTGAGCGGCGAGGCCGTCGTCCCGGTCACCGTGGGCGCCGACAAGCGCATGCAGGCCGTCACCCTCGCCCGTGAACTGGAGCGCTGCGTCGCGGACGGCCTCACCCCGATGGCGGTCGTCGCCACCGCCGGAACCACCGACTTCGGCTCCATCGACCCGCTGCCGGAGATCGCCGAGCTGTGCGCCCGGTACGACACCTGGCTGCACGTGGACGCGGCCTACGGCTGCGGGCTGCTCGTCTCATCCGCGCGCCGCCTTCTCCTCGACGGCATCGAGCGCGCCGACTCGGTCACCGTGGACTACCACAAGTCCTTCTTCCAGCCGGTGAGTTCGTCCGCCGTGCTGGTCCGGGACGCCTCCACGCTGCGCCATGCGACCTACCACGCGGACTATCTCAACCCGCGCCGCATGGTCACCGAGCGCATCCCCAACCAGGTCGACAAGTCCCTGCAGACCACCCGCCGCTTCGACGCCCTCAAGCTGTGGATGACGCTGCGCGTGATGGGCGCGGACGGCGTCGGCGCCCTCTTCGACGAGGTCTGCGACCTGGCGCGGGAGGCCTGGCGGCTGCTGGCCGCCGACCCACGCTTCGACGTGGTCGTCGAGCCGCAGCTGTCCACCCTGGTCTTCCGTTACATCCCGGCGGCCGTCACCGACCCCGCCGGCATCGACCGCGCCAACCTGTACGCCCGCACGTCCCTGTTCGCCTCCGGCGACGCCGTGGTCGCGGGCACCAAGGTCGCCGGCCGCCACTATCTGAAGTTCACCCTGCTCAACCCCGAGACGACGACGGACGACATCACCGCCGTACTCGATCTGATCGCCGGCCACGCCGAGCAGTACCTGGGAGCGTCCCTTGACCGCGCATCCTGACGCCCACGACACCACCCACGACTTCGTGGGGATCGGACTCGGCCCCTTCAACCTCGGCCTCGCCTGCCTCACCGAGCCGATCGGCGGACTCGACGGCGTCTTCCTGGAGTCGAAGCCCACCTTCGAGTGGCACTCCGGGATGTTCCTGGAGGGCGCCCACCTCCAGACCCCGTTCATGTCCGACCTGGTCACTCTGGCCGACCCCACCTCCCCGTACTCGTTCCTCAACTACCTCAAGGAGCGCGGGCGGCTGTACTCGTTCTACATCCGCGAGAACTTCCATCCGCTGCGCGTCGAGTACGACGACTACTGCCGCTGGGCGGCCTCGAAGCTGAGCTGCGTCCGCTTCGGCACCACGGTCACGGAGGTGACGTACGAGGAGCAGGACGAGGTGTACGTCGTACGGACGCGGGAGGGGGTCGTCCACCGGGCCCGCGCCCTGGTCCTCGGCACCGGCACCCCGCCCCACATCCCCGAGGCCTGCCGGGGCCTGGAAGGCGATGTCATCCACAACTCCCGCTATCTGGACCACAAGCACCAGCTCCAGACGAAGGAGTCGATCGCCCTGGTCGGCAGCGGCCAGTCCGCCGCCGAGATCTACTACGACCTGTTGAGCGAGATCGATGTCCACGGCTACCGGCTGGACTGGGTGACCCGCTCCCCGCGCTTCTTCCCGCTGGAGTACACCAAGCTCACCCTGGAGATGACCTCCCCGGAGTACATCGACTACTTCCACGCCCTGCCCGAGCGGACCCGCTACCGCCTCTGCGAGCGGCAGAAAGGGCTGTTCAAGGGAATCGACGGAGACCTGATCGACGGGATCTTCGATCTGCTGTACCAGAAGAACCTCGACGGGCCGGTGCCCACCCGTCTGCTCACCAACTCCGCGCTCATCAGCGCCCGTCATGAGGACGGCACGTTCACCCTCGGCTTCCGCCAGGAGGAGCAGGAGAAGGACTACGAGCTGCGCTCCCAGGGTCTGATCCTCGCGACCGGCTACCGGTACGCCGAACCGGAGTTCCTGAAGCCCGTCCGCGACCGTTTGCGCTACGACGGGCACGGCAACTTCGACGTGGCCCGCAACTACGCCGTCGACGTGACCGGCCGGGGCGTGTTCCTCCAGAACGCCGGCGTCCACGCGCACAGCATCACCAGCCCCGACCTGGGCATGGGCCCCTACCGGAACGCGTACATCATCCGGGAGCTGCTGGGCGCCGAGTACTACCCCGTCGAGAAGGCCATCGCCTTCCAGGAGTTCGCCGTGTGACATCTCCCCGCCCCACAGGGGCGGGACTCCCGTAGCTCACGCTCTGGGCTTTCCGGCTTCATCGCCGACTGTCCGTCCGGAGGAATTCCACCCGAACCGACGAAGTGCGTGACCTTCCACACTGCCGTTCAAGGACACGCCCCAAGGAGCCATCGATGAGCACCACCCCGCTGGTCGGCACCCTCGCCCTCCGCCCGCTCGACCCCCTCGAGGACGCCGAACTCCTCCACGGCTGGGTCACCCACCCCAAGGCGGCCTTCTGGATGATGCAGGAGGCCCGGCTCGAGGACGTCGAGCGGGCGTACCTGGAGATCGCGGCCGACCGGCACCACCACGCGTTCCTCGGGCTGCACGACGGCGAGCCCGCGTTTCTGATGGAGCAGTACGACCCCGCCCACCGCGAACTCGCCGGCCTGTACGAGCCGGAGCCCGGTGACGTCGGCATGCACTTCCTCGTCGCCCCCACCGACCGGCCCGTGCGCGGGTTCACCCGGGCCGTCATCACCGCCGTCATGCGGCGTCTGTTCGAGGACCCGGCCACCGAGCGGATCGTGGTCGAGCCCGATGTGCGCAACACGGCCGTCCACGCGCTGAACACGGCCGTCGGGTTCGTGCCCGAGCGCGAGATCATCAAGCCGGAGAAGAGGGCACTGCTCAGCTTCTGCACCCGCGACCGGTTCGAGCGGGCAGTGGCGGCATGAGCCTCACCGACGCCGTCTCCCATCTCTCCCCCGAGCGCTGGGAGCAGGCCAACCGGCTCCTCCTACGCAAGGCGCTGGCCGAGTTCGCGCACGAGCGGCTGATCACCCCCGAACCCGGGGAGGACGGCCACTACGTCGTCCACAGCGACGACCGGCTCACCCGCTACCGGTTCCGCGCCACCCTGCGCGCCCTCGACCACTGGCAGATCGGCCCCGAGTCGATCACCCGCCACCGTGACGGCGCCGAACTGCCCCTCGCGGCGTTGGACTTCTTCCTGGAGTTCAGGACGTCCCTGGGCCTGAGCGACGAGATTCTGCCCGTCTACCTGGAGGAGATCTCCTCCACCCTCTCGGGCACCTGCTACAAGCTCACCAAGCCGCGGGTCACCTCCGCCGAACTCGCCCGGAGCGGGTTCCAGGACATAGAGACCGGGATGACCGAGGGCCACCCCTGCTTCGTCGCCAACAACGGGCGGCTCGGCTTCGGCCTCCACGAGTACCTGTCGTACGCTCCCGAGACCGCGAACCCCCTGCGGCTGGTGTGGCTGGCGGCGCACCGCTCACGGGCCGCGTTCACGGCGGGCACGGGCATCGGGTACGAGTCCTTCGTACGGCAGGAGCTCGGGGACGCGGCTCTGGAACGCTTCCACCGGTGCCTCACCGGCCAGGGCCTGGACCCGGAGGACTACCTCCTGATCCCCGTCCACCCCTGGCAGTGGTGGAACAAGCTCACCGTCACCTTCGCCGCGGAGGTCGCCCGACGGCATCTCGTCTGCCTCGGCGAAGGCGACGACGCGTATCTGGCCCAGCAGTCCGTACGGACCTTCTTCAACGCCGACAACCCCGAGAAGCACTATGTGAAGACGGCCCTGTCCGTCCTCAACATGGGATTCATGCGCGGCCTCTCGGCCGCCTACATGGAAGCGACCCCGGCGATCAACGACTGGCTGCACGGGCTGATCGAGAGCGATCCGGTGCTGAAGTCGACCGGCCTGACGATCCTGCGCGAGCGGGCGGCCGTCGGCTACCGCCATCCGGAATACGAGGCGGCCACCGACCGCACCTCCCCGTACCGCAAGATGCTGGCCGCCCTGTGGCGCGAGAGCCCGGCCGGCTCGCTCCAGGAGGGCGAGACCCTGGCGACGATGGCCTCCCTCGCCCATGTCGACCACGAGGGCGCCTCCTTCGCGGGGGCGCTGATCGAGCGGTCGGGGCTCGCTCCCGCCGAGTGGCTGCGCCACTATCTGCGGGCCTACCTCACCCCGCTGCTGCACTGCTTCTACGCCTACGACCTGGTCTTCATGCCGCACGGCGAGAACGTCATCCTCGTCCTGGAGGACGGTGTGGTGCGGCGCGCGGTCTTCAAGGACATCGCCGAGGAGATCGCGGTGATGGACCCGGACGCGGTGCTGCCGCCGGAGGTCACCCGGATCCGGGTGGAGGTGCCCGACGACCGGAAACTCCTGTCGGTCTTCACGGACGTCTTCGACTGCTTCTTCCGCTTCGTCGCGGCGCATCTCGCCGCCGAGGGCGTCCTGGCGGAGGAGGACTTCTGGCGCACGGTCGCCGAGGTCGTCCACGCGTACCAGGACGCGCATCCGCACCTCGCCGACCGGTTCCGGCAGTACGACATGTTCGCCCCGGAGTTCCCCCTGTCCTGCCTCAACCGGCTCCAGCTGCGCGACAACCGGCAGATGGTGGACCTCGCGGACCCGACGGGGGCGCTCCAGCTGGTCGGGACCCTGAGGAACCCGATCGCGGGCCGGTAGGCCCCAGCGTACGGGCGGGCACCCCGGTGTACGGTCCACCGGGGTGCCCGTCGTCGTCTCGCGGAGCTATCGCGTGGGCCAGGGCACCTGGGGCGAGCGGTAGTACCCGATCCCCAGCGCCTCCCAGCGGGGCCCCTGCGCCGCGAGCCGCACCCGGTAGGCGTCCCAGTCGTGCGTGGCGGCCGGCGACCAGCCCAGCTCGGCCACGCCCGGCAGCCGCGGGAAGGCCATGTAGTCGATGTCGGCGTCGGTGACGATCGTCTCGGACCACAGCGGCGCCTCGACACCGGCGATCGCCGAGGCCGGCGCACCGGGCAGATAGGTGCCCGGATCCCAGTCGTAGGACCGCCTGACCTCCACCAGTCCCGCCCAGTCCTGTCCGAGCGGCGTGTCCTTGGTGTACTTCATGTCGAGGTAGACCCGGTCGGCCGGGGACAGGATCAGCCCGGTGCCGTTCCGCGCGGCCTGGACAACCTGAGCCTTCTCCTCGGCGGCGGTGTCGTCGAGGCCCCAGTACTGGGCGAGCGCGCCCTTCGCCGGGTGCGCCCCGGTCAGCTGGTGCCAGCCGATCACGGTCTTGCCGTACCTGGCGACGATGGGCTGCACCCGGTCCATGAACGTCACATAGTCCGCGTGGCTGGTGGAGTGCGCCTCGTCGCCGCCGATGTGGAGGTAGCGGCCGGGGGTGAGGGCGGCCAGCTCCCGCACGACGTCGTCCACGAAGTCGTAGGTCACCGGCTTGGACACGCACAGCGAGCTGAAGCCGACGTCGGTGCCGGTGTAGAGCGGGGGTGCGACGCCGTCGCAGTTCAGTCGGGCGTACGAGGCGAGAGCGGCGTTGGTGTGGCCGGGCATGTCGATCTCGGGGACGATCTCGACATAGCGGGACGCGGCGTGGCGGACGATCTCCTGGTACTGCGCCTTGGTGTAGAAGCCGCCCCTGCCGCCGCCTACCTGCGTCGAGCCGCCGTAGGTGGCCAGGCGCGGCCAGGAGTCGACGGCGATGCGCCAGCCCTGGTCGTCGCTCAGATGCAGATGGAGGGTGTTGATCTTGTAGAGCGCCAAGGCGTCGATATAGCGCTCGACTTGGGCGACGCTGAAGAAGTGGCGGGAGACGTCGAGCATCGCGCCGCGGTAGGCGTAGCGCGGGGAGTCGGTGACGGTGCCCCCCGCTACCGGCCAGGGGCCGGGCTGCACGGTCCTCTTCTCGACGGCCGGGGGCAGGAGCTGGCGCAGGGTCTGCACTCCGTGGAAAAGCCCGGCGGGGCGGCGGGCGGTGATGGTCACGCCCCGGGCGTCGCCGGCGAGCCGGTAGCCCTCGGCGCCGAACGGGCCGCTGCCGAGGGTCAGCCGGATGCCTCCGGCGCCGGTCGTGGTGATCGGCAGTCGGTAGCCTGTCGAGGGCCGCAGGACGTCCGCGAGGTACTCGCCGACGCGGCGGGTCTCGCCGGTGCCGTCCACCCGGATGCGCGTGCTCCGGGTGATCTCGTACGGGGACCCGCCCGCCTCGGCCGAGGCGGGCGCCGGGACCACCCGGGCGAAGGCGCCGGCGTCGCGGGCGGCCGCTGCGGGCTGGGCGCCGACGCCGACGGTGAGCCCGGCCGTCGCGACGAGCAGAAGCGTACCGAGGATGCGGGGCGTTCTGTGGTGCTGTGACACATGCGCTCCCTTCCACGAGACCCCAGGGGCTCGCCCGGACTGGACGAGAGGGGTATAGACCACTCTCCCGCAGAACGGACCCGGCGAACCCCTCCCCTGGCGTGAATTCATCCCGGCGGACGGGCCGGGCGAGGGGCCGCGACGGGCCGTCCGGCGGCCGGGAAAGGCACCGACCCCAAGCGGGCGGCCCTCGTCCGGAGACGAGGACCGCCCGCCGTCCCTGCGCCCTGCCTTCCGGGCACGGGAGTGGCCTTTCGAAGTGGTGTCACTTCGCCCGGCGCGCCACCGTGAAGTGGTCGACCCGCTCACCGGACTCGGCGATGCCGCGCACCTTCAGCGTGGCGTAGCGGCCCTTGGCTGCGGGGGTGACGTCGACGCGCAGGAACGAGTAGTCGAGGTAGCGCACGCGCGACCAGGTGACCGTCTCGTTCTGCTTGCCTTCCCTGACGTTGATGAACGAGGCGACGGACTCGACCTCGTTCTCGTGGCCCTCGTACGACAGCGGGGCGCTGAACGCGTAGAGGCTGCGGCCCGCCGCGCCCGCCGTCACGTACACCACGCGTAAGCAACGTGGCGCAAGACACAGAATGGACAGCCGCCGAACAGGGGCCGATGAGGACATCACAAGACGTCTGCCCGGAATCGGGCACGATTCTTGCGATTCTGGCGCGCGTACCGCAGGATCTACCGGGTGCACGACGAACTTGTTGATCATCTGACGCGGTCCACGACCCTGAGCCGGGGCGAGGCGCTGCGTGTGGTCCAGGACGTGCTCGCCTATTTCGACGAAACGACCGAGGAGTTCGTCCGCCGCCGCCACCGCGAGCTGCAGGCCCAGGGCCTGGTGAACGCGACGATCTTCGAGCGGATCGAGGCCGATCTGAGGTACCGCACGGTCGCACCGCCCGAGCTTACGCTCCGGCAGTTGCGCCGCATCGTCTACGGCTGAGGCGCCGGAGACCCCTCAGAGGCCACTTCACCACAACGGGGACAAAAGGGACTTAAGGATATATATGTGCGGAATCGTTGGATACATCGGTAAGCGCGATGTGGCCCCGCTGCTGCTGGAGGGTCTCCAGCGGCTGGAGTACCGCGGCTACGACTCGGCGGGCATCGTCGTCACGTCCCCCAGGACGTCCGGCCTGAAGATGGTCAAGGCCAAGGGCCGGGTCCGCGACCTGGAGGCCAAGGTCCCCGCGCGCTTCAAGGGCACCACCGGTATCGCCCACACTCGCTGGGCCACCCATGGCGCCCCGTCCGACGTGAACGCCCACCCGCACATGTCGGCCGACCACAAGGTCGCCGTCGTCCACAACGGCATCATCGACAACGCCTCCGACCTCAGGAAGAAGCTGGAGGCGGACGGCGTCGAGTTCCTCTCCGAGACCGACACCGAGGTCCTCACCCACCTCATCGCCCGCTCCCCGGCCGAGACCCTGGAGGAGAAGGTCCGCCAGGCGCTGCGCGTCGTCGAGGGAACCTACGGCATCGCGGTGATGCACGCCGACTTCGCCGACCGCATCGTGGTCGCCCGCAACGGCTCCCCCGTCGTGCTCGGCATCGGCGAGAAGGAGATGTTCGTCGCCTCCGACGTCGCCGCGCTGGTCGCCCACACCCGTCAGATAGTCACCCTCGACGACGGCGAGATGGCCACCCTCAAGGCCGACGACTTCCGCACGTACACCACCGAGGGCACCCGTACGACGGCCGAGCCGACCACCGTGGAGTGGGAGGCCGAGTCCTACGACATGGGCGGCCACGACACGTACATGCACAAGGAGATCCACGAGCAGGCCGACGCCGTGGACCGGGTGCTGCGCGGCCGCATCGACGACCGGTTCTCCACCGTCCACCTGGGCGGCCTCAACCTGGACGCCCGCGAGGCGCGCGCGGTGCGCCGGGTGAAGATCCTCGGCTGCGGCACCTCGTACCACGCCGGCATGATCGGCGCCCAGATGATCGAGGAGCTGGCCCGTATCCCCGCGGACGCCGAGCCCGCCTCCGAATTCCGTTACCGCAACGCGGTCGTGGACCCCGACACGCTGTATGTCGCGGTCTCGCAGTCCGGTGAGACCTACGACGTCCTCGCGGCCGTCCAGGAGCTGAAGCGCAAGGGCGCCCGGGTGCTGGGCATCGTCAACGTCGTCGGCTCGGCGATCGCGCGTGAGGCGGACGGTGGCATGTACGTGCACGCCGGCCCCGAGGTCTGCGTGGTCTCCACCAAGTGCTTCACCAACACCACCGTCGCCTTCGCGTTGCTCGCGCTGCACCTCGGCCGCACGCGGGACCTGTCGGTGCGTGACGGCAAGCGGATCATCGAGGGCCTGCGGAAGCTGCCCCAGCAGATCTCCGAGATCCTCAAGCAGGAGGAGGAGATCAAGGCGCTGGCCGACCAGTTCGCCGACGCCCGCTCGATGCTCTTCATCGGCCGTGTGCGCGGCTACCCGGTGGCTCGCGAGGCCTCGCTGAAGCTGAAGGAGGTCTCGTACATCCACGCCGAGGCCTATCCGGCCTCCGAGCTGAAGCACGGCCCGCTGGCGCTGATCGAGCCGGCCCTGCCGACCGTCGCGATCGTGCCGGACGACGACCTGCTGGAGAAGAACCGCGCGGCCATGGAGGAGATCAAGGCCCGCAGCGGGCGGATCCTCGCGGTCGCCCACCGGGAGCAGGAGAAGGCCGACCACACGATCGTGGTCCCGAAGAACGAGGACGAGCTCGACCCGATCCTGATGGGCATCCCGCTGCAACTGCTCGCGTACCACACGGCGCTGGCGCTGGGCCGGGACATCGACAAGCCGCGGAACCTGGCCAAGTCGGTGACGGTGGAGTAGCGGTTCCCCTCCGCCCCGGAGCACCTCGCACGACGTGAACGACCCCCTGTGTGCCACCAGCACAGGGGGTCGTTCCCTCAGGGGGCCGGGGCCGCCCTTCCCCGGCCCGGCGCTGCCTCAGCCGGCGGCCGTCACCCCCCGGCCGGCAGCGCGTCGCGGCAGGGAGGTCGGCCACTTGGCCAGGACGGCCGTCGCCGCATACCAGGCGACCGCGCCCGCGGCGACCGCGCACCAGCCGCCGGCCTTGCCCAGCGCGTCGTTGCCGGCGAAACGCGCGACGGCGAGCAGCACCAGCGAGACACAGAGCAGGCCGTAGGTGCCCTGGCCGAGGACGTCGCCGGCCGCTCCGAGTGCCAGGCTCAGGACGACGAGGGCGAACAACAGCAGGAAGAGTCCAGCGGCGTTGGCGGACATCCCGCCGCCGGCCGTGACGGCCCAGGTGAACCACAGGGCGCCGAGCGCCGAGAAGGCCGTACCCGTGGCGGTGTCACCGTCGCGGAAAGCGAGCAGGCCGGCGAGGAACAGGGCAACACCGCCCACATAGTGGGCCAGTGACACGGCGTCGGCCGTCGTCACACCGTCGATCACTTTGGTCGTTCCGAGACCGAAGGCCAACAGCGTGATACCCAGCGCGAGTCGGCCGACGATCGATGTGGTGCTTCCCGCAGAGACGTCGTTGTCCACGGCGGGCTCCCTTCTTGTCCTGCACGTACGGTCGTGCGGTGACCGATATATGCCCTTCACAAGGGCACAAACACCTCTACGCGCGAGTAGGTTCACGCGTCCGCGCAGTGAAGTTGGAGGCGGTCGTTCCCCATCTCGCCTGAGCCGACGAGGAGTTACGAATGGGCGGCGGGGAGGTTGCGGCGGAGTCGCGGGCCGAAGGCGCTGGGGACGTGCGGTCGCAGGCGCGCGAAACCGGCCACGGACACGTCCGGGCGGTCGTACGCGCGCGAAACCAGGCCACGGACACGTCCGGGCGGTCGCAGGCACGCGAAACCAGCCACGGGCGCCTCGGGACGCCCGGAGCCGGTATCGGGGGCTCAGGGAATGACGACGACGGGGCGCCGGGCGCGCTTGGCGAGACGGCCGGCGACCGAGCCGAAGATACGGCCGACAATGCCCTGGGTGGAGCCGACGACGATCGCGTCCGCCTCGTACTCCCGCCCCACCTCTTCGAGTTCGTGGCAGATGTCGCCGCCGCGCTCGACCAGGATCCAGGGCACCTCGGCGAGATGCTCCGCGCAGGCCAGCTCCAGCCCGAGGACCTCTGTTCGGTGGTCCGGCACATCGACGAAGACCGGCGGCTCACAGCCCGCCCACACCGTGGTGGGCAGCCGGTTGGCGACATGCACGATGATCAGGCCCGAACGGGAACGGTGGGCCATGCCGATCGCATAGGCGAGCGCGCGCTCGCTGGAGGTGGAGCCGTCGAAGCCGACCACCACACCGTGCTTGAAGGCGGGGTCGCAGGACGGGCGTGACTCTTCCGCCGCCAAGGGCTCGGCCGCCGTGGGATCGGCGACGCGGCGCTTGCGGTCCGCGGGTTCGGAGAATTCGTGACCGGCCATGAGTGTCTCGGCGTTGTGATCCTCGTGGGTGGGACGACACTGTGCGGCGGAGCGGTGTCCGGGAATCATCTTCCCAACCCCCTACCCGCAAGGGTACGGCGGCACGCCTCCTTCGCCCAGATCCCGCGCGACCCCCGAGGTCCCGGCTTCGCCCGGACAAGAGAGCCCCCGTCACGGGGTTTCAGAGAGCATGCACGAGGGACGCCTGTAACGCAATGGTTGCTGCCTCGTACAGGTGGTTCGCTCAGGGTTCACTCTGCGACCAGGGCGGCGGTCCGGCTTCCGCGATCCGGGTTCGGACAGGGAGCGACGGGACGGTCACACCGTGGAACCGGGACACCCGTCGGCACCAGTGACCGAGCGGCCGGGCACGCGTTGATTCCGGTGAGCCGCCGCCGTAGGGAGCCCGCCGTGTCCGCACCCCGCCCCGCACCCCGGAACCGTCCCGCTCCGGAGACGGCGGCCGTCGTCGTCCGCTGGGCCTGGTTCACCTGCGCCCTGGTCCCCGTGGTCCTCGTCTGGAGCGGCACATCGGTCGCCGGTGCGATCAGCGCCACGCTGGGCCTCACGGCGGTCACCTGGGCATGCCGCGCGCTGCTGCGGCAGTCCGAACGGGGCGCGGCGCGGGTCGCGGACGAGGAGTGCGCGCCCTGCGGCATCCGGCATTCCGCCCCTCGCCCCGCCCGGTGCGGCGGGCCCGGAACGGGGGCGTGCGGGGGCGGGCGGAACGGGGGAGCAAACACTCCGGTCGACTGACCGGTTTCCGCGCACGCCCCCGCCTCTTTTCAGCCAACTTCTCACACCCGTGCATCAGGGGGCCGAATGGCCCCCCACCCCCCGTTCGACCTGCGCCGAAAGGGTCCTGGAGGCCTCCCGGACCCTATGGGGATTGGCCACTGGGACGAGGCGCACTTCCCTGCACGGCCCACGAGTGCAACCCTTCGTGATCGAATGCTTCACGCCAAGTTGCCATGTCGACAATGTGCCGGATGGTGAACTGGTCACGCCGGCACCGCGGGACGCAGTAAATTCGATCATGATGTCTTACGGCGGGGGACTCGTGCAGGACCGAGGGGAAACGTGCAGGAGCGACACAACCGAGGAGCCGCGACCACCGAGGGGGGCTTAGCAGGATGAGCCACGACTCCACTGCCACGGCGGATGCCGCGGCCCGGAAGCTGTCCGGGCGGCGCCGCAAGGAGATCGTCGCGGTGCTGCTGTTCAGCGGCGGCCCCATCTTCGAGAGTTCCATACCGCTTTCGGTGTTCGGGATTGACCGCCAGGACGCCGGAGTTCCGCGCTACCGACTGCTGGTGGCCGCCGGAGAGGAAGGCCCGCTGCGGACCACAGGGGGCCTGGAACTGACCGCGCCGTACGGCCTGGAGGCGATCTCGCGGGCGGGCACCGTCGTGGTGCCGGCCTGGCGGTCGATCACCTCGCCGCCGCCGGAGGAGGCGCTCGACGCACTGCGCCGAGCGCACGAAGAGGGCGCCCGCATCGTCGGGCTGTGCACCGGCGCCTTCGTGCTGGCCGCCGCCGGACTGCTGGACGGGCGACCGGCCACCACCCACTGGATGTACGCGCCGACGCTGGCCAAGCGCTATCCGTCGGTGCACGTCGATCCACGCGAGCTGTTCGTGGACGACGGCGACGTCCTGACGTCGGCCGGCACGGCGGCCGGTATCGACCTCTGCCTCCATATCGTGCGCACGGACCACGGCAACGAGGCGGCGGGCGCGCTCGCCCGGCGCCTGGTGGTCCCGCCGCGCCGCAGTGGCGGCCAGGAGCGCTACCTCGACAGGTCTTTACCAGAGGAGATCGGCGCCGACCCCCTCGCGGAGGTCGTCGCCTGGGCGCTGGAGCACCTCCACGAGCAGTTCGACGTGGAGACCCTGGCCGCGCGCGCGTACATGAGCAGGCGGACGTTCGACCGGCGCTTCCGTTCGCTGACCGGCAGCGCGCCGCTGCAGTGGCTGATCACCCAGCGGGTGCTCCAGGCACAGCGGCTGCTGGAGACCTCCGACTACTCGGTCGACGAGGTGGCCGGGCGTTGCGGCTTCCGCTCCCCGGTCGCGCTGCGCGGGCACTTCCGGCGCCAGCTCGGCTCGTCGCCGGCGGCGTACCGGGCGGCCTACCGGGCGCGCCGGCCGCAGGGCGAACGGCCGGGGGATCCTGACGTGTCCGGCGGACCGGCGGCGCCACAGGTGGTGCAGGAGGCCGCCCCGGTCCCGATGCAGACCCGGCGCACGGCCGCCGCGAGCGCGCTCGGCCCCACGGCGCCCCTGCCCACGGACCACCACGGCAAGCACGTCGACCACCCGGTCAGGCATGTCCCGGAGCTGTACGCGGCGGGCCGGCCGAGCCTGCCGGGGCAGCGCAGCGCGCACTAGCGCCGCCGGGCCGGAGCCGGGAAGTGGCGGGCTCCGCGTGGGTACGTACCCACGGCGGGCCCCCCCCCACCGGCGGGCCCGGGCCCCCCCCGGGGGCGGCCCCGGGCCGACTCCCCCCCCGGCCCGGCCCCGGGGCGGCGCCCCGCCGGGGGGGGCGCCGTGGCCGGGGGGGGCGGGGCCGGGGTTGGCGCCCCCCGGGGCCGGCCCCCCGCCACTTCGGCGTGCCCGGGGCCCCGCCGGGGGCGGTCCCGGGCCTTCCTCCCCCGCACGGGCGGTCCGCATGACCCGGGCGGGCCATAAGGTGGGACACATGAACGATCGCATGGTGTGGATCGACTGCGAGATGACCGGACTCTCGCTGTCCGACGACGCGCTCATCGAGGTGGCCGCGCTGGTCACCGACTCCGAGCTGAACGTACTCGGCGAGGGTGTGGACATCGTGATCCGGCCGCCGGACGCGGCGCTGGAGACGATGCCGGAGGTGGTGCGTCAGATGCACACCACCTCGGGACTGCTCGACGAGCTGGCGGCCGGCACGACGCTCGCCGACGCCGAGGAACAGGTCCTCTCCTACGTCCGGGAGCATGTCAAGGAACCGGGCAAGGCGCCGCTGTGCGGCAACTCCGTCGGCACGGACCGCGGCTTCCTGGCCCGCGACATGCCGACGCTGGAGGACTATCTCCACTACCGGATCGTGGACGTCAGCTCGATCAAGGAACTGGCCCGGCGCTGGTACCCGAGGGCGTACTTCAACAGCCCCGAGAAGAACGGCAACCACCGGGCACTGGCCGACATCCGCGAGTCCATCGCGGAGTTGCGCTACTACCGGGAGTCGATCTTCGTGCCGCAGCCGGGCCCCGACTCGGACACGGCGCGCGCGATCGCGGCCCGGCACGTGCTGCCCGCGCAGTAGCGTCGTCGACGGGGCCCGGACGGGCCCCGCGGAAATGCTGGCGCGAGCACCCCTTCGGACCCTGTACACTTTTTCTCGGCCGGTGCGGGAAACCGAAAACACCGGTCATGGTGGGTGTAGCTCAGCTGGTAGAGCACCTGGTTGTGGTCCAGGATGCCGCGGGTTCGAGTCCCGTCACTCACCCCACGAGACAGGCCCCTGACCTGCGCAAAGGCGGGTCAGGGGCCTGTCTGCCGTTTGGTCACGGCCGAACCACAGCCCATCCACCCGCGATTCGAGTCGTCCGGGAATGAGCGATAGCCGTAAGTCCGCATGGACCTCGCTTCAAGTACACATCCACTCACACACTGTGTAAGCTCCGTGCATCGATCCGCCACTGAGCGACGGGACCTGATCAGAGCCATGGGCCCGTCCATCGGCAGGTCTCCACGACGGTCGACGCTCGCCAGTGCCTCCTTCATATGGGGGACAAAGGACGCGAGGAGGGCAGTGGTGCTGCGGATGCGGCGTAAACCGTCGCGGCACTGACGCCGAAGCCGGCCGGCAACTGCCCATTCCCGTCGCGCGGTGTGTGATCTCGCCTTTCTCGATGCCCGCCTGGGCTCACGCCTGGACTGGCAGTATGCCCCCGGTGAGGGACGGGGGGTCTGTGATCGTGGTGCGGTGCCTACGACGCAGCCACACGCCCGCCAGGCCGATGCTCCGCATCACGCGCGCGATCCGTTGGTGATTGATTTGCTCACCGCCGTCGCGGAGCTCGGCGATGATCCTGGAGACGCCGTAGGTGCCGTCCGACTCGCGGTGCACGGCCCGTGTCCGGGCGGCCAGCCGGGCGTCGACCGCCTGCCGGGCGGTCCGGTCCGCGGCGGTGCGGCGCCAGTAGTAAAAGCTGGAGCAGGCGATGCCGAGGATGGTGCACAGCCGCTTCACGCCGTAGCGGCGCTGGTGGTCGACGACGAAAACGCCGGCTTTCGGCGCTCCCGCAACGCGGCCATGGCCTCGGGGAAGTCCGGACGTGCGAAGGAGTCCTGCATAAGGGAAACGGATTCGGCCACAGCATCAGCCGCGGGCATGAGCAGACCGTCAAGGATCTGGCGCTTGATGATGGCCATGGACGACGGGGAACAGGATTCAGCCAGTTCGCGGGCATATTCCTGGGCGGCTCCCAGCACCTCGCTGCGCGGTGCGGTGTGCTGTACCAGGCCGATCCGCAGAGCCTCCTCCGCGCCCACCGCCCTGGAGGAGAGCAGCATGTCCATCGCGCTGCCCACGCCGACGATGCGTGGCAGCAACCAGGCCGCTCCGTACTCGGCTATCAGACCGAACCGGCTGAACACAGCGGAGACCTGCGCCTCATGTGCCATGAACCGGACATCGGCGAACAACGCGTGGACGAGGCCCAGGCCCGCCGCACTGCCATTGATCGCCGCGATCAACGGCGTCCCCATGGTCAGCGGAAGATGCGCCGGGTGCCCCAGAACCGAGCTCAAGCCCTCTCCGTTGTGGCTCTGTTGCGTCTCCGATCCCGCAAGGTGGGCCAGGAGGTCCGGGGTCGCCCCCGAACAAAAGCTGCTGCGAGCGCCCGTGACGACGATGGCGCGGACTTCGTCGTTGGCCTCGGCCTCGGCCAAAGCGTCGTAGTAGGCAGCAAACATGGACAGATCCATGCCATTACGGCGCTCGGGGCGGGCGAAGGTGATCGTCCGCACCAGACCCTTGGTCTCTATCTCTATGCCCGCCGTGCTGCTGGACATGGGGTTCACCTCTCGATTGACAGCTTACTGACTCCGTTCAATGATCTGCTTATCATGAAGGCCCTGCTGATGAGCGGAGCATTGCTGTGCGACTACCGAGACCGATGGGCCTGTCCGGCCTGAGCACGTGGATTCCGGGCGAACGTCAGACCGCCCGGCAGGCCGTCGAGCAAGGTCTGGTGGAGGCGGAGACCGCCGAAGAACTCGGCTATGCAGCACTGCCGGTATCCGGCGAGGCGGCTCCTGAGATGGCGGTACTGGCCGCACGCGCGACTCTGGACAGCACCGGTACCGCACCGGCGGAGTTGGGCATGGTGCTGCACGCCTGGATGTACTATCAGGGGCACGATCTCTGGTCACCTCCCCACTACATCGCCGATCAGTTGGGCGCTCGGCAGGCCGAACCTCTGGGTATCCAGCAGGTCTGCAACGGCGGCGCGGCGGCTATCGAAGTGGGCGCCGCCCGGCTGCTGACCGACCCCGCCCTCCGGTACGCCCTGGTCACAACAGCGGACCGCTTCGCCGCACCAGGTTTCGACCGCTGGCGCGGGGATTACGGGATCGCCTACGGGGACGGCGCCACCGCCCTGCTGCTGCATCCCTCCGAAGAGCGTCCCGCGGAGCTGCTGCTGCACGCGATCACCACCGTCGCCGCGCCGCAACTGGAACGGATGCATCGCGGCCGCGACCCATTCGGACTGATGCCGCGCTCCGTGAGCGATCGGGTCGACATGCGCCGTACGAAGAAGGCCTTCCTCGAACGAGAAGGCATGGAGGCGTTCACCGAAGCCAGCGGTGAAAGCCTGGCAGTGGTCGTGGAGCGCTGCCTCGCCGCCGCGGGGCTGGCGTCCGACAGTCCGCAGCTACGGTATGTCGTTCCTCCCCGACTGGGCGCGAAAACCATCGACCTCGCCTATGCACCCGCCCTTCGCAAGATGCTGACGGCCGACATCCTCACGCTGGGTGGGGACACGGGGCACCTGGGCGCAGGTGACGCCGCTGCCAGCCTGGCCGAACTGTACGCCGAGCGCCGGCTGGCGCCTGGTGAGTTCGCCTTGGTGGTGAGCGCGGGGGCCGGGTTCACCTGGTCATGTCTGCTGGTGAGCGCCGCCTGAGCAGCAGAGGCACCAAGGTGTCCCCGGACCGGGTGGCTCGCCGCGGGAGCCACCCGGTTCAGTGCGTCTCGCCCAGCGTCCTGATGGCCCGCTCCAGGTAGTCCTCGAACTGCTCCAGCTCCGCCGCGGTGAATTCGGCGCGTAGCTCGTCCTCGACTCGCAGCGCTTCCCTGTCCGCCTTCTTCAGCACGGCGCGGCCGCTCTTGGTGAGCTTATTGACAATGACCTTCTGGTGGAGCTGGGAAGGTTCCCGCTCCATCCAGCCGCGCTTCTCCAAGTTGGCGAGCACCGTCGACATCGTCTGCGGTGTCACCATGCTCTCCCTGGCCAGCTGCGCGGCCGACATTCCTCCTGGGAAGAGGGAGAGCAACAGCAGTACGGAATACCGGGGAACGGTCAGGTCGAACTGGCGCAGCACCTGGGTCTTGCGTGAGATCAATGCCTGTTCGGCCCGCTTGATGGTGTTCCCGAGCCTATTGGCGACCACTGCCGTCACGGCTGAAGGAGAGTCCGACGCATGCTTTGTCGCTTTGGTATCCGCCATATCAGTAGTCTCGCATAAAGTAGCCTACGAATCTCCTTGGCGGCGCTGCTGCGTCCGCGGCGGAGGGAGAACGCAGGTGAGCCTGGCGGTGCAGGCCCGCCGTTCCTCCTCGTCGCAGATGACGATCTCGTAAGTGGCTAGACCGCGACCCACGTGCAGCGGACGGCAGACGCCCTTCACCAGGCCGGAGCGCACCGCGCGGTGATGGGTGCAGGAGAGTTCCTGACCGACGATGATCCTGTCCGGACCGGCGTGTACCCACGCGGCGAGCGAGCCGAGAGTCTCCGCGAGGACCGCGTTGGCGCCGCCGTGCATGATCCCGATCGGTTGCCGGTTGCCCTTCACCGGCATGGTGCCCACGACGAGGTCAGGGCGACAGGTGAGGATCTCGATCCCCATCCGCGTCACCAACTGTTCGTCCACGTAGTTGGGGAGGACCGGGACCGGCCCCAGGGACGCCGCCGGCTGCGTCATGTGACTCTCCATGATCGTCGAAGTGCGAGTGTACGTGTCCTGTCATATGGTAGCGGCGGATATTGAGCATGTGTACTGTGACGGCTTCGCCGGAGAGAGGGGAGACCGCTGATGCGCGGCACCATTGTGGGGGCTTCAGGCCCCGAGGTCGGCGTCGTGGGTCTGGGCTGCATGGGGATGTCCTGGGCTTACGACGAGCTGGGGCGGGACGACACGGCCTCCGTGGACGTCATCCACCGTGCTGTCGACTTGGGCTGCACCCTGATCGACACCGCGGACATGTACGGCCCTTTCACCAATGAGGCCCTTGTCGGTCGGGCGCTGCGCGGCCGACGGGACGAGGTCGTCCTGGCGACAAAGGGTGGTCTGGTGGTGGACGATCCGAAGACGTACGCCAGCCACCGTGACGGGAGGCCGGAGTACCTGCGGAGTGCCTGCGAGGCCAGTCTCCGGCGCTTGGGCGTCGACCATGTCGACCTCTACCAGTTGCACCGGGTGGATCCAGCCATACCCGTCGAGGAGAGCTGGGGCGCCATGGCGGACCTGGTGCGGGAAGGCAAGGTACGTGCCATCGGCCTCTCGGAGGTGTCGGTCGAGGACATCCGGCGGGCGCAGGCCGTGCACCCCGTGGCGTCCGTGCAGAGCGAGCTGTCCCTGTGGAGCCGCGACGCGATCACATCAGGGGTCTTGGAGTACTGCCGCGAGCAGGACATCACTCTCATCGCTTTCTCACCTCTCGGGCGGGGTTTCCTTTCCGGGCAGATCAACTCGGCCGGCGAACTCCCGGAGTTGGACGGTCGCCACAGGCTGCCGCGATTCCAGCCCCAGGCGTTGGTCGCTAACCTGGCAATCGTCGGCCGGATCCGGCAGGTGGCCGAACGCCTGAGCCTCACTCCGGCCCAGGTATCGCTGGCCTGGGTGCTCGCTCAGGGCCGCAATGTGGTGGTGATTCCGGGTACGAAGAAGATTCGCTACCTCGAGGAGAACGCCGGTGCGGCCGGAGCAGAACTCGACGAGGCTTCGATGGCGGCGCTGGCGGAAATTCCGGCGGCTGTCGGCACGCGTTACTGAACGCACTCCGTTCTACATCGTCAAGGGCGGATTGCCGGCGGACGGATTGCCGAGCAGGCGGTGGAGCGGCAGTCGACCGCCTCGGCCGTCTCCCGTGATGGTCGCGGGCCTTGCTTCACCCGGCAGCATGGCGGCCGGCCACTTACAGGTTCTGACAGCAGGACGAAAGATCGCACGGCTACCTTTGTTCTTCGTCAACTCCGGACGTGAGACTCCATCCGGATGCCGCTGCGAGAACAACGGCAGGGCGGGCGCGGTGCTGACAAGGCGCTGCTTCTTCGGCTTGACAGCTCACTGCCCGGGAGACGGCGAGTCTGCCGAGCGACGGGCGGTACCGGACAGATGGTTAGAGCGGTTTCGGGAGGTGGCGGTGGCGCCGGGGAGACGCCAACGCGTTCTCCGCAGGCCAGGGGGCCGACTGCAGGGGGGAAAGAGATCCAGTGTCCGACGGTGATCGTGTTCATGGTGTCGTGGCGGTGTTCCAGCCGGCGGCTGGGAGAGAACCCGCGGCAGACGGTGACGTACGGGGCGGATCCCCACCTCGGGACGGCCCCGTGGGGTGGTGGCGCCCGCAGAGGTGCCGGAGCCGCCCTGAGCACGCGATCACCGATCTGACGCGGTCGGGCCGGCTGACGGGCAGACAGGCCGACGCGACGAGTCGGCCGCGTGTCCTGGCCTCTCGGCGTGGCGCGGCTGCGTCGTGGTCACGGCCGAGCGGAATCCCTCGCACAGGAGCGGTCCGAGTCCGCGCGAACGGCCGCGGGCTGCCTCGACCGCGACGTCACCGGGCGCCCGCCCGCCGGCTCCGGCGTCGTCGAAGTGGGCTTCACGGCGTCGGTGCCGCGCCGGGACGTTGTCGTGCCGACGCCGGCGTAACGGAGTTCACCACCGGCGTCATGGAGTTCACCACCGGCGGCCTCGGCGTCGCCACCGGCTCGGCGACTCAGGCCGTTCGAAAGGTCACCGCCGGTCCGTACCCAGGGTTCGGCGTGCAACGCCGCACTCGTCCTAGCGGCTGTCTGAAAAAGGAGAAGGAGAAAGGTGCGCCTGAGGAGTCTGGGCAACACGGGAATCAAGATCGGCAGTATCGGCCTCGGCTGTATGGGCATGAGCTGGCTCTACCAGGAGTCCTCCCGCGACGACGAGCGGTCCGTCCGGGTCATCAACGAGGCTTTGGACCTCGGCGGGAACCTGCTGGACACAGCCGACCTCTACGGCGCGGGACACAACGAGACACTGCTGGGTAGGGCCATCGCGGGGCGACGGGAGGAGGCCGTCGTCGCGACGAAGTTCGGGATCGTCCTGGAGGACCTCCAGCTGCGGGCGGCCCACCGCGACAACTCCCCGGCCTATCTGCGCAAGGCCGTCGAGGCCAGTCTGCGGCGCCTGAACATCGATGTCATCGACCTGTACTACGTCCACCGGATCGACCCCGCGGTGCCGTTGGCGGAGACGTGGGGCGCCATGGCAGAACTCGTCGAACGGGGCACGGTGCGCTGGATCGGCCTGTCAGAGGCAACTGTCGCACAGGCCCGTGAGGCTCACGCGATCCACCCGGTGACCGCGGTGCAGTCCGAACTCTCCCTGTGGACTCGTGACGCGCTGGACGACGTGTCGGGTGGAATGGTCGGCTGGTGCGAGAGCGTAGGGGCGAGCTTCATCCCCTTCGCGCCCCTGGGACGCGGCTTTCTCTCCGGAACCCTGCGCGCCGGCCAGTTCGAGGGCAGCGATTTCCGGGCGGCCAACCCGCGATTCGGTCGTGCCGCGATGGAGGCGAACCAGCGCATCGTCGATGTGATCCGGGAAGTAGCCGACCGCCGGTCGGTCACTCCCGCCCAGGTGGCCATCGCCTGGACCCTCGCCCAGGGAGAACGGGTCGTGCCCATACCCGGCACGAAGAACTCCCGCTATCTGCGGGAGAATCTGGCCGCTGCGGAAGTCACACTGACCGAGGAGGATTTCGCGGACCTCGACACGCTGCCCGCCCCGGTCGGCAGCAGATATTGAGCACATGAGCACATGGGCGCATGCGCCACCGCGTCCGCAGCCCCGGACGCACCAGGTGACACCCGCGCGCCGCCTCGATGGACGGCCCCTTCGGCGGACATCGGGCATCGCCCCATGCCCGCATGCGGCCCACGGCGGGCGGTCGCACACCGGTCCAGCGGCGGCCTCCTCAGCTTCCGGCGGCCGCCGCGGTCACGAGTTCGCCGACCAAGGCGCTGCGCGCACCGAGTGCGGTCAGCCGGTCGAGTGCCTCGCGATGCTGCGCGTCGTTCTCGCTGGCGGTGGCGTCGGAGACGACGACCACCTCGTAACCGAGGCGCAGCGCGGTCGCCGCGGTGGACGCGACGCCGTGGGCCGTGGACAGACCGGCCAGGACGATCTTGGTGACGCCCGCCTGGCGCAGATGGTCGTGGAGATCGGTGTCCTCGAACGCATCGAGGCCGTGCTTGGTCACCACGTGCTCCCCCGCACGAGGGGCGAACCCGGGGACCAGGTGATTGGGGGCCGCGCCCACGCCGCCGTCGGCGCCGTCGGCGCGGACGTACCGGACGAGGACGACGGCCGAGGAGTTCTCGGTTGCGAAGTGCTCGCGCAGCTTTGCGCAAGCGTCGACCACCGTGCCGCCGCTCACCGGCTGCCACGGCCTGTCGACGATCCACCGTTGCAGATCGATCAGGATGAGTGCCGTGCGCGCGCGGGTCATGATGAGTTCCCCCTGGGACAGATGAACAGCGTCAGCCGCACACTACCAAGGGAAAAATCGGGTCAGTGGAGAGGTCAATCCCAACGCAGGACGGTCTGATCCTGTGGGCGGAGACGTTCGGCAACCGCTGTGATCCCGCGGTGTTGCTGGTGATGGGCGCCACCGCGCCGGGCATCGTGTGGCCGGACGAACTGTGCCGACTGCTCGTGGCGGCCGGGTACTACGTCGTGCGCTACGACCACCGCGACACCGGGAGATCCGGCAAGTCCGACAGGGAGTACGACCTGACGACGATGGCCGCGGACGCCGCGGCGGTGATCGCCGGGCTCCACATGGGCTCGGCCCACGTGGTGGGCCAGTCTGCGGGAGGAATGGTCTCCCTGCTGCTCGCCCTCGGCCGGCCCGAACTCGTCCGTTCCCTGGTGCTGCTGTCCAGTTCTCCCCACACGAACGCCGACACACGAACGCTTCCGCGCACCAGACGGCAGGGCCCGCGCGAGCCGGTACTCGAGCAGACCGCGCGACACGGGTCATCACCCCTGACCACGCCCAACGAGCGCCGGTCCATGGCGGTCGAGGGCTGGCGGACGCTGGTCGGGTCGGCCGCACTGTTCGACCGGGTCTACTGGGAGGACCTGGTCGAGCGCGTGGCGGCACGCAGCTGTGAGCCCGACACCTCCGGGCGTCACATGACGGCGATGGATCGCACGCCCCCATTCACCAGCCGCATCAGTGCACTCGATGTGCCGACGCTGGTCGTGCACGGTGAGCAGGACCCTGTCTTCCCCCTGGAACACGGCGAGGCACTGCACCAGGCGATTCCGCGCGCACGGCTTCGGCGGATCGCCGGCATGGGACACATCTTCCCGCCGCACTGGTCTTCGATGATCGGCGCGCTGATCATCGACCACCTGCGGCGGACTTGACGCCCAGCCACCGGCGAACAACCGCGAATTCCGAGACGGTGAGAAACATCACCTGGGTCCCCACCAAAGCGATCCTCGGGCGGCCGATGGCATGCACTACCATGACATGCACACGACTTTGGATAATATCATGTATTTCTGGCAATGGCGCCGAATGTATGCCGAAGTCGTGCGCAAGCAGGTCAAGGGGGAAGGCAAGCTGCGTGGCAGAAACGTTAACGGTCTCGTCGTATGGCGCCACGGCATCGGTTTCCGAGAACAACTACGGAGTTCTGGGACCGCTCTCGATATCAATTTCAGGCAAAGAACTGGCATTGGAGTCCGGCAAGCTCCGGGTCCTACTGGCCGCACTGCTGCTACGGAGCGGAACGGTCGTGAGCAGCGACCGCCTCGCGGAATGGCTCTGGGACGAGCGAAAGCCGTCCAATCCCCGCGGAACGTTGCACACATACGTACGCCGCCTGCGGCTGCTGCTCGGCGACGCCCTCGCACTGGAGACGGCAGCCGGTGGCTACCGGGTCGATGTCCCTGAAGGCGAGCTGGACTTACAGCGCTTCCGCGGCCTGGTCCGGATGGCTCAACAGTCCGAGGGGCTGGAGGAACGGGCCCGCCTGCTGAACGACGCGCTCGCCACCTGGCGGGGCAACGCACTCGAGGACATCCCGTCAAGCTCCCTGCACCAGGACGAATGCCGTTTTCTGGAGGACGAGCGACTGGCCGCGCTGGAGGCGTACTTCGAGACCGATCTCCAGCTCGGCAGGCATGCGCAACTGGTGCGGGAGCTACGCGCGGCGGCGATCGACAACCCGCTGCGGGAGAACTTCTGGAGCATGCTGATGCTCGCCCTCTACCGCTCGGGGCGGCAGGCGGAGGCTCTGGACGTCTACCAGCAAGCGCGCCGGCAACTGGTCGAGCAGCTCGGTATCGAGCCGGGCGAGAGGCTGCGTGCCGTGCACACCGGCATCCTCGAATCGGATCCGGCGCTGACGGCTCCGGACGGTCCGGGCGCCGCCGGGAGCGAGGCAGTCCCGGTCCCTGCCCAACTGCCTCCGCTGGCCATGGGTTTCGTGGGCCGCGAGGACATCATCGACCGCATCACGACCGTACTTCCGCCGGTGTCCGGGCGCACCGGCGTCCCCGTCGTCGTCCTGTCGGGACCGCCCGGGGTGGGGAAGACAGCTCTCGCCGTGTGCATCGGCAGGCGAGTACGGCCGGCGTTCTCGGACGGGCAGTTGTATGTGAACCTGAGCGGCTACGAGCGGGGCGGAGCGCGTGTGCCGCTGCCGACCGAGCAGGTGCTCTCGCAGTTCCTCCGCGCACTCGGGGTGCCCGCGGAGCGCATACCGGTCGACCCCGTGGAACAGGCCAACCTCTACCGGTCGAAGCTGACCGGGAAGAAGGCCCTGGTGGTGCTCGACAATGCCTCCAGCGTCGAACAGGTGGTCCCGCTCATTCCAGGTGACGGGGGCTGTTCCGTACTGATCACCAGCAGACGGCAGTTGCGCTCCCTCGTGGTCACGCACGGAGCCCAACTGATCAAGGTCGACACGCTCAGCCAGCGCGAGTCCATCGACCTGGTCGCCGGAATGATGCGGCAGGCCGCGGTGACGATTGATCCGGACGTCGTACGGGAAGTGACGGCACTGTGCTCCTGCCTGCCGCTGGCGCTACGGATCGCCGCGGCCAACCTCATCGGTGCTCCAGGCGGGCAGGTCGAGACCTATCTCGAGAGTCTGCGGCGCGGCAACCGCCTCGCCGCCCTGTCCGTCGACGGCGACACGGCCTCTGCCGTCTCGACCGCCATCGCCCTGTCCTACTACGCCCTGGCACCGGACGACCGGCTGATCTTCCGGCTCGCGGCACTCTTCCCCGGCTCTGACTTCACCTCCGCCGCCGTCGCGGTCCTCGCCGACATCAGCGAGGCGCAGGCACGGGCCGCTCTGAGCCGTCTGGAGATGGCGAGTCTCCTGCAACAACCCGCCCCCGGCCGATACCAGTTCCATGACCTGCTGCGCGAGTACGCCCAGGACCGCGCCGTCGAAGAGCACCCCGAGCCGGAACGGGCCGAGGCCCTGGAGCGGCTCGGCCGGTGGTACCTCGCGGGCGCCTGTGCCGCAGCCGACGTTCTCTATTCGGAGTTCGTGCGACTCACGGAACCGGCGGCGCCCAAGCCAGCGTTCGATGCGCCTCAACACTATGACAAGAGCCACTCGATGGCATGGCTGCTGGCCGAGCGGCGCAATCTGATGGCCTGCGTACGCTACTTCGGTACGCACGGACCGCACTATCTCTCCTGGCACCTCGCCGACGCACTGCGGGGTTTCTTCTGGACGGGCAAGTACCGGACCGAGTGGCGCGAGACGACTCGCATCGCCCTGGCCGCCGCCGAGTCCCTCGCCGACGAGCGCGGCATCGCAGCGATGCACCGAAGCCTCGCCAACCTCTACAACACGCTGGGCGACTACGAGTGGGCCATCGCGCATCAGGAGAAGAGCCTCGCGCTGCACAACCGGCTGGGCATGGCCGAGGAGGTCGCGGCCACGCTCAACAACATGAGCCTCGCCCACCTCAGCCTGGGCCGGGGAGGCCGGGCACACAAGGCCGCACAGCAGGCACTCGACATCGCACACGCCATCCTTTCACCACGGCTGGAGGCCACCGCCCAGGGTGTGCTGGGCTTCATCCACTGGACTCGGGGTGACATGGACGGCGCGACCGAGTTCCTCACGGCTTCGCTGGCCACCGCCGGCGGACTCGGCCTGCACCACATCAGCTCGTACAGCCTGCGAAACCTGGGCCTGGTGCATCAGGCCACCGGGGAGCTGACCCGGGCGCGGTCCTATTTCAGGCAGGCGCTCGAGGTGTCCGAATCCATCGACTCCTCCTATGACCGGAGCATCTCGCTGTACGGGCTCGCCCTGATCGACCTGGACGTCGGCCGGTACGAGAACGCGTACGACGCGGCACAGCGGGCACTGAGTTCCTTCCAGGAATGCGGTGACCGCACCTACGAGGTCGAGACGCTGTGTCTGCTGTCGGCCATCAGCGGGAGCCTGGGCTCACCGCAGCAATCAGCTCAGTACGCGGCCACGGCGCTCGAAGGGGCCCGGCAGATCGGTTACGTCGACGGCGAGGCCTACGCCCTGGCGCGCCTCGCCGTCGCCGACGGACTCCTGGGCCGCCACGACGCCACTGGGAAGGCGGAGGCGGCTCGCTCGCTGGCCGACTCCAGCGCGAACAGGATGGCCCGCAGCAAGATCCTTCTGGAGCTGGCTCAGCTCTACTTGAGCCTGAGCGACCCGGGACGGGCCGAGGAATGCGCCCAGCAGGCGCTCGGCCTGTCGCAGCCGAACGCGCAACGCCTGAACGTCGCCAAAGCGGAGGAGGTCCTCGGCACGGTCGCCGCCCTCGACGGCGACCAGGCGCGGGCGCGCGTGCACTGGGCCAGGGCTCTGGAGACCTTCACCGACATCGGCGTCACCGTGGACGACGGTCTGCGGTCACGACTGGGCACGCCATCAGACCAGGAGAGGACGGCATCGTGACCACCGCTGCTCCGGCAACCGGAGTGCGCACCGCGACGTGGGGCGGCGGCCTGCGCCAGACGCTGATCGCTTCCCTCGGCAACGCCATGGAGTGGTTCGACTGGACCGCTTATGTGACGTTCGCCGCGGTACTCGGCCCGCAGCTCTTCCCCTCGGGCAACGCGACCACGAACGTCCTGCAGACCTTGTCGGTGTTCGCCGTCGGTTTCCTGTTCCGGCCGATCGGCGGGCTGCTGATCGGTGCCTACTGTGACCGTCGCGGTCGCAGCTCGACGTTGCGGCTGTCGCTGCTGATGATGGCGGGAGGCAGCCTCCTGATCGCACTCACCCCGCCCCACCGGACGGCCGGCGTGCTGTCCCCGACGCTGCTGGTGGTGGCCAGGGCGCTGCAGGGACTGTCCGCGGGTGGCGAGGGCACAGCGATGAGCACGTACGTGAACGAGATCGCACCGAACCGGCGACGCGGGTTGTATTCCAGTGCCATCTACATCAGCACCACGCTCGGCACGCTCGCGGCGACGCTCCTCGCGCTGTTGCTGCACAACACCCTCACGGCGGGCCAGTTGGGTGACTGGGGCTGGCGCGTCCCCTTCGCCCTCGGCGCCCTGCTCGCGCTGTACGGCTGGCGGATGCGCCGCGCCATGCCCGAGACGCCCGTCTTCGACGCGGCGCGCGAACGCCGGCGCAATCCGGCGTGGCAGGTGCTGCGCTCGCACCCCCGCCAGGTTCTCCGAGTGGCCGGCTTTTCGCTGGGGGCGACCGTCGTCTACTACACCTTCGCCTCCTACATGCCGCTGTACGCCCAGGCCCACTACGGCGTGACGGCGAACGCCGCGCTGTGGGCCGCCGTCGCCGCGCAGGTGCTCTTCATCGCCGCACTCCCGCTGCTCGGGATGGCCGCCGACCGATTCGGCCAGCGGCCCCTGCTGGTGGCGTTCGGCGGCGGGTTCGCCTGCCTGACCCCGCTCCTGTTCGGGACCGTGTCCGGATCGGCCGTGCGGCTGTTCGCGGTGATGACAGCGGCTCTGCTGCTGTTCGGGTGCTACGCGACAGCCGCGCCGTCGGCGACACTGCAGATGTTTCCGACATCGCTCCGGTCCAGCGGCGTGGGGCTGCCGTACGCGCTGACAGTGGCGCTGTGCGGCGGTACGGCGCCCTACCTGAGCGAGTACCTCGCCACGCACGGCCACGCCGCCTGGTTTCCGTGGTACATCTCGGGACTCTGTGTGATCAGCACCGTCTTCTTCCTCCGCTACCGGGGGAAGAACGGCGTCGACCTCACCACCGTCGAAGACACCTGACGCGCGTCCGCGGTGGGCGGTGCCGGCCGGCGGGCGGGGCTCCCCCTCACTGCCTGCTCGTCCCGGTGGGGCGGATCACGTACACCACCCGGTGCTCCGCGTCGGCAGGCGGCCCGTCGAACGCGAGCTTGTACCGGTCGGCGAGCTGAAGGAAGAAGGCGCCCTCGGGATCCGGGTCGATGCGCTCGACGGCGCCGCGGATCTCCAGATAGCGATACGGCTGCTCGGGGTCGTTGATGGACACGGAGACAACCGGATGGTGGGTGACATTGCGGTACTTGTACCGGGTCGTGGTGTTGGTGAAGTACAGGTACTCGCCGTCCCAGCTGAACCACATGGGGTTCACCTGCGGCGTGTTGTCCGGCCTGATGGTGGCCAGGTGCGCGAAAAGGGGGCGCTCCAGCAGGTCGCGGTGGCTTTCGGGAATGATCGACATTGTGTTCTCCGGTGGACCTCAGTGGACTTCGGACAAGGAGTCAGGGTGCTTCGACGCGGGCGCCGGAGTCCTGGCGGACGTGAGCAGCGGGGCGAAAAGCCCCTCCAACCGCCGCCGTACGCGCCACGACTCGCGCGCGGAACACACCAGGTCCGCGATTCCGTCCGGTCGGACCAGGGCGATCCGGGTGGTGTCCGGGCCCCGGGTCGCTCCGTGCTGTTCGGGGGCCCACCGCCGCAGCCTCTCGGCACGCGTCTCCAGTATCTGGACCTCGACCACCTCGGCACAATGGTCGCCGACCCAGGCCGCCAGCCGGGCGGCCTCCGCGCCGAACGCCCCGTTGCCATAGAGCAGGAGCGTGTGCCGGAGGTCCGAGAGGGCTGCGCGCAGGGGCATCCGCCGGGAGCGGGCCGTGTCCCAGATCTGCTTCCGGGGGACGAGGCCACCCTCGACGAACCCCCCGGAGCCGGGCCACGGACGCCCCGCTGGGAGGGAGAGCCGCCGGCGCCGGGGACCCGGCTGCGTGTACACCGTCCGCTGCCCGGCCAGCCAGGGCAGGTAGTCGAGGTGAAAGAGGCGTAGCGCGGAGGCGACCCGTAGCGCGTTGTCCCGCACAGCGACCTGATGAGGCTTGTTGAGCAGCCAGATCCGGGTCTGTACCTCTGCCTGCTTGATGGCGGTCCGGGCTACCTGCCCGCGCTCGCTCTCGAAGCTGTCCAGCAGTGTCGCATCGCAGTGACCGTGCCAGCACAGGGCGAGCTTCCAAGCCAGGTTGTGCGCATCGGCCACGCCGGTGTTCAGCCCCTGACCGCCTGCCGGACTGTGGATGTGCGCGGCGTCGCCCAGGAGGAAGGCCCGCCCCTCGCGGGTGCGCTCCGCATGCCGGGAGTGCACCGAGAACACACTGATCCAGTCCGGGTCGCGGAGCCGGAGGCCACCAGGACCTCGCTCGTCGACCAGCCGCTGGACTGCTGCCAGGTCCACCTCGTCGCGCCGGAGTCCGGGCGGCGCCGAGGTGAAGACCCTGAACCGTCCAGAGGGCAGCCCGCACGTGACCAGAATGCCGCGCGGCGAACAGAAGTAGTGGGTGACGTCCGGCTCCAGCGGGCCGTCGAGCTCGATGTCGGCCACCACGAACGACAGTTCGTGGGTGGCGCCCTCAAAGCCGATGTCCAACTGGCCTCGGACCCGGCTACGCGCGCCGTCGGCGCCCACCACCCAGGAGAACTCCTCGGTCCGCTCGACCCCGTCAGGGCCGCGCAGCAGCGCCTTGACCGCCGGCCCGTCCTGCTGGAACCCGACCAGTTCGGTGCCCCACATCACCTCTCCGCCCGCGGCGGCCAGGGCGTCACGCAGCATGGCCTCCACATCTGGCTGCGGCAGGCAGACCGGTTGCACACTCGGGTCCCGGAAGCGCAGGTCGGCGATCACCCGGCCGTCGGAGTAGTACCGCATGGCCCGTTGCGGCAGGATCCGCCGCCGTATCTGCTCGTCGGCTCCCATCCTGCCCAGCAGTTCCAGGGTGCGGGGCCAGACTCCGAGTGCCTTCGTCGACATGCTCGGGCCTTCGGCGCGGTCCACACAGTGGACCGGCACGCCGCGGCGGGTCAGTTCGACAGCGGCGGTGAGGCCGGATGGCCCCGCACCGACCACCAGGACGGGACGCTGGTCATGAGTTGTCATACGACAGTTGTCTCCTGGGTTGCGGAGTCCTCGACGGTCGGCGAGTCGGTGGTCGCGTCCTGAGGCTCCCGCAACATCACGTACACGACGACCGTTGCGACGGCGCAGATCGCGGCCAGTAGCCACAGAACGGAGTGCATGGCCCCGGTGTAGCTGTCGGCGAGGAAGCCACTGAAGCGGTCGCGCAGTTCGGGAGTGGCGCTGTGGGCGGCACCCGCCAGGTCACCGCTGGCGACCCGGTTGGCCAGGCCGGCCGCGTCGGACGAAGGACGTCCGTAGCCGTGCAGGCCCTGCGACACACGGCTCTGGAGGAGTGAGACCAACACGGTGCTCATCACCGTGATGGCTACCGCCTCACCGGCGAGCCTCATGGTGTTGAACATGCCCGCGGCCATACCGGCGCGTTCCGGAGCGACCGAGGTGACCGCGACGCCGTCGATCATGCCCGCGGAGAAGCCCATTCCGATGCCGATCAGCAGCAGCGGGCCGGCCAACTGCCAGGCGGAGATGCCCGGGTGCAGCACGGTGAGCCATGTGCCGCCGAGCGCGACCAGGAGCAGGCTGAGGCTGAGCACGGCGCGGGTCGACATGCCTCGCTTCACCAGCACGTTGACGCCGAGCGGCACCACCAGCACCGGCAGGGTGAGCAGCATCATGGTCACCCCGGCGGCGTCCGCCGAGTCCCCGTTGGCCCCGCTGAACCACGAGGGCAGCAGCACCAGCAGGCAGACGAAGCCGAAGGCGATGGCCACGGGGAGCAGGCAGACGGCCAGGAAACGGGACTGCCGGAAAAGTGCCAAGTCGAACATGGGATGCGCCTGGCGGCTCTCGGCGACGACGAACAGAGCGATCAGCAGTACCGCGCCCGCGAACATCGCGATCACCTCGGCGCTGGCCCAGCCGATCTGCGGCCCCTGGACCACGCCCAGCATCAGCAGGAAGAGGCTGGCGGTGAAGGTGATGGTGCCCCACCAGTCGACCCTGGCGCCCTCGCTGTTGCGGGACTCAGGAATCGCGGGCAGAGCCAGGAGAACCACGGCCGTGACGACGGCGTGCGCGAAGAACACCCACCGCCAACCCAGCGTGCCGACCAGGAGACCGGACACAGAGGGGCCGAGGGCCAGGCCCGCGCCCGCCGAAGAGCCGAGAATCGCGAAGGCCCGGCCGAGGGCGGCCCCCTGGAAGGTGGTGGCCAGGATCGCGCAGCCGCTGGTCATCACCGCGGCGGCGCCGAAACCAGCCACGCCGCGCAGCGCGTCGAGCAACAGCACGTTGCCCGACAGGCCGCTGGCCAGCGAGGCGAGGGCGAACACGGCCGTTCCGACGGTGAACATCCGGCGGCGGCCGACGATGTCAGCCAGTGAGCCGCAGGCCAGCATGAAGGAGGCGAAGGCGAGGTTGTAGGCGTTCACCACCCACTGCAGCGGAACGAGGCCGGCGTGCAGGCCGGAGGCGATGTCAGGCAAAGCCACCGAGCTGCCGGTGAGCGATGCGGGGAGGATCAGGACGGCCGCGCACACCGCGGCGAGGATGATCGTGGGCCGTTTCGTGGTGGGGCCCGAGGTCGCTGTGCTCATGTGAGCTGCAATCCCTCCATGTATGACAGATGGCGGATCCGTTGACGCAGGATACGACCCTATATCAATACCCTGACATTAGGGCGAGTACTACTTCAAGGAAGGAGGTTGGTTGAATTCGGCGACCGGACGTGGCGGTCAGACGGGAATCCGCTCGGTGCCGGGTACGAGCGCGTTGGGCAGCACCCGCCACCCGTGCTCGGCCGCCACTGCGGCCAGCACGGGGTGGTTCCCGACGATGGTGGGCCGGCCCACCAGACGGAGCATGTCGAGATCACTCGGGTCGTCGGCATACGCGAAGCACTGCCCTGCCACAGCGCCTTGAGCCGCAAGGACGGTGCGCACCGCGGCTCCCTTGGCCGGGCCGAACATCGCTCGCGCGATCCGTCCGGTCAGCAGCCCGGCCTCGTCCACCTCGGGCTCGGTGCACAGCACCTGGTCGACACCCAGGTCCTCGGCCATCGGCGACAAGCTCGCGGGCCAGGCACCGGAGACCGCCACGGTGAAATGCCCCTGACGCTGGTGGTGCCGCAGCTCCCGCAGCGTGGCCTCGATGAACGGTACCCCCTGGCCACGCAGCTCCGCGTACCAGGCACGCCCCTGGCTCAGCAGTTCGCTCCACGCGACGCCGGCGAGGGCGCGGTAGAACATCGCACTCACCTCCGCGGGTTCGCCGCCCTGAGCGGCGAACCCGAGGATCGGCTCGACCTTCGCGCGGTACGCCGAGCCGTCCAGGTCGCCCTGCTCGCGCAGCCGGTGGCGCAGCAGTGCGAAGGGGCTCTTCATCGCGACCAGTGTCTCGTCGACATCGAAGAAGGCCACCACGGGAGCGGGAGAGGGCATCAGGCCGCCCACATCAGGCCGCCGTTGACCTCCAGCACATGTCCGTTCACGTAGGAGCTGTCCGAGGCGGCGAGGAAGACCGCGGCCGCTCCCACCTCCTCCGGCCGTCCCAGGCGCCCGGAGAGAAGCCGCTTGCGGTAGCTCTCCCAGATCCGGTCGTCGGCTGCGACCTTCCTGCCCATGCCCTCATCGATGTAGCCGGGCGACAGGCAGTTGACAGTGATGCCCTTGGGAGCGAGTTCAAGGGCCGAGGCCCGGGTGAACATCTCCACGGCGGCCTTGCTGGCACTGTAGGCGGCCGCGCCGACCACGGCCCGGCTGGCCACGCAGGACGAGAGGTTGATGATCCGGCCGCCGCCCTGCTCCTGCATCGGGCGGATCGCCGCGCGGGTGCACAGGAAGACGCCGTTGAGGTTGGTGGCGACGGTGGCGTTCCAGTCCGCCACCGAGAGCCTGCTGATGCTGCCGTCGCGACTGACCCCGGCGTTGTTGACCAGCACGTCGATCCGGCCGAAGGCGGTCAGCCCCGACTCCATCAGCTCCGCCACCGAGTCCTCGTCGGTGACATCGGCGTACTGGTAGCGAGCTCTCCCCGGATATCGGTCGATGAGTTCTTTCACGTCGTACTCGTTGCGGGCGGCGCAGACGACGTTCGCGCCCTCGGCGAGGAAGCTTGCCGCGATAGTGCGGCCGAGGCCCCGCGTGCCACCCGTGATGATGGCGGACATTCCGTCAAGCCTCATGTGCTGTATTCCTTCCTCAGTACCAGGTCAGGAGGGTCGCCCCGGCCGTCATCCCACCGCCGATGGAGGCCAGCAGGACACGCTCTCCGCGTTCCAGGGGGCGGGTGCGGTTGGTGTGGTGCAGCGTCAGCGGTACGGAGGCGCCCGCCGTGTTGCCCAGGCTGGGCGCGGTGAGGGCGACCTTGTCCCGACCGATCCCGGCCTCGACCGCGAAGGACTCCAGCAGCCGGGTGTTGGCCTGGTGGAAAACGAACCGGTCCACGTCTTCCAGCCGCGCGCCGCATTCCGCGAGAGTCTGCCCGACCACCTTGTGCAGGGTGGTCATCGCGTAGTCCCGCACAGCCCTGCCGTCCATCCGGAAGAGATGCTCGCCCGCGCCGCGGGCCCGCTCGTCCAACGGGGTACGGCTGCCGCCGGCCGCGACCTTCACGTAGTCGTGCAGCTCGCCGTTGGCGAGCAGGGTGCTGCCATGGATTCCGTAGCCCTCCGGCACGGGGCCGAGCACGACCGCGCCCGCCCCGTCGCCGAAGAGACTGACCGTCTTGCGGTCGCCGCGGTCCATGATCCGTGAGAAGACGTCCGCGCCGACCACCAGTGCGTTCTGGCCGGGCTGACCGTCGAGCAGGGCCTTGGCGATGGTGAGCGCGTAGAGGAAACCGCTGCACACCGCGTTGACATCGAAGGCGGGCAGGGCCGGAAGGCCGAGTCCGGCCTGGACGACCGCCGCCGTCGAAGGCTGCGGGTGGTCGGGGGTGCAGGTGGCCACGATCAGGGCGGCGAGCCTGTCCTTGGCCTCCGGGCCGGCCGCCTGGAGCGCCGCGCGCGCGGCGGGGAGAGCCAGGTCGGACGTCGCCTCGTCATCCGCCGCGTAACGGCGCTCCAGAATGCCTGTCCGTTCGGCGACCCACTGCTCCGTGGTGTTCGCCCAGGCAGCGATCTCGCGGTTGGACACCACACGTTCGGGAAGGTGAGCGCCGATGGATATCACGCCGATTGCCATGTATCAGCCTCTTGTCCCTTGTAGCTGAAGGATGGTCATATGCCCATGCCGAGCCCGCCGCTGACCGGCAACACCGCGCCGGTCAGGTAACCGGCCTCGGCACTCGCCAGGAACCGGACGGCGGCGGCCACTTCCTCCGCCCTGCCTGGCCTTCCCAGTGGCGTCCGGCTGAGGAACTGCTCGCGCCGGGCCTTACTCAGGTCGCGCGTCATGTCGGTGTCGATCAGGCCCGGGGACACCACGTTGACGGTGATGCCACGCGGACCCAGTTCCCAGGCCAGCGAACGGGCCAGACCGACCAGGCCGGCTTTGGCTGCCGCGTAGTTGGTCTGTCCCGGAGATCCGGTGAACGCCGCGGAAGAGGAGACCAGGATCAGACGCCCCCAACGCTCGGCGAGCATCTGCCGGGACGCGTGCTTGACGACACGGATCACCGCGCGGAGGTTGGTGTCCAGCACCTCGTCCACGTCCTGATCGGTCATGGACAGCAGGAGCGCATCCCGGACGATGCCCGCGTTGGCCACCAGCACCTCTACCGGGCCCTGCTCGACGGTCACCTTCTCGAACAGCCGCGCCACCGCATCGGGCTCGGTGATGTCGCAGGCCACCCCGTACAGACCGGGTGGTGGCGCGGCGGTGCGGTACGTGACCGCCACGCGGTCGCCCCGGGCAGCCAGGTCCTGGGCGATGGCAAGGCCGATACCGCGGTTGCCCCCGGTCACCAGGACGGAACGGCCGGTTCGCGTCATGCCGCCGTCACCACCACGACGGCGTTCTGTCCTCCGAAGCCGAAGGAGTTCGACATGGCCGCGCCGATGGTCGCTGTGCGGGGCCGGCCCGCGACGACGTTCACCTCCACCTGGGGCTCGACACACTCCAGGTTCGCGGTGGGCGGTACCGACCCCTGCTCCACCGCCAGCACCGTGTACGCGGCCTCGACCGCTCCGGCCGCGCCGATCAGGTGGCCGACCACTCCCTTGGTGGAGGTCACCAGGGGGTGATCGCCGATGACCCTGCGGATGACGGCCGCCTCAGTGATGTCGTTCTTCGGGGTCGAAGTACCGTGCGCGTTGACGTGAGCCACATCTGCCGGGTCGAGGCAGGCGTCGGCCAGCGCTGCCCGCATCGCCCGCTCCGCACCGTCCCCTGTCGGGTGGGGGGCAGAGGCGTGGAAACCGTCGGCCGAGGCTCCGAAGCCGCTGATCCTGGCGCGGATCCTGGCCCCCCTGGCGCGTGCGTCGGCCACTCGCTCGAGTACCAGGACACCGGCGCCCTCACCGGCGACGAAGCCGTCCCGAGCCGCGTCGAAGGGGCGGGAAGCGGCTGCCGGGTCCTCGGTACGCCGGGAAAGCGCGCCCATCTTGTGCAGGCTGGCCATGCCGGTGCGAGTGAGCGCCGCCTCGGCGCCGCCGGCCAGCACGACGTCACAGACCCCACTCTCCAGCAGCATCCGGCCGAGACCGATGGCGGTGGTACCGGAGGCACAGGCGGTTGAGACCACCTGGTTCGGGCCCAGCGCCTGGCAGTCCATGGCGATGTGACCGGCCGTCATGTTGACCGGCGCCGTCACCATGAGCTGCGGGGAGACCACTGTTGGCCCACTCTGCAGGTACGTCTCATGCTCGCGTTCGAAGCTCGCGGAGCCGCCGAACGAGGTGCCGATCACCACCGCGACCCGGGCGCCCTCCCACGACTGCGGATCGAGACCGGCGTCCGCCACAGCCTGCCGTGCTGCGGTCACGCCGAGCTGGCTGACCCGGTCCATCCGCAGCATCGTGCGCCGACCGAGTTCGGCAGCCGCGTCGAAGTCGTCGACGCGACAGGAGAAGTCGACGGCCAGTCCCGCCAGTTCAGGGCTCCTGCTCGCCGTGGACCGGCCATCCCAGATCCGGTCCACATTGGCCTCGACCCCGATTCCAGCTGGAGTGACTAGGCCCAGACCGGTAACGGCCACATCGAACCTTCGGCTGCGCACGTCGGTCACGAAGCCGCCTTGAGCTCGTGGTCAAGAGAGCCGAGAACGTCGCCGACGGTGCGCTCGGGGGCGAGCTGGGTCTCATCGAGCACCACACCGAACTCCTTCTCCACCACCACGCTCAGTTCGACGATGAGGAGCGAATCGAGGTCGAGGGATTCGAGAGTGGTGTCTTCGGTGAGCGATTCGGTCTCCACACCGAGCTTCGCGCCCAGCAGGGAGTAGAAGCGCTCCTGGGTGTTGCTCATATCGTTTCTCCTGTGAATAGGTTGCCTGGGCGGTTCGCCGCCAAGGCGGTTTCTTCGACTCGGCCGGTTCGGTCTTCCGGCTGGTTCAGTGATGGGTGTCCGGGCGGCTGACCACGACAGCGGTGAAGGTGAAGCCACCGCCGCCGTTCAACACGACGGCGTATTGCCCTGGTTCCAGCCAGTTGCCGCTCGCCAGGTCGGCCAGTGAGGCGTTCAGATCACCGGCTCCGAGGTGGCCGGTGGCACGCCCGAGATCCAACAGCGATGCCGAGACGCACTCCGTCAGCGGCGGCACGTACGCCTCCGCCATGGCCTTCGTGCCCAGCCTGGGCAGCACCGCGTGGCGCAGCCGCGGGTCGTCAGGAGCCAGGCCGCAGGATTCGAGTGCCTCGCGGACCGCACTCCGGATCCGGTCATGGGCAAGCTTGGTGAAGTGCTCGATACCGAAGGTCCGCACGAAGTGACGCTTGGTGCGTCGCACGTCGATCATCGGGCTGTGGCCCAGCGGCTCGGCGTTCAGCTCGTCCTCTCCACGGTGCATGACCTCCAACTCGGCCGCCACGGTGGTGGCCATGGAGTGGAGAACGAGATCTGAGTGAAGTCCCTGATCCCGGTGCACCAGGACTGCGGTCCCCGCGTCCCCCGCGGCCATGCCGTAGTCGGTGCGCCAGCGGTGCCAACTCGGCATCAGGAACCGGTCGCCGGTCGTCACCAACGCCGGCCCGGCCTGTGGGTCTCCTTGTAACCGGGAGACGGCCAGCTCGATCCCGATGGCTCCACCGTTGCACTGCTGCAGCAGCCCGATCGGCACCGCATCACGCGCCTCGAGCCGGTCGGCGATGTAGTGCGGTGCCGACCAGGCGTCGTGTCCTTGATGGTGCACGCTTGCGTGGAGCACCATCGACAGTGTCTCCGCCGGGCAGTGACCCCGCTCCAGCACCTGGCGTCCCGCGGCCACGGCCATGTCCGGAGGGGCGATGTCCTCGCTGACCGGCAGGGCCGTGTAACCGAGATCGGCGGCACTGCGCCTGTCCACCTCCCCGGCGGCCAACGCCTCCTCGACGGTCTGCCGGTCCGCCGGATACCAGGCCGCGCACACCAGGCCGTAAGTCTTGCTCAGCCGCATCAGCGGCCTCCGAGGGCATCGGCAGGCGGGACGGGAGAGGCTGACGGCGTGGAGACGATGACCTCGCAGGTGCAGGCGGTCGCTCCGCCCTGCTCGAAGGCCACCGCCACCGAGCCGGAGTCCCCGGCCTGTTCCGGGCGCGCGGACACCTCCGTGGGACTGTCCAGTTCGACGAAGCGCTGGAAGCGGGCGCGCAGCGCTTTCACCCGCGGCCGGGCGGCCTCCTCACCTGCTGCCCCTGGCTTGGAGGTCAGGGCCAGGAGGGCGGCCTGGCGGGCGGCTTCCAACAGAGCCGTCGCCGGAACGTGGTCGAGCGGGTGGTCGTAGAACACCGGATGCGCCACCGGGACATCGAGGTCCGCGATGATCTGCCCATCGGTGCGACGCACCGCCGATATGGTGACGTTCTCCTCAAGCGTGCGCCCCACCGTGCGGCTTTCCGGCCGCGCGCCGAGCCGACGGGGCGGCATGCTGTCGGAGAGCGGCGCCGGCGAGTTACGACCCTTGGTCCGGAAGCTCTCGTAGCCGGAACGGGTCGGATATCCGGTGATCACTGTGCTGGTACCCACCCGGCGCCCGGCGAGGTACAGCTCGCTCACCAGGGTCGCCCCCAGCAGACGCCCGCCGCGCTGCCTCAGGTCCCGGGCCTCGATCACCATCATCAGCTCGCCGGGGCCAGGCGGCACCAGGAGCGACTCGTCGTCGAGTTCGACGGCCCACTCCGTGATGAGGAACGCCGCATCCATCGGGACTCCGAGGTGACAGTGCGCCACCAGGGTTCCCGCCTGCCGGGAGCACTCCAGCAGCAGCATCGGGTCGACGGGCGCCGGGGACAGCGGGTCGTCATTGAAGTACCGGTGGGCGGACGGCAGTCGCGCCGCGACTGCGAAACAGTCGCCACCCAGCGCGACGTGATCGGTGAGGAAGACCTCACTGGCCGCATGACGGTGGACGAGCGACCGTTCCACCGACCCGTCGAAGCGGAGCCGGTGCTCAGCGACGACCGCGCCGGAGGCCGCGGTCAAAGACGTATTCACCTGGGTCATCGACTTGCTCCGTTCGAATCGATCACACCGAGGTATCCGTGAGGAACACCTCTGGGCAGGCACAGCGGTGGAGCGGGCTGGGGTCGGTCGACCGGAAGAGCGGGTGCTTCTGGACGCTGAGCACAGCCGTGTGTCATCACCGTCATCGCGGGAACCCTTCCCGTGAGAGACCAGTGGCCCCCACGTCTCCCTCCCTGTCTCGTCGTGACGCGTCGCGCACCTTCACATCTGCGGCCGGCAATGCAAGAAGCTAGCCGCGGCGTCTTTCGTCCTTCTGTCGCAGCGTGTAAGCGACTGCTGCGCTCGACCGGGTGATACCGGGCAGCCGTCGTAGTCGGACCGGTCGCGGCCGAGGTAGCCGTCAACGAGGTAAGGGCGGTGCTGAACCCACTTGAGTGGGCCCCTGGCGGCTCTGGTGATCCGGTAAGGCGTCAGCGATGAGGTCGCGGATGCCGTGACCGGCACCAGATCTCTTCCCGGCACACGGTCGACTACCAGCAGCGCATGAGCGCAGCCCCATGGTGGTGCGTCCGGCGCCGCGCGGCCCGATCCTGGAAGTCTCACCCGAACAGCGGCGGCTGACATCCGCAGATTCCGGAAGACTGCCGGGTCCGCAGCACATCGGTCAGCGCCCAGTGGGTCAGGGATCGGCGGCCGTCGAGCAGCCCCGCCTGCGCGAGGGAGAACGCGCCACCGCGCAGCGCAGCGATGGAGGCACCCCGGGCGTGGGCGGGGCGCAGGACCGCGAGCACCGGCTGTGGCGCCGGAGTGAGGTCGTCCAGGCCCAGCATCAGGATCAGTCGGGCCCTGGGGGGCCAGGCGAGGGTGCGGTCCGGGATGTGCGTGAGCCCGCTGCGCATCGGCACTGGCCCGGGGCCGGCAGCCACCCAACGCAGTTCGAAGTCCGGCACCCCCTGTCGGTGCGGTCCACGCCCCACACCTCGCTGATCACGGTAGCGTGGAAGGCCCGGATGCCGGGAAGGCGAGCAGCGCGATACGCCGTTCCTGGGTCGGTCGAGTCCAGTAGACCAGCGATCATGTTCTTTCCGCACGCTGGGAGCGGGCCGGCCAAGACGGCAGGATCGAGGGCATGGAGATCACACGGAACGCGGCGCTGGTGGTGGACGTGCAGAAGGGCTTCGACGAGGCGGAGTTCTAGGGGCCGCGCGACAACCCGGCGGCCGACTGGAACATCGCAGCGCTGATCGGCGCATGGCAAGACTCGTGCCGCCCCGTCGTATTCACATCAGCGGGCGCAGGCGACTCCGGTCATCCGTGCAGCCGACTTAGGTGCGTGCGCGGCCGCTCCTGTACGGGCGTCTCGCTCAGCCCCAGCGAGAGCCGGGGCCCGGCGCTCCCGCCCCGCGGCACGAGCACGACCCAGTCCTCCTCGATCCCGTCGCGCGGCACATAGCCCAGCGCCTCCGTCCAGAACGCGGCGGCCCGCCGCACATCCGACAACACCCAGAACCACGGATCCGATGCCCAGCACGCCCCGATTCCGACCGCCCTGCGGCGTCGCGACACCCCCGGGACCCCCTCCATGCGGGACGCACGGAACCGCCCTCTCAGGAAGAGTCCCTCTCCACCAGTTCCGTCGGCAGGACCACCTGGCGGCGTTCCTGGGGGCGGGAGGCCGCCGGGCGCCGGTCCGCTATCTCCTCCAGCAGCAGGTCGGTCATCGCGCGGCCCATCTCCTCGATCGGCTGGCGCACGCTCGTCAGGGGCGGATCCATGTGGCGGGCGATCGCCGAGTCGTCGAAGCCGACGAGTGCCACGTCGTCGGGGATACGGCGGCCCGCCTCGCGCAGGACCCGGCGGGCCCCGGCCGCCATCACGTCCGACTCCGCGAACACCGCGTCCAGACCGGGGCGTCGCGCCAGCAGTTCCGCCATGGCCCGGCGGCCGCCCTCCTCCGTGAAGTCACCGGGGACGATCAGGGTCTCGTCCACCGCGCGGCCCGCCTCCCGCAGGGCGTCCCGGTAGCCGTCGATGCGTCGCTGGGCGCCGTAGACATCGAGGCGTCCGGTGATCGTGGCGATGTGCGAACGACCGCGGGCCATCAGATGCTCGACCGCCGAGCGGCCGCCGCCGTAGTTGTCCGAGTCCACCGACGGCAGCGCCTCGTGCTCCGAGCGGGGGCCGCTGATCACCGCCGGGATCTCCAGCTGGGCCAGGAGGTCGGGCAGCGGGTCGTCCGCGTGCACCGACACCAGCAGGACCCCGTCCACGCGGTGCGCCGCGAGGTACTGGGCCAGCCGGCGGCGCTCACGGTCGTTGCCCGCGAAGATCAGCAGCAGCTGCATCTCCGTGTCCGACAACTGGGCGCCCACGCCCCTGAGCATGTCCGAGAAGTACGGCTCGGCGAAGAAGCGGGTCTCCGGCTCGGGGACGACGAGGGCGATGGCGTCGGTGCGGTTGGCGGCCAGCGCCCGCGCCGCCGTGTTCGGCACATAACCGAGTTCCGCGACCGCGGCCTCGACCGCCGCGCGCGTCGTGTCACTGACCCGGGGCGAGCCGTTGATCACCCGGGACACCGTGCCGCGGCCGACACCGGCGCGTGCGGCCACCTCCTCGAGGGTCGGCCGGCCGCCGCCCCGGCCCCTCGCTCCGTGGCTTGCCATGGGGCTCCGCCTCCCGCTGTCGTCTCACGCCGGCCTGGAATCTAACAGTCACGTCCGCCCCGGTGATCGTCCACGGCGAGCGCCGGACCGCTCAGCGCGGGCCGGGCGGCCTCCCCCGGCTCGAGTTAACGGCCCGATAACTGACGGCAGTTCTGCGCGTCCGCTCCCTTGACACCCCCGCCCCGACCCACGACTCTTCAACACATCACATGTGGGAGCGCTCCCACACTACCTGACACATACACGTCCCGCACGTTCCCCGCCCGAGCCGCAGCGAGTACGAACGGGTCCAACCGATGCAGTTGGCCGGGGGGTCGGCACGTCAGGCAACAGGAGGACGCAATGCGCACGAGTACCCGCCGGTCCCACAGGCTGGTGGCCTTCGCGGCCGTCGCCGCGCTGGCCACGGGTCTGCTGGCCGGCTGCGCCAACGACTCGAACGACGGCTCGTCGGACGCGAGCGGCGGTGGCGGCGGCAAGGGCAAGACCACCCTGACGATCGGCACGTTCGGCGTCTTCGGCTACAAGCAGGCCGGTCTCTACGACGAGTACATGAAGCTGCACCCCGACATCTCCATCAAGGAGAACGTCACCACCCGCACCGACGTCTACTGGCCGAAGGTCCTCACCCGTCTTCAGGCCGGTTCCGGCACGGACGACATCCAGGCGATCGAGGTCGGCAACATCACCGAGGCCGTGCAGACGCAGGCCGCCAAGTTCGTCGACCTCGGCAAGGAGGTCGACAAGTCCCAGTGGCTGGACTGGAAGCTGGCGCAGGCCACCACCAAGGACGGCAAGACGATCGGGCTCGGTACGGACATCGGCCCGATGGCGATCTGCTACCGCAAGGACCTGTTCCAGAAGGCCGGACTGGAGACGGACCGCACCAAGCTCGCCGCCCTGTGGAAGGGTGACTGGGCCAAGTACGTCGACCTCGGCAAGCAGTACATGAAGAAGGCGCCGAAGGGCACCAAGTTCGTGGACTCGGCCGCCTCGGTCTACAACGCGGTGCTGGGCGGCGCGAGCGAGCGCAACTACGACAAGGACGGCAACGTCGTCTGGGACAAGTCCGAGGGCGTGAAGAAGGCCTGGGACGTCGCCATGACCGCGGCGACGAGCAACATGTCGGCGAAGCTGAAGCAGTTCGACCCGACCTGGGACCAAGGCTTCGCCAACGGCACCTTCGCCACGGTGGCCTGCCCCGCGTGGATGATCGGCTATATCGAGCAGAAGTCCGGTGACTCCGGCAAGGGCAAGTGGGACGTGGCGGCGGCCCCGACCGCGTCGAACTGGGGCGGCTCCTTCCTCGGCGTGCCGACGGCGGGCAAGCACCAGAAGGAGGCCATCGCCCTGGCGAAGTGGCTGACCGCGCCCGAGCAGCAGGCGAAGGTCTTCGCCAAGCAGGCCAGCTTCCCCTCGACCCCGTCGGCGTACGCGAACCTGACGCCGCAGGCCGACACCACCGCCTACTTCTCGAACGCACCGCTCACACAGATCTTCTCCGACTCGGCCAAGACCATCCCGACGCAGCCCCTCGGCCCCAAGGACAAGCCGATCGACGGCGCGATCACCGACATCGGCATCCTCCAGGTCGAGCAGAAGGGCAGGACCCCGGCCCAGGGCTGGGACGCGGCCACCAAGGAGATCAAGGACGTGCTCGGCCAGTGACCCGCTCCCAAGAGGCTCTCGCGCACCCCGCGTCGAGCGCCGAGGCCGCGCCCGGCAGCCCGCCGGGCGCGGCCCGGGGCGCTCACGGTCGCGGTACGCCGCCGGCGAGCACCGGCTCCCGGCGCAGCCGGCTGTACCGCTGGGACATGAAGGCGTCGCCGTATGCGTTCATCGCCCCCTTCTTCGTCGTCTTCGGGGCCTTCTCCCTGGTCCCGCTGCTCTACACGGCCTGGTACTCGCTGCACGACGTGCAGTTGTCCGCGCTGGACCACCAGACGTGGGCGGGGCTGGAGAACTACAGGAACCTGTTCTCCTCGGAGTTCTTCTGGAACGCGCTGGAGAACACCTTCAGCATCGGTGTGATCTCCACGGTGCCGCAGCTCCTCGCGGCGCTGTGGCTCGCGCATCTGCTCAACTACCGGCTGCGCGGCTCGACCGTCTGGCGGGTCGTGATGCTCACCCCGTACGCCACCTCGGTGGCCGCGGCGACGCTGGTCTTCACGCTGCTGTACTCCTGGGACGGCGGCATGGTCAACTGGCTGCTGCACTTCGCCGGCGTCGGCCCGGTCAACTGGCGGGAGTCCGACTGGGGTTCGCAGGTCGCGGTGTCCTCGATCGTGATCTGGCGGTGGACCGGCTACAACGCGCTGATCTATCTCGCGGCGATGCAGGCGATCCCGAGCGATCTGTACGAGTCGGCGGCGCTGGACGGCGCGGGGCGCTGGCAGCAGTTCCGCCATGTGACGGTGCCGATGCTGCGGCCGACCATCCTGTTCACGGTGATCGTCTCCACGATCGGCGCGACCCAGCTGTTCGGTGAGCCCCTGCTGTTCGGCGGGGTCAGCGGCTCCAAGGGCGGCTCCGAGCACCAGTACCAGACGCTCGGCCTGTACATGTACGACCAGGGCTGGATCATCGGCAATCTCGGCAAGGCGTCCGCGATCGCCTGGTCGATGTTCCTGATCCTGCTGGTGGTGGCCGTGGTCAACATGCTGCTCTCCCGAAGGCTGAGGACGTCCCGATGACCACACGTGATCTGACTCTGCCCCAGACGGCGGCGAAGGAGACGGCGCGGAGTGAGCGGCGGCCCCGGCGGCCCCGGGTGATGGGCGCGGGCAAGCAGCTGGACGCGGGCCCGGTCACCTATGCCGTCCTGACCGTTTTCGCGCTCATCTCGCTGGCGCCGCTGGTGTGGACGGCGGTCGCGGCCTCCCGCACCGACCGCCGGCTCGCCGAGACACCGCCGCCGCTGTGGTTCGGCGGGAACCTGTTCAAGAACCTCCAGGCGGCCTGGGACCAGGCCGGACTCGGCACCGCGATGTTCAACTCCACGCTCGTCGCGGGCACCATCACCGTCAGCACGGTCCTGTTCTCCACGCTCGCCGGGTTCGCCTTCGCCAAGCTGCGGTTCCGGTTCTCCGGTGCGCTGCTGCTGCTCACCATCGGCACGATGATGATCCCGCCGCAGCTGGCCGTCGTACCGCTGTATCTGTGGATGTCCGACCTCGGCTGGTCCAACCGGTTGCAGACCGTCGTCCTGCCGACGCTGGTGACCGCCTTCGGCACGTTCTTCATGCGGCAGTACCTGGTGCAGGCGCTGCCCACCGAGCTGATCGAGGCGGCACGCGTGGACGGCGCGAGCAGTCTGCGGGTCGTGTGGCACGTGGTCTTTCCCGCGGCGCGGCCCGCCATGGCCGTGCTCGGCCTGCTGACCTTCGTGTTCGCCTGGAACGACTTCCTGTGGCCGATCATCGCCCTCAACCAGCAGAACCCGACCGTGCAGGTGGCGCTCAACTCGCTGGGCACCGGGTATGTCCCCGACCAGGCGGTCATCATGGCCGGCGCCCTGCTCGGCACGCTGCCGCTGCTGATCGCCTTCCTGCTGTTCGGGAAGCAGATCGTGGGCGGGATCATGCAGGGGGCGATCAAGGGCTGACCCTCTCCCGCGCACGACTCCGCTCGTGCGGGGAGGCCTCCCTCGCCGCCCCGGCCGTCCGGGGCCGGCCAACCGCCGTCCCGGCCGTCCGCCGTGCGGGGGCCGGGTCACCGCCGCCCCGGCCCCTTTCCCCCTTGTCCTCCCCCACCACCGCGGGTCCCTCCGGGTCCCCACCACCACCGGTCTCCTCGACCATCAATGGGAGCGCTTCCATGCCTGAGTCCGCAACGCCCGTGAACTTTCCCCCTGCCTTCCTCTGGGGCGCGGCGACCTCCGCGTACCAGATCGAGGGCGCGGTACGGGAGGACGGCCGCACCCCCTCCATCTGGGACACCTTCAGCCATACGCCGGGCCGGACGGCCGGCGGCGAGAACGGTGACATCGCTGTCGACCACTACCACCGCTATCGGGAGGACGTCGCGCTGATGGCCGGGCTGGGCCTGTCGGCGTACCGCTTCTCCGTCTCGTGGTCGCGGGTGCAGCCGACCGGCCGGGGCCCCGCGGTCCAGCGGGGCCTGGACTTCTACCGCCGTCTGGTCGACGAACTGCTCGACCACGGCATCCGGCCCGCGATCACCCTCTACCACTGGGACCTGCCGCAGGAGCTGGAGGACGCGGGCGGCTGGCCGGAGCGCGACGTGGCGTACCGGTTCGCCGAGTACGCGCGGATCGTGGGCGAGGCGCTGGGCGACCGCGTCGAGCAGTGGATCACCCTGAACGAGCCGTGGTGCAGCGCCTTCCTGGGCTACGGCTCCGGAGTGCACGCCCCGGGCCGTACCGACGCGGCGGCGTCCCTGCGCGCGGCCCACCATCTGAATCTGGCCCACGGCCTCGGCACCTCCGCGCTGCGTTCCGTGATGCCGGCCCGCAACTCGGTGGCGGTGAGCCTGAACTCGTCGGTGGTGCGCACGGTGTCGCAGGACCCGGCCGACCTGGCGGCGGGCCGGAAGATCGACGACCTGGCGAACGGGGTCTTCCACGGCCCGATGCTGCATGGGGCGTACCCGGAGACGCTGCTCGCGGCGACGTCCTCGGTCACGGACTGGTCGCAGGTGCGGGACGGGGACCTGGCCATCATCAACCAGCCGCTGAACGCGCTCGGCCTGAACTACTACACCCCGGCGCTCGTCTCCGCGGCCGGGGAGGCGAGGACGAGCGGTCCGCGGGCGGACGGCCATGGCGCGAGCCCGTACTCGCCCTGGCCGGGCGCCGACGACGTGACCTTCCATCAGGCTCCGGGCGAGCGCACGGAGATGGGCTGGGCCATCGATCCGAGTGGCCTGTACGACCTGCTCATGCGGTATGCGCGGGAGGCGCCGGGGCTGCCGCTGTATGTGACGGAGAACGGCGCGGCGTACGACGACAAGCCGGACCCGGACGGCCGTGTCCACGACCCGGAGCGGATCGCGTATCTGCACGGGCATCTGTCGGCGGTCCGCCGGGCCCTGGACGACGGTGCCGATGTGCGCGGCTACTACCTGTGGTCCCTGATGGACAACTTCGAGTGGGCGTACGGCTACGGGAAGCGGTTCGGGGCGGTGTACGTGGACTACACGACGCTGGAGCGCACTCCGAAGTCCAGTGCGCACTGGTACGGCCAGGCTGCCCGGACGGGAACGCTGCCGCCGGCGACCGCCTGACCGTCCGGGGCGCGGCATGGGAAGGGGAGTGCCGCGCCCCGGGTGCCGCCTGGGGTTACTTGAAGGCGGCGAACGCCTTGGAGAAGGCGAACTTCTCCTGGTTGATCGAACTGCAGGTCGCGTCCGCGGTGGGCTTGGGGCCGCCGTCGCAGGCCTTGTCGCGGGCGGCCGACCACATCGACAGTCCGCCGAGGCCCTTGGACTTGGCGAAGTCGACCAGCTGGGTGGCGTCGTCGACCTTGAAGATCTCGGACGAGACGTCGTTGACGCCGATCATCGGGGTGACCGCGACCGTCTTCCAGGCCGCGCTGTCGGAGAGGGCGAGCACGCTCTTGATCTGCGCCTGGGTGGCGGTGGCGGCCTGCACGGCGTAGGTGCCCATGTCGCCGCTGTACGCGGGGCCGTAGTCCATCGCCATGATGTTGACGGCGGAGATCTTCACGCCATTCGACTTGGCGTCGGCCAGGAGGTTTACGCCGTCCTGGGTCAGGCCCTCGGGCATGACCGGGAGGGTGAAGGAGACGTCCAGGCCGGGGTGCTGCTGCTGGAGCTTGGCGATGGCCTGCGCGCGGCGCGTGTTCGCGGCGGCGTTCGGCAGCGCGCCGCCCTCGACGTCGAAGTCGACCTTGGTGAGCTTGTACGCGTCCACGGCCTTTCCGTACGCCGCCGCGAGCGCGTCCACGGAAGAGCACGTGGTCGCCAGTTCCGAACCGGAGGCGCCGCCGAAGGAGACGCGTACGTCACCGCCCTTGGCGCGCAGATCGCCGATCTGTGCGGCCACCGCGTCGCTGCCGATGGCCGTGACACCGCCCCACTTGGGCGTGCAGCCGCCGCCGTCGGTGACGAAGGCCAGGTTGTAGTTCCCGACCCCCGTCGCGTTCGCGGAGGCGACCAGGTCGAAGGCCGGGTAGAGGGATGTGTCGACGTACGGGGCGAAGCCGGCGCCGGCGGTCGTGCCGCTGCTCACGGTCTGCGTGGGGGTGGGGGTGGCGGGGGCGGTGGGGGTGGCCGGTGCGGTGGGGGTCGGCTTGGTGGTCGCCGTCGGGCTCGGCGTCGGCGTCGTGGGACGGCCGCTCGGCTCGGGGGTCGCGCCGTCGTCCGCCGAGCACTTCGCGCCGTCTATGAGACAGCCGGTCGGATCGCCGGACCCGGTCACCACGAAGCCCACGGTCACCGACTCGCCCGCCCTGAGCCCGTCCTTGTCCCAGGACGGCGGGCGCACGGTGACATGCTGTCCGTCCACCGTCGATGTGCCGTTCCACAGGGAGCTGAGCTTCGCGCCGGAGGGCAGGTCGAACCGCAGCGTCCAGTCGTCCTTGGCCTGACCGTTGTCGTTGGTGACGACGTACTGCGCGGTGTAACCCGTCGACCACTCGCTGGTCTTGGTGTATACGGCGCCGACGCCGGCGGCGTGTGCGGTGCCGGTGATCAGGATCGCCCCGCCGCCCACGACGGAGGCGGCGACGACACCACCGATCACCTTGTTCCGGCCGCTGATCCTGCGCCGGTGCGTACTGCTCATCGCGTGCCTGCCTTCACTGCTCACGGGGGGTGGGTGCGGCAGAACGCTAGCGAGCCGGAATCGGTCATACCGCCTGTTACGGACGGCCGTTGAGGATCTTAGGGTGCGCTTAAGGAAGGGATCGGGGACGGTTAAAGGTAGAGACCAATCTGCCGGGGCGGCGGCGCCGCACCGACCCCCGGTGGCCTCGCCGCACCGGGGCCCGCCCGTCGAGCTGGAACCAGATCCGCACCTCCGTGCCGCCGAGCACCGACGAGCCGATCCGCACATCCCCGCCCGTCGACTCCGCGAGCCGGCGCACGATGTCCAGGCCGAGGCCCGTCGAGCCGTCACTGCCCGAGCCGCGGCCGCGGGCCATCGCCGCCTCCGGGTCGGCGATGCCCCGCCCGGCGTCGGAGACCAGCACGATCACCGCGTCCTCGCCGTTGTGCACATCCACCGCGAACGCCGTGCCCTCCGCGGTGTGCCGGAAGACGTTGCCGAGGAGCGCGTCGAGCGCGGCCGCGAGATCGGCACGGGCGACGGGTATGCGCACCGGCCGGCCCACCCCGGCCACCCGCCACTTGCGGCCCTCGTCCTCGGCGAGCGCCGACCAGAACTCCATCCGCTCACGCACCACTTCGGCCGCGTCGCACCCGGCGCCCGCACCCGCCGCCGCGGTCTGCGGCTTGGCTTCCCGGGCCGTGCGGATGATCGTGTCCACCTCGCGCTCCAGCTGTGCCACGGCCGTCCGCGTCTGCTCGGCGGCCGGCCCCTCGCCGAGCGAGGCCGCGTTCAGCCGCAGCACGGTCAGCGGGGTGCGCAGCCGGTGGGACAGGTCGGCCGCCAGCTCCCTTTCGTTCGCCAGCAGTTGGACGACCTGGTCGGCCATCGAGTTGAACGCAACGGCCGCGAGGCGCAGTTCGGTCGGGCCCTCCTCCGGAACGCGCGCCCCGAGCTTGCCCTCCCCCAGTTCGTGCGCGCCCTCCACCAGGCGCTGCGCCGGCTGCACCATCCGCACTCCGAGCCGGTCGGCGACCGCCACCGAGCCGATGATCAGTGCGACGCCGACCCCGGCGAGTACCGCCCAGGCCGTGCCGAGTCCGTTGGTGACCTCGGACTCGGGGACATACACCTCGACCACGGCGATCGCACCGGAGCTGATCGCGGTGGGCTGGAGCAGTGTGGAGCCGCCCGGGACCTCGGTGGTGGAGGCGCGGCCCAGCCGGCGGGTGGTCGCGATGTCCTTGTCGGCGGCGCGCCGACGGCCGATGTCGATCGCCTTCGTGCCGTCGCCCGCCGGTATGTGCACCGCGATCCCGTCGTCGGAGCCCGCCGAGGCAACGACCCGCTCCAGCTGGTCCCTGTCGGTGGTGATGGAGAGGGCGGGCGCGATCGCGGCGGCCTCCCGCTCCGCGTTCGAGAAGGCCCGGTCGCGGGCCATCTCCTTGATGACCAGCCCGAGCGGGACCGCGAAGGCGACCACCACCATCGTGGTGACCGCCACGCACACCTTGACCAGAGCCCACCTCATGGTCCCGGCTCCGTCCTCGGCGGTTCCAGCTTCACGCCGACGCCCCTGAGGGTGTGCAGATAGCGGGGCCTGGCCGCGGTCTCCCCCAGTTTCCGCCTAAGCCAGGAGAGATGGACGTCGATGGTCTGGTCGTCCCCGTATGACTGCTGCCAGACCTCGGCGAGCAGCTCCCGGCGCGGGACGACCACGCCGGGCCGGCCGGCGAGGAAGGCGAGCAAATCGAACTCACGGCGAGTCAGGTCGAGGCGGATGCCGTCGAGTTCGGCGTGGCGGCGCAGGGGGTCGATGGCGAGGCCGCCGACCCGGATGACCGAAGGCGGCGCGGACTCCGCCGCGACCGCGCGGGCACGGCGCAGCACCGCCGCGATCCGTGCCGACAGGTGCTCGACCGAGAACGGCTTGGTCAGATAGTCGTCCGCGCCCGCGTTGAGCAGGCGGACGATCTCCGTCTCGTCGTCCCGCGCGGTGGCGATGATCACCGGTACATCGGTGATGCCGCGCAGCATCTTCAGCGCCTCGGACCCGTCCAGATCGGGCAGTCCGAGGTCGAGGATCACGACGTCGAAGGAGAGATGGGCGACCTCGCGCAGCGCCTCCAGTGCCGTGCCGACGCTGCGCACGGTGTGCCCGGCATCGGTCAGGTGCCTGATGAGCGCGGAGCGCACGAACTGGTCGTCCTCCACCACGAGCACACTTGCCATGGGCCGCACCGTACGCCATACGGCGGAGCCTGACCGGGGCCTGTGGACAACTCCCGTGCGCCAACGGGACAAAGGGAACGGTGTGCGACCCGTGAGACACGCGTGGGGCGCGTGAGGCACTATGGCCGGGATGCTCAGAGGACTCGTACACGTACTGGCATGGGCGCTCGCCACGGGCGCGGCGGTCACGCTGTCGTGGTGGGGCGTCCACACGGTGATGGCCGGGACCGCCTACGACCCGCCCCGCGCCCTGCCCATCACGGCGGGCGGCGCCACGGCGCAGGGAGCGGCGGCACCGCTGACGTCGTCGACCGAGCGGCCCGAGGCGTCGGAGAGTCCGCGCGGGAATCCGGCACCGAGCCCGAAGCCGTCCCCCTCGAAGACGGCTTCCACGCGCCCCGCCCCCTCCCCGACCGCGACCACGCCGCCGCCCTCCCCCTCCGCCTCCTCCTCGGGCCGGGTCAAGAGCTACGACACCGACGGCGGACGCGTGGTCTTCGACCTCGGCGACACCTCCGCGACGTTGGTGTCGGCCACACCCGGGGCGAGCTGGTCGATGCAGGTGTGGAAGACGGAGTCGTGGATCCGGGTGGAGTTCACCTCGGGTACGGCCCGGGTGTCGGTGTTCTGCACCTGGCACGACGGGCCGCCCCATGTGGAGATCGGGAACTACTGAGCGGGAACTACTGAGCGGAACTCCAGAGCGGGAACGGCCGGCGGGCCGGCCGCCGGTGGTCAGCGGAACACCGAGGGCGGGGGTGCCGGTGACGCCACCGCCGCCGCGTCCGTGACCGCAACCGCGCCGCCGGTGAAGTCGGCCAGTGCCCTGCCGTGCTCCACGCGCGCGGGGTGCGGGTCCGAGGCGGCGCGGCGGGTCAGTTCGGCGACCGGCAGCGGATGGGCGGAGGCGATCAGGACGGCGTTGCCGAAGCGCCTGCCGCGCAGCACGGCCGGGTCGGCGACCAGCGCCAGCTCGGGGAACACGGCCGCCGCTGTCGAGATCTGGCCGCGCAGATGGGCCAGCGGAGGGCCGTCGGCGAGGTTGGCCGCGTACACACCGCCGTCCTTCAGTGCCCTGCGGATCTCGGTGAGGAACTCGACCGAGGTGAGGTGCGCCGGGGTGCGCGCCCCGCTGAACACATCCACGATGACCAGGTCCGCCCAGCCGTCCGGGACCTTGGCGAGCCCTTCGCGGGCGTCCGTGGAACGCACCCGGATGCGGGCGTTCGGATCCAGCGGAAGCGCGCGCCGCACGAGTTGGACGAGTGCCCCGTCGCGCTCGACGATCTGCTGGGTGGAACGGGGGCGGGTGGCGGCGGTGTACCGGGCGAGGGTGAACGCGCCGCCGCCGAGGTGCACGGCCTGCACGGGACGGCCGGGCGGGGCGGCCAGGTCGATGACGTGGCCGAGGCGGCGCTGGTACTCGAAGACGAGATGGGCGGGGTCGTCGAGGTCGACGTGCGACTGCGGGGCTCCATCGATGAGCAGGGTCCAGGCACGCGCGCGGTCCCGGTCGGGCACGAGCTGGGCGAGCCCGCCGTCGACCGCCTCGACGACGGCTTCGGCGGCCTGTCCGCGCCGCGCGTTCCGTGACCTCCCCATCCCGCCATTATCGGGGGAACCCCGGGGGCCGGCCGCTTGGGGGCCACGGGCCCCGCATCGGGGGTTCCGTGCTGTCCGCGAGCGCTTACCGACAGTTGTCCGCGGCTTCGATCAGCCGGGCCGCCTCTCCGAGGGCCTCGCGCAGCACGGCCGGGTCCGTGGCCAGTTCCGCGTCGCCGGGTGGGAGCAGCCAGCCGGCGCCCTCGGCCTGGGGCCGCTCCGCGACGAGGCTCAGGCCCTTCCCGTCCGTCCGGGTGCAGGTGCTGCCCGGAAGGTCCCAGCCGTCCGCCGTGCCCGGCGGGACCAGGAAGCCGAGGGTGTCGCAGCCGCCGTCGTGCAGCACGGGGCCGACGCAGTCGCCCGCGCCGCGGCGGAGGATGTCGACCGCCTCCAAGCCCTGCCGGGCCGGGACGGTCACGAGGTCGGGGGCCCGGTGCGGCGGTGCGCCGCACTCCGGCGTCGGCACGTGGCGCGCGGTCGGCGACTGCGTATGGAACTCGCTGCTCTGCCTGGTCTGCATCCCGGCCTCCAACGGAACCCCTCCTCGACGGTGAGTTGGGTCGGGAGTTCGGGCGGCTCCCGGTCCACCGGGTTCAACGCGGTGGAACGTCAACGGCAACGGCACAACACCGCCGTTAAGGATGGCAGTTCATGGCAGATCGCGCATGAGATATCCGGTTTGTAGCCAAACCGTGCATGACGGCACCCGCGAGGCGGGTACTTTCTTGCACCGCCGGACACAGGGAGCCAACTGGCACCACACGGACAAGCCATCCTGAATCCGGCATGGTTCGACGGTTCGCAAGAGAGGGCCCGGCCATGAGTTCGTCCCAGTCCCCCAGGCCACCGCGGCCGAACCTCGCCTTCCGGCACCTGCGCGGACAGCGTTCGCCGGGCGAGTTCGCCGCGGCGGTACGGCGCGCCGCCCGCGAGATCGGCGAGCGAGTCAGCTGTGACGCTCGGTACATCGGCCGAGTGGAGGCCGGCGAGATCCGCTGCCCCAACTACGCCTACGAACGGGTGTTCCTCCATATGTTCCCCGGTCACACGCTCGCGGACCTGGGGTTCGCCCCCCGCTCTTCGGTACGCGGCCGGGGGGCGCGCACCGAGGACGAGGCGCTCCCCGTGTGCCCCGGCAGCTCCCCCCATGCTCCCGGTGAGACCCCGAGGGCGTGTGAGACGTATGACATGCGGGACACCCGAGCCATCCACGGAACGCACGAGTCGTACGGCAGAAGCCCGGACGACGAACAGAACCACGAGGAGAGCGACGTGCAGCGTCGCGCATTCATGACCGGGGGCACCGCCACCGTGGCGGCCGCCTCCCTGAGCCCGCTCGGGCTCACGCTCGGCGGCCCGGCAGCGGCCGCCGAAGGCCCCGTCCACCGGGCGGGCACGTCCGAGGCGAGCGCGCTCGAGGAGGCCGTACGCAGAATCCGGCTGCTCGACGACCGGCACGGCGCGGACGGCCTCTACCGACGCGCGGCGGCTCCCCTGCGGACCGCGTACGCGCTGCTCGACGCGGGCACGACCCGGCAGGCGGTCGCGGAGCGACTCTGCGCGGGCGCGGGTGAACTGGCCATCTCGGTGGGCTGGCTGGCGCACGACTCGGGGCGCTTCGACGACGCCCGCTCGCATTACGCGGAAGCGCTGGCCACCGCACGGATGTCCGGGGACGCGGCCCTGGAGGCGCACGCCTTCTGCAACACGGCGTTCCTCGCCCGCGACGCGGGCCGGCCACGGGAGGCCGTACGGGCGGCGCAGGCGGCCCAGCGGGCCGCCCGGCCCCTCGGCTCGCACCGCCTGATGTCGCTGCTGGCGCTGCGGGAGGCGGGCGGCTGGGCGGGGCTCGCGGACCGGGCGGGCTGCGAACAGGCGCTGGCCCGGGCGCAGGCCCTGTTCGAGCGGGGGGCGGCGGACGCCGACCCCGAGTGGATGAGCTTCTACGGAGAGGCCGAGCTGGAGGGCCTGGAGGCGCAGTGCTGGTCGGCACTCGGCGACTGGCCGCGCGCGGCCCGGCACGCCCGCCGCGCCGCCCACCTTCAGGACCCGCACTTCTCCCGGAACATCGCCCTGTACACCGCGGAGCTGGCCGACGACCTGGCCCGCGGCGGACGCCCCGACGAGGCGGCCCACGCGGGTCTGCGCGTCCTGGACCTGCTGGACCAGGTCCAGTCGTCCAGGATCCTGACCATGCTGGCGGGCACGGCGAGGGTGCTGCTGCCGCACCGGCGGGCATCTGGGGTGTCGGCGTTCCTAGACCGGCACGCGAGCCTGCCGCGCACGGTCTGAGGAGCCACCGCGCACGGTCTCAAGAGCCACCGCGTAGGGGCCGAAGGGCCGCCGCGCACAGGCCGAAGGCCCGCCGTACACGGGCCGAAGGCCCGCCGTACACGGGCCGAAGGCCCGCCGTACACGGGCCGAAGGCCCGCCGTACACGGGCCGAAGGGCCGCCGCGCACAGGCCGAAGGCCCGCCGTACACGGGCCGAAGGGCCGCCGCGCGGCGGGCGCGGCCGCCCGGCGGTCCTAGACCGTCAGGTGGCCGCAGTCGTTCCAGGACTCGATCGCCGGCTCCCCGTACGCCCACCCCAGCACCGACAACGACGTGGGGTTGAGCCTGATCCGCGCGGCGAAGTCCAGCGGCAGGCCCAGCCAGCGCGCTCCGATGGACCGCAGGATGTGGCCGTGGGCGAAGACCAGGACGTCACGGTCCTCCGCTCGGGCCCAGGCGACGACCTCGTCCGCGCGCGCGGAGACCTCGGACAGGCTCTCCCCCTCGGGGACGCCGTCGCGCCAGATCAGCCAGCCCGGCCGGACCGCCTGAATCTCGGCCGGCGTCATCCCCTCGTACGCCCCGTAGTCCCACTCCATCAGGGCGTCCCAGGCACTCGCCCGCTCGCCGAACCCGGCCAGCTCGCATGTCTCACGCGCGCGTGCCAGCGGACTCGTGCGCACCTCGACGCCGGGCAGGCCGTCGAGCGGCGCCCGGTGCAGCCGCTCGCCCAGGAGCTTGGCGCCCCGTCGCCCCTCCTCCAGGAGCGGCACATCCGTCCTGCCGGTGTGCTTGCCGGACAGCGACCATTCCGTCTGTCCGTGCCGGGCCAGCAGGATGCGCGGTGCCATGAGGGGCCTTTCCGGGAGAAATCAGCAGGGGGTCCCTCCATCATCTCCCACGCCGGGCCCGGGCAACCCGGGGGGCGATCCCTGCGTCTTTGAGAGCCGGGGCGCCGGACCGGGCCGCCCTGGGACGCCGTAAGGTGGCAGGCCGCGCGGCCGGGGGCCGCCGTGGAGAAGGGGAGGGGCGAATCGGATGCCGCAGGCGGAGACACCAGGCGCAGGCAAGGCCCGCACGGCCCGGCTGCGCTGGTGGACCGAACTGCCCCTGATCCTCCTGGTGTACGGCTCGTACTCCGCCGGCCGGCTGCTCGCCCGGGGTGACGTCTCCGACGCCGTCGACCACGGCCTGGCGATCCTGCGGCTGGAGAAGCTGCTCCACATCGACGCCGAACATCCGCTGAACCGTCTCTTCACCCGTGACGCCTGGCTCGGCATACCCGCCGACTTCTGGTACGCCTCACTGCACTACCTGGTGACCCCGGCACTCCTGATATGGCTCTTCAGGCGCCGCGCGGAGCGCTACCGCGCTGCCCGCACCTGGCTGATGACCTCCACGTTCATCGGTCTGATCGGCTTCACGCTGCTGCCCACCTGCCCGCCCCGTCTGCTCTCCCCGGGGAACGGATTCGTCGACACCATGGCCCATTACAGCTCCTACGGCTGGTGGGGCGGCGACGCGAGCGCGCCGCGGGGCCTGGGCGGCATGACCAACCAGTACGCGGCCATGCCCAGCCTGCACGTCGGCTGGGCGCTGTGGTGCGGAGTGATGCTGTGGCGCCACGGCCGCACCCGCTGGGCGAAGGCGGCGGCCGTCGTCTATCCGCTGCTGACCGCGCTCGTCGTGATGGGCACGGCGAACCACTACCTCCTCGACGCGGTCGCGGGCGTCGCCGTCATGGGCGTCGGTCTCCTGCTCTCCCGGCCGCTGTCGCGGGCCGTGGACGTGGTCAGGGCCCGGCTGCTGCCGCGGTCCGCCCCCGTCACGGCCGCCCCGCAGACCTCGGGTTCCTCGATTGTCAGTGCCGGATGCCAGACTTCGACGGGTGAGCGAATTCCCCGACAGCGCATCTCCCGCACCGGGCCGGGAGCCGAGCCGGGTGCCTCTCCCGCGGACGCGGGGGACGGCGCTCCGGCAGCAACTCGCTGACCTGCGCGGCGCTTCCGTACCGCCCAAGGCGCTCGACGCGCGCGCCCTCGCCGCGCTCGCCGCGAACCCCGGGTGCAGACGGCGCGCGCTCCTGGACGGCGCAGGAGTGGACAAGGCGGCGCTGGCGGGTGCGCTCGGCGCGCCGTCGGTGTTCGGGCAGTCGCAGTTCGCCTTCATGCGGGGCAACGCCTTCGAGGCCCGCGTCAAGGCGGACGGCGGCGCGGAGCTGCTCCGGCTGGTGCACGAGAAGCTGGACCCGGCCGCCGCGGCGCCGGACGGGGCCCTCGTCCCCGATCTCGCCGCCGTCGGCCCGCAGGGCCGCACCGCCCGGACGGCGCTGGCGCTGCGCGAGGCCGCCGAGGCGCGCACCTGGGCGCTGCTCGACCACCCGATGCTCGTGCTGGACGTGGCGGGCTCCCCCGCCTTCCTGGAGCCGGACGCGGTGGTCGTCCACCCCGACGGCAGCTGGACCGTCGTGGAGATCAAGTCCTTCCCGCTGCTCGACGGTTCGGCGGACCCGGCGAAGGTCGGAGCCGCCGCGCGTCAGGCCGCGGTCTATGTGCTGGCGCTGGAGGAGGTCGCCGCCCGTCTCGGCGGGGCCGATGGCGCCCCCGCGCCCGTGGTGCGCCACCGGATCCTGCTGGTCTGCCCCAAGGACTTCTCCAACCTGCCCGCCGCCTCCCCGGTCGACATCCGCAAGCAGCGCGCGGTCACCCGCCGCCAGCTGGCCCGCCTCACCCGTATCGAGGAGATCGCGGACGGCCTGCCCGAGGGCACGTGCTTCGCGCCCGACCTGCCCCGGGAGAAGCTGACGGCCGCCGTCGAGTCGGTCCCGGCGGCCTACGCGCCCGAGTGCCTGGCCGCCTGCGAGATGGCCTTCCACTGCCGCGCCCGGTCCCGCGCGGAGGGCGCCGTGACGTCCTACGGGCGGTCGCTGCGCGCCGAGCTGGGCGGACTCGCGACGGTGGACGACGTCCTGGCCGCCGCCCACGGAAGCGCCGGGGACCCGGACGACCCGGTGGTGGCGGCCCTGCGCCGGGCGGCACGCCTGCGCGCCGAGACGCTCGGGGCCCGGGAGGACGCCGTATGTCGCTGATCGCCACCCTCGCCCGTCTTGAGGCCGTGCGGTCGGGGCGCGCCCAGCCCGCCGCCACCGTCCGGCACCGGCATCTGTCGGAGCGCCCCCTCGTCCTCGTTCCGCTGACCACCGCCGGCGAGGCGGGGGCACCGCTCGGCGCGCTCGTCGGCACCGACCGCGAGGCGCCCCGGCTGCTCGTCGTGCCCCAGCCGCGCGACCGCGACCTGAGGTTCGCGTTCCTGGCCGCCCTCGCCGACATCGTCCTGCCCTACGTCGACGGGTACGCCGACGCGGTCGAGGCCGCCGAGCGCACCGAGACCGATCCCGAGAGCGGCAAGCGGGTCAAGGTCGAGGTCGAGCTGTGCGCGGACGCCCCGCAGCTGATCGTGCCGAGTCGGGCGGGCATCGACTTCGTACGGCTCCTGGGGCGCTCCATGCGGTTCCGCCGCACCGCCGAGCAGGACCCGGAGACCCCGCATCCGGCGCCTCCTCGGGTGCCGCTCCTCGGCCGCTGGCTGACCCATTTCGGTGAGCGCGCCCGGGTGCCCGGCTCCGCGCTGCTGCTCGCCCTCACCGAGGTGCTGGCGCGGCACTGGACAACCGGGCAGTCGAACCTGGAGGACCGGCATCTGGGCGCGCTGCTCGCCTGGATCGACCCGCCCGAGGGCACCTCGGGCGCGGAGGCGGCGCTGCGGGCCGAGCTGGCGCGGGACGCGGACGGCCAGTTGCTGTGCCCGCCGGCCGGACCGGCCACCGACCCGGCCTTCGACAACAAGCTGCTCGCCCCCGCCATCGAGCGCTACGACCGCGCGCGGGCCCGGCTCGCCGCCGCCGCGGACGGCGTCGAGGCGGACGACCGGTTCGGTGAGATCTCCGCCGCCGAGGGCGAGATCCGGGCGCTGGTGGAGAGCCGTACGCGTCCGACGTGGGATGCCGTCTGGCGCGGGCTCGATCTGCTGCGCGCGCTGCCGGAGGGCGCGCATGCCGAGGAGCGGTGGACCCGCGACCGCTGGTCGTTCACCGGCCACCGGGACCGGGTCGCCGCCGGGGAGCCGCCCCAGCCGCGCCGCGACGACGCGGTCACCGCGGCGAACAAGCTCGCCACGCGCGAGCGCGAACAGGCCCGGCTGGACGCCCAGGAGGCGCTGGACGACCCGCTGGTGATGGCCGGGCGGCGACTGGCCGGGGAGGCGTTCGCGGGCGAGGTCACCGATGTCGTGATGGCGTACAGCGAGGGCAAGCGGCAAAGCCCCCGCCCGCTGGTGACCGTGCGGACCGAGGACCGGCCGCACCTCGGGGAGCGCGTGAAGGTGTACCGGTCGCTGGGCGGAAAGCCGCAGGCGGCCGAGTTCGTCGGATACGAGGGACTCGAGGACACGGGTCACGGCGGCCGGGAACGCGACGGCCGCGACCACGGCGGCCGGGGACACGACGGGGACTACCCGGACGGCGCGGAAGGCTCGGAAGGCGCCCTCGTGGTGCTGCGCATCGTCGACAGGATGGGCCGCGGCAGGGAGCCGGAGGCCGGAACCGTGCCGGAGAAGGGCGACCGCGTCTGCTTCACGCTGTTCGAGCACGAGCAGCGCGGCGGCGCGAAGCTGCCCGAGCCGGAGGACACACCCTGGACCCATGGCGGGCCGCCGGGCGAGGCCGACGCGCCGCCCCTGCCGGACCCGGTGACCGAGGAGGACGTGCTGTGACCGTGATCGCCCGGCCGGGCGGGGACTTCGACCCCGGGACCGCGGCCACCCGGGCCACCGAGGCGATCCTGCGGGACACGCTGCACGGCGCGCACCGGGGGGTCGTCGTCGACTCGCCGCCGGGTGCCGGGAAGTCGACGCTCGTGGTGCGGGCCGCGCTCGAACTCGCCTCCGCCGGGCGTCCGTTGATGGTCATCGCCCAGACCAACGCGCAGGTCGACGACCTGGTGCTGCGGCTGGCGGAGAAGGACCCGGACCTCCCGGTCGGCCGGCTGCACAGCAGCGATCCGGACCCCTACGACAAGGCCCTCGACGATCTGCCGAACGTCCGCAAGTCGACGAAGGCGAAGGATCTGGCGGGCCTGGATGTCGTCATCTCGACCGCCGCCAAGTGGGCGCATGTCAAGGACGTCGAGCCCTGGCGGCACGCGATCGTCGACGAGGCGTACCAGATGCGCTCGGACGCTCTGCTCGCGGTGGCGGGGCTGTTCGAGCGGGCGCTGTTCGTGGGCGACCCGGGCCAGCTCGATCCGTTCGCGATCGTGGGTGCGGAACAGTGGGCCGGTCTGTCGTACGACCCGTCGGCGTCGGCCGTGAGCACGCTGCTGGCCCACAATCCCGAGCTGCCGCAGCACCGGCTGCCGGTGTCATGGCGGCTGCCGGCGTCGGCGGCGCCGCTGGTGTCGGACGCCTTCTATCCGTACACGCCGTTCCGCAGCGGCACGGGCCACGGGGACCGAAGGCTGTCGTTCGGGGTGCCCTCGGACGGCTCGGGTCCCGACCGGGTGATCGATGAGGCGGCGGAGACCGGCTGGGGGCTCCTCGAACTGCCCGCCCGGCACACCCCGCGCACGGACCCGGAGGCGGTGCGGGCGGTCGCGACGGTCGTACGGCGGCTGCTGGACCGGGGCGGGGCGGCGGTCTCGGAGCGGACGGCGGAGCCGGTGCCGCTGACCGCGGACCGGATCGCCGTCGGCACCGCCCACCGCGACCAGGCGGCGGCGGTGCGCTCCGCGCTGGCGGACCTCGGGGTGGCGGAGGTGACCGTGGACACGGCCAACCGGCTCCAGGGCCGGGAGTTCGATGTGACCGTGGTGCTGCACCCGCTGTCGGGACGACCGGACGCGACGGCGTTCCATCTGGAGACCGGCCGGCTGTGTGTGCTGGCGTCCCGGCACCGGCACGCGTGCATCGTGGTGTGCCGGGCGGGAGTGACGGAACTGCTGGACGACCACCCCTCGACCGAGCCGGTGCAACTGGGGGTCACGGTGAAGTTCCCGGACGGCTGGGATGCAATGTTCACCACATACCTTCACCTGCTGGAGCACCGCGTGTCCTGGCGCCCCTGAGCTGCGATTACGCGCAGGAAGAGTCCAGGGACACCAACGCACCCGCTTCGAGGGCTGCTACCGGCGTCGCGGGCCTCGTTGGCCGACGGGTCGGTACCCCTTGTACCCCTGGGGGTCACCTGGCGGGGCGGGGCATTCTGGGGGCGGGGCAGAACAACTGCCCTGTCCTGCCTCTGAACCCTCACCTGTGACGTTTGGGCGTCTGACGGCGCTGGTTGTTTTCGGGACATCTGTGCGACGGGTGTGTCCAAGCTATGGCAGGAACGGGGGTTGACCGCGGCTGCGTAGGCAGCCCAACCCGCCGTTCGTCATGTGGCCTGTGACGCCACGTTTTCTCAGGGTGGGGCATGAGAACTGAACACAGGGGTGGGCGTGCGCGCCGGCCTGGGTTGACAAGGCGCGCGTGGGTGGCGCTGGGGGCGGTCGTCGCGGGGGGCGGCGTGGCGGTGGTGGCCGTCGCGGCCACCGGGTCGGGGGGCGGTGGCGGAGCATCGGCGGCGCCGGCCCCGATCAGGACGCAGGTGCGCTCCCTGCCCCTGACCGGGGCGAGCGCGTCGCTCAAGGCGCTGGGGGCGAGGTCCACGGCCCCGTTCAGCATGGTGGGCGTCACCTGGAGCGGGGCGCACACCCAGTTGCGGGGCACGGTCGAGGTACGGACCCGTACCGCCGCGACCGGGCACTGGACGCCGTGGCTCAAGCTGCAGCAGCCCGATGACATCCCCGACCCCGGCGAGCTGAACCGTCCTGGGGTGCGCGGTGGGATGTCGCCGATGTGGTCGGGTCCGTCGAACGGGATCCAGGTCCGCGCGACCGGCGAGCACCGCACGACCGCGCTGCCCGCCGGGCTGCGGGTGGACCTGATCGATCCGGGCAAGGCCACAGCCGGCACCGGAGGGAAGCCGGGCGCCGGCATGGGCCTGGCGGGCTATGCGGTGGACGCGACAGCCACGGACAGTGCCACGCCGACGGACGGCGCAACCGCCAGCCCGACGGACAGCGTCACCGCGACCGACACGGCCGGCGCGACCGCACCGGAATCGGCCACCCCGTCCGACTCGGCGTCCCCCACAGACACCACGGCCACGCCGACGGCCACCGACTCCGCCTTGCCGTCCGCATCGACCTCCGCGTCCGACTCCGCCTCGCCGAGCGCCTCGCCGACCGTGTGGCCGAGTCAGCTTCCGAGCATGGACGAGGCGTATCCGAACTGCCCGGCCGCCTCGGGCAGTTCCTCCCCCTCCGCGTCGCCGGCCCCGCCGGACCCGATGCCGGCCACGACCACCTCGACGGTGGCACCGCCGACGGTGGTCACCAGGGCCGGCTGGGGCGCAGACGAATGCGCCCGGGAGGCGGGCTACCCGTCGTACGGGGCGTCGGTGAAGGTGATGTTCGTCCACCACACCGACACCACCAACGACTACTCCTGCTCGGACTCGCCGGCGATCGTGCGCAGCCTCTACGCCGCACACCTCAGCCAGGGCTGGCGCGATCTGGGCTACAACTTCCTGGTCGACAAGTGCGGCACCATCTTCGAGGGCCGCTTCGGCGGGATGGCACTGCCCGTCGTGGGCGCCCAGACGTACGGGTTCAACACCAACAGCATGGGCGTGGCCGCCATAGGCACCTACACCGACCTCAGCGGCGGCGACTCCACCGCCAGCACCTTCGCCGGGGCCACGCCAAGCCAGGCAATGCTGGCCTCCATCGCCCGGATCGCGGCCTGGAAGTTCGGGATGACCGGCGTGAATCCCGCCACCGGTACCGCCTCTCTGCCCGAGGGCGCCTCCAACAGTTCCGGCTTCACCCTGGGCACGGGCTACACGTTCAACGTCGTCTCCGGCCACCGCAACGGTTTCGCCACCGACTGCCCCGGCAACCAGCTCTACAACGCCCTGGCCACGGTCCGCTCCTACGCGGCGGGCCCGGTGAGCGGCGTCACCGTCACCGGGGTCTCCGGCGGGGCGGTCAAGTCCGGGACGAGCTACTACACCAAGGGCTCGGCCACGGTGAGCTGGACGACCTCCACGCCGTCCGCGATGATCTCCGCATTCGACGTCCTGGTCGACGGCAAGGCCCTCGCGCACACCTCCGGCTCCGCCCGCTCCGCCTCCGTGTCGGTCGCCGCCGGCAACCACACCGTCCAGGTGCGCGCCACCCACGTCCGCGGCTCGACCACGCTGTCCGGCGGGGTCACCCTGGTCGGCGACACCACCGCGCCCACCTTCCCGACCCTCCCGGCCGTGACCCTGCACACCGGCACCGTGAACTCCACGGCCGTCCCCGTCACGGTGAGCTGGAAGGCCGCGGACAACACGGCACTGGCCAAGGTCCTGGCGACCTCGCCGTCCTCGGCCACCTTCGGCCCGACCGTGACCTCCTGGAACACCAACGCCAAGCCCGCCGCCTCGGACCTGTTCGCCCTGAAGGCGTACGACGTGGTCGGCAACAGCACCGGCGCCTCCGTCTACCGGACACCGAACATCATCCAGGAGACCTCCACCACCCGGACCGGCACCTGGACCCGCAAGAGCAGCAGCAGCTACCTGGGCGGGTACTCCTACAGCTCCTCGTCCGCCAAGGCGTCGATCAGCTGGACCTTCACGGGGCGCTCGGTGGCCTGGATCGTCTCGCGCGCCTCCACGTCCGGCCAGGCATACATCTACGTCGACGGCACCAAGGTCGCCACGGTGGACCTGAAGTCCTCCACCACCCTCTACCGGCAGGCGATCTGGACCAAGACCTGGTCCGGCTCCGCCAAGCACACACTCAAGATCGTCGTGGTCGGCACCTCCGGCCGCCCCACCGTCACCACCGACGGCATCGCCACCATCAGCTGACCACTCCCCCGTCGTCCGGCCCGCAGCACCACCACGCGGGCCGGACCGCAGACAAGGTCCGCACCAGGGAGTCCGAGCGGGCGTTTACGGGCTGAGCGGCTGCCGCTTCAACTTGCGAAGGTCGGCGACGTCGCCCCGGTGGCCGGCCCCCAGCGCTGCTTGCCGTGGTGATCCACGAGGACGGGCCGGTAGCCAAAGGGGACGGGCGGGGCGAGGGCGATCCTGTGACCGGCGGGGAACATCGCCCGGCCCGGCGGCCTTGAGATCTCCGGAGCCGTGCGGCGCGCGGAGCACGGGCGGGCGCTTTCCGCTCGGTCCCGCGCCCTTGCGCAGCCGCGCGACAATGGACGGTGGCCCACCCGCGAGGGGAGCCACCCGAACCGTACGAGGAGGAGAAGACATGGCGGAGCCCACGCCGCGTCGGAACGAGCCGCGGCTACGCCCCGCGCCCCTGCTCTTCGAGCCCGAGGAGGCGGCCTCCGACCCGGAACACTTCTTCGACCTGGAGTCGATCGACGACCCGCGGGCGCTGCTCGCGCGTGCGACCGAACTGGCCCAGGCCTTCCGTGCGGCCACGGACCGTGCGGTGGAGTACCAGGCGATAGCCGCAGCCCAGCTCGCGGATCCCCGCCGCTTCGACCGGCTTACCCCGGCGGCCATCGGCGAGCAGGCGGAGTGGACCGAGGACTACGCGAAGAAGATGGTGGAGTTCGGGCAGGACCTGCTGCGGGGCACTGAGACCAGCGGTCCGGAGAGCCTGGGCTGAGCGTCCGCCGCGCCACCCGACGGAATGATCTTCTGGCATATGCGGCGGCACGATACCCCGCCCAGGGCTGCGCCGTCCCGGTTTTCCGCAACACTCGGGAACGGACCGCTCACGCCCGGTACATCTGACCGTCATGAGCAGTCGCATGCCGTTCACCGAGCCCTTCCGCCCCACCGCGGAGGGCGCCGCCTGGCTCGCCTCCGCAGGAACGTATCCGCGTAGTACGGCGGCACACTGGGCGGAGCGGCCCACCGCCCCGGTCGTGCTGCCCTGCGGCGCCGCGTTCGACGTCGTGAACGTTCCCGCGATCTTCGGACGGCGCATGCTCGACCGGCTCTGGAGCGAGGGCCCGGGCTCCGGGCCGGTCGCCGAGCACCGGGGGCGCATGCTGCTGTTCACGGCGCCCGGCACGGCCCGGCGGCTGCCGGCGCTGCTGGAGTGGGAGGAGTGGGGCGGCCGCGCCCCGGCGGTGCCGCCGCTGCTGTGCCATGGCCCCGGGGACGCCGTGAGCGTGCCCGCGAGCAGCCCCACCGCCCCTCCGGCCGACGCCGGCAGCCGCCCCCAGTCCCGCTGGCTCGTCGCGCCCGACACCCGTCACCCATGGCTTCCCGGGCCGGAAGTCGTCCTGTGGGCTGCGGTCCGGGCGGCCCGGGCGACCGCCTCCACAGCCGTACGGATATCGATTTTTCCTCCCGCCGACCAGGGTGCTAAGGTCTACGACGTCAGCAGGCGCCGCTAGCTCAGTTGGTTAGAGCAGCTGACTCTTAATCAGCGGGTCCGGGGTTCGAGTCCCTGGCGGCGCACGATGGCGATGGCGAGTCGTGTTCGCGGAAAGCGCGAACCGGGTCGCCATCGTCGTTTTCTGCGCGGCTCCGCCACGCGCGGTGGGGGCTCCGCCACCCACACCCCCAAACCACCCCCACGAACCGCCCGCCTTCGCCGCACCCCCGCTCACGGAAAGCACGAACCGGGTCGCCATCCTCATCTTCCGCGCGGCCCCGCCACGCGCGGTGAGGGCTCCGCCACCCACACCCCCAAACCACCCCCACGAACCGCCCGCCTTCGCCGCACCCCCACTCACGGAAACCACGAACCGGGTCGCCATCGTCGATCTTCCGCGCGGCTCCGCCACGCGCGGTGGGGGCTCCGCCACCCACACCCCCAAACCACCCCCACGAACCGCCCGCGCCCCCCGTCGTCACCTTCCGCGCCCCGCCGCGGCCGGTGGAGGCCCCGACACCCGCGCTCCCGGTCGCGCTCCCGAAGCCGCGCCTTCCACCACGGCTCACAGCCGAGTGATCCGCACGATCCATGCCCCTGTGGGCGTGCGGTCCTCCACCTCGACCCGCACGCCGTCGCCGGGCACGGTGAAGCTCTCCCCCACATCCACGGGGGCGTCCGCGAGGGCCGGGTACACCGAGGTGTTCCAGCAGGCCGAGGAGTGCGGATGGGCGTCGAGGACCTCGATCGGGCCGCCGCCCGACGCCGTGTCGCCGTGCACGCGGTAGACGAGGACGCCCTGCGTGCAGGTCGCACTGTCGTTCCCCGTGGCGTCGCGCGCCTCCAGGGCGAGCACACTGTCGGGTCCGGTGCGCACCACCGCCAGTTTGGTGCCGTGCCCGGACCCGAACGCCTGCACACCGGGCCCGAGGGGCCGCGCCCCCGCCGTACCCCCCGACCCGGTGTTGGCGGGCGCGCCCGCCGACACCGCCACCTGCGGCACTCCCTGCGCTCCGGCCCCAAGAGGCTCCAGCGTCAACCGCTTGCTCCCCCTGCCCCGTACGCACACCACCTGGCGGTCGTCCAGCCAGCCCAGCTTCCACTTGTGCCAGGCGAAGAGATCCGGGGCCAGGCCGAACTGGCTGCCCATGAGGTCCCAGTCGCCGACATAGGTGTCCCAGTCGCCCTTGCCGTCCGCCGGCCGGTGGTAGAGATCGGGCAGATCGAAGACATGCCCGGTCTCATGGGCGAGCACCAGCCGGTCCGGCGGGTGCTTCTCGAAGACCGTGACCACCCGGCGGACATCCGTGCCGTCCGCCTGCATCGGGGTCTCCAGGTTGACCACCTTCGTGGCGTCCGAGTCGATGCCGGGCGCGTCCGGGTCGGCCACGAAGTACACGACGTCGTACCGCGAGAAGTCGACCTCCTTGTCGGCCGCGGCAAGCGCGTCGCGCAGATACGCGCTCCGGTGATCGGGGTCCCAGTCGCGCTGTACGGCGTACGAGACGGAGGGGTGGGGCATCGGGATCCAGTGGTCCAGCGGATGCGGGCGCACCGTGAACCGGCCATAGGAGGCGCGGTCGAAGAAGCGGCTCGTGGCCGGGAAGTAGTCCGAGGTCAGCTCGGCCGGCGTGGTCGTCGGCACGGAGTCCGGGAAGGACAGGAAGACCAGGACCGCGTCCAGTGGCCGGGTGGGCCGCGTATAGGCGGCGTTCCAGGTGTCGACACCCTCGGAGTGGTGTGCCTCGCTGCGGGTGAGTTCGCAGGGCGCGTAGAGGGAGCCCACCAGCGCGGGGCCCGCGACGAGTGAGGTCGCCGCCAGCGCCGTCATCGACGTGACCGCGGCCACAGTGCGGCGCAGGACGAAGGGCGCCCGGCCCCGGACGCGGCACCGCAGGGCCTCGTGGCTGAACCCCCTGTGGGGGAGCGGACGCGGCACGTCGACCTCCGGGTGCGATTTGGGCAACTCCGCACCCAGCCTTGTCTTACTTGTATTACTACGTCCTGTTTGTCTGCCCCAGAAGGGTGAGAGGCCGTCAGTCGGGGGAAAGGCCAGAAGGGACACCGCGACGGCCGGGGGAGGGGCAGTGCGGGCGGGAGCACACACCGGCGCACGAGCACCGAGGGGGCGGCCGACGTGGGCCGACGCCCCGAATACTCACGGAACGTCACAGTCGAAGGCGGCCTGATGGACCGGGGCAAGGTGCGAGCAGAAACGATCTGTCAGACCATGTGCTCGTTCCGGGAGACTGGACAGCGGCTGGAAGGCCCCTGGGTCAGCCTCTATGATCGGCACACTTTCCTGCACGAACACGGCTTGTACGGCCGCTCCCCCCGCGGCCGTCGACCCCGACGAGACCCACGAGATCCGTACGTAGAACGAGTGCACTGCGGGAGCGAACGGTGAGCGGAATGTCCGAAGGGCCGGCGCCCGCGGCAGACCTCGTCGGCCCGGTCGTCACAGAAAGTCACGACAGCACGTCATCCGGTACGCCTGAGCCACCGCCCCTCCTCGGGGAGTATCCGCATCCGCCCCCCGAGGACGCGCTGCCGCAACCGCCCCTCGCCCCCTCCCCGCAACCCCCCTCCTTCGGCGCCGTGTTCGCCGCCGCGCCCCACGCCATGGCGGTCGTCGACCGGGAGGGCCTGGTGGTCACCGCCAACGACAGCCTGGGCGAACTGCTGGGCATCGGCACCGACGGGCTGGCCGGCAAGGTCGCCGCCGATCTGCTCGACCTGTCCTCCGACGCCCGCACCTGGCACGCGTACCGCGAGGTGCTCCGCGGCCGCCAGGCCCGGCTGCGCTGCGCGCGCCGCGTCAAGCACCCCGACGGGCACTCCCTGTGGGTGCAGGTGACCGTCACCCCGCTGCCCGAGGCCGAGAGGGCCGTCCTGCTCTCGGTCGCCGACATCAGCGCCCGCCGTGAACTCCAGTCCCGGCTGCGCCACTTGCAGATGCACGACCCGGTGACCCGGCTGCCCAACCGAACACTGTTCTTCGAACGTCTGTCCGCCGCACTGGAGGCGGAGTCGTACGAGGAGAGCGGGACCGGCCGGATCGGGCTGTGCTACCTGGATCTCGACGGCTTCAAGGCGGTCAACGACACCCTCGGCCACCGCGTCGGCGACCGCCTGCTCGCAGCCGTCGCCGAGCGTCTGACGCACTGCGCGGACGAGGCGGGCCACACCCGGCCCAGCACTCCCCTGGTGGCCCGCCTCGGCGGCGACGAGTTCGCCCTGCTCGTCGAGGACTCGACGGGCACCGACCAGCTCGCCGAGCTGGCCGAGTCGGTGCTCAAGGCACTTCAGGCGCCGTTCGACCTGGCCGGGCAGCGGTTGTCGGTCTCCGCGTCCATCGGCGTGGTGGAACGGCACGCGGCCGGGACGACGGCGACCGGACTGATGCAGGCGGCCGATACGACGCTGTACTGGGCGAAGGCCGACGGGAAGGCCCGCTGGACCCTCTTCGACCCCGAGCGCAACGCCCACCGCATGACCCGTCAGGCCCTCTCCTCCGGTCTGCGCCCGGCCATCGAGCGGGGCGAGTTCGCCTTGGAGTACCAGCCCCTCGTGGGCATGGAGGACGGACGGGTGCGCGGGGTGGAGGCGCTGGTGCGCTGGCACCACCCCCAGTTCGGCACGCTGACGCCGAATCGGTTCATCGGACTGGCGGAGGAGGACGGCTCCATCGTGCAACTTGGGCGCTGGGTGCTGAAGACCGCCTGCCGCCAGGCCCGCCGCTGGCAGCTCGAGCGCCCCGACGAGCCGCCGATCTTCGTCAGCGTCAATGTGGCGGTGCGTCAGGTCTGGGACTCCGACCTGGTGGCGGACGTGGCCGGCACCCTCGCGGAGACCGGACTCGCACCCCATCTGCTCCAGTTGGAGCTGACCGAGTCAGCGGTCATGGGCTCGGCCGGCCGGCCCCTCCAGGCGCTCCAGGCACTCAGCGACATGGGGGTGCGCATCGCCATCGACGACTTCGGCACCGGCTATTCGAACCTCGCCTATCTCAGCAGGCTGCCGGTGTCCGTGTTGAAGCTCGACGGCTCGTTCGTCCGCGGTTTCCAGTACGAGGGCACGGACGCCCACCCCAACCCCGCCGACGAGGTGGTCGTCGAGGCCATGATCCGGCTGGCCCACCGGCTGGGCCTGACGGTCACCGCGGAGTGCGTGGAGACCTCCGCGCAGGCCTCCCGGCTGCGCCGGATCGGCTGTGACACCGGGCAGGGCTGGCTGTACTCGCGGCCCGTACCGCCGGACCGCATCTCGGAGCTGGTGGAGGCGGAGGCCTGCGGCCATCCCTGACCGGCGGGGTGCCGTCCCCCGAGCGACGACACCCCGCCGCGCTCAGAAGAACGGCACCCCGTCGACGTACGCGCTCAGGAGGGGCGGCAACCCGAAGACGTACGCGCTCAGGAGGGGCGGCAACCCGAAGACGTACGGGCTCAGAAAGGCGTCGGCCCGCAGACGTACGCGCTCAGGAAGGCGTCGGCCCGCAGACGTACGCGGCAGGAGGCGGCGATGCGGGCACGTTCACGCTCGTACGCGCTCGAAAGGCCGGCTCCCCCGCGCGCAGACGCTCAGGAAACCGGCAACCCGTAGGCGTCCGCGATCAGTTCGTACGAGCGGACGCGCAGCTCGCCCCGGTGGGCGTGGGATGTGATCATCAACTCGTCCGCGCCGGTGCGCTTCTGGAGGTCGTCGAGGCCGGCCCGCACCTCGTCCGCGGTGCCGTGGACCACATTGGCGGACCAGGACTGGATGAACTCCTCCTCCAGCGCACCGAGCGTGCCCTCGGCCTCCTTCGGGTCGGGGAAGAGACCGGGCCGGCCGGTACGCAGCCGCACCATGTTCAGGGCCCCCGCCCGCACCTGACGGCGGGCCTCCTTCTCCTCGTCGGTGGCCAGCGCGCTGACGCCGATCAGGGCGTACGGGGCGTCGAGGACCTCGGAGGGGCGGAAGGACTCGCGGTACAGGTCGAGTGCCGGGATGGTGTTCTGCGCCGAGAAGTGATGGGCGAAGGCGAAGGGCAGTCCGAGCATGCCGGACAGACGGGCGCTGAAGCCCGAGGAGCCCAGCAGCCAGATCGGCGGGCGGTGCGGTGACTGGACGCCGCCCGGGGAGGTGGCCTGCACCGGGCCCGGGACCGCGTGGATGCGGGCGTAGGGGTGGCCGTCCGGGAAGTCGTCGTCGAGGAAGCGGGTCAGCTCGGCGAGCTGCTGGGGGAAGTCGTCGGCGCCCTCGTTCAGCCGTTCGGTGCGGCGCAGGGCGGCGGCGGTGGCGCCGTCGGTGCCCGGGGCGCGGCCGAGACCGAGGTCGACTCGGCCGGGGGCCATGGCCTCCAGCGTGCCGAACTGCTCCGCGATGGCCAGTGGGGCGTGGTTGGGCAGCATCACGCCGCCGGAACCGAGCCGGATGCGGTCGGTGTGGGCGGCGAGGTGGGCGAGGATCACGGCGGGCGAGGAGGAGGCGACGCCCGGCATGGAGTGGTGTTCGGCGACCCAGTAGCGGTGGAAGCCGCGGGACTCCGCGAGACGGGAGAGGGCGACGCTGGTGCGCAGGGCGTCGGAGGCGGTGTTGCCCGCTCCGACCGTGACCAGGTCCAGTACCGAGAGGGGGACGGGGGCGGTGCCCTGTGCCGTGCCTCGGATCTCGTCCACCGGGGTGCCTCCTGTGTTGTCCGTGGTGTCTCCCGAGGGAACAGGAGGCAGTCCCCGGTTATTCCCGTCGGTCGCGGAGGCTCCCGGCCGGCCGCCGTGGAAGCGGGGTCATACCCGAACATAGACGGATAGACGGATAGACGGACAGACGGACCGCGCGCCCGCCTGCCGCGCCCGCACGACGTCCGCCGGCCGGACACCCTGCCCGTCACACCTGGACGATCGGCTCCTTGGTGAACAGCGACCCCAGGGCCGGCGCGTTCACCCGGCGGTCCACCAGGCGCAGGCCCTCCCACATCGTGACCTGGTTCGCCGTGAGGACCGGCTTGATCAGCCCCTTCTCCAGCTCCGTGAGACACGCGACCGTGTGCAGGGCGGTGTCGGGAAGCAGCACCGCGTGGGCGTCGTCGTGGTCCCCCTCGCGGGCCAGCGCCAGCACCTGAGCCGCACCCCAGGTGCTCACCTCGTCCGGGGAGGCGCCCACGCCGTGCACCGACACCACCTCCACGCCCCCCGCCCGCAGGAACCCGGCGAACAGCTCCGCCACGGTGTCCGGGTAGGTCGCCGCGACCGCCACCCGCCGGACCCCGATCTCGCGCACCGCGTGCACGAACGCGAAAGAGGTGCAGGAGGCCGGCATCCCGGCGGCAAGCGCCAGGGCGCGCACCTGCTCGTGGGCGCCCTCCCAGCCATGGGCGAAGCTGCCGCTGGTACACGCCCACACCACCGCCTCGGCGCCCGCGAGCCGCAGCTCCTCGACACCCGCCGCGAGCCGCCGCGGCACGCCGCTCTCCGGGCGCTCGGCCGTCTCCGGGAGAACCCCCTTGCGCAGCGCCTCCCTCAGGTGCGCTTCCTCGACGTCGTCGGTGTGCACGACGTCCGTCCGGATGTCGCTGCCCAGCAACTGCTCCATGCGCGGGTAGTCGTCCTCGGCGTAGTGGCCCGGGTAGAGGAATCCGAGTGCGGTCATGCCCAACCTTCCTGTTCTTCCGGCAGTGCGGGTCCCGGTCTGCCGCCTCCTTCGGCAGGGCCTGAGACGGACCCATGGCTCGGGTACCCAGGTGAGGCGGGGCCGTCCCCTCCCTCACCTGGTTGGCCGAGAGACACCGGGTCGCGAGCGGTCCCCGGGTGCCGGCCGGGTCCCCCGGACGGCCGTACCGTCCGGCGCGTCCCGACCGTGTTGACGGCGCCGGGATCGGATGCGACCGTGGTCAATCCGCGCATGTCAGACGCCCGGTCGGGCGCCGGCCCGCCGCCGAAGGGAGACATGGTTCCGTATGACCGCTCCCCCGCCCGGCCGCCCCACCCTGCTCGTCCTGGACGCCGAACCGCTCCCCCGGCTCGGCCGGCTCACCGGACGGGCGCGGATCCAGCACGCGGACGCCTCCACGCTCGCCGAACGGCTGCCCGGCGCCGATGTGCTGCTGGTCTGGGACTTCCCCACGGACGCGGTGCGCCACGCCTGGCCCGGCGAGGGGCCGCGGCCGCGCTGGGTGCACACGGCGAGCACGGCCGTGGACCATCTGATGTGTCCCGAACTCGCCGCGAGCGGCACCGTGGTGACGAACGCGCGCGGAGTCTTCGAGCAGCCGCTCGCCGAGTACGTGGCCGGACTCGTCCTCGCGCTGGCCAAGGACCTGCCCCGCACCTGGGACCTGCAACGCGACCGCGAGTGGCGGCAGCGCGCGGTGACACGGGTCGCCGGCACGCGCGCGTGCGTGGTCGGCTCCGGGCCGGTCGGGCGCGCGATCGCCCGTACGCTGAAGGCGCTCGACGTCACGACATCGGTCGTGGGCCGCGTCCCGCTGACCGGTATCCACGGTCCGGCCGACCTCGACCGGCTGATCGCCCGCTCCGACTGGGTGATCGCGGCGGCGCCGCTCACCGACCGGACCTACGGCATGTTCGACACCCGCCGCTTCGGGGTGATGCAGCCCTCGGCCCGTTTCATCAACGTCGCCCACGGCGCGCTGGTGGACGAGGAGGCGCTCGTCACCGCGCTGTCCAAGCGGTGGATCGCCGGGGCGGCCCTGGACGTCCTGCGGCGGGAACCGCTCCCCCCGGACAGCCCGTTGTGGCGGGTCCCGGGCCTGCTGCTGTCCCCGCGGATGAGCGGCAACACCGTCGGCCTGCACGATGAACTCGCCCGGCAGTTCGTCGAGTTGTACACCCGCTGGGAAGCCCGCAAGCCGCTGGCGAACGTGGTCGACAAGCGACGCGGTTACGTTCCCGGCTACTGAGTCACCCAGCCGCCGACCCGGCCCGGCCGGCCCCCGCCCCGGGAATCGGCCTGAATACCTCGCCTGGTCCGGGGTAGCCGCGCGCCCATGGCCGCACCACGGACGCATCACATAGGGAAACGGGTATCCAGCAGACGGTCGCTGCTCGGCGGCATCGCCGCGTTCGGCGCACTGGGCGCCGTCGGCTGCAGCCGTGTGGCCGAGGCGTCGGGCAGCCGCGGCGGGGATCTGCTCCGCCGGCTCAGGGCCCAGGGCGTCGTCCGCCTCGGCATCGCCGGTGAGATCCCCTTCGGCTACATCGACAAGAACGGCAAGCTCACCGGCGAGGCCCCTGAGCTGGCACGGGCCGTCTTCCGGCGTCTCGGGGTCGACCGGGTCCAGCCCGTGCCGACCGAGTTCGGCTCGCTCATCCCCGGCCTCAACTCACAGCAGTTCGACGTCGTCTCCGCCGGGATGTACATCACTCCGGACCGCTGCCAGCAGGTCGTCTTCGCCGACCCCGACTACCAGATGCTCGACTCCTTCATCGTGCGCAAAGGCAACCCGAAGGGTTTGCACGACTACCGGGACGTCGTCGAGAAGAAGGCGAAACTCGCCACCGGGACGGGATACGCGGAGATCCAGTACGCCGTCGAGGCGGGCTACAAGGAGAGCGACCTCCTCATCGTCCCGGACCAGGTCGCGGGTCTGAACGCGGTGGAGGCCGGCCGCGTCGACGTGTTCGCCGGAACCGCCCTCACCACGCGCGAGGTCGTCAAGAAGTCCCGTACGGCCGAGGCCACCAGGCCCTTCGCGCCCCTGGTGAAGGGCAAACCGCATGTCGACGGCGGCGCGTTCGCCTTCCGGCGCTCCGAGACCGCGCTGCGGGACGCCTTCAACGCCGAGCTGAAGAAGATGCGGGCGAGCGGCGAACTCTTCCGCATCCTGCGGCCGTTCGGCTTCACCCGGGCCGAGATGACGGACATGACCGCGAAGGAGTTGTGCCGCGGATGACCACCGGCCTGTGGGAACTCGTACTGAAGGGCGTCTGGACCACGCTCCAGCTCCTCGTGTTCAGCGCGCTGCTCGCGACGGCCGTCTCCTTCGCCGTCGGCATCGCCCGCACCCATCGCCGGTGGATCGTCCGCTTCCTCGCCGGCTTCTACACCGAGGTGTTCCGCGGCACCTCCGCCCTGATCATGATCTTCTGGGTGTTCTTCGTGCTGCCGCTCGCCTTCGGCTGGCAACTGGTGCCGATGTGGGCGGGCACGCTCGCCCTGGGCCTGACCTACGGGGCCTACGGCGCCGAGATCGTGCGCGGTGCCCTGAACTCCGTCGATCCGGCGCAGCGGGAGGGCGGGATCGCGCTGAGCTTCACCCCGTGGCAGCGGATGCGCAAGATCCTGCTGCCGCAGGCGGTGCCGGAGATGATCCCGCCGTTCAGCAACCTGCTGGTGGAGCTGCTCAAGGGCACCGCGCTGGTCTCCGTCATGGGCATGGGCGACCTGGCGTTCAGCGGAAACCTGGTGCGGCTCGCACTCCAGGAGAGCGCGCAGATCTACGCGTACGTCCTGGTCATCTACTTCGTGATCGCCTTCGTGCTCACCCGGCTGATGCGGAGTCTGGAGCGCCGGCTCAAGGCCGGGGCGGGCAAGGCGCCACAGCCGGAAGTCTCTGTTCCGCAGCTCGTCGGAGGTGGTGTCTCATGACCTGGGACTGGGGCGCCGTCCGCGCCTTCATGCCGCACTTCCGGGACGGCTTGCTCGTCACCCTCGAGGCGCTCGCCCTCGGCTCACTGATCGCGTTCGCCCTGGGGCTGGTCTGGGCGCTGCTGATGCGCGCGCCGGCCCGATACGTGACGTGGCCGGTGGGGATCGTGACGGAGTTCATCCGCGACACCCCGCTGCTGGTGCAGCTCTTCTTCCTCTTCTACGTGCTGCCCGAGTGGGGGCTCGCCTTCTCCGCGCTGACCACCGGCGTCGTCGCGATCGGCCTGCACTACTCGACGTACACGATGCAGGTCTACCGGGCCGGCATCGACGCCGTGCCCGCCGGTCAGTGGGAGGCCGCCACCGCGCTGAGCCTGTCGCCGTGGCGGACCTGGACGGCGGTGATCCTGCCGCAGGCCATCCGCCGGGTCGTGCCGGCGCTCGGCAACTACGTGATCGCGATGCTCAAGGACACACCGATGCTGATGACGATCACCGTCCTCGACATGCTCGGCCAGGCGCGGCTCTTCTCCCAGCAGCACTTCCAGTTCACCGAGCCGCTGACCGTCATCGGTGTGGCCTTCGTCCTGATCTCCTATCCCGCCTCTCTCCTCCTGCGAGCCCTGGAGCGACGTCTTGTCCGCTGACACCCCCCTCATGAACGAACCCGACGCCCACGCCCATCCGCCGGCGGCCACCGGCGAGCTGATCCGCTTCGAGGGGGTCACCAAGCGCTTCGGCGACCACACGGTCCTCGACGGGCTCGACTTCTCGGTCGAGGCGGGCCGGCACGTCACCCTGATCGGCCCCTCGGGCTCCGGGAAGACCACGATCCTGCGGCTGCTGATGACCCTGGACCAGCCCGACGAGGGCACGATCACGGTCGGCGGGCAGACGCTGTTCCCGGCGGGCGAGAAGCAGGTCCGGGAGATCCGCAAGAACATCGGGATGGTCTTCCAGCAGTTCAACCTGTTCCCGAACATGAAGGTCCTGCGCAATGTCACCGAGGCGCCGGTCACCGTGCTCGGGCTGTCGAAGGACGAGGCGGAGCAGCGGGCGCGGGAGCTGCTGGACCTGGTGGGGCTCGGCGACCACCTCGACAAGTACCCGAGCCAGCTCTCCGGCGGCCAGCAGCAGCGCGTGGCGATCGCCCGGGCGCTGGCGATGCGCCCGCAGGTGCTGCTGCTCGACGAGGTGACGTCGGCGCTGGATCCGGAGCTGGTCGCCGGGGTGCTCGACGTCCTGCGGGACATCGCGCACACCACCGACATCACCATGCTCTGCGTGACCCACGAGATGAACTTCGCGCGGGACATATCGGACCGCATCCTGATGTTTGATTCCGGCCGGGTCGTCGAGACGGGCGCGCCGGAGAAGATCTTCAGCGCTCCCGAGCACACCCGGACGCGGGAGTTCCTCAGCGCAGTGCTGTGACTACGTGAGGTGAACACACCGGTCCGGCCTGGCCCCACCCATCCGGCCATGACCCTGGCATATGCCAGAGTGGCGCGTTCCTGCTGAGCGGGCCGGAGCCGGCACGGAGTTCGTCAACACCCGCCCCCGAGGGCGCCCTTGAGCCTTATCGTGGAGTCAGCCAAGCTGTCCCGAGAACGGCCCAAGAAGCGCAGGGGGAGACCGTGGCGCTGACCCATGAGCCGACCGCTCCGTACCACTCGGCCCAGGACGCGCTGCGCGTCCTGGAGACGGTGGCGCGGCACTCCACCGGCGTCACCGACGCCGTACTCGCCCGGCTGACCCGCCTCGGCAGCCGGCGACTGACCCCCGTGCTGCGGATGCTGCGCCGGGAGGGGTACGTCGAGCAGACCGCCGACGGCGCGTACATCACCGGCGCCGCCCTCAGCCGGCTGAGCTCGGCCCAGACCCATGAGGAGGCGCTGCGGGAGAAGCTCCAGCAGACCCTGGACCGGCTGCGCGACTCGGTGGGCGCCGCGGTCTACATCAGCCGCTACATCGACGGAGAGGTGCAGCTCACCCAGTGCGCCGAGAGCCCGGCCGCTCCCGCGGTGCACGAGTGGGTGGACTTCCGTTCCTCGGCGCACGCGAGCGCGGTCGGCAAGAGCCTGCTCGGGCAGCTCGACCTCGACGGCCGGCGGGACCACCTCGCCCGGCACAAGATGGCCCGGCTCACCTCGCGGACGATCACCAACGAGAAGCTGCTGCTGTCGCGCCTCGACGCCCATCCGCCGACGGTCCCGGTGCTCGACCTCCAGGAGTACGCGGTGGGCACGGTGTGCGCGGCCGTCCCGATCACGGCGGGCTCCTCGGTCGGCTGTCTGGCGTTGTCCCTGCCGGTGGAGCACGCGCACCGGCTGCGGCAGGCGGCTGACCGGCTGAACAAGGGGGCGGCCCCGCTGCTGCTCTCCCTCGCGATCTGAGGGTGGTCACGACCACCCCTCGGGACCAGGTAGTATTTCTTTTGTCGCCGGACGCGAGAGCGAAGAGCGACAGAGTCTGCGCCGCTAGCTCAGTTGGTTAGAGCAGCTGACTCTTAATCAGCGGGTCCGGGGTTCGAGTCCCTGGCGGCGCACGATGACGATGGCGAGCCGTGTTCGCGTACAGCGCGAACGGGCTCGCCATCGTCGTTTTTCCGCGCGGCCCCGCCGCGCGCGGAGGGGCACAGCCCGCACCCCTCGCCGCCCCGCCACGCGAGGCGGAGTCCCCGTAACCACCCTCAGCAGCCGCGCCCCAGCCCGAGCCGGGAACCGTGTGCGCCGACAGCGCGGTCAGGCCCGCATCGCCGGTCTTCTGCCGTCTTCGCCGACAGGCCTACGGCATGCTCGCGAACGGGTCGTCCATCGCGGCCGCGTGGTACGTGACCATGAAGCCGACGCAGAACGCCACGATCACCGAGAGGAAGACGAGGATGCCGACCGTGCCCGCCAGGGTCTTGCCCCGGGCCGGGGAGTGGGCGGTGGCGCGTTCGGGGTGGGCCCGGGTGTAGTGGACGGGGACGATGTCACCCTCGACCGTCGTCCCGGGGCCGTCCGCCTCCTCGAAGCGGACGGTGCGGCCCTCGCGGGTCGTGAACTCGTAGACGTGGTGCAGTGTGGTGGTGACGGAGCTGTCGCCCCGGCCGCCGCTGGTCGTCGTGTACGTCCGCACACAGCGCGCCTCGGCGGTCAGGCCGCTGTTCCAGTTGCTCCTCAGCTGGAGCGAGCGGCGGACCACGATCGCCGCCTTGGTCAGCGCCACGGCCATGATCAGGCCCGGCACCGCGTAGAAGAAGAAGTCCATCGTTCCCCCGAGTCCGGTACGGCTCCACGCACGCCGTCATGGTCATGTCGACGTGCGTGGAACGTACCCGACCGGATCGTCCGGGCTCCTCAAGCCAGGCTCAGAAATCGGACCCCGAACGGACTCGGGACGGGGTGGCGCTCAGAACGTGACATCCGCACACGAGTAGAACGCGTTGCCCGTGTCCGCGATCGTCCACACCCCGAGGATGATGTGGTGCCCGCTCAGCCCGGTCGGCAGGGTGCCGGTGTGGGTGAGCGTGGACGGCGGCCGCTGACCGTTGTACGGGACGGTCAGGAACGGGGTGGTGTTCAGATCAGCCCTGGTCAGGGCGTGGTTCTGATTCCAGCCCGGTTTGGTGACGTAGTACTTGAAGTCGGTCGTCGCGTGCGAGGCCGTGAACTGCCAGCGGAAGGTGTAGCTCTGCCCGCCGGTCACCCTGGTCGTCGGCCACGCCGCGCCCGAGGGCGTCCGGGGCTGGTCGAGCGCGCCGAAGTTGGTGTGGTTCGCCGAACAGATCCGGCCGTCGTCGGGTCCCGCCGCCGGGAAGCCCTTCGGGCCCTCGACGCTCTGCGGCTCCCACTGGATGTCGCCGCAGCCGGAGACGATGCCGCCGTTCGCGGCGCACATCTTCTGCCGGCTGAGGGGCTGGTCGGTGTAGCCGTGAGCGCTGGCGCCACCGGTGGAGAGCACGAACGTGCCCGCGGTGGCGAGGCCGACCACGGCCGCGTACCACTTCGCCTTTCTGGTCGTACGGATGCGCATGCTGTCGCTCCTGAAGGATGTGGGGAGTTCCTCGAGCCGTGCGCGCGCGTCTTCAGGTCTAGACCAAGTCTCAGACTATGGCTGTGAGTTGTACATGTCCATCCCCTCTCCGGCGCCCGGTCCTCATCCCCCGTCGGTCGTGCGTCCCGTGTAGAACGCGACCGTCAGGTCCTTCACCAGCGCCTTGCGCTCGTAGTCGTCGAGTTCGACCAGACCCCGCGTGGTCAGCCGGGTAACCGTGTCCTCGACCGAGTCCACGACCGTGCTGAGTACCGTGTCCCGATGCTCGGCGTCGAGCGCGGCGATACGGCGGCGCTGGAGCCGCTCGGCGACCTCGGGCGCGTACTCGATGCGGGTCGGCTGCGCCGCGAACACCTCCAGCCCGGCGGGCTCCGCGTCCGCCACCACCAGCCGGGTCAGCGCCTCACCGATCGCCTCGACATTGCGCAGGCTCACCACGTCCTTGGTGGCGGACGCCTCGGCCGGCACCTGCGGCACCACCCTCGCGAGCGCCGACTCCACGCACTCCCGCAGATAGGTCTGGTGGTCGTCGATGCCGAGCACGGCGCGCGCGGTGTCCTTGACCCGCCAGGTCACCAACACGACCACCCGCAACGCGGCCCCGTTGGCGTCGACCGCGGGGATCGGCTCGCTGCGCCAGTGCCGCAGCCGCACATCGGCCTGTTGGCGGACCACCAGCGGGTTCACCCACATCAGACCGGTGCGGCGGGCCGTGCCGCGGTAGCGGCCGAACACCCCGAGCACCCAGGCGTACCCCGTGCGCCCGCGCATGAGCCCGCTGAACCCCAGCAGCCCGAGCGCCCCCGCGCCCACATATGCCGCCAACTGGGCGGGCCCGAGTCCCGCGTCCGCGCTCGCCGGAAGTTCCAGCACCCGCGTAGCGACCGGCGACAGAACACCGGCCCACCAGGAGGCGACCCCGCAGCCGCACAGACCGCCGAGCCCCGCCAGCACGCCCACCGACCCGGGCAGCACCCGGGCCGGCCGCTCGACCAGCTCGGGATCGGCGACCGGCGACCGGCGCGCCGGCTCGGCGGGCGGACGGACGCACGGCTGTTCACCGGTGCCGAGCCGGCGCCCCACCACGGTCGGGGTGACCGGCAGGGACCCCGGTTCGGGGGCCTCCCGGAACAGCAGATGGACCGGGATCTCGGTGGTCGACTCGCCGTGGATGAGCCGGGCGGACGAGGCGCCGGAGTCGAGCGGCGCCCCCTCGGGCTCCGGAGCCGGCGATGACGTCGTGTTCATGCGTGCCTCCACCCTCCGCGCCAGGAGGTCTCGTGCCGGGATGCACCGGACAGCGGGTCAGGGAATACGGGAAGAGCCGGGCGATACGCGAAGGCCCGGGGGTACGGGAAGAGCCGGGCGATACGCGAAGGCCCGGGGGTACGGGAGGGGCCGCGGGACCCAGGAGGGCCCGGGGACCCGCGTCGGCCAGGGTCAGGAGAACAGCCGTCGCCAGGTCTCCGGCCCCGGGTAGCCGTCGGCCGCACTGCCGCGCCAGCCCTGGGCGCGCTGGAACGCCTCGACATTGCGGCGGTCGGCCTCGCTCCAGCGCGGCCCCGGCCCGCCGGAGTAGTACCTGCCGAACCCCTTCTCGACCAGCTTCCGGCCCAGCACGGTGACATCCGGACTGGCGACGCCCGGCCGGAAGGTGCCCCGGCCCGGATAGGCGGGTACTCCCACCGGGCCCTGCACGGAGGTCGGCGGGCGGCCGCCCGGGGCGGTCCCGGGAGGAACCAGCGCCCGAGTCGTGGCCCCGACGTCCGCCCGGGGAACCGCTCCCGCCACCGGGAGACGGGAGCGGCCGCGCAGGGCGAGCAGACCGCCGAGCTCGGCGCCATAGGTGTCGTCTGCGCCCTTGCCGACGGAGGCCACACCCGGGATGCCGACCGTCGGCATGGGCATCCCACCGCCGGCAACCGGAGTGTTCTCACCCTCCTTGGCGGCCTTGCCGTCCGTGATGCCCTTGTAGCGGTACGGCACATAGCGGCCGGAGTTGGACCAGTAGGCGTACGGGGTGGTCCTGCGGCGAGCGCGCGGCGGGGTCTCCTCGTAGGCGGTGTAGTTCTGGTGCGTGTAGTCGGTCCAGCCGCCGAAGATGACGACGTGCGACCCCTTCTCCGGGTTGTCGACATTGTGGAAGAGGAGAATGTCGCCGGGTTGCAGCTCGTCCTTGGTGATGCGGTCGCCGAACTTGTCCAGGCTGCCCGTCCACTCGTTGCTGCCGAGGTTCCAGGCCATGGAGACGAAGCCGGAGCAGTCCTGCCGGTACCCGTCCGACCAGTAGTCGTCCATGCTGTACGGCACCTTGGCCGCGACCCACCGCTTGGCCCGGTTGATGATCGCGGCCCGGGTCGTCGTGGGAGTCGTCACCCCGCTCGGCATGACACCCGTGCCATGCAGCGGCGCGGTGTGGCCCTGCGGGCTGGCCGGCGGCTCCTCACCTGGGGGAACGATGGGCCAGGGGGTGTCGTGGACGACCGCGACGGCGGACACCGCCTGCCCCGGGGCGACGAGCACCGCGCTCGCTGCGGCGGCCAGCGCGAGGACCCCGCGGGCCGCCGGCCGCAGGGCCGGTCCGCAGGGGCGGGTGCGGTGGACGGTACGGCGTCCGCGTGCGCATCCGGGGCAGTCGCAGTCGCTTGTGGTATCGAATTCCTCGAATGCCGGAGTCTTCATGCGATTCCCCTCACACTCCCTGTCCGCACCCTGGTGTATTTGTCCTATTTATGTAAGTGTGTCAGCTTTCCAACTGTCCACTCGAACCGCCTGTTGACGCCCCGAAAGGTGCACGCGTGGCGTCACATGGGGGTACGGGTGGCCGGACGAAGGCCCCGGGCGGGGCGACCCGGTCGGGAACACGCCCCGGGATCGGGTAGAGTTCTCCAGGTCAGCAGGCGCCGCTAGCTCAGTTGGTTAGAGCAGCTGACTCTTAATCAGCGGGTCCGGGGTTCGAGTCCCTGGCGGCGCACGACCGAGAAGGCCCCTCGCCATGGCGAGGGGCCTTCTGGTATGCGCGCACATCCGGGGGAACGTACGGATTGGCCGGTTACCCTCTGGCCATGGCGCGCGACCTCCAGGAGCGGATCAAGAAACTCATCATCGACCGCCGGCTGCCCCCGGGCGCCGCGCTGCCGACCGAGCCCGAGCTGATGGCGCTGCTCGACGCCGGCCGGAACTCCGTGCGTGAGGCCCTCAAGGCGCTCCAGGCGATGGGCATCGTCGACATCCGCCACGGCTTCGGCACCTACGTCGGCCCGATGTCGCTGGCCCCGATGATCGAGGGGCTCGCCTTCCGTACGGTCGCCGGGCACCACCGGGGCGAGGACAGCCTGCTGGAACTGCTGGAACTCCGCGAGGCCCTGGAGGCGGGACTGGTCTCCCGCCTGGCCGGCCGGGTGCCGGAGCAGGACCTGGCCGAGCTGGACGCGCTCGTCGACCGCATGGAACGGGAGGCCGCCCAGGGGACCGGTCTCGCCGAGACCGACCGCGCCTTTCACGCCACCCTCTACCGAGGGCTCGGCAACGTCCTGCTGGGCGAGGTGCTGGAGGCCTTCTGGGACGCGTTCCACCGGGTCCGCACCGATCTGGCGGACGTACCGCAGGACCCGCGGATCACCTGCCGACAGCACCGGGACATTCTCGACGCCGTGCGGTCAGGGGACTCCCTACGCGCGGAGGCGGCCATAAAGGAGCATTTCCTCAACATCCGCACACGGGTGATGTCAACCGCCCCGGAAGACCACAAGGAGCCTCCCCGTGACCGGGTTTGAGCGGTAGGCACCGTGTTTCGCTCTTGCGATCAGGCCGGACCCATATGCCCCTTGGGCTCCAAGGGCCTGTCTGCGCAGGGAAGTTGGGGGCGGGGGCCATCATCTCGGGCCTGCGGACCGAGGTCTGCGTCGTGCTTCCCGTCCTGTCCGCCCTCGGACAGGGCTACGAGGTCCACGTCGTCGCCGACGCGTCCGGAGGCGTCACCCCGCAGGCCCACGAGCACGCCCTCCGGCGCATGATCGGCGCCGGTGCGCTGCCGGTGACCTGGATCCAGGTGCTGCTCGAGCTCCAGCGCGGCTGGGCCCACGCCGAGATCCCGCGCTCTCCTCGGCGGCCCGGCCTTCACACCGGGCCCCGGGGAACATCCGCGCCACCCAGGCCTTGAGAGGCGATCTTCCTGGCCGCGACGCGGATCCTGCGCGCCCGAGTGCTCACCGGTCTCGGGCCCGACGGATTCCGGACCCTGACCGAGGCGATGCGCGACCTGCGATGCCCACCAGGGATCGCCGCAGTAACGGCGACGCGCCGGGGGTTGCGGCTGGTGTCGATCACGAAGTGTCTGCCGCCCGCCTTCGCCGACAGCCGCTCGCCGTACGCGATCGACTCCTGGGGCGAGTGGGAGGCGGAGACGATGTCACCGGCCGTGGGTCCTCACCGCGCCACGCCCGTCAGATACGCCGACACCACCACATTCGCCGTATAGGCACCGCGCGCCCGGTCGAAGGTGCCGCCGCAGGTGATCAGCCGCAGCTCCGCCCGGCCCGGCTGCCGTGCCCCGTACGCCTCACGGGCGTCGAACCGGTCGCGGTCGAGCACCTGGACGCCCTCGACGGTGAACTCGGCGATCCGGCCGTCACGGCGCACCACTCGCACCTTGGCGCCCTGCCGCAGGCTGCTCAGCTTGTAGAAGACGGCGGGTCCGGTGTCGGTGTCGACGTGCCCCACGAGCAGCGCCGTTCCGGCGGCCCCGGGCGTCACGCCGTTGCCGTACCAGCCGACGACGCCCGACTGGTCGAAGGGCGGCGGCTCGATCGCGCCCTGCGCGTCCAGGCCACGCCCGACGACCGGGGCCCGCACCCCGAGGGACGGGATGTCGACGCGCAGCGGCGCCGACGTGCCCAACGGCTGGGAAGCGGGCGGCAGTCGGGTGTCCGGGGGCCGCCCGGCGGCGGCCATGTCCCCGGTCGTCGGCGCGGAGATCCCCGTGTGCACATCGCTGATCCCGCGCCCCCACATCCACAGTCCCAGCAGCAGGACCACCCAGGCGACGCCCATCAGCAGACGGCCGGTACCGGAGGAATGCTCGGATCTGGACACGGTTCACTCCCGGCCACGGCCCCGGCGGATGCTCCGCGCGATGACTACGACGGCGGCGACGCTCGCGAGGACGAGGCCGATGATCGCCTGGAGAACGCCCGGTCCGGCGCTGCGGGCGTCGGAGGACGACAAAGGCGCGGTGGCGCCGCCGCCCGCGTGCACGGGCGCGACCGGCGAGGAGGGCGCGGCGGGGGCGCCGGAGGAGACGCGGGCGGCCGGGGACGCCGGGCCGCCAAAGAAGGCGGAGGCGGTCGGGGACGCCGGGCCGTGCGGGGTGGCGGACGGCGCGGGCGCCTTAGGCTCGCTCACGGTGAGCACGCCCTCGACCTTTCGGCCGTCGCACCCGACCGTGACGGAGTACAGGCCCGGATGTGCCGTGGCGCTGACCCGGGTGCCGCCGGTCAGCATGCCGTTCCTGCCCACGAGCCGCGCGTCGCCCGCGAAGGCGTCCGACGCCGCGCTGCCGGCCGTTCCGGCGCAGCCCCGGACGGCCAGCCGGACGCCGGTGCCGGGCGTGGGGGACGCGGGGGTCAGGAAGACACCCTGCACATCCGCCGCGGATGCGGTGGGCGCGAGGACGGCCGCGACGACGGCCCCCGCACCCAGAGTGATCCGTAGTGAACCCATCGTGAACCTCCCGATATCAGGAGGCTCACATCCCGGGCACCCCGGCGCATCCGGACGGGCCCCTCGGCTACTCCGTATGGGGGGCGAGCCAGGGCCGTACGGGCCCCGGACCCGCCCGCCGCGGAGGCCGGCCGACGGCGTCAGACGAGGTCGACGAGGTCCGCGATGGAGTTCACGACGTGCGAGGGACGGAAGGGGTAGCGGTCGATGTGGTCCCGTGTGGTCAGTCCGGTGAGCACCAGGAACGTCTGCATACCGGCCTCCATGCCGGCCAGGACGTCGGTGTCCATCCGGTCGCCGATCATCGCGCTGGTCTCCGAGTGCGCCCCGATGGTGTTCAGCCCGGTCCGCATCATCAGCGGGTTCGGCTTGCCCGCGAAGTACGGCTTCTTGCCGGTCGCCTTGGTGATCAGCGCGGCGACCGCGCCCGTGGCGGGCAGCGGCCCCTCGGGGGACGGGCCGGTCTCGTCGGGGTTGGTGCAGATGAACCGGGCCCCGGCCTTGATCAGCCGGACCGCCTTGGTCATGGCCTCGAAGGAGTAGGTGCGGGTCTCGCCGAGGACGACGTAGTCGGGCTCCTGGTCGGTCAGGATGTAGCCGATGTCGTGCAGGGCCGTGGTCAGCCCGGCCTCGCCGATGACATACGCCGAGCCGCCGGGCCGCTGGTCGTCCAGGAACTGGGCGGTCGCGAGCGCCGAGGTCCAGATGTTCTCCACCGGCACGTCGAGGCCCATGCGGGTCAGCCGGGCGTGCAGATCGCGCGCGGTGTAGATGGAGTTGTTGGTGAGTACGAGGAAGGGCTTGCCGGACTCACGCAGCCTCTTCAGGAAGGCATCGGCACCGGGGATCGGAACGCCCTCGTGGATGAGCACACCGTCCATGTCGGTGAGCCACGACTCGATGGGCCTGCGCTCTGCCATGTGCGATCTCCTGCCGTACGTGGTGCCGCGTGAGTCCCCCAGCCTAGCGATCAGCTGTTCGTGGCGGATTTCCAGTCTTCGACGTACGTCTGAAGGTTCTTGTCGATGTCGTTCCAGTCCGGCTCGAAGACCTGGACGTTGTCCAGGAGCGCGGTCAGCGCGGCGGCGTTGGCGTCCGTGGCCCCGATGTCCTTGCGGGCCGCGAATCCGCCGCCGATCTCGCTGACCTCCTTCTGTGCGGTGCGGCTGAGCATGTAGTCCAGCAGCTTCCTGCCGTTCTCGGAGTGCGGGGCCCTGGTGACGAGGCCGGCGGCGTACGGCAGCGCGAAGGTGGTCGGCCTGCCGCCCTGCCGGGCCGGGAACCAGATGCCCAGGTTCGGCATGGTCTTGGACTGGGCGAAGTTCATCTGGACGTCACCGTTGGCGACGAGCAGTTCGCCCTTGTCCACCTTGGGGGCGAGCTTGCCGGTGGAGGCGGACGGGCCGACGTTGTTGGCCTGGAGCTTCTTCAGATACGCGAGCGCCGCCTCCTTGCCGCCGAAGTCGTTCATCGCCTTGACGAGCACGGCGGTTCCGTCGCCGGCGACACCCGGGGTGGAGTACTGGAGCTTGTCCTTGTACTTGGCGTCCAGCAGGTCCTCCCAGGTGGTGGGCGCCTTCTTCAGCTCCTTCCTGTTGTAGACGAACCCGAAGTAGTTGTTGACGACGGAGGTCCAGGTGCCGTCGGCGGCCTTGTCGCCGTCGGCGACCTCCGCGGAGCCCTGGGGCGCGTACTTCGCGAGCAGGCCCTTGCTGTCGGCCTGCTGGATGAACGGGGGCAGGGTGACCAGCACATCGGCCTGCGGGTTGCTCCGCTCGCGCAGGGCGCGCTGGACCATCTCGCCGGAGCCGCCCTCGACGTATTGGACCTTGATGCCCGTCTGCTTCTCGAAGTCCTTGAAGACGCGGTCGTACCAGCCGTCCCCGTTCTCGCCCTTGAGGCCGTCCGCGCTGTAGACGGTGACGGTCTTGGCGCCGGCGCCCGAGGTGCCGGAGTCGCCGCCGCAGGCGGTGAGGGAACCGGCGAGGACGAGGCTGCCGAGGACGGCGGCGAGCGGCTTGACGGGGATGCCGGAGGGGACGGGGATTCTGGGCATGGCGGAGGTTTCAGGCATGACGGGATGAACTCCTTGCGGGGAACGGGTGGTGGAGGAGAGGCGGGTCGGGTGGTCAGCGGTGCGCGGCCCGGGTGCGGATGCGGGCGACGGCGAACAGGACGAGCAGGGTGGCGGTCATGAGAACGACCGCGAGGGCGGAGCCGGTGAACAGCGAGCCGCGGTCGGTGGCCGCGTAGATCCGGACGGGCAGCGGGGTCCAGTCGGGCGGGTAGAGCATCATCGTGGCACTCAGCTCCCCCATGGACAGGGCGAAGCACAGGCCCGCGGCGGCCGTGAGAGACGGCAGCAGCAGCGGCAGCCGCACCCGCCACAGGACGTATCCGGGCCGGGCGCCGAGCGATGCCGCGGCCTGCTCGTACGAGGGGTCGAGCCGGAGCAGCGCCGCGGAGACCGACTGATAGGCGAAGGCCGTGACGAGAACGGTGTGGGCGAGGAGCACGATCCACCGTGTGCCGTTGAGCAGCACGGGCGGCTGTGAGAAGGCGACGAGGATCGCGAGTCCGACCACCACGGAGGGCACCGCGACCGGCAGCACGAACAGCGCGTCGAACACGCGCCGCACCGGCTTCGGCAGGGCGTGCGCGCCGAGCGCGCCCCAGGTGCCGACGGCGAGGGCGAGCAGACTCGCGGCGAGCGCGGTGACCAGGCTCGTGGTGAGCGCCTGGAGGGATTCCCCGCGGGTGGCGGCGGTGTAGTGCGCGGTCGTGAAGCCGGACGGGAGCACACCGGACCAGTGACCGGCGAACGACGCGGCGAGGATCACAAGCAGCGGCAGGGCGAAGAGGGGGAGGAAGAGGACGAGGAAGAGGCCCCACAGGACCCACCTCCCCGTGCGGCTATGCACCAGCACGGCGGCTCACCACCCGGTAGAGGGCGTACAGGCCCACGGATACGAGGACGTTGACGACGGCGACGACACAGGCGCCCGGGTAGTCGGACTCCAGGATCGCCTTGCCGTAGACGAGGGTCGGCAGGGTGGTGACGTCCTTGGCGCCGGTGAACAGCACGATGCCGAACTCGTTGAGGGCGAGGACGAGGACGAGTCCGCCGCCGGCCGCGAGCGCGGGCAGCGCCTCGGGCAGGATCACCCGACGCACGATCCGCCCGGGCCGCGCGCCGAGGGAAGCGGCGACCTCCGTCTGCGCGGTGTCGAGCCCCGAGAACGCGGCGAGGAGGGGACGCATCACGAAGGGGGTGAAGTAGGTGACCTCGGCGAGCAGGACGCCCCAGGCAGTGGTGAGGAAGTGGAACGGCCCCGAGGCCGCGCCGGTCACCTCGCTCCACAGCCCGTTGGCCACCCCGACGTTGCCGTAGAGGAAGAGCAGGGCGAGCGTGATGAGGAAGGAGGGGAAGGACAGGAAGACGTCGACGAACCGGGCGACCGCCTTCGCGCCCGGGAAGGGCACGAAGGCGATCACGAGCGCGAGGAAGAACCCGAGGACGAGACAGCAGGCGGTGGCGGCGAGCGCCAGCCACACGGTGGTCCACAGCGCCTCGCGGAACGCCACGGAGGCGAAGACGTCGGTGTACGGCTTGAGGGAGGGGCCGCCGGTGTCCGGCTGGAGGGACTGCCGGACGACCAGGACGAGGGGGTAGAGGAAGGCGGCGGCCAGCAGGAGTGCCGGGGGGAGGGCCCAGGTCAGGCGTCTAGTCACGGGACACCCCTGCGGCCAGCAGCACCGCGTCCCCGGGTGCGAAGTGCACCTCCACCTCGTCCCCCGGCGCCGGCGGGCGCCGCAGCTCCCGTACGTCGGCCATGACCCGGTGGCCCGCCACGTCCACGTACAGCCGGTGGATGGCCCCCCGCCACTGGATCTCGCCGAGGACTCCGGTGAGCCGGTTCGGGCCGGGCCCGAGTCCGACGAGGTGCGGGCGCACGCACAGGGTCGCCGCCGCCCCCGGCGCGGCGCCCCGTGTGTCCACCTCCAGCTCGGCCCCGCCGAACGCGACCCCCTTCGCCCCCACGGTCACCGGCAGCAGGTTCGCGGTGCCCACGAAGGACGCCGTGAACTCGGTGCGCGGCGAGCGGTACAGCTCCCGGGGTGTACCGACGTCCTGGAGCCGCGCCCGGTCCATGACCGCGATCCGGTCCGCCAGCGTCAGCGCCTCGACCTGGTCGTGTGTGACGTACAGCATCGTCATGTCGGGCAACTCGCGGTGGAGCCGGGCGAGTTCGGCCAGCATGCCGGAGCGCAGCCGGGCGTCGAGGGCGGACAGGGGCTCGTCGAGGAGGAGCACGCCGGGGCGTACGGCGAGGGCCCGCGCGATCGCGACCCGCTGCTGCTGCCCGCCGGACAGCTCGCGTGGATACCGCCGCGCGTACTCCCCCATGCCGGTCATCTCCAGCGCTTCGGCGACCCGCGCGGGGATCTCCTGCCGGGGCACCTTGCGCGCCTTGAGGCCGAACGCCACGTTGTCCGCGACGCGCATGTGCGGAAAGAGCGCGTAGCTCTGGACGACCATTCCGATCCCGCGCCGGTAGGGCGGCTGCGCGGTGACGTCCTGGCCGCCGAGGAACACCCGCCCCGAGGACGGCCGTACGAGTCCGGCGACGGCCCGCAGCGCGGTCGTCTTCCCCGAGCCGGAGGGGCCGAGCAGCGCCATGACCTCGCCGGGCTCGACGGTGAGGTCGAGCGCGTCAAGGACGGTGGTCCCGTCGTAGGCGACCGAGATGCCCTCGAAGCGGATGCCGGTCATCGCCGGCCCGCCCCCTTGAGCAGGGCGGGGAGTTCGGTCACCGAGCCGAGCACATGGGTGGCTCCCGCCCGGTGCAGCGCCGTGCCGTCGTGGGCGCCGGTGAGCACTCCGGCCACCAGACCGGCCCCGGCGCGCACCCCGCTGAGCATGTCGTACGAGGTGTCACCGGCTACCGCGATCCGGCGTACGTCGTCGGCGGCGCCGGTGCGCAGGAAGGCCGTCAGCACCATGTCCGGGTAGGGTCGGCCCCGGCCCCGCGCGTCCGCCGGGCACAGGGTGAGCGGGACCAGGTCCCGCCAGCCGAGGGCGTCGAGGATCGCGTCCTGGGTGACCCGGGCGAAGCCGGTGGTGAGGACGACGGTCCGGCCGTCGGCCTCGAGTTCCTCGATGGCCGCGCGGGCCCCGGGTATCTCGGAGACATGTCCGTCGTCGACCAGTTCGCCGTACGCCTTCTCGAAGGCGGCGTTGGCGCGCTGGGCGAGGTGCTCCTCACCGAACAGGTGCCGGAAGACGGAGATCTTGGACTCGCCCATGGTGGCCCGGACATAGGCGAGCTTCTCGGCGTGGTCGGCGGAGCCGGGCTCCACGCCCAGCTCGGCGGCGGCCTCGGCGAAGGCCCGCTCGACGAGTCCACCGTCGGCCACGGTGGTCCCGGCCATGTCGAGGACGACCAGACGTATGTCGGTCCTGAGGTCTGTCGTGCGGTGCGCCGTGGGGGCTGTCGTGCGGTGTGCCGTGGGGGCTGTCGTGGGTTGTGCCGCGGGGCCTGTCGTGCGGTCCGTCATGTTCTCTGTCATGCGGTCTGTCATGCGGTCTGCCATGTGGTCTGCCATGAGGTGGTTCACCAGCCCAGTTCGTTCGCGGTGGTCTCGGCGATCGCGGGAGAGCAGGTCATGCCGCGCCCACCGGGCCCGGTGACCAGCCACACCCCCTCGCGCACCTGCTCCCGGTGCACGACCCGCCCGGGGTCGGCGCACTGCGCGTACACCCCCGCCCAGCGGCGGCGGATCCTCGGCAGCGGCCGGCCGAGGAAGCCCTCGACGACCTCCGTCAGATGGTCGTAGGGGTCCTCGACCGTGTCGAAGGCGAACGGGTGCTCGTACTCATGGGTGTCGCCGATGGTCAGCCCGCCGTCCGCGCGCTGCACCATCAGCAGCTGCATCCGGTGGGCGGCGGCGGTCGGCGCCTGGGGCTGCCCGGCGCCGAGAAGGTCCAGGGCCTCGCCGCGGTAGGCGGGGTAGTAGCGGAAACTGTCGGCGTCGGCGACCGGGGCGGGGAGGGCGTCGCCCAGCGGGTCGGTCTGCATCATCTGGAGCCGTACGCGGCGCACGGGCAGGTCGGGGGCCAGCTCCTTCACCAGCCCGCCGAGCCAGGCGCCGGTGCAGAGCACCACGGCGTCCGCGCGGTGCACCTCGCCGTGGTCGTCGCGGACCGTCCCGGGTCCGGTGGCCTCGCGGACCTCACGGCCCGGCAGGAAGGTGTAGTTCGGGGACTTCGACAGCTCCTCGCGCAGGGCGACCTGGGCGGTGCGGGGTTCGACGGCGGCGTCGCGCTCGCAGTACAGGGCCGCCTCGAAGCTGCCGCGCAGGGCGGGGTTCACGGTGCGCGCCTCGGCCGCGGTGAGCAGCTTGTAGCCGCGTGCCACCGCGTCCGGGCGGGCCAGGGCGGCCTCGGCGACGGCTCGTTCGAGGTCGGTGCGCAGGAGGGTCAGCGAGCCGGCGGCGCGGAAGCCGAGCGCGGGCACGCGGCCCCCGATCTCCTCCCACAGCTCCCGGGCCCGCAGGGCGGTCTCCAGTTCCTCGCCGCCCGCGCGGCCGCTCACCCAGATGAGCCCGAAGTTGCGCAACGAGGCTCCGCGGGCCTCGGCCTCACGCTCGATCTGTACGACCTCGTGGCCGCGCTTCACTGCCTGCCAGGCGTGCATGGTGCCCACCACGCCGGCTCCTACGACTGTCACTCTCACAACGGCCACGCTCCTCGGGGTCGGGAAACCGGAAAGGTCCGGTCGGCAACCGAATGGTGAACCGCCCTACAAGTTTGGGCTAGACCCGTTATCTTTCCGTTATGAGAAAGGGCGGGCCAGCAGGCCCGCCCAGGCCGCTCGCTTCCCGCCCGGTCCTTGTCCCAGGCGGTCGCTTGTCCGGCCGCCCGGTCCTTCAGCCGCTCGGTGAGCCGCCTGATCGCTTGTCCGGCCGCCCGGTCCCTCGAGTCAGCCGCCGGGTCGCTTGGCCCAGGCGGTCGGTCGTTTGCCTCAGCCGCCCAGATGGGCCGTGAAGGAGAACCGGTCCCCCCGGTACAGCGTCCGCACCCGCTCCAGCGGCCGCCCCTCGGTGTCCCGCGAGACACGGTGGATCAGCAGCATCGGCAGGGCCGGCGGCGTGCCGATGAGCAGGGCCTCGCGCGGGGCGGCGAGCACGGTCTCGATGCGCTCGTCGGCGTCGCCGAAGGTGATGCCCTGCTCATGGAGGAAGCCGTAGAAGGAGGAGTCGGGGTCGAAGTCGGTGTCGAGCCGGGGGACCCGCGCCACCGCCACATAGGTGCTCTCCAGCCCCATCCGCTCGTCGTCGGCGAGGAGCACACGCTCCATGTGCCAGACCGGTTCACCGCTGGTGAAACCGGTCTCGGCAGCCAGGGTGTCGTTGCAGGGGAAGCGGTCGAGGGTGATGAGGCTACGGCCCGGGGTGCGGCCCTGTCTGCGGACCCCCTCGGTGTAGCTGGCCAGGGACAGCGGCTGCTCCAGTTTAGGCCCGGCGACCACCGTACCCCGCCCCTGCCGCCGCAGCCTGCCCTCGAGGAGCAGATCGCGCAGTGCCTGCCGTACGGTCTCGCGGGCCACGTCGTACCGCTCGGAGAGGTCGCGTTCGGTGGGCAGCAGCCCGCCCTCGCCCAACTCCGCCACGAGCGCGGCGATCTGCGCCTTCACCGCGTAGTACTTGGGGATGCGGCCGTGCTCGGGAATGCCGGAGCGGACGGGGGCGCCGGGGTCCTGGTCGTTCGGGTAGTCCACAAGGTGATCGTCGCAGACCGGTCCTACGGCCCCGGGCGGCGGGCGGCAGGTGTCAGCGGCGCCTGCGGGCCATCACGAGGGACCCGCCCGCGACCAGCAGACCGACCGCGGCCATCGCCAGTCCACCGACGAACTTGACGAGGTCGCGCTGCGGTGTCGGCGCGGCGGTGGTGGTGAGCGCCTTGGCGGTAGCGGTCAGCCGGGGAGCCGGGGACTTGGCCTCCGGCCCCTTCGCCCCGGACCGGGGCGAATGCCCCTTGTCCGACTGCCCGGCCGCGGCGTCCGGGCGATCGGACGCCTTGCCGCCCTGGTGGGGCACCTTGCCGCCGGCGCCGGTCGCCTTGCCCTTCGGGGCGCTCGACGAGTCGGAGTGTCGGCTCTCCTTCCCCGACGGATCGGTCGATTTCCCCGTCGGGTCGGCCGATTTGGCCGTCGGCTCGGGCGATTTCCCCGTCGGGTCGGTCGCCTTGCCCGTCGGCTCGGGCGTCTGGCTCGTGGGTTCGGCGGCGGCGCTGCTCCCGGCCTCGATCTGGAACCAGTAGTCGTCCGACTCGCCGGCCCAGTCCCCGTAGTCGCCCTTCTTCTGCGCGACCGCGGCCTTGGCCACGACATCGTTCGGCTCGGCCTTGTCGGTGATCGCGAGCCGCACCTTCACGGCAAGCGTCCGGCGCGGGGCCACCGTGAAACCGCGGAACCCGTCGTCGAAGGCGCCGACCAACTCCCGCCGGTCGGTACGGGTGAAGGTCACCTTGTGCCAGCGGTCGCCCCCGTAGAACTCCAGCTTGGGCTCGGTTTTCCTCAGCGTGCGCCGGCTGTCGACCAGGACGACCACCGGGTGGATGTTCTTGCAGGACTCCGCGGTCGTGTTGTCGAGGTCGATGAACCAGGTCTGGTCGTCGCCCCCGGGCTTGTAGCTGCCGGGGCCGCCATGGATGCGGGTGGTGATCGGGAAGGCGTGGCCGGCCCTGCCGGAGCAGCCGAGTTGCTCCTCGGCGACGAGCGCGGCGGCGGGCGCCTGCCTGAGGAGGAGGACGGCGGCGAGCGCGCAGGGCAGGAACAGAGACAGTCGAGAAGACGGAGACAGTCGCATGAACATATGAGCTTCCATGGAGGGCGCCCTGCGGGGCGCGCCACGCCTGGAGAGCGGCACTCGGCGAGGGCAAGTCCCCCCGATCAGCGCAGTGGGCCCACTTTTTCGACGGGTGTGGCCCGCTCCCTTCTCCGAGCCGGTGGCGCGCCCGCGCTACCCGGGCCGGAGTGGTCCCCGGCTCCCCGCCAGGGTGTCTCCCCCAGCTCCCCGTCCGGGGGCCGTCCCCGGCCTCCGGACGGGACGTCCCCGGCTCCCCGCCCCTGCGTCTCCCTCAACTCCCCGCCAGGGCGTCTCTCCCCCGGCCTCCCGGCGGGAACCGTCCCCAGCTCCCCGCCCCTGCGTCTCCCTCAACTCCCCGTCAGGGCGTCTCTCCCCCGGCCTCCCGGCGGGAACCGTCCCCAGCTTCCCGCCCCGGTGCCCCCGGCTCCCCGGCCCGGTGCCCCCGGCTCCCCGGCCGGGGGCCGTCCCCACCTCCCCGCCCGCGAATCTGCGCCTGCCCCCGCCCGGGTGCCCTCCCCGCGCTCCCCGGCCGAGAACCGTCCCCCGCCCCCGCCCGGGAGTCTCCCCTCGCTCCCGCCCGATTGCCGACCCGTGCCTTCCGCCCCGTGTCAGCCCTCCGCGCGCCCGAACAGCGGCGCGAGCAGCAGTTGGGCCGCGCCCTCCGCCACCCCGCGCGCCCCGCCGGGAGCGAGGCGCACCGGGGCGCCCGCGGTCGCGCCCTCGCGCCGGGCACGTGCGTCGAGGACGGCGCTCACTCCGCCCACGAAGGACTCCGGGTGCGCGGCGACGGTACGGCCGCCGAGCAGCACCAGGTCGATGTCGAGCAGCCTGGCCAGGTTCGCCGCGCCCGCGCCGAGGACCCGCGCCGCCTCGGCCACATCGCCCCGCGCGACGGCGGCCAGGCACAGCGCCTCGATACAGCCCCGGTCACCGCAGTCGCAGGGCGGCCCGTCCAACCGGATGACCTGGTGCCCGAACTCGCCGGCCCCGGTCCGCGCGCCACGGTGCACCACCCCGCCGATGACCAGCCCGGCCCCGAGTCCGGTCCCCAGGTGCAGGTAGGCGAACGACGCGGACACGGCCTCGGCCGCCCCGCCCAGGGCGAGCCCGAGCGCCGCGGCGTTGGTGTCCTTGTCGACGACGACGGGGATCCCGAGCCGCCGCGCCAGCGCGTCCCGCAGCGGGAATCCGTCCCACTCGGGGAACCCGGTGACCCGGTGCAGCACACCGTGCCGATGGTCGAGAGGGCCGGGGAGCGCCACACCGACACCGAGGACGGGAAGGGGGGCGGGAGCCGGAGCGGTGCCGGGCGCACCGGCGGGAGCCTTCGTGACGCCGTCCGCCCCCGGCGCCCGCACGGCCCCGGCGAGCAGGGCCTCCACCTCCCGGGCGGCCCCCTCCACCACGGCCTCCCGCCCGGCGCCCAAGTCCAGCGGAGTACGCCGATCCGCGATCACCGTGCCCGTCAGGTCGCAGAGCACGGCCCTCAGTTCGTCCCGGTCCAGGTGCAGGCCCACCGCGTGTCCGGCGTCCGGCACCAGCCGTAGCACCGTCCGCGGCTTGCCGCCGGTGGAGGCGCGACGGCCCGCCTCCACCGCGAGGCCGTCCGCGCGCAGCCGGGCAGTGATCTTGCTGACGGCCTGAGGGGTCAGCCCGGTCCGCTCCGCCAGTTCCAGCCGGCTGATCCCGGCCTCCCCCGCGGTGCGCAGCAGATCCAGTACGAGCGCCGCGTTGTGGCTGCGCAGCCCCAGCAGGTTCACTCCGCCCGCCACGGTTCCCCCGACCCCATGCCTGCCTCCGCCCGATCCCGCATACGTCGTGTCCACCTCCCCATTCTCCCTGGCGCTTGCACTTTGGCAACAGCGTTGCGAAAGTAGAGCCATGACTGCCACAGCCCCTGGTACTGACACCCCCCTCCGCGTGGGCCTCGTCGGCTTCGGCCTCGCGGGCTCCGTCTTCCACGCCCCGCTGATCGCCGCCACCGAGGGCCTGGCCCTCGACACCGTGGTCACCTCGAACCCCGAGCGGCAGAAGGAGGCCCGCGCCGAGTACCCGGACGTGCGCATCGCCTCCTCCGCCGACGAGCTGTGGCCCCGGGCCGGGGAACTGGACCTGATCGTCATCGCCTCCCCGAACAAGACGCACGTCCCGATCGCCACGGCCGCCCTGAAGGCGGGCCTGCCGGTCGTGGTCGACAAGCCGATCGCGGGCACGGCGGCCGAGGCACGCGCGCTGGCGGCCCTCGCCGAGGAGCGCGGCCTGCTGCTCTCCGTCTTCCAGAACCGCCGCTGGGACAACGACTTCCTGACTCTCCGGGCGCTGCTGGCCGAGGGCGAACTGGGCGACGTATGGCGCTTCGAGTCCCGCTTCGAGCGCTGGCGCCCGCAGCCCAAGGGAGGCTGGCGCGAGTCCGGTGACCCCACAGAGATCGGAGGTCTGCTCTACGACCTGGGCAGCCACGTCGTCGACCAGGCGCTCGTCCTCTTCGGCCCCGCCGCCTCCGTGTACGCCGAGGCGGACATCCGCCGCCCGGGCGCGCAGACGGACGACGACACGTTCATCGCGCTGACGCACACCAGCGGTGTCCGCTCCCACCTGTATGTCTCCGCGACGGCGGCCCAGCTCGGCCCCCGCTTCCGCGTCCTCGGCTCCGAGGCGGGCTATGTGAAGTACGGCCTGGACCCGCAGGAGGCGGCCCTGCGCGACGGCCTGCGCCCCGGCCCGGAGTGGGGCCGGGAGCCCGAGTCCCTCTGGGGCCGCATCGGTGCCGGCGAGTCTCCGCTGACCGGCGGCGGCCGCCCCGTACCGACCCTTCCCGGCGACTATCCGGCGTACTACGCGGCCGTCGCGAGGGCACTGCGCGAGGGCGGCCCCAACCCGGTCACCGCGCACGAGGCGGCCGCGGCCCTCGATGTCCTGGAGGCGGCCGGGCGTTCGGCCCGCGAGGGTGTGGCGGTGACGCTGTGACGACGACCGCTCCCGAAATTCCCGAACTCGAAGCGCAGGAGCGGCGTCTGACGCTCCCTCACTTCACCTACGACGAAGCGTGGGCGCTCGGCACTCTGCTGGTGGAGCTGGCACGGGCCCGCAGCGCGCCCGTCGCGATCGACATCCGCCGGGGCGGCCAGCAGCTCTTCCACGCGGCGCTGCCGGGCTCCACGCCGGACAACGACGCCTGGATCGACCGCAAGCGCCGCGTGGTCGAGCGCTACGGCTGCTCCTCCCTGCTGGTCGGCACCCGCTTCCGCGCCAAGGGCACGACGTTCGAGGAGTCCTCCCGCCTCGACCCGGACGTGTACGCGGCGCACGGCGGCGCGTTCCCGATCGCGGTGCAGGGCGCGGGCGTGATCGGCACGGTGGTGGTGTCGGGCCTGCCGCAGCTGGAGGACCACGCGTTGGTGGTCGAGGCGCTGGAGAGGTTCAAGGAGTCCCGCTAAGGACGCGGGACGGTGGCATCGTGCGGCCCGCCGCGTGGACGCGAACGCCCGTGCGGCGGCCGCCCGTTCCCGCGGTTCCCCGGCGGTTGCCGCGCTGCCTCTACGCGTCCTTCAACTCCTGTCGCTGCCGCCCCAGTCCGTCGATCTCCAGCTCCACCACGTCCCCGGCCCGCAGATACGGCTTGGGCTCCGGCCGCCCCAGGGCCACCCCCGCCGGCGTCCCGGTGTTGATGACGTCACCCGGGTACAGCGTCATGAACCGGCTGACGTACCGCACCACTTCGGCGACGGGGAAGATCTGCTCCGCGGTGGACCCGTCCTGTTTCAGCTCCCCGTTGACCCAGAGCCTCAGGCCGAGGTTCTGGGGATCGGGGACCTCGTCCGCGGTCACCAGCCATGGCCCGAGCGGGTTGAACGTCTCGCAGTTCTTGCCCTTGTCCCAGGTCCCGCCGCGTTCGATCTGGAACTCGCGCTCGGAGACGTCGTGCGCCACCGCGTACCCGGCGATGTGCGCGAGCGCCTCCTCCCGCGACGCCAGATAGCGGGCCGTACGCCCGATGACGACCGCGAGTTCGACCTCCCAGTCGGTCCGGGTGGACCCGCGCGGCACGAGCACGGTGTCATGGGGCCCGACCACCGTGTCCGGCGCCTTGAGGAAGATCACCGGCTCGGCGGGCGGTTCGGCCCCGGTCTCGCGGGCGTGGTCGTGGTAGTTCAGGCCGATGCAGACGACCTTGCCGACGCGGGCGAGCGGCGGCCCGATGCGCAGTCCGTCCGCGTCCATCGCCGGCAGCTCGCCCGACTCGGCGGCCACGCGGATGCGGGCGAGTGCCGCGTCGTCGGCGAGCAGCGGCCCGTCGATGTCGGCGACGAGTCCCGACAGATCCCGCAGGGTCCCCCCGGCGTCCAGCAGCGCGGGCCGCTCCCTTCCCGCCGTACCGACTCGCAGCAGCTTCACGGTCACCCTCTCCCTCGGTCGCGGCAGCCCCGCCGATGGGTGCGACCTGAGTGCGGCCGGGGGCGCAGCCATCGGAGGACTGGTTGATCCTCCAAGCTCCGCGTGCAGTCCGCAATACCCCGTTCACGGACTGGACCGCCCGGTCGACCACCCTCAGAGGTGGTCCCGCCGCCCGCGCTCGGCAGAAGTCCCGCCGCCCGCCCGCGCTCAGCGGTACAGCACCACCCGCCCGCCCGCGCTCAGCGGTACAGCACCACCCGCCCGCCCGCGCTCAGCGGTACAGCACCACCCGCTCGACCGCGCTCCACGTCGTACTGGTGACCACGTACAGCGCGGCGGCCAGCGGCACCACCGCCACGGTGACCAGGGTGAAGAAGGACAGGAACGGCATGACCTTGGTGACCGCGCCGAGCCCGGGCACCTGCTCGCCCGCCCCACCCGGTACCGCGCTCAGGGCCCTCGTCCGCCTCGTACGCCGGACGGTGAAGGCGGCGACGGCCGCGACGCACGCGAACAGACCGAGGTAGACGAGTCCGGCCGGCCCGAAGAGCCCGCCGTGGCCCAGCGCGTCCGCCCAGCGGTCGCCGAGCGGCGCGCCGAACAGCGTATGGGAGAGCAGGTCGTTCGCCTCGCCGCCGATCGTGGTGCTGGAGAACAGGTGGTAGAGGAGGAAGAAGGCGGGCAGTTGGAGCAGGCTCGGCAGCAGGCCCGAGAACGGGCTCACTCGTTCCCGCTCATGCAGCGCGAGAACCGCTCCGCTGGAGCCCCTCGGGATCCTTCGCGTGCCTCCTGCGCAGCTCGGCGATCTCCGGTTGCAGCTTGGCGCGGGCCTGCTGCCCGTGCGCCGCGGCCCGGGACAGGGGGTGGACGAGGAGTCGTACGAGCGCGGTGAACAGGATGATCGCGGCGGCCGCCGCGGAGGCGTGGAAGAGCGGCTGGAGCAGATCCGCGAGCCGTTCGACCAGGCCGGCGAACACGGACGTGAACGTGGACATGGGTGAGCCCTCCAGGGGTCTCGTCGTGCCGGGCGGAAGGGAGGTGTCGGCATGACGACCCGCGCGGGGTCACACATCCGCGCATGCGCGCATGGAAACGAGGAGAAGCGAAGAAGTGTGGGCCCTACGCGGCGGTCGCCGCAAGGGCATGCCCCGGTGCCCGCGGGCGGCTGCGGCCCGGGGCGTCGGGGTCCCGTTGCGGCAGGAAGGCGGTGCGGTGCTCTCGGTCACGCAGGGCCGTGCGCACCCGCGTCGGCGGCACGGCGGGCACGCTGCGGGCGGCGATCAGCGCGCAGGCGGCGAGCGCGGAGCCGGCCGCGGCGGTCGCGGCGAAGGCGACGGCGGCGGGCAGGCTCCCGGTGTCGAGCACCGCGACCTCGAGGAGCAGGACGAGCAGCACCGCGGCGGGGCACGGGTTCATCCACCTGCGGATCATCAACGCCCCTCCCCTCACACCCGCCACCCGCGCAAACTCGACTTACACAGGCTCTTACTTGCTCCGCCTTATTGCTTATTCCGCCTCGATCTCGATCGGCTGAAGCAGCCTCCTCGGCTTGAGCATCATCCGGCTGATCGGATCGGCCGGGTTCGGGTCGACTCCGGGTCCCGGCACCATGACGACGTCCGAGACGGGCACGACGGTTCCGCAGTCGGGACATTCCCCGTACGGACCCAGTTCGCGTTCCGTCCCGCAGGTCGCGTGCCGGAAGAGGCGCAGCTGGACCGCGGTGAAGTGGTCACGCCCCCACAGGCCGAGCGCGCGCAGGGTGGGCCACAGGCCAAGACCGCGGTCGGTGAGGACGTACTCGTCCCTCGGCGGGGATTCCTGGTAGCGGCGCTTCTCGAGGACCCCCTCGGCGGTGAGGGTCTGAAGACGGGCCGCGAGGACGGCGCGCGGGATGCCGAGGTGGACAAGGAAGTCGTTGTAACGACGTACGCCGTAGAACGCGTCGCGCACGACGAGCAGCGTCCAGCGCTCGCCCACGACCTCCAGTGCCCGGGCGATCGAGCACTCCTGTGTCGCGTAGTCCTTGCCGAGAGCCATGGTTCCACTGTAGCCACGCCTCCCTCGTCAGTTCAATGACCGAATCGACTTTGCCCGGCCTTGATTCAATGACCGAACCTGCGCTGCTACGGTCAGGACGATGGAAGGTTCAATGACCGAACCGACCGCTCGACCGGCCCTCACCTGGAAGCGCAGACCATGCCCCAGCTGGAAAGCACCACCACGACCCTCACCGCCCCCGCCTCCGCCCTCGTGGTCGAGAAGACCCCGCGGGCCGCCCTCACCCTCGCCCTGACCAGCGCGGCCACGGCCATGGCGCTGATGATCTACACCGCCCCTTCGGTCACGCTCCCCGACACCGTCACCGCCCTGCACACCCCGGTCTCCGCCCAGGCCTGGCTGCTCAACGGCACCCCGCTGGGCCTGGCGGCACTGCTCCTGGTGGCCGGCAGCCTCGCCGACGACTACGGCCGCCGCCGGATCTTCGTGGCCGGCACGGTCGCCCTCGGCCTCACCACCGTTCTCGGCGCCCTCACCACCTCGACCTGGCTGTTCACGCTGTCCCGCGTCGCCCAGGGCGCCGCCAGCGCGGCCGTCCTCGCCAGCAGCCTCGGCCTGCTGGTGCACGCCTATCCGAGCGCGCGCGGCCGGCTGCACGCGACCGGTGTGTGGGGCGCGTTCGTCAGCGGCGGCATCGCGGTCGGTCCCGTGGTCGCCGGGGCGATGCCCTCCTGGCGGTCCACCTACGGCGTCCTCGGCGCCGGGGCTCTGGTGATCGCGGCCCTGTCGACACGCGGCCTGTCGGAGTCCCGCGCACCCCGCGAGGGCCGCCCGGACCTCGCGGGGGCGGCCGTCTTCAGCCTCGCCCTCGTCTCCCTGGTGGCCGCACTGACCCTGGGCCGGGACGGCTGGCTGAGGACCCCGGTGCTTCTGCTGTTCGCGGCGGCCGTGGTCCTGGTCCTGGGCTTCGCCCTGATCGAGCACCGCACCCGTACCCCGATGATCGACCTCACCCTGCTGCGCCGCCCGCGCTTCCTCGGCTCCGCGGCGGCCGGACTCTTCACGGGCATCGCGGTGATCGGCCTGTTCAGCTTCCTGCCGGCCCTGCTCCAGCGGACGCTCGGCCTCTCGCCGATGCAAACGGCCTGGCTGTTCCTGATCTGGTCCGGGCTGTCCTTCCTCGTCGCCCTCCAGGCGAAGCGACTGGCGGGCCGCGTCTCCTCCCGCCACCAACTCGCCCTCGGCTTCGGCCTGCACGCCGTCGCCGTCGTGACCATGCTCGGCGCGATAGGCGCCCACACCTGGTTGCGCATGCTGCCCGGCCTGGTCGTCGGTGGCGTGGGCAGCGGACTGCTCAACGCCGCCCTTCCGCTGGTCGCCGTGGAATCGGTCCCCGCCGCACGGGCGGCGATGGGCTCGGGCGCCCAGCAGACGTTCCGCTACATCGGCTCCTGCGCGGGCGTGGCCCTCACCATCGCCCTGGTCACCTCGGGCGGCGCACCGGCGCACGGCGCGAACATCGCCTTGATCGTCTCGGCTGTCCTGGCCGTGGTGGGAGCGGCCGGTGTGCTGGCCCTGCGGGAGCGGACCGCCTGAGAAGGGATCCGAGAGGGATGGAAGGGGCCCGGGAAGGCACTTGAGAAACGGGAAACGACCCGAAAAGGAACCCGCGGAACGAGGGGCGCGTTCGTTGTCGAACGCGTCCCCCGCCGGCGGATCGGGTGGAGACCCCGGCACGGCACCGGCTGACGCACCGTCCGGCCCGCGACCACCGCCGGCCACTGCCCGCTCCACGCCCACGGCGACGCGCCCCCGGCACCGGCCGCGACACCGCCACGGCTCCACCGGACCTCTCCTGACCGGTGGTCACTCGCCCCCGCGGCCGGTCCCGGCCGTGTCCTCCGCCGGGTGCCCGGTCCGGCCGACCGTCAGAGACCAGCGCACGGCCGAGGGCGCCTCGACGGACACCGTGCCGCCGCGGTCCGCGCCCCTCAGCGCCATCTCGTTGCAGATGCTGTTGACCCGGCCGGCCCGGCACTCCAGGGGGAAGGAGGCCCCCACGGACCGCACCGCGACGTAGAGGCTCCCCCGGCCCTCACACCGTACGGCGACGACGAGTGCGTCGCCCTTTCCGCCCTTGCCGAACCCGATGCTCGCGCTGCCGTTGGTCGGGCCCTGGCGGCCCGCGACGGTGTCCCCGCCGTCCAGCCGCGGCGCCGTGAGCACGGACCGTTCGGTGCGGTCGGTCACGGTCACCCTCACCTCACCGCGCTCGGGCGAACTCGTGGAGGGCCCCGGCCGGCTGGGGAGTTGCCGGACCGGAACAGGCCGCTGCCCGGTCGGTGCCGGTCCCCGTCCGGCGTCGGAGAGACCGTGCGCGCAGGCGACAAGCGGAAGCAGCACCGCCGCAGAGACAAGGCCCAGCCCCAAGGGAACGCCGCGCAACACGCCGACTCCACGAGCGCTACGAGACATGTCCGACCTCCCTGAGGACCCAGGCGATCGCCCCGGTCGAGCCCTTGACGCCGTCGACGTCGATACGAACGGGCCCGTGCGGAGTGAACCGTTGCCACACCACCGACCGGTCACAGGGCACACCGGCCTCCGTACCGGCGCCCGCCGGTGTGAACACCACCCGCGCACTGCCCCGTCCGACGCATACCAGGTCGAGCCGGTAGGCCCTGCCCCGCCGGAGCAACGGCTCGGTGGATGCCGTCGGCGACACGCTCCGTCCCGGCCTCGACCATCGCCCCGCCACCGAAGCCGCCCAGGACGGCCTGAGCCTGCTCACCGGGCTGCTTCTGCCCCTGCTCCTCCTGCCCCTCCTGGTCCTCCTGGTCCTCCTGGTCCTCCTGGTCCTCACCGAGCTTCTGCCCGGGTGGCCGGGCAGCCGCCCGATGGGCACCGGCACTCGGCGACGCCGCGCCGGACCCGGCGGCCTCACGACCCTCGGATGCCGTGCACGAGACGAGCAGAAGCGCCGACGCCGTCACGGCACCTCCGGCGATCCAGGCCCGCGGGCGCGCAGTGGTCGTCCTCGTAGAACCCATGACCGGTTCCCCCATGCGTCCGGTGCGTCCGGAGTCCCGGGAACCGTACTGCCGGCCGTCGTTGCCGCCGGCCCTTCTGAGCAAGACGTGAGGTTCCCGCGCGGAGCACCACGAACGAACGCCCACCTCGACTGTTCGACATCCCGTACGGCAAACGACCTGCCGAAGCGAAAGCCCCTCCGGGGCCCTCTACGCCAGGAACAGGGGCCCTCTACGCCAGGAACAACCGGGGAGTGAACTTCGTGACGGTGGAGGCGTTCGACGAACCGTCCTCCGCCTGGTGGACCGCGACCGGCGCCCAGGAGGGTTGCCATTGCCGCGTCCGTGCAGTCGGCCATACCGCAAGCGGCGGGGGCGGTGCAGACGCTCCAGGCGGACGGAGTGGTGGGGTAACCCGGCGAGCGCGGCCTTAGGAAAACCCTTGACCACCCCTGGCCTGGGAATCTCTCTCCATTGTCGGTCGTCGGCAGTACGGTGTTCCCCATGCGCCCCGACACGCCTGCCGAGAACGTCGACCACAACGCCGAAGCAGCACGCCTGGAGCGGAGTGCCGGCCTGTACCCCGAGGACGCGGAGCACCTGCTGCTCCAGGCCGCGGCCCACCGGGAACTGGGCGGTGACCGCCCCGCCGCGACCGCGCTGTACGACCGCCTGCTGTCGTCGTCGGCGCCCCTGGAGAACCCCCACCTGGTCCGTGCCCTGAAGGCGTCGAACCTGTGGGAGTACGACCACGAGGCGGAGGCCCGGGCGATCATCGACGGAATCCGCGCGTCCGCCCCCCGCAACCCGGCGCCCTGGGTGATCGTCGCGGAGTCGCTGGAGGCGCACGACGAGTTGGAGGCGGCGGAGGCGACGTTCACGCAGGGGCTGCGGCTCCTGCTCGGTGACACGGCGGAGCCCCCGCAGTCCACGCACCCCCTCCTCTACGGCCGCCACCGGGTTCGCCGCATGCTGGGCGCGGCCCACGACGAGTGGGACACGCTGGCCGACACCCTCCACTCCTCCCCGGTGTCCCTGGACGAGCTCCACGACCCGAAGCGGATCTGGTCCCTGGGCTCGGACAACCCGGCGGAGCTCCAGGCCGAGATCGGCCGCCTGCGGGCAGAGCTGGGCGCGTACCGGGAGGCCCTGTCCCGCCCGTTCCCGGTCGCGGTCCTGCACTGGCCGGCCCCCGAGCTCCAGGAGCTGGTGTCGGCCTACCCGTCGCTGGCCACCGAGTACTCCTCCCTCACGGAGCACCAGGCGACAATAGAGCGCTCCCTGAGGGAACTGGCCGCCTCGGGCACCCCGAACCTGGGCATCGTGACGGGCACGGTCCCGTCCTACGAGGCCTTCGCGGCATCGGAGGGCACCACCCCGGAGGACACGGCCCTCCTCCCCCAGTACGCGACGACCCTGGCAGCCCGCGGCCGGGCGGCGGCTTGGCCGCCGGAGCGGGGCGGGGTGTGTTGGTGCGGGTCGGAGCGGGTTTACGAGGGGTGTCACGGCCTAGAGGCGTAAGCCCCCGACCAACCTCCCTCACAGGGCACTCGATGGTCAGTGCCTGCTGCTAGAACAGATCCGAATCGGCGCGAGAGATCGCGTGCGAGGGTCTACGAGGGGGCGAAGGAGCAGTCGTGATGGAGCCGGGGGACGTGACGCAACCCGTCGCGGGCGTCTATGAGCAGCTCTTGACCGAGAACCTACGGCAGCACATAGAGGGGCTGGAAGCGGCGGGCTGGAAGGCGATCGACGCCGAGGTCAGCGAGGAGTCGACCCCTCATGTGCTGGCCAGATACATCGGTGCTGCCGTGGGGCACCGGCTGAGTCTGATGCCGCACAAGGACCAGGTGGCGGCCGCCAACCAGATCATGCGGTCGCTGGCTGCCAGTGCCCCCGACCTGGATGCGGAGGCCCTCGGCTCCATCGTCGAGGGACCACGGCAACTGCTCGCTCTCGCCCAGCAAGAGGCGCCCGGTGCCTACGCGATCCGCCCTCTGACGCCACTGTCGGAAACGGCGTTGATCACCAATGCGCCGGACGACCCCAACCTGGGTGCCGAACTGCGTGCCGAACTCGCCACGGCCGACCACATCGACCTGCTGTGCGCGTTCGTGAAGTGGCATGGGATACGGGTGCTTGAGGACGCACTGCGCGCGGCGAAGGAACGAAACGTCCCCATCCGCGTTATTACGACCACGTACATCGGCGCCACCGATCGGTATGCACTGGACCGCCTGGTCCGGGAGTTCAACGCCACGGTAAAGATCAACTACGAGATCCGGTCGACGCGTCTCCATGCGAAGGCCTGGCTCTTCCGCCGGAAAACCGGCTTCGACACGGCGTACGTGGGCAGCTCCAACCTGTCGAAGGCCGCGCTGCTCGACGGTCTGGAGTGGAACGTACGGCTGTCGTCCGTCGCCACCCCCAGGGTTGTCGATAAGTTCGAGGCAACATTCGACGCATACTGGGACGATCCCGCCTTCGAAGCGTACGACCCCGACAACGACGGGGCGCGCCTCGCTGACGCGTTGGCCCAGGCGGGCGGCAAGGGATCGGGCGACGAGCTAAAGATCAATATCTCTGGGCTCGAAGTGCGGCCCTTCCCGCACCAGCGGGACATGCTGGAGCGCCTACGAGTCGAGCGTGAGATCCGGGGCCATCACGAGAATCTCCTTGTCGCGGCGACCGGAACGGGCAAGACCGTCATGGCGGCCCTGGACTACCGCACTCTGCGTGACCAGCGCGGTGGAGAGCTGCCCCGGCTGCTCTTCGTCGCTCACCGCAAAGAGATCCTGAGGCAGTCCCTGCGCACATATCAGGAGGTACTCGGCGACGCCTCCTTTGGTGAGCTGCTCTACAACGGGCAAGAACCCCGCGAATGGACGCATGTCTTCGCCAGCGTCCAATCTCTCAACCTCCAGAGGCTGGATCAGCTCGATCCGGGTCACTTCGACGTCATCGTCATCGACGAGTTCCACCACGCCACGGCGAACACATACCGCCGAGTCCTGGAGCACTTCACTCCGGCCGAGTTGCTCGGTCTCACGGCGACGCCGGAGAGGATGGACGGGCGCAATGTGCAGGACGAGTTCTTCGGCGGCCGGATCGCCGCCGAGATGCGGCTCTGGGAAGCCCTCGAGAACGATCTGCTGTGCCCTTTCCACTACTTCGGCATCCCAGACGGGACTGACCTCTCCCAGCTCGACTGGCGAGCGGGTTCCTACGACCGAGACGAGCTGGCCAACCTCTACACGGCCAGCCACGCCCGGGCTCTCATCGTCATCAAGCAAGTCAGGGACAAGATCTCCAACCCCGCGGCGATGCGCGCCTTGGGTTTCTGTGTGTCCAAGAAGCACGCCCACTTCATGGCGGAACGCTTCCGCGAGGTGGGATTCCAGGCCACCGCACTCGACAGCGACTCGACTCCCGCCGAGCGCGAACGCACGCTGAACGACCTCAAGGCCGGCCGGATCCAGGTGATCTTCTCCGTTGACCTGTTCAACGAGGGCCTGGACATCCCGGACGTCGACACCCTGCTCCTGCTGCGCCCCACGAACAGTGCGACCGTCTTCCTCCAGCAGTTGGGACGCGGGCTGCGCCGTACACCGAACAAGCCAGTACTGACCGTGCTGGACTTCATTGGCCAGCACCGGGCGGAGTTCCGCTTCGAGGAACAGTTCCGGGCCCTGACCAACCTTTCCCGCAACCGCCTAGTCGACAGCATCGAGCACGACTTTCCCCACCTGCCCTCCGGCTGCCAGATCCTCCTGGAGGGCAAGTCCAAGGACCTCGTACTCGACAACATCCGTACGCAGCTCAACGCCACGATCAACACACTGGCGAAGGAGGTCAGGGACTACACCACGCCCAGGCTGGCCGCGTACCTCCACGAGAGCAGACGGGAGATCAAGGAGCTCTACAAGAACAAGAACTCCTGGACCGCGGTTTTGCGCAGAGCCGGGCTTGTCACGGAAGCAGAGGTGCCGGGCGAGGAGGACCTCCTCAAGCGTGTTCATGCCTTCCTTCACGTGGACGATCCCGAGCGGGCTCACGCTTATCTGCGCCTCCTCGCAGACGACGCCCCCGATTACGACGCGCTCTCGCCCACCGGCCAGGTATACGGGCGCATGCTGTTCTTCAACCTGTGGGACAAGGCTGGTGGCTTTTCCAGCTACCGCGAAGGCCTGGAGTCGCTGCGCGCCCACCACGTCTTCCGCGATGAGTTGCAGCAGGTCCTGTCGTATGTTCTTGATCGGACCGACCACTTCCCCATCCCGCTGGACGGACCTCTGAGCCACCTCCCGCTTAAGATCCACAGCACTTACAACCGCTCCGAGATCCTCGCGGCCCTCGGAGTGGCGCGACTGGGCGGCCAGATGCCCGGAGTCTTCAGTCAAGGAGTGACCTGGGTCGAGGAAATCAAGACCGACGCTCTTCTCATCACCCTGGAGAAGAACGAGCGGGACTTCTCACCCACTGTCCGCTACAAGGACTACGCGCTCACCCAAACCCGGTTCCACTGGGAGTCGCAAGGCACGACGCCCGAGAACTCCCCGACGGGCCTGCGCTATCAGCACCATGCGGACGAGGGCAGCCACGTTCTGCTCTTCCTGCGCCGCTACAAGAACAACAGCATCGGCAAGTCCGAACCTTGGATGCTCCTGGGACCGGCCACCTACAAGTCCCACACCGGCAGCAAGCCGATGGCGATCACCTGGGAGCTCCAGCATGAGCTTCCGGCCGATGTATGGACGTACTCGGCTATCGCCGCCAGGTGACGACGGTCCTCCCGGCCCGTGGGAAGAAGGTCACCGGGTTGTGGCCGTGGTGACCGTTGCCCAGCACTGACGGAGTGGAACGGCGGGATGTGACAGTCAGGGCAGGCAGTTGGGCGTGACGGGTCAGGGGCCGTCCAAGGCGAGGGCCCAGTCTTCAGGGGGCGAGGGGCCGGTCCCCGGCGGGGTCCGGCCCCTCGTTCCCGGGGTCAGGCCGCCCGCGTCAGGAGTTCCGCCTTGCCGAACAGCAGGGCGTAGCCGGTGGGGAGTTGGGCGAGGAGGCGCGTGGTGAGGTCGTCGCCCACCAGTGCGGGCAGGGTGGTGAGGACCGCGCTCACATCCCAGCGCGCCGTCGCACGGGTGGCTCCCTGGATGTGGGTCGCGACCGCGTCCACGAACTCGGGGGCGGTCAGCGGGCGCGTCACCGGGATCTGCGACGCGATCAGACGCGCCGCCTCCTCGGGCAGCCGACGGGCCAGTTCCACGCGCTCGTCTCCGACCACATGGCCGCCGAGGGCGCAGAGCACGAGGCGTGTGATGCGCTCGGCTTCGTCCGTGGTCGTGTACTGGCCGGACTCTCTGACCGCCTCGATCAGACGGGGCCAGTCCGCGCGGGGCGCGCTCGTGGCCGGCTCGTCGGCGGGCGGCAGCAGGCCCTTCGCGGCCGTCGTCAGTTCGTCTGCCGCCGCCTGGAACTCGTCGTGCGCGGTCGGTTCCCTGGTCGTGGCCAGGTCACCGGTCGCCCCCGTGCCGCCGATCGTGCTCGTCGCCGCCGCGCTCGTCGTGATCGTACTCATCGTGCGGGTACTCCTCCGTTTTTCCATTCCCCACCCGGTCCAGCTCCGGGTACCCCGAATGCCGCGCCCGTCCCATGAGATTTCGCACGTGTGGGACGGGCGCGTCTCGGCGGCTGTCAGCCGGTGATCTGCTGGGGCCGGTCGCCGCCCGTGATCTCGATGCGGCGCGGCTTGGCCTCCTCGGCGACGGGGATGCGGAGGGTCAGGACGCCGGCGTTGTACGAGGCGTCGATGCGCTCCGTGTCCAGGGTGTCGCCCAGGAACAGCTGGCGGGTGAAGGTTCCGGCGGGGCGCTCGGCCACGACCATCTCGGCGCCTTCGGGGGCCGGGGACCGGCGTTCGGCGCGGACGTTGAGGACGTGGCGTTCGACGTCCAGTTCGATCGTCTCCGGGTCGATGCCGGGGAGGTCGAAGTGGACGACGAACTCGTCACCGACACGGTAGGCGTCCATCTGCATCGCCGCGGGGCGGGTCGCGGAACCGAAGACCTGCTGCGTGAGTCGGTCGAGTTCACGGAACGGGTCGGTACGCATGAGCATCACGGGTCACTCCCTTCCTGAGGCACTGGGTGCGATGCCCTACGGCTTCTTATATAGCGCGGAGGCAGAAAGTTGACAAGCTTCGGCTCAAGTTCACCACCGGGACCTGGTGTCGGTGGCGCCTGTCCGCGGAGTTAGCCTCATGACGCCGGGCGCGCGGCACTGAGCGTGGCCGCGGGTCCGGTCCGAGAACGTACGGCGGAAGGCGGCAGACAGCGATGGCGGAGGTTCCTACGGCCCTGGTGGCCGCGAGTGGGCTCGTCGGCGGGTACGGAGTCGCCCGCTGGAGCAAGAAGCGGCAGCTCGGCGGGGCCGTGCTGGCGGTCGCGGGGGCCACGGCCGCGCAGCGGTGGCGGCGGCAGGCCGGGGGCCCGGCGGCCGGGGCGCTGACGGCCGCGTATGTCGCCGCGTTCGCCGGGTCGCATCCGCTGGCCAAGAAGGTGGGCGCCTGGCCCGCGGTGTTCGGGGTGGCGGGTGCCGTGGCCCTGGCGTCGTGGGCCGTGGCGGACCGGCGGAGCCAGTCCCTGGACCGGCGGAGCTAATCCCTGGACCGGCGAAGCCAGTCCCTGGACCGGCGAAGCCAGTCCCTGGACCGGCGAAGCCAGTCCCTGGACCGGCGAAGCCAGTCCCTGGACCGGCGGCGCTACGGCAGGACGCCGTCGGGCCGTCGGGCCGCCGCGCTGCCGTCCGGCCCCCGCGCTCCCCGAAAGGCCCTCCGGTAGGCGTACGGGCTCGTGCCGACCACCCGTTTGAAACGGTCCCGGAAGGCCGTCGGGGAGCCGAAGCCGGCCTGGGTCGCGATGCGTTCGACGGGGTACGACGTGGTCTCCAGGAGGTACTGGGCGCGCCGGATGCGCGCCCGGTGCAGCCATTGCAGGGGCGTGGTGCCGGCCTGTTCGCGAAAGCGGCGGTTCAGGGTGCGGGCGCTCATGCCTGCGCGGGCCGCGATGTCGTCCAGGGTGAGGTCCCGGTCGGCGTTCTCCTCCAGCCAGCGCAGCAGCGGCTCCAGGGTGTTCCCGGCGGGGGCCGGCGGCCGGGCGTGGACGATGAACTGGGCCTGGCCGCCTTCCCGTTCGAGCGGCATCACCGACAGCCGGGCCGCGTCCGCCGCGACCGCCGAGCCATGGTCCTTGCGGATCATGTGCAGACACAGGTCGAGCGCCGCCGCCGCGCCCGCCGAGGTGAGGAACTGGCCCTCGTCGACGTAGAGCACATCCGGGTCGACGGTCACCTCCGGGTGGCGCTCGGCGAGCAGCGGTGCCGCGACCCAGTGCGTGGTCGCCCGCCGCCCGTCCAGCAGGCCCGTCGCCGCGAGCACGAAGGCGCCCGCACACACGGAGGCGATGCGGGTGCCGCCCGCCGCGGCCGCGCACAGGGCCTCCTTGACGCCCGCCGGCAGCGGCAGGGCCGGGGTCGCCGTGCCCGGCAGGATGATCGTGTCGGCCTCCGCCAGCGCCTGAAGCCCGTACGGCGCCCGGATCCGGAACGCCCCCGCGTCCACCTCCTCCTGCGGTGCGCAGATCCGCACCCGGTACGCGGAGCGCCCATCGGGCAGCCGGGTGCGCGAGAAGACCTCGATCGGGGCCGAGAGGTCGAAGGGGATCACCTGGTCCAGAGCCAGGACCGCCACGGTGTGCATGGCGAGAGGGTAGGGGTGCAACGGGTTCGTGCCAACCCGCTCTCCGGGGACCGGCCGGGGGATGTGCGCAGGTCGGCGCGTGTTCGGCAGGCGTCCGGACCGGCCCGTGGGAGGTGGCGGGAATCCGTTGGGCGGTGGCAGTTTCGCCACTGTGCCGAGATCGCTCCGGCCCCTAGCCTCGCCCCGTGACCAAGTTCCTTCTCGCCGTCCATGTCCTTGCCGCGATCGTCGCCGTCGGGCCCGTCACCGTCGCCGCGAGTCTGTTCCCGCCCACCGCGCGCAAGGCGCTCGCCGAGTCAGGGGAGCACCGTAGCCACCTGGGGCTGCTCCACCGCATATGCCGGGTCTACGCCGTCGTCGGTGTCGTGGTCCCCGTGTTCGGGTTCGCCACCGCGAGGAACATGGGCGTGCTGGGTGACACCTGGCTGGTCGTGTCGATCGTGCTGACCGTGCTCGCCGCGCTCGTCCTCGGGGCACTGGTGCTGCCTCGGCAGGAGGCGATCCTCGAGGGCGTCGACGGGGGGACGGCCGCCGGGCGGGAGACCGTTCGACTCGCCGTGGTGACCGGGATCTTCAACCTCCTGTGGGCGGCCGTCACCGTGCTGATGATCGTGCGTCCCGGATCCACCACGGGGGTCTAGCCGGCCCGCCGGGGCCGGGGGTCTCACAGCGGGTTGGTGAGGTTCAGGTCCTCCCGGGCCCACTCGCCCCTGAGGGCCCTCGCCACCGCGGCCGTCGTCAGTACCCCGGCGGCGATCAGCAGGGTGAAGAAGCCCCAGGTGAGGGGCCAGATCGAGGCGTCGGGCGCCGGGTGGGCACGGAAGGAGACATGCATCAGGGCGGCCGGGGGCGCGGCCACCAGCAGCAGGGCCCAGCCGAGCCGGTCCCAGTGGCCGAAGTAGGCCGCGAGGAGCAGCAGGGCCAGCCCGAGGAACACAACGCCGACCGCTGTCACCGGGGTCGTCTCCTCGGTGGCGCCGGGGGTCGTGGGCCGGTTGCGCAGATCCCAGGGCAGGCAGAGCAGATACGCCGCGGCGGCGAGGGCCGCGCCGAGCAGGCGGATCAGCCAGCGCGCGGGCAGGGCGCGCGTTCGCATGGGGCGGAGCAGCTTCTCGGTCATGCGTACGAGGATTCCGGCGGGGCGGTGGGCCCGACAGAGTACGGGTACTCAGGTACCCGTACTCTCTCGGCTCGGCGCGCGTACGAATTCCCGGGCCGTACGGTCCCGCGGGGGCGCGAGGCGCGAAGGCGCGAGGCGCGAAGGCGCGAGGCGCGAAGGCGCGAGGGCGGCGTCTACGGTGTGGCCTTCGCGCTCGCCGCTCCCTGTGTCACCGCCGTCAGCGGCAAGGCGATGTCCTCCAGCGAGCGGCGTTCCGCGCGGACCGCGAGCAGGGCCGCGACCAGGCCCGCCGCGCACATCAGGGCCGCGCCGATCTGAAAGGCGAGGACCGTGTCGCCGACCCTGCCGGTGCTGGTGAGGTCCGCGAACAGCAGGGGGCCGCTGATGCCGCCGGCCGCGGTTCCGATGGCGTAGAAGAAGGCGATGGACATGGCCCGCGTCTCCATCGGGAACACCTCGGAGACCGTCAGATAGGCGCTGGAGGCGCCCGCCGAGGCGAAGAACAGCACCACGCACCAGCAGGCCGTCAGTGTGCCCGCGGTCAGCGAGCCCCGGCCGAAGAGCCAGGCGGTGCCGAACAGCAGCAGCCCGGACAGCAGATACGTCGAGGAGATCATCACCCGGCGGCCGACCGTGTCGAAGAGCTTGCCGAGCAGCAGCGGGCCGAAGAAGTTGCCGACCGCGATGACGGCGAAGTAGTAGCCGGTGTGATCGGCCGGGACGTGGAAGAACTTGGTGAGGATCGCGCCGAAGCCGAAGGTGATGGCGTTGTAGAGGAACGCCTGGCCGATGAACAGGGAGAAGCCGAGGGCGGCGCGCTTGCGGTACTGGGAGAGGACCGTGCGGGCGATGTCGAGGAAGCCGATGCTCCTGCGCTGGTGGATGGTGATCTCGCCGGCGGGCCGGGGCAGCGGTTCGCCCTTCTCCGCCTCGACCTTCCGTTCGATGGCGGACACGACTTGTTCCGCCTCCTGCTCCCTGCCGTGGATCAGCAGCCAGCGGGGACTCTCGGGCACGTGCCGCCGCACCAGGAGGATGACCAGGCCGAGAACGACGCCCAGGGCGAAGGTCAGCCGCCAGCCCACGTCCTTCGCCAGGATGCCGGTGTTCAGCGCGAGGATCGACAGCAGGGAGCCGCCGACCGCGCCCACCCAGAAGCTGCCGTTGATGATGAGGTCGACGCGGCCGCGGTAGTACGCCGGGATCAGTTCGTCGATCGCGGAGTTGATGGCCGCGTACTCACCGCCGATGCCGAAACCGGTGAGGAAGCGGAAGAGAAAGAACCACCAGGGCTGGAAGGAGACCGCGGTCAGGGCGGTGGCGCCGAGATAGACCGCGAGGGTGATCATGAACAGCTTCTTGCGGCCGTAGCGGTCGGTGAGGCGGCCCCAGAAGAGGGCGCCGGAACAGGCGCCCGCCACATACAGCGCCGCCGCCATGCCGGTGACCTGGCCGGAGCTGATCGCCAGTCCGCTGCCGGGCTCCGACAGCCGGCTGGCGATATTGCCGACGACCGTGACCTCCAGGCCGTCGAGGATCCATACCGTGCCGAGTCCTATGACGATCGTCCAGTGCCAGCGCGACCAGGGCAGGCGATCGAGTCGGGCGGGAATCGCGGTGGTGACCGTGCCGGGCTGTGGCGCGGTGACGGACATGGTTGCCTCCTTGTGACGCCGGCTGACGCCGCACGAGGCCCGAGTGCCCGCTCACCAGCGCCTTACGCCCGGGGCCCGCGCGGCACCGGCCCACGGCTCACCCCCCGAGCACCCGCGACACCGCCCCTCGGCTCACCCCCCGAGCACCCGCGACACCGCCCCTCGGCTCACCCCCCGAGCACCCGCGACACCGTGTAGATCAGCAGTCCCGCGAGCGAGCCCACCACCGTGCCGTTGATCCGGATGAACTGCAGGTCCCGGCCGATATGCGCCTCGATCTTCCGCGTGGTGTGCCCGGCGTCCCAGCTTGCGACCGTGTCCGTGATGAGCGAGGTGATCTCCTTGCGGTACGTCGTCACGACATGCACCGCCGCGCCCTCCACCCAGCGGTCGACCTTGGTCTGGGTGCTCGGGTCGTTCGCCATGCGGCCGCCCAGCGACAGCAGGGACGCCCGCACCCGTACCCGCAACTCGCTCCGCTCGTCCTGCGCGGCAGAGACGATCATGGAGCGGACCGCGGTCCAGGCGGAGGCGATCAGATCCTGGACCTCACCGCGGCCCAGCACCTCGCCCTTGAGCCGCTCCACGCGCGCACGGGTATCGGTGTCGGACTGAAGATCGGTGGCGAAGTCGGCGAGGAACCGGTCGAGGGCGCCGCGCGCCGGGTGCGTGGGCGAGTCGCGTGTCTCGGTGACGAACCGCAGCAGCTCCTTGTAGACGCGCTCGCCGACCTTCTTGTCCACGAACCGGGGGGTCCAGCCCGGGGCGCCGCCCTGGACGGCGGACATGACCTGGTCGTCGTGCAGCACGAGCCAGTCGTGGGCGCGGACGCATATCAGGTCGACGAACCGTCTGTGGCCGCCGTCCGCGACCACCCGCTCCAGCATCTTGCCGAGGCCGGGCGCGATCTCCTGGGCATCGGCACGGCGGGTGATGGCCTCGCCGACCACCGCCTGGACATCGGAGTCGCGCAGGACGGTCAGGGCTCCGCGCAGAGCCGTCGCCAGCTCGGCCGTCACCCGGTCGGCGTTCTCCGGGCGGGCGAGCCAGGCGCCCAGGCGGCTGCTGATGCCGACGGCGCGTAGCCGCTGCCGTACGACCTCCTGGGAGAGGAAGTTCTCCCCGACGAACTCGCCCAGCGAGACACCGAGCTGGTCCTTCTTGCTCGGGATGATCGCCGTGTGCGGGATGGGCAGGCCGAGCGGGTGCCGGAAGAGCGCGGTGACCGCGAACCAGTCGGCGAGCGCGCCGACCATGCCCGCCTCGGCGGCCGCCGCCACATATGCGGCCCAGGGGCCCGCGCCGGAGTGCCGCGCCCAGGTGGCGAGCGTGTACACGAGCGCCACGAGCAGCAGCATGCCGGTCGCCGTGCTCTTCATCCGGCGCACGCCCCGGCGCTTGTCCTCGTCGGCGGCGCTGAAGGCGGTCATCGCCCGGCTCGGGACGGCGGCCGGGCCCGCGGCGGCCGCGGCGCCCCTCGCGGCGTCCCTGCCGACGGCCGGTCCCGCGTCGGCGGACGGTCCGGCGCCCGCGGACCGCCCGGAGCTCGCCGATCCATCCGGTTTCGTGCGTTCCATCCGCTCCACCCGATCGTGTCCTCCGTTACACATTGTCCCTTCCTGACCGACTCCTGGAACGGAACGAGAGTTCCCGGCGTCTGTCCGCTTGGAGAAGTCTCGGGGGCCTTTCAGGGTCTCGTCAGGGTTTCCCCTCGGGGATCGGTCAGGGCCCCTCCGCCCCCCCTCCCGCCTCGTGACGCATCATGAGGTGATCAACATCGGAGCCTCGGGCTCCCGTCGCCCGAGGAGACACGCGCCGCATGACCAGGCGTCACGGTTATGCCCTGCTGTCCGCCATCGTCACCGTGATCGTGGCCCTGTCCGCCGCCATATACATCGGCGCCGCGGCCGATGCCGGCGACAGCCGCGGCACCCTCGCCACCGGCCGTCCGGCCCCGCCGGGCCCCGCCGCCCCCGCCTCCGTCGGCGCCTGGGTGAGCACCTGGTCGGCCTCGCCCTCCGGCGCCGAACCCGGCACCGTGACGGACGGGATGGCGGGACGTTCCGTACGCAACGTCGTGCACACCGACGTCGGCGGTACGAGTGCCCGTATCACGCTGTCCAATCTCTACGGACGGCAGCCGCTGGCCGTCACCCACGCCTCGATCGCCCTCGCCTGGACGGGCGGCCCGGCGGCCGTGGCCGGCACCATGCGCCGGCTCACCTTCGGCGGCGCCGTCTCGGTCGTCATACCCGCCGGCCGGCAGGCGGTCGGCGACGCCGTGCCCATCGCCGTCCCGCACGACTCGGACGTGCTCGTGACCACGTACTCCCCCACCCCGTCGGGCCCGGTCACCCACCATCGGCACGCCCGCCAGATCTCGTACGCCGCACGGGGCGACCGCACGGAGGACACGAGCGGCACCGCGTACACCGGGCAGAGCCCGTCCTGGCGCTATCTGGCCGCGCTCGACGTGCTCAGCGAGGAGGCGGCCGGGACCGTGGTCGCACTCGGCGACTCGATCACCGACGGCATCACCTCCACCGAGGGCGCCGACCGCCGCTGGACGGACGTCCTCGCCGAGCGGCTGCGCCGCGCGGCCGGATCCGACGACGTGCCCCGCTACAGCGTGGTCAACCAGGGGATCAGCGACAACCGGGTCCTGGCCGACGGCGGCCCGGGCCGGTCCGCCGACAACCCGAGCGCCCTCGGCCGCTTCGACCGCGATGTCCTGGCCCGTACGAACGTGAGGGCCGTCGTCGTCGACCTCGGCGTCAACGACATCCTGCGCGATCCCGGCCGGGCCGACCCCGACCGGATTACGGCGGGCCTGCGCACCCTGGTCCGCCGGGCGCACGCACACGGGCTGAAGGTCGTCGGGGCGACCCTGATGCCGTTCGAGGGCCACCGCGGCTACCGCGCCGACCGCGAGCGCGTGCGGCAGGCCGTCAACGCGCGGATCCGGTCGGGCACGGTGTACGACGCGGTCGTCGACTTCGACGAGGCGCTGCGCGACCCGTACGACCCGCGCCGGCTGCGCCCCGACTACGACTCCGGCGACCATCTCCACCCCAGCGACCGGGGCTTCGCCAGGATGGCGGAGGTCTTCGACCTGACCTCGCTGAAGGGCGCGGCACCGGCGCGGCTGTGACGGCGGCCGGCCCGGCCCTCCCCCGTGGGCCAGGGCCCCGCTCAGTAGTCCCGGTAACGGCCGCGGTCGCGTTCCTCGCGGCGGGCCTCCCGGCGCTCGCGGTACGTCTCCCGCCGCTCCCGGTTCATCTCCCGGCGCTCCTCGTGCCGCTCGCGGCGCTCCTCGCGGTGCTCGCGCAGCAGGTCGAGGTGCTCCTCCAGGGCCTCACGAGCGTCGAGCAGCCCCTCCAGACCCTTCGGGCCCCCGTGACGGGAGACGTTCAGCTCCTTGCGCGCGGCCTTGCGGTCCAGCTTCTCCCGACGCCGCTCCTCCCTCAGCCGCTGCCGCTCGGCCCGGGTCAGCTTGCGTTCGACACCGACCCCGCCCCAGAAGGCGAACCCGGTGACGATCACGCGCGGCGCGCCGGGATCGCCGGGCGCGCCCTCCTCACGGTGGTCGAAGCCGCCCATGATCCCGATACCGCGGACGACCACCTCGACACCCGGCGGCACGATCACATTCATCCCGCCCATGATCGCCACGCAGTTGATCTCCACCTCGCGGTCCGCGAAGTTCGCCTCGCGCAGATCGATCTCGCCGCCGCCCCAGAAGGCGAAGCAGTTGAACCGCCGGGGCACCGTCCAGCGCCCCTTGCGCTGGAACCCGGACATGACGGCGACCGCCCACGAGGACGACCCCTCGCCGCCGACGACCCGATCCCGCCAACTCCCGCTCACTACGGGCTCCTTGACCAGGGACACCGGCGGGGCGACGACGCCCGCGGCCGGCAGGTCGCGAGTGATCGGCTCCAGTTCGCGGTACGTCCGCGCCCGGTAGGTCGCCTCCAGCCGCTCCTCGAACTCCCCCATGTCGAGACGGCCCTCCGCCAGGGCGTCCCGCAGGACCTCGGCGACCCGTTCACGGTCGGCGTCGGAAGCACGGAGATCCGGTGCGGGGGCCCCGGAAACCCGCGGCGTCAGCCGCTGATCGTCACGTCCCCCGGAAGACACAGCGTCGGTCATGGGCCTCAGCCTACGAGGTCCCCGCACGCCGGACTACGCCGAAGTCCTCTCGGCATACATCCGCGCGATGACCTCCTCGATGTCCGGCTCCCGCACCGACAGGTCCACCAGCGGATACTCCGCCGCGATCCACGCCACCAGCGGGGCAGCCGACCGGGACGCGGGGAAGGCGAGCCACTGCCGCGGCCCCTCGACGCGCACCACGCGTGCGGGCGGCGCCTCGATCGGCGGCAGTTCCCGCTCCAGGTCGACCACGAGGGTGCGCTCGCTGTCGCCCACCTCGTGCAGGGCGGCCGGCGCACCGTCGTACACCAGGCGCCCATGGTCGATGACCATGACCCGCGAACAGAGCCGCTCGATGTCCTGGAGGTCGTGCGTGGTCAGCAGCACCGTTGTGCCGCGCTCGGCGTTCAACTCCCGCAGGAACGCGCGGACCTTGGCCTTGGAGACCACGTCGAGGCCGATCGTCGGCTCGTCGAGATAGAGCACCTCCGGGTCGTGCAGCAGCGCCGCCGCGATGTCCCCGCGCATCCGCTGCCCCAGTGAGAGCTGCCGCACCGGAACGTCCAACAGGCTCTCCAGATCCAGTAGTCCGACGAGCCGGTCCAGCCTCTCGCGGTACCGCGCGTCCGGGATGCGGTACATCCGGTGCATCAGCCGGTAGGAGTCGATCAGCGGCAGGTCCCACCACAGGGTCGTCCGCTGCCCGAACACCACCCCGATGCGCCGGGCGAGCCGCAGCCGTTCACGGGCGGGGTCGATCCCGGCGACCCGCAGCCGGCCGGCGCTCGGAGTGAGGATCCCGGTCAGCATCTTGATGGTGGTGGACTTCCCGGCGCCGTTCGGCCCGATGTAGCCGACCATCTCGCCGCGCCCCACCGTGAAGGAGAGCCCGTCGACGGCCCGTACCTGCCGTCGCTCGCTGCTGAGGAAACCGGTCCGCTTGCGCACCTGGAAGACCTTCTCCACGCGGTCCAGTTCGATGAAGCCGCCGTCCCGCGCCAAGCCGCCGCCCTCCGTCAGGCCACCGTCCATGAGTTCCTCAGCTCCCCGTACTCCGGTACGAACGCAGTCCCGCGCGCCAGGCCAGTCCCGCCGCCGCGCAGCAGCCCGCCGCCACCAGGGGCGGGGCGAAGGCGACCCAGGCGGGCAGGTCGAGCGGATAGGGCCGCCCCAGGACGTACAGCGCGGGCAGCCAGTTGACGAAGGCGAGCGGCAGCACGAAGGTCACCCCGCGCACCAGTTCCTTCGCGAAGACGCCGGGCGGGTACTGCAACAGCGTCTGGCCGCCGTAGGTGAAGGAGTTCTGCACCTCGGCGGCGTCCTGCGCGACGAACTGGAAGGCCGCGCCCGCCACGAACAGCGCGCCGAAGATCAGGCCGCCGCTGAGCAGCATGAGCGGGATCATCGCCACCTTGAGCGGGGTCCAGTCGACGTCGAGCGCGGTGAGCGCGTACCCGAGGACGCCCGCCCCCTGGGTGACCCGGCCGAGCCGGCGCAGCCCGAAGCGGTCCGCGGCGACCTGCGCCAGCACGGGCGCGGGACGCACCAGCAGGGTGTCCAGCGTGCCGTCGCGCACCCGCCGCCCCAGCCGGTCCATGGAGCCGATCGCGAGGTCCGCGAGCCCGAACGCGGTCGCCGACAGGCCGTACAGGAAGGCGACTTCGGGCAGCCGGTACCCGCCGAGGACGTCGACCCGCGAGAACATCAGCAGGATCGCGACGAAGTCCAGCGCGGTCGCCACGAGGTTGGCAAGCGTGGTCATCACGAACGAGGCCCGGTAGGCCATCGTGGAGCGGATCCACATCGCGGTGATCAGCCGGTAGGCGCGCAGTCCCTCGCGCACCCGGCCGTACGTCTCCCCGCCCCGCCGGAGGGGCCGGGGACCCCGGCCTCCACCGGCCCCGTCGGCGTACGCGCCCACGGCGACGTCCGCTCCCACCTTCACCCCCGCGTCCACGCCCTCGTACGTCTGCCCGCGCATGTCCCCGTACGTCCCCTCGTACGTCCCCCCGCGCGCCCTCTCGTACGTCACCTCGTACGTCCCCCCGCGCGCCCTCTCGTACGTCCCCTCGTACGTCCCCTCGTCCGTCTCCTCAGCCACCCTGCACCACCACCCGGCGCGTCGCCGCGGACTGGAGCATCCGCCCGGCCGTCAGCAGCACCACGGCCCAGGCGAGCTGGCGGACGTAGACGGCCGCCGGGTCCGCCGTGCCCAGCAGGACGTCCGTCGGCGCCTGGATCAGCGACGCCCACGGCAGGGCGCGCACGATCTCGCCGAGCGCGCCCGGGAAGACGTTCAGCGGCAGCATCATCCCCGAGCAGAACAGGGCCGTGATCCAGGAGATCTGCGCCACACCCGCCCCGTCCATCAGCCAGAACGCACTCAGCGCGACCAGGAAGCGGATCGCGAAGCTGACCACCGCGCCCAGCAGGACGGCGACCAGAAAGGCCACCCAGACCAGCGGGCGGGAGGGCAGGGCCAGCGGGAAGAGGAGCGCGCCGGCAGCCATCGGCAGCACGCCCCGTGCCAGCAGATGGAACGAAGCCCGGCCCAGGTCCCCGGCCAGCCACCACAGCTGGAGGTCGGCGGGCCGGTACAGATCGATCGCGACGTCGCCGGTGCGGATGCGTTCGATCAGCTCGTCCTCGAAGCCGCCGCCCATCACCGAGACGGTCATCAGCAGCGCCTGCCCGACCCATACATACGTCAACGCCTGCGCCTCGTCGTACCCCCCGAGATGGGGCCGTTCGTGCCACAGGGCAAGGTAGGTGTATGCCAAGATCAATCCGAAGACTGTGTTGGTGAACACCCCCGCCGCGGTCGCGGTCCGGTAGGTCGCGTACCGCCGGAAACCACCGGCGGCGACAGCGGCGTACAGCCGCCCTGTCCCCACGGCAGAACCTCCTTCGACGCGTGCCGGAGCGAAGCGCAGGAGCCTAGCGCGCGGAGGGAGTGGCGTACCACACGTTTTTCCGCTGCGGCAGCTCCGGCGTACCGGGAACGGAACAGTTGGTGCGACAGTCTTCATCAGGGGGCGCACATGGCGTATGAGGGCGTACGGGAACGTACGACGCGAAACGGGAGTCCGGCACCACAATGAGCGACGAGCCGCAGCCGCAGCAGAGCAGCAAGGGCGTGGCGACCACACAGCCGCCACGGCCCGCGGCCTTGGACCCGCGGCCCGCGGCCACGGGTCCGCAGCCCGGGTCCGGCGACAGGCCGAAGCGGCCCGGGCGCACCGGATGGCGCCGGCTGCTGCCCACCTGGCGGATGGTGCTCGGCACCTGCGTGGTCGGGATCCTGCTGCTCCTCGGCCTGTTCGCCCTCGGCTACTCCATGGTCAGGATCCCACCGGCCAACGCGCTGGCGACCAAGCAGAGCAACGTCTACCTGTACGCGGACGGCACCGAGATCGCCCGCGACGGCAAGGTCAACCGTGAGAACGTCGGCCTCGCACAGATCTCCAAGGACGCCCAGCACGCCGTGCTCGCCGCCGAGGACCGCGACTTCTACAGCGAGTCCGCCGTCGACCCCAAGGCGATGGTCCGCGCCGGCTGGAACACCGCCACCGGCAAGGGCAAGCAGTCCGGCTCCACGATCACCCAGCAGTACGTCAAGAACTACTACCTGGGCCAGGAACAGACCATCACCCGCAAGGTGAAGGAGTTCTTCATCTCGATCAAGCTGGACCGCGAGAAGAGCAAGAACGACATCCTCGAGGGCTACCTCAACACCAGCTTCTTCGGCCGCAACGCCTACGGCATCCAGGCCGCCGCCCGGGCCTACTACGGCGTCGACGCCGTGGCCCTCGACCCGGCCAGGGGCGCCTACCTCGCCGCGCTGCTCAACGCGCCCAGCGAGTACGACGTCGTCGCGCACCCGGAGAACAAGGGCGCGGCCGAGGCCCGCTGGAACTACGTCCTCGACGGCATGGTCAAGAAGGGCTGGCTCAGCGGCTCCCAGCGCGCCGGCATGAAGTTCCCCATGCCGAAGGAGGCCACCGCCTCCACCGGCCTGTCCGGCCAGCGCGGCTACCTCCTCGACGCGATCAGGGACTATCTGCTCGAGAACAAGATCGTCGACTCGGACCAGCTCGCCGCCGGCGGCTACCGCATCACCACCACCCTGCAGAAGAGCAAGCAGGACGCCTTCGTCAGCGCGGTCGACGACCAGCTCATGTCCAAGCTGGACACGAAGAACCGCAAGGTCGACACCTACGTCCGCGCGGGCGGCGCCGCCGTCGACCCGCACACCGGCAAGGTCCTCGCCATGTACGGCGGCATCGACTACGTGAAGCAGTACACGAACAACGCCACACGCGGCGACTTCCAGGTCGGCTCCACCTTCAAGCCGTTCGTCTTCACCTCCGCCGTGGAGAACGGCTCCCGCACCCAGGACGGCCGCCCCATCACGCCCAACACCGTCTACGACGGGACCAACCAGCGCCCCGTCCAGGGCTGGACCGGCGGCGTGTACGCCCCCGAGAACGAGGACAGCCACTCCTACGGCGACATCACCGTGCGCAGCGCCACCGACAAGTCGGTCAACTCGGTGTACGCGCAGATGGCCGTGGACGTCGGCCCGGCGAAGGTCAGGCAGACCGCGGTCGACCTCGGCATCCCCTCCGGCACCAAGGACCTGAACCCCTACCCGTCCATCGCGCTCGGCACGGCCACCGCCAGCGTCCTGGACATGGCGGAGGCGTACGCGACGCTCGCCAACCACGGCGAGCACGGCGCGTACACCCTGATCGACAAGATCACCAAGGACGGTCAGGACGTGGTCCCGCTGCCCGAACGCAAGACCGGCCAGGCCGTCAGCCGCGAGGCCGCCGACACCACGACCTCGGTCCTGCAGAGCGTCGTCCAGAACGGCACGGCGACCAACGCCCTCGCCGCGGGCCGCCCCGCCGCCGGCAAGACCGGCACCGCGGAGGAGGACACGGCGGCCTGGTTCGCGGGCTACACCCCCGACCTCGCCACAGTGGTCTCCGTGATGGGCCAGGACCCGGTCACGGCCGCCCACAAGCCCCTGTACGGCGCCATGGGCCTGCCTCGCATCAACGGCGGCGGCGCGCCCGCGCAGATCTGGGCCCAGTTCACCAAGGAGGCGCTGAAGGGCAAGCCGGCCAACGACTTCGACCTCCGGCTCCAGGCCGGCGCCGACCAGACCCTGGAACCCTCCACGGGCCCCACGGACCAGCCCTCCGGCACCACCGGCGACCAGGGCAACGGCGGCACGACGGGCGGCCAGAGCGACCAGGGGCAAAACCAGGGCCAGACCCGGGGGCAGACTGGCGGCGGCACCGGCCCCGGCGGCCCGACCGGTCCCGGCGGCCCCAGCGGGACCGGCGGCACCACGGACACCGGTGGCACCACCGGCACGGGCGGCACCACGGACACCGGCGCCACCGGGGACGGCGGGACGACCGGCACCGGCGGCACCACGGGCACGGGCGGTACGACCGGCGACGGGGGCACGACCGGGGCCGGCGGGACGACCGGCGACGGCGGAGCCTCCGGGCCGGGCGGCACAACGGGCGGCATGGGGTTCTGAGCGGGGCAGCCGGGCGGTCGTCGCCGCCGACGGGTGGGGTCAGCGACCCGAGGTCACCTTCAGCCCCACCACGGCCACCAGCAGCAGCACCACGAAAAAGATCCTCGCGGCGGTCGCGGGCTCGCCGAGCACGGTCATGCCCAGGACCGCCGCGCCGGCCGCGCCGATGCCCACCCAGACGCCGTACGCCGTACCGATGGGCAGGGACCTGGCGGCGTACGACAGCAGCAGCATGCTGGCGACGATGCCCGCGCCGGTGGCCAGGCTCGGCCAGAGGCGGGTGAATCCGTCGGTGTACTTCATACCGACCGACCAGACGACCTCGAGCAGGCCGGCGAGGACGAGCAGGACCCACGCCATGGGGGCACCTCGTGTTCCGGTGATCAACAGGGGGTGCGTCGTCTTTGCGATCCCGGTACGGCGCGTCTCGTCGGGTCCCTCGCGGGTCCGCCCACCGTAGCGAAGAACAGGCGAAAGGGGCTGATGACAAGGGTCACCAGCCCCTTTCGCCCGCCGCTCGCGCGGGCCGGGGGGCCGCCAGGCCAGGGGCCTACAGGTACAGCCCCGTGGAGTCCTCCGACCCCTCGAAGCGGTCCGCGGCCACGGCGTGCAGATCGCGTTCACGCATCAGCACATACGCGGTGCCGCGCACCTCGACCTCGGCCCGGTCCTCCGGGTCGAACAGAACCCGGTCGCCGGGCTCCACGGTCCGTACGTTCTGCCCGACCGCGACGACCTCGGCCCAGGCGAGGCGCCGGCCGACGGCCGCGGTCGCGGGGATCAGGATGCCGCCGCCCGAGCGGCGCTCGCCCTCGGCGGCGTCCTGCCGCACCAGCACGCGGTCGTGCAGCATCCGGATGGGCAATTTGTCGTGGTGGGTCTTCTCGCTCACGCCCCGAACCTACCTGTCTCCGACGGCTTCGTGCGCGGCCGGGTCAGCCCTTGCGCCGCCGGGCACCGAGGGCGAGCAGGCCCACGACCCCGACCACGACCAGAGCCACGGGCACGATGCGCTCCAGGCGCGGCGCGCCCTCCTCCGTGACAAGCTGCCCCTTCACCTCGCCGACGACCCGGTTCGCGCTCACGTAGGCCCGCCCGAGCGTGTTGTCGATATGGGAGACGACCTTGGCCTTGGCGTCCCCGACGATCGTCTTCGGGTGCACCCGGACGCCGATCTCGTCGAGCGTCTCGGCCAGCGTTTCGCGGCGGCGCTTGATGTCCGCCTCGATCTCTGCCGGAGTTCTGGTGTCCGGTGTGCTCGACGTGTCCGCCACCGCGCTTCCTCCGTGGTCGTTTGCGACGTGTTCCGTGCAATTCCTGTATCTGTGGTCGACAGTCTGTCAGCTCCTCGCCGAACGTACCCATCGGCACCCCTCGGGAGTGGCCGGAGGCGGATTAGGCTCGTCGGGTAACCGCCCCCTGCTTGTGAGGTAACGACGATGAGCGAGCGACTCCAGCCCGGCGACACCGCACCCGCCTTCACCCTCCCGGACGCCGACGGCAACGAGGTCTCCCTGGCCGGCCACAAGGGCCGCAAGGTCATCGTGTACTTCTACCCCGCCGCGCTCACCCCCGGCTGCACCAAGCAGGCGTGCGACTTCACGGACAACCTCGAACTGCTGGCGGGCGCCGGCTACGACGTCATCGGCATCTCGCCCGACAAGCCGGAGAAGCTCGCGAAGTTCCGCGAGAAGGAGGACCTGAAGGTCACCCTGCTCGCCGACCCGGACAAGAAGGTCCTGGAGGCCTACGGCGCGTTCGGCGAGAAGAAGCTGTACGGCAAGACGGTCGTCGGCGTCATCCGCTCCACGGTGATCGTGGACGAGGAGGGCAAGGTCGAGCGCGCCCTGTACAACGTGAAGGCGACGGGGCACGTGGCGAAGGTCATCAAGGATCTGGGGGTCTAGGGACCTCGCCCTCCGCTGGAGCGGAGCGGCCCGTACCGGCGATTCCGGTACGGGCCGTTGCGCACACAGGGCGTGACTGTCCGATAAACGGTTCGTTACTCCGTACGAGGCGGCGAACGCGCGGCCGGATACGGAGGGAACATGACGGCCACGGGGCCGTATGACCGAGACACGCTGGCGGCGGCCGTGGCCCGCTGTCATACCTGGAACGACCTCATGCGCCACCTGGGCCTCAAACCGAGCGGCGGACAGCGGCGCGTTCTCCAGCAACGGGTCGCCGCCCACGGGATCGACACCGGCCATTTCAAGCGGCGCAGCCCCTGGCGCAGATACCCCGACGCCGCGATCGCCGCGGCGGCAGCATCGTCCACGACGTTACGGGAGGTCGCGCTGAAACTCGGTGCCACGCCCGCGACCGGCACCCTCGCGCACATCCGGCGCCGTATCACGGCGGCCGGTATCGACATCAGCCACTTCCCCGGCATCGACCGCCCCCACCTGGACCTCCCGTTCACCGAGGACGAGCTGCGGAGCGCGGCCGCCTCCGCCCGGAGTGTGCGCGGGGCGGCGAGGATCCTCGAAGTCCCCGACGACAGCCGGTCGCGTGCCGCACTGGGGCGGATGTTCCGGGAGTGGAACGTCGACACCTCCCACTTCCGCCATTCCCGCCTGGCGATCCCCGAGGACGCGCTGCGCTCGGCCGTGGCCGGGGCCACGAGCTACGCCGACGTCATGCGCGTACTCGAGCTCGAGGTGAACCACACGAACCACCGGCGCGTCCGCCGCAGGGCCACCCAACTCGGCTTGGACACAAGCCACTTCGTACGGCGCCCCTGGGCCGCCTCGCAGACGGGCCGGCGCTCGCCCGCACCGGAGCCGGTGCTGACGGTCCTCCCCGCCGGCTCCGCACGCCCCAACCGCACCCGGTTGCACGTGGCCCTCCAGGAGGCGGGCGTCCCCTACCGGTGCGTGTCATGCGGAAACCACGGACAGTGGCTGGGGCAGCCCATCACCCTCCAGATCGACCACATCAACGGTGACTGGCTGGACAACCGCATCGAGAACCTGAGGTACCTGTGCCCGAACTGCCATGCACTGACGGCAACATGGTGCCGCCGGAAACGCGGGCGCGCCGCGAGGCGTCCGGACTCCCCCGTACACTGAACGACACGAAGCGGCACAGGAAGATGAAATGTCCGTTTTGTGGCGGTCGTGGCGAAATAGGCGATACGCGCGGGTTTTAGGTGCCCGTGGGAGAAATCCCGTGTGGGTTCGAGTCCCACCGACCGCACAGCGACAGGACGAAGGCCCGGTCCGGACGCTCCGGCCGGGCCTTCCGTCATGCGATGCCCGCACTCAGCCCAGCAGCTCCCCCACCACCGGCACCAGGGCCCGGAACGCCTTGCCGCGGTGGCTGATCGCGTTCTTCTCGGCCGGGGTCAGTTCCGCGCAGGTGCGCCTCTCGCCCTCGGGCTGGAGGATCGGGTCGTAGCCGAAGCCGTTAGTGCCGGACGGGGCGTGCCGGAGCGTGCCTCTGAGCTGGCCCTCGACCACGCGTTCGGTCCCGTCCGGCAGGGCCAGGGCGGCCGCGCAGGCGAAGTGGGCGGCCCGGTGGGGGGCGTCGATGTCGGCGAGCTGGGCCAGGAGCAGCTCCAGGTTCGCCTTGTCGTCGCCGTGCCGGCCCGCCCAGCGGGCCGAGAAGATGCCGGGGGCGCCGCCGAGGACGTCCACGCAGAGGCCGGAGTCGTCGGCCACGGCCGGCAGGCCCGTGGCCTGGGCCAGGGCGTGGGCCTTGAGAAGGGCGTTCTCGGCGAAGGTGACGCCCGTTTCCTTGACGTCGGGGATGTCGGGGTAGGCGTCCGCGCCGACGAGGTCGTGCGGGAGGCCCGCTTCGGCGAGGATCGCCCTGAGTTCGGTGATCTTTCCGGCGTTGCGGGTGGCGAGGATCAGGCGGGTCATGTCGTCCAGTATCCGTGGGACGGCGGCGCCTCTTGGACATGCCCCCGGCTTCTCAGGACGAGGTGCAGACCTTCGTCAGCTCGCCGGCCGCGTCCGTGACCGGGCCGACGTCCGGGGTCGTGTCGCCGTTCCTGAGGGCGCCGCGGACGTTGGCGACGGCCTTGCGCAGGCCGTCGACCGCCTTGTTGACGTCGACGTCGTCCGTCTTGTCGCCGATCCTGTCGAGGTCGTTCTCGATGGAGTTCAGGGAGGCGTCCGCTTGGCTCGGGTCGTTCGCCGCGTTCTCGACGGCCTGCTGGAGGTCGGTGACGCTGTCGGCTATCGCGTCGGCGGTCTGCACACAGTCGATCGCCTTGCCGACGGCGTCGCACCCGGCGCTCGCGCCCACGGCGGAGAGTACGGCGACGGCGGCGAACGCGGCGGTGGCGGTGCGGCGACGGTGGTGGCGCGCGGCCATGGAGCGGTTCCTCCCCGTTGACGGTGCCGCGCTCTCCCGTGGAGGCACCGGCCGGCCCGGCGCGTCCGACGCCGGGCCGGGCGTAGGGGGCCGGCGCGGCGGGGCGCGGGTTCTCCCCGTGCCGCGCCGCGCCGGCTGTGCGGCTACCCCTGAAAACGCCGGACGGCGCTACTCGGTTGCCTCGAGGGCCTCGCGCTGGATCGCCGTGAGCCGGCCGCAGCCCGCGGCGGCGAGGTCGAGCAGGGCGTTGAGTTCCTCGCGGTCGAACGGCGTCGCCTCGGCCGTGCCCTGGACCTCGACGAAGCGGCCGTCGCCGGTGCAGACGATGTTCATGTCGGTCTCGGCCTTGACGTCCTCCTCGTAGCAGAGGTCGAGGAGGGGGACGCCGCCCACGATGCCCACGGAGACGGCGGAGACGGTGCCGGTCAGCGGCTGCCGGCCGGCCTTGACCAGCTTCTTGCGCCGGGCGAAGGCGACGGCGTCGGCCAGGGCCACATAGGCGCCGGTGATGGCGGCGGTGCGGGTGCCGCCGTCCGCCTGGAGGACGTCGCAGTCGAGGACGATGGTGTTCTCGCCGAGCGCCTTGTAGTCGACGACGGCGCGCAGGGAGCGGCCGATGAGGCGGCTGATCTCGTGCGTGCGACCGCCGATCTTGCCCTTGACGGACTCGCGGTCGCCCCGGGTGTTGGTGGAGCGGGGGAGCATGGCGTACTCGGCGGTGACCCAGCCCTCGCCGCTGCCCTTGCGCCAGCGCGGCACGCCCTCGGTGAGGGAGGCGGTGCAGAGGACCTTCGTGTCGCCGAAGGAGACGAGGACGGAGCCCTCGGCATGCTTGCTCCAGCCGCGCTCGATGGTGATGGGGCGGAGTTGGTCGGGGGTGCGGCCGTCGATTCGAGACATGGGTCCGAGCCTATCCGCAGACGGGGAAGGGGCCCCTCCCGCGGTGGAATGGGCCCCTTCCGGGTGAGTGCCGGACCTGTTTCGGTCCCGGGCGGCTCACATCATGTCTTCGATCTCCGCGGCGATCGGGTCGGCGTCGGTGCCGATGACGACCTGGATGGCGCTGCCCATCTTGACGACGCCGTGGGCGCCGGCGGCCTTGAGGGCGGCCTCGTCGACCAGCGAGGGGTCGTTGACCTCGGTGCGGAGGCGGGTGATGCAGCCCTCGACCTCTTCGATGTTGTCGATGCCGCCGAGCCCGGCAACGATCTTCTCAGCCTTGCTGGCCATGTCTTCTCTCCCTGATCCGAACCGCTTTGTCGCAGTAACCCACAGTTGGCCCAACTTCGCGAGCGGCCATGTCGTCGGCGGCCAAGGGCGCGTTCACGACAGTGCGGCCGTCCGAAAAGCTGGTCTACACCACTGGGGCGGCGGTCGCCAAGCGCGGTTTCCATGCGAACGGCGGCCATCTCCGGATGTGTCGCATTTCTCCCCCTATGGGCATTGCCCCCGTTATGCGTGCGGCCAGAGAATTCATGGGTTCCTTATCCCGCCTTGACCGTGCTACAACAGGTCTACACCAGTGGTGTAGACCACGCGGGTGCTGTTTCATCCCCCTTCCAGTCCCCGACAGCACCCGACCACATGGAGGATCTATGAGCACCGCCACCGCAACGACGGCGGCCCCCGCAAAGAAGCGGGGATCCGGTCTGTTCCAGGGCCTGCAGAAGATCGGCCGCAGTCTTCAGCTCCCGATCGCCGTGCTGCCGGCGGCGGGCATCCTCTTGCGACTCGGCCAGCAGGACGTCCACGACAAGCTGAACCTGCCCGACAAGGTCACGGCGGTGTTCGCCACAGCCGGTGGGGCGATCTTCGACAACCTGCCGATGCTGTTCTGCATCGGTGTGGCGATCGGCTTCGCCAAGAAGGCCGACGGCTCCACGGCTCTGGCCGGCCTGGTCGGCTTCCTGGTCTACAGCAATGTGCTCAAGGCCTTCCCGGTCACCGAGGCCAAGGTCCAGCCCGGCGCGGACATAGCCGCCACTTACAACAACCCGGGCGTTCTCGGCGGCATCCTGATGGGTCTGCTGGCGGCGGTGCTGTGGCAGCGCTTCCACCGGACCAAGCTGGTCGACTGGCTCGGCTTCTTCAACGGCCGGCGCCTGGTCCCGATCATCATGGCGTTCGTCGGCACGCTCGCCGGCGTCTTCTTCGGCCTCGTCTGGGAGCCGATCGGCAAGGGCATCTCCAACTTCGGCGAGTGGATCACCGGTCTCGGCGCTCTTGGCGCGGGTCTGTTCGGTCTGATCAACCGTGCGCTGATCCCCGTGGGCATGCACCAGTTCGTGAACACCGTCTCCTGGTTCCAGATCGGTGACTTCAAGAACGCGGCGGGCCAGGTCGTCCACGGTGACCTCAACCGGTTCTTCGCCGGTGACCCGACCGCCGGACAGTTCATGTCGGGCTTCTTCCCGATCATGATGTTCGGCCTGCCTGCCGCCGCGCTCGCCATCGCGCACGCCGCGCGCCCCGAGCGCCGCAAGGCCGTGCTGGGCATGATGATCTCTCTGGCGCTGACCTCCTTCGTGACCGGTGTGACCGAGCCGATCGAGTTCTCGTTCATGTTCATCGCCCCGGTGCTGTACGCGATCCACGCGGTCCTCACCGCCCTGTCCATGGCCGTCACCTGGGCGCTCGGAGTCCATGCGGGCTTCACCTTCTCCGCAGGCGCCATCGACTACCTGCTCAACTGGAACCTGGCCACCAAGCCCTGGCTGATCATCCCGATCGGCCTGGTGTTCGCGGCGATCTACTACTTCGTCTTCCGCTTCGCGATCACCAGGTTCAACCTCCCCACCCCGGGCCGCGAGCCCGAGGAGGAGGTCGAGGACCTCACCAAGGCGTGAGCACGATGTGAGCGAGACGAAGGCCCCGGAACCTGATCCTTGAGTTCTGGCGATCGTCGCAACACCCCAGCTCAAGGGGTGCGGTGTTCGAGATCCGCAAGTTCCGGACGGTGGCTCGGGGCCGCAGGAAGCTGACCCGTGAGCGGGAGGAGTACTTCCGGCTCGTGCAGCAAGGCGTGAGTTACGCGGAGGCCGCCAAGGCCGTCGGCATCAACCTCCGCACGGGAAAGCGATGGCGTAACGGCCGGAACCCTTCCAGCCGACAGAAGGCGGCACCACCGGCCAGACCGGTGGTGCCGCCTTCTGGAGCGTCCCGGTACCTAAGCGAAGCCGACCGGATCTGCATCGCCGACCGGCTCCTGGAGAAGGCGACAATCCGCGCGATCGCTACCGAACTGGGCCGCAGTCCCTCCACCGTCAGCCGGGAGATCCGCCGCAACCGGCACCCCGTCAACGGCCAGTACCGCCCCTTCGCCGCCCAGGCCCGGGCGGACGACCGCCGTCCCCGCCCCAAGCCCCGGAAAATCAGCCAGAACCCCGAGCTGCAGGCCGCCGTCCAGGCAGGACTGGACGAGCGGTGGAGCCCGGAACAGATCTGTCACGCTCTGCGCAGACAGTTCCCCGACCGGCCGGAGATGCACGTGGTCCACGAAACCGTCTACCAGGCCCTCTACGTGCAAGGACGCGGAGCCCTGCGCCGGAGCTGGCCGGCGCTCTGCGCACCGGACGCGCCCGCCGCAAGCCCCACCGCCAGGCCAACTGCCGCCAGCCGCGCTTCAGCGACCCCATGGTCATGATCAGCGACCGCCCGGCCGAAGCGGACGACCGGGCCGTGCCCGGCCACTGGGAAGGCGACCTCATCATCGGCAAGAACAGCGGCTCGGCGATCGGCACCCTCGTCGAACGCAGCACCCGCTACGTGATGCTCCTCCACCTGCCCACCGACCCCACCGCGGCCAGTGTCCCAGACGCCCTGACGGAAGCCGCGCACAGGCTGCCACCGCACCTCAAGCGCTCCCTGACCTGGGACCAGGGCTCTGAAATGGCCGCCCATCGCAGCTTCACCGTCGCCACGGACGTCCGGTCTACTTCTGCGACCCGGCAAGCCCCTGGCAGCGCGGCTCCAACGAAAACACCAACGGCCTGCTGCGGCAGTACTTCCCGAAGGGCACCGACCTGTCCGTCCACAGCCGCGAACACCTCGACGCCGTCGCCGCCCAGCTCAACGGCCGCCCACGCAAAACGCTCGGCTGGGAAACCCCAACCGAGCGTCTGCATAAACTGCTCGCCGTCTGACACAACCGATCATGTGTTGCACGATCCCTAGTATCCGCCGATCGTGCTTGGGTTCCGGGGCCTTCGGGCGTTCCGGGGGGCGGGTTCCCTGACGGCGGGCTAGACCTCGTACGACACCCGCGGCGCCGCCAGCTCCACCGGGCCCGAGTAGACCGCCCGGGCGTCCGCCAGGTTGCTCTCGGGGTCGGTCCACGGCGGGATGTGGGTGAGGACCAGGCGGTGGGCGCCGGCGCGGGCGGCCGACTCGCCCGCCTCGCGGCCGTTGAGGTGGAGGTCCGGGATGTCCTCCTTGCCGTAGGTGAACGCGGCCTCGCACAGAAAGAGGTCCGTGTCGCGGGCGAGGGAGTCCAGGGCGTCGCTCACGCCCGTGTCCCCGGAGTAGGTGAGAGACCTGCCGCCGTGCTCGAGGCGGATCGCGTACGCCTCCACGGGGTGGCGCATACGTTCCGTGTGGACGGTGAAGGGGCCGATCTCGAACGTGCCCGGCTTGACCGTGTGGAAGTCGAAGACCTCGCTCATCGAGGAGGCCGAGGGGGTGTCGGCGTAGGCGGTGGTCAGGCGCTGCTCGGTGCCTTCGGGGCCGTAGACCGGGACCGGTTCCGCGCGGCCGCCGTCGTGACGGTAGTAGCGCGCGACGAAGTACCCGAGCATGTCGATGCAGTGGTCGGCGTGCAGGTGACTGAGGAAGATGGCGTCGAGGTCGTAGAGACCGCAGTGGCGCTGCAACTCGCCAAGGGCGCCGTTGCCCATGTCGAGGAGCAGCCGGAAGCCGTCGGCCTCGACGAGGTAGCTCGAGCAGGCCGATTCCGCGGACGGGAACGACCCCGAGCAGCCGACGACGGTGAGCTTCATAGAGCTGGAACCTCCGCGTGGCGATAAGTGCAGAAGGCAGGGACGGGTGCGGTGACGGGGGTCGTGCGGTCCGTCGAGCGTAAGGCGCGGAAGGTCGGGTCGCTCCTCCGCCAGGGGCCGTTGTGGGGGAACTCACCTGCGGTGTCACCGGTTCGGCTGGAACGGGGGCGCATGAGGCTTATGAGAGGGCGCACGGGAGTTGGGGAGGGCGGGCATCCCCGGAGACGCGCCGGTACCGTCGTCCGTATGGACACGTCCTGGTGGCTCGCGCTGGCGGCGGTGGTGCTGCTCGCGCTGGTCGCGACGCTGGTGGACGGGTGGGGGCGCGGGGGGCGCCGCCGCCGTGCGGCCACGCGTCCGGCGGGACGCACCAGGGTGCATCCGCGCCCGGCCGAGATCTGGTGGGCGAAGGTGCCCTCCCAGGGCCGGGCCGCCGGCCGGGAGCGGCCGTGTCTGGTGCTGACGGTGCACGGGGAGAGCGCGACGGTGGCGGGGATCACCAGCAGGTTCCACGACGAGCGCGCCGGTGTGATCCCGCTGCCGCCGGGCACCGTGGCCGATGCCCAGGGCCGGCCGAGCTTCCTGGAGACGGACGAGCTGCGGGACGTGCCGCTGTGGGACTTCCGGCGGCGGGTCGGGGTGGTGGACCCCGCGCTGTGGGACCAGGTGCGCTACCTGGCGGGGTGAGTCGGCGGTGCGGGGCGGGCGGTTTCATGGCGTCGCCACCGTGACCGTGACCGTCCACCGCTCGATGCCCAGGCACGATGCCTGACCGGGGCGCCTGGTGCACAGGGGGCGGGTCGCGGTGAGCTGTGCCGTGCCGGGTGAGACGGCCTCGAAGGCGGCGATGGTGGTGCCGGGTGCGCTGCCGATGCCCGCGTTGGTGGCCTTCAGGGCGCCGCCCGTGGCGGTGACGGGGCTCCAGGGTCGGTCCTTGGTGCCGTCCAGGGTGAGGCGGAGGTGCCCGCCCGTGGTCAGGCAGACGGCATGGCCCCGGTCGGCGGCGGTGATCCGGACCTCGGGCGCGCAGCCCCGGCCGGTCGCCGTGGGGGACGGCGAAACCGGCGCGGATCCCGAAGGTGCTGCGGAGGGCGACGCGGACGGGGAGGCCGACGGCGGGCCCGAGGGCGTGGCCGTGGGCCGCGACGGGGATCCCCCGGCGCCTGCCGCCCCTGAGCCCTGGCCGCCGCAGCCCGCGAGGAGCAGCGCCGCGGCGGCGGCGAGGGTGGTGGTGATGATCCCGTGCGGGGTCCTACGGCGCATGGGGCGGCCGCCTTTCCTCAAGCCCGTGCCCTGTGTTCTGGCCCTTGCGCTGCTGTGACGTTTCTCCGGCGCATCGGGATCCCTGTCTCCGGCACTGCCTCCGGCGCGTCGGGATCCCTGCCTGCGGCACGTCAGGGTCTTGTCTCCAGCGCACCAGCATCCCCGCGCAACCGCCACCCGGCCCCACGGCCACCGGGCCCCGGCCCCACGGCCACCGGGCCCCGGCCCCACGGCCACCGGGCCCCGGCCGCAGGAGCGGCCGGGGCCCGTCGCATCGAGGTGCGTTGCAGGGGTCAGCCGGTCGTCAACGCGGTGTCGTCGACGACGAAACTGGCCTGGAGGGAGGAGTCCTCGGCCCCGCTGAACCTCAGCGTGATCTTTGCCGCTCCATGAGCAGCGCTTGGCTCGCCCTCATAGGAGGGGTCGGCGCAATGAGGGCGGGCCCGGGCCCCTCGCGGGGCCCATTGATGAGGGGGCGGCTCCTACGGAGAGGGGGCGGGGGCGGGTTGCGAAAGTCCCGCCCCGGCCAACGTCCCGCCCGCCCAAAGTCTCGCCCCGGCCAAAGTCCCGCCCGCCCAAAGTGCCGCCCGCCCCGCGACGCCCTGGGACCTGTCGTCACACTCCCGCCCACCCCGCGACGCCACGCACGCACCCTCACCCCAGGGCCGCCCTCCGGGCGACGAGCGAGTTCGGCGACAGGTGCTCTAGGCCCAGAGCTGTCCCTGGAGCCTCTCGATCGCCTCTTCCGTGGTAGCCGCCGTGTAGACGCCTGTCGAGAGGTACTTCCAGCCGCCGTCGGCCACGACGAAGACGATGTCGGCGCTCTCGCCCGCCTTGACGGCCTTCTTCCCGACGCCGATGGCGGCGTGCAGGGCGGCCCCCGTGGAGATGCCCGCGAAGATGCCCTCCTGCTGCAGGAGTTCACGGGTGCGGGTCACCGCGTCCGCCGAGCCGACCGAGAAGCGGGTGGTCAGCACGGACGCGTCGTACAGCTCCGGTACGAAGCCCTCGTCGAGGTTGCGCAGCCCGTACACCAGGTCGTCATAGCGGGGCTCCGCCGCGACGATCCTCACATCCGGCTTGTGCTCGCGCAGATAGCGGCCCACGCCCATCAGCGTGCCCGTCGTGCCGAGGCCGGCCACGAAGTGGGTGAGGGAGGGCAGGTCGGCGAGGATCTCGGGGCCGGTGGTCGCGTAGTGCGCGCCCGCGTTGTCCGGGTTGCCGTACTGGTAGAGCATCACCCAGTCCGGGTGCTCGGCCGCCAGCTCCTTGGCGACGCGCACCGCGGTGTTGGACCCGCCGGCGGCCGGGCTGGAGATGATCTCGGCGCCCCACATGCCCAGCAGGTCCCGGCGCTCCTGCGAGGTGTTCTGCGGCATCACGCACACCATGCGGTAGCCCTTGAGCTTGGCCGCCATGGCCAGGGAGATGCCCGTGTTGCCCGAGGTGGGCTCCAGGATCGTGCAGCCGGGAGTGAGCCGGCCGTCCTTCTCCGCCTGCTCGATCATGTGCAGCGCCGGCCGGTCCTTGACCGAGCCGGTCGGGTTGCGGTCCTCCAGCTTGGCCCAGATACGGACGTCGCGGGACGGCGACAGCCGCGGCAGGCACACCAGGGGGGTGTTGCCCACCGCAGCCAGCGGGGAGTCGTAGCGCATCGGTGATCAGCGACCGTCAGGCCATGCCACCGGCGACCGCCGGCAGGATCGTCACATTGTCACCGTCGGCGACCTTGGTGTTGATGCCGTCCAGGAAGCGGACGTCCTCGTCGTTCAGATAGACGTTCACGAAGCGCCGCAGCTCTCCGCCGGCGGCCTCGTCGACGATACGGGCCTGGATGCCCGTGTGACGGGTCTCGAGGTCGGCGAACAGCTCGGCGAGGGTCTCCCCGTTGCCCGCGACGGCCTTCTGGCCGTCGGTGTACTGGCGAAGGATGGTGGGGATGCGGACCTCGATGGCCATGGCTTGGGGCTCCTGTCGGGAGAAGTGAGGTCGGTGGGCGCGGCAGCGCGAAGACCGAGGGCTACGCCGGGTGCGGCTCCCCACGCCCTCGGCTGCGCCGGCGCGGGGGGTGCCCCCATCGGCTCACGGCCGTACGGCGGCAGGGCGGAGTCAACAGATGGCGCTGTTCAGCCTGCACAGGTCGACGTGCAGCCGCGCCACGAGCAGCGTGCCCGGCGTCTTCTTGCTCACGTCGTGGAAAACCATGGGGTCATCGTATCGATTCCCGCCCCGCCGTCCGGAGTGTGATCTCGCATGGTGGATGAATTCTGCCCGCATCACGGGATCAGTAGCTCTCCACCACGGTGACCTCCTCCTCCGTCACCTCGCCCTCCACGATCCGGAACGAGCGGAACTGGAAGGGGCCCGCGCCGTCGGTGTCGGCGGTGGAGACCAGGACGTAGTGGGCGCCCGGCTCGTTGGCGTAGCCGATGTCCGTGCGGGAGGGGTAGGCCTCGGTCGCGGTGTGGGAGTGGTAGATGACCACCGGCTCCTCGTCTCGGTCGTCCATCTCCCGGTACAGCTTGAGCAGATCACCGGAGTCGAACTCGTAGAACGTGGGCGACCGGGCCGCGTTCAGCATCGGGATGAAGCGCTCGGGGCGGCCGGAGCCCACCGGGCCCGCGACCACGCCGCATGCCTCGTCGGGGTGGTCCTCACGGGCGTGGGCGACGATCCGGTCGTACAGGGCCTGGGTGATGGTCAGCATGACGGCCAGGATAAGAGAAGGGCCGTTCCGTACCGAGAGGTGGTACGGAACGGCCCACATGGTGGGCTACGAGGCTCAGCCGACCTTCTCCGGCTGCGGCTCGCGGCGCTGGGTGACCTCGGGGTTGCGGGTCTTCAGCACGGCCCAGCCGATCCCGAGGGCGATCGCCCAGCCCGCCATCACATACAGGCAGGTGCGGGAGTCGTGGTCGTAGGCGATCAGGCAGGTGACGAAGAGCAGGAACGCGATCGCGATCCAGCTGCACACCGCGCCGCCCGGCGCCGGGAAGGAGGAGGCGGGCAGCCGGCCCGCGTCGACCGCGCGGCGGTACAGGACGTGGCTGATCAGGATCATCAGCCAGGTCCAGATGCCGGCCGCGGTCGCCACCGAGGTGACGTAGCCGAAGGCCTTCTCCGGGACGATGTAGTTCAGGATCACGCCGATGCCCATGAAGGCGACGGAGACCGTGATGCCGAGCGCCGGGGTCTTGGACGCGGACAGCCTGCTGAAGGCCTTGGGGGCCTCGCCGTTGTCCGCGAGGGTGCGCAGCATGCGGCCCGTGGAGTACATGCCGGAGTTGCAGGACGACAGGGCCGCGGTGAGCACCACGAAGTTGACGATGCCGGCGCCGGCCGGGATGCCGATGACCGCGAAGGCCTTCACGAAGGGGCTGACGCCCGCCGCGAACTCGGTCCACTTCACCACGCACAGGATCACGGTGAGGGCACCGACGTAGAAGAGCGCGATACGCCAGGGCAGGGTGTTGATCGCCTTCGGGAGGGTCTTCTCCGGGTTCTCGGACTCACCCGCCGTCACACCGACCAGCTCGACGGCGAGGTAGGCGAACATCACGCCCTGGAGGGTCATCAGGGAGGAGCCGACGCCCTTGGGGAAGAAGCCGTCGAACTGCCAGAGGTTGGAGACGGACGCGGTGTCCCCGGCCGCGCTGAAGCCGAAGGTCAGCACGCCGAGACCGATCACGATCATGCCGACCAGGGCGGTGACCTTGACCATCGAGAACCAGAACTCGATCTCGCCGAACAGCTTCACCGAGATCAGGTTGGCGACGAACAGGACGACCAGGAAGACCAGTGCCGTCACCCATCGGGGGATCGACGGGAACCAGTAGTTGACGTAGATCGCGGCGGCCGTCAGCTCGGCCATGCCGGTCACCACCCACATCAGCCAGTACGTCCAGCCGGTGAAGTAGCCGAAGAACGGGCCGAGGAACTCACGGGAGTACTCCGCGAAGGAGCCCGAGACCGGGCGGTAGAGGAGCAGTTCGCCGAGCGCCCGCATGATGAAGAAGATGATGACGCCCGCGAGGGCGTACATGAGGATGAGGCTGGGCCCGGCCTTGGCGATGTTCGCCCCGGCACCCAGGAAGAGACCGACGCCGATGGCGCCGCCGATCGCGATCATCTGGACCTGACGGCTGCCGAGCCCACGCTCGTACCCCTCCTCGGGGGCATCGCCGCCCACGGCCTCACTGCCGTCGTACTGCTTGTCGACCTGCGATGAGGTCATGTTGGTGCGCCTTTCTCCACGCCGATCCGAGCCAGTCCCTTGGCTTCGGATCGGGTTCCGATCCCCCCGGATGTGATGGAGCTGTGCCTGGCCGGCGATCCGCCGGCTCGGTGGCGCACCCGGGCGGACATGGGTGGTGTCCCCCGGGCGGTCGTGAAGATTTATCACGGCCGCAACATTGATCGGCGATGTGACGTGTGACGCACCACACTGGAAGAAGTGGACAAATGGCCGCCGAAGTGGGCAAATATGGCCGCAACGGTAACGGGATCGTTATCCGGATCTGAGCGTCCTCTGAGCGAACACCGAACGACGGCCGGGCGCGGAACGAAGTCCGCGCCTCAGGACATAAGGGTCGTGACCAGGGTTTCCTGGAGGCCGCCGAGCCACAGATAGGCCATCACCATCGGCTTGCGCGGGTCGTCGTCCGGCAGTTCGTAGAGGTGGTCGGTGTCTTCCTCGTCGACGATCTCCAGCCGGGAACCGATCGCCAGGCGCAGGTCGTTGAGGGCGCCGAGCCACTGCTCGGAGTCACCGCGCGTCAGCTTCAGGACCCCGCCCTCCCCGCTCACCGAGGTCAGGCCGTCCAGTGAGCGGATCACCGCGAGGGCGTTCTCGCGCTTGCGCGCGCGCAGGTCGTTCTCGGTGAAGCGGCGGAACTCGGCGGAGTGCGCCCGCCGCTCGTCGGCCTCCTCGGGCGAGACGGGCTCGCCGCCGGGGCCGCCGTAGGCGTCCGGGAACAGCCGGCGCAGCACCGGGTCGGAGGGCGGTTCGCTCGGGCCCTCCGCGAACAGTTCGGCGAGCGGGTCGTCGGGGGCGTCCTCCGCCGGGCCCGGCCCGATGAGCTCCAGTAGCTGCACGGACAGCGACCGGATGATGGAGATCTCGACATCGTCGAGCGCGACGGCCGCGCCGCCGCCGGGGAGCGGTTCGAAGTGTCCTGGCATGGGGTCTTTTCGCTGCTTGACGGGTCTGCGGCTCGGGCTACTTGCGGTCCTGCTGAAGGGTGGCCCACAGACCGTAGCCGTGCATGGCCTGGACGTCGCGCTCCATCTCCTCACGCGTCCCGCTGGAGACCACCGCCCGGCCCTTGTGGTGGACGTCGAGCATGAGCTTGGTGGCCTTGTCCTTGGAGTAGCCGAAGTACGACTGGAAGACGTAGGTCACATAGCTCATGAGGTTGACCGGGTCGTTGTGGACGATCGTCACCCAGGGGACGTCCGGTTCCGGGACGGCGAACTGTTCCTCCGCCGACTCGGTCTTTTCGATCTCAAGAGGTGCGGGAGCCGTCACACGGCCCATGCTGCCATCTCAAGGGCGGCCTCGCACAAACGGACACCCGCGCCGTCCACGCAAATCGTCAGACTGACGAAATGGGAGTACGATCAGCCGTCGTGTTGTCGGAGACCTGGGGACAATCCCCGAGCCCCCGGCACACACTGGGGGTGCCGACACAGTGACGTACGAGGAGAGCCTGGTGGGCGTAGCGGATCTCGGACTGCCGGTGGACGTACCGTCGACGGCGCTCTTCACCGACCACTACGAACTGACGATGCTGCAGGCCGCCCTCGCGGCGGGTACGGCCGAGCGGCGCTCCGTCTTCGAGGTCTTCACCCGGCGGCTGCCCGAGGGCCGCCGCTATGGCGTGGTGGCCGGTACCGGCCGTGTCCTGGACGCGGTCGAGAACTTCCGCTTCGACGCGGGTGTCCTCGGATTCCTGCGCGAGCGCGGGATCGTCGACGAGGAGACGCTCCGGTGGCTCGCCGCGTACCGCTTCGGCGGGGACATCTGGGGCTACCCGGAGGGCGAGGTGTACTTCCCGGGCTCGCCGATCTTGCGGGTCGAGGGTTCCTTCGCCGAGTGCGTGCTCCTGGAGACGGTGATCCTCTCCATCCTCAACCACGACTCCGCCGTGGCGGCCGCCGCCTCCCGTATGTCCTCCGCCGCCGACGGGCGGCCGCTGATCGAGATGGGCGCCCGCCGCACCCATGAGCTGGCCGCCGTGGCCGCAGCGCGGGCCGCCTACGTCGGCGGCTTCACCACCACCTCCGACCTGGCGGCCGGCTTCCGGTACGGGATCCCGACGGTCGGGACGTCCGCGCACGCCTTCACACTGCTGCACGACCGGGAGCGGGACGCCTTCGAGGCCCAGGTGCAGTCGCTGGGCCGGGACACCACCCTGCTGGTGGACACCTACGACGTCGCCGAGGCCGTGCGGGTGGCCGTGGAGGTCGCCGGGCCCGAGCTGGGCGCCGTCCGTATCGACTCCGGCGATCTGCTGCTGGTCGCGCACCGGGTCCGGCAGCAGCTCGACAAGCTGGGCGCGACCAAGACGAAGATCATCGTGACCTCCGACCTGGACGAGTACGCGATCGCCTCGCTGCGGGCGGCCCCCGTGGACGCGTACGGCGTCGGCACCCAGGTGGTGACGGGCTCCGGGCACCCCACCTGCTCGATGGTCTACAAACTGGTCGCGCGGGCGGAGTCGGCCGACCCGAAGGCGCCGCTGGTGCCGGTCGCGAAGAAGTCGACCGGCGGCAAGACGTCCATAGGCGGGCGCAAGTGGGCGGCGCGGCGGCTCGACGAGCACGGAGTGGCGGAGGCCGAGGTCGTCGGCACCGGGCCGGTGCCGGAGGAACTCGTCGACCGGCAGCTGCTGGTCGAGCTGGTCAAGGGCGGCCAGGTCGTCGCCCGGGAGCCGCTGGACGTCGTACGCGACCGGCATATCGCCGCGCGCGCCCGTCTGCCGCTGTCGGCGACCCAGCTCTCGCGCGGGGAGCCGGTGCTGCCGACCGAGTACGTGTGAGGCCCCGCCCGGGGGGGAGTCCGAACACTGCGTCAGGGCCACGGATGACGTACGTGTGACACGCCGGGTTGACGCGTCACGGGGAACCCGGGGGTAAGGGCGCGGTGTGGCCGGGGCCGCCCGGCCCCCGGGCGCATGATCAGGCGGCCGGGGGGAATGCAGAGGCAGCGCCCCCACGCACCCGACGGACCCTCTCGTGCCCCCTCCCGTCCGCCCCGCGAAGTCTCTAGGCTCGGTAGTTCGTACAGACGGCCGGGCCCTTGGCGCCTCCGCTGTCGAACCGCCGCCGACCCGAAGGACACCGACCATGCGCCGCGCCTTGATCGTCGTAGACGTGCAGAACGACTTCTGTGAAGGCGGCAGCCTCGCGGTGGCCGGAGGGGCCGATGTGGCCGCCGCGATCACCGAGCTGATCGGCCAGGCCCCCGCCGGGTACCGCCATGTGGTCGCCACCCGGGACCACCACATCGCCCCGGGCGGGCACTTCGCCGACAACCCCGACTATGTGCACTCCTGGCCCGCGCACTGTGTGGCCGGCACCGAGGGCGTCGGCTTCCACCCCAACTTCGCCCCGGTGGTCGCCTCCGGCGCGATCGACGCCGTCTTCGACAAGGGCGCGTACGCGGCGGCATACAGCGGGTTCGAGGGGGTCGACGAGAACGGGCAGTCGCTGGCGGACTGGCTGCGGGCCCGGGAGATCGACGAGGTGGACGTGGTGGGCATCGCCACGGACCACTGTGTGCGCGCCACCGCCCTGGACGCCGTGCGGCACGGCTTCCGCACCCAGGTGCTGCTGGACCTGACCGCCGGGGTGTCCGAGGAGACCACCGAGCGGGCGCTCGAGGAGCTCCGGGAGGCGGGGGTGGAGCTGTCCGGCAAGCCCGTGGTGTAGCCGCGGCTCACGCCTGCGCCGTCTGCCGCAGCAGGGCCCGGATGGGGTGCCACAGCTCCTGCGACAGCTCCTGGCCGGCGCTCTTCGGGGCCGTGCGCCATATCAGGCCGTCGGGGTGGTGCAGGACCGCCGTGATCTCGTCGGGCGTCGGCGGGGCCGCGTTGCCGCGCAGATACACCGCCCGCAGTCCCAGATTGCGCAGGCGCGTCAGCGCCCGGGCGCGGTTCTGGGCGAGCACGAGCACGCGGACGAAGCCGCCCGCCAACCCCGGGCTGGGCAGGTTCAGCGCCACCACCACGCTGCCGCTCGGCAGCTTGCAGAAACCTCCTGCGGCCATGCCTTGTCACACCCCCGTGAGACCTGATGTCAATAAGAGAGCCACAGGACGCACCTAAACACGATCGGCCGCGACCCGCCAGGGGGTCGCGGCCGATCATGAGCTGACCTGCGGAAACGTACGTCAGCCTGTGAGCGGTTCCACTCCGGAGAAGATCATCCCGAGACCGTCACCGGGACGGGCGCACCGCCACCGTCAGTACGCTGCCGTTCTCGGTCTGCCGCAGCGGCCTGATCTTCATGTGGGTGTCCGGCACCTTCACACAGGTTGTGCTCCCCGCTCTCGACCGGCTGCTGGTGATGCCGCTCGACGTGCGCCGCGGGCCTTTGGCGCCCCCCTGGGCCGCGGCGGTCACCGGGAGGGTGGAGAACGAGGCGGTCGGCATACGAACGCCATACGGACGGCGCACGGACGACATGCGCACGGCTTGCAGACGGCATAGTCATCCGTCAACCGGCGCGCGCGACCGTCCAGTTGGCGGACTGGATGACTCCGTGCGCCCCCCATGCATCGGCACCGTGGGTTAGGTCACGCTTACCGGCCGTTCCCCTCGGGCATGCAGCCGAATAGAGTCGGCAGGCGGAACGTCGGAACGGCGACGGATTGCCCTGTCGACACCGTTGTCACCCCACGATTCCTGGCTACGCCCCAAGTGCTCCACAGTCGTCCGCAGTTGTTCCCAGTTGTCCGCATCCTCCCCCATCGCGAGAGGCACGGGGGGAGGCCTCCACCCCCGAGGAATGGCCATGCCTCGTCCGAACACCGCACAGCTCGCCTACGGTTCCTGCACCGTGATCTTCTCGACCCTCGCCATGCTGTTGCTGTCCCAGACGAGTTCGGGCCTGGGGATCACCGTGATCGCCCTCGCGGCCCTCGCCCTCGGACTCCTCGTCGCCGTGACGGTCCCCCTGCCGAGGTCCGCGTCGGCCGCCGGCCGCTCCGCCGACCGGCAGTCCGCTCCGGTCCGACGCCCCACGGCGTCGGTCGGCTCCGCCGCGGCCGCCGAGTCCGCACACGAGCCGGCGAAGTCCTGAACCCGGCGTCGCGCCCCGCGCACCGCGGGCACCCTGCGCAGCATGACGCACCCTCTCGTCGAGCGGCCTGAACCGGCGGCCCCGCACCACGGGCCCGCCGGTTCATACGTACGCCGCCGCCGTCGCGCTCGTCCCCCGGAACCGGTCAGACCGTGCTGACCTCCACGGTCCTGGCCGCCTTGTCGTGCAGCCCCTGCTTGTAGGGCCGGTCGAAGAAGCTCCAGCCGCCGCAGATCGCGGTCCAGATGCAGGCACAGCAGAACGCGAACGGCAGCCACAGCACGGCCGCGCGGATCAGCGAGGCCTGCACGGAAGGGTTGGAGCCGTCCTCCAGGTTGGCCACCCGCAGGTTCAGCAGCCTCTTGCCGAGCGTCTGGCCCGACCGGTAGATCATGACGGTGTCGTACGCGACGTAGAGCACGGCTGCGATCACGGACTGGCCGACGGACTTGCCGTACTCGGCCCTGCTCGCCTCCACGTTGTACTCGGCGGTGTGGGTCAGCCAGGACAGCAGCCAGACGACGATCCCCACGATGATCATGTCGATGATCCGGGCGAGCACGCGTTTGCCGCTGTCGGCCAGCGGAGGCATTCCGGCAAGGGGGTCCGTGCCGCCGTAGGGGCCTCCGGGACCATACGGTCCCCCGCCGCCATACGGTCCCCCGGGTCCTCCGGCGCCATAGGGTCCTTCGCCGCCGTACGGGCCTCCCGCACCGTAGGGACCGCCTCCGGGGGGCGGGGGTGTGCCGTAGGGGCCGCCGCCGTACGGGGGCTCTCCGCCGGGCGGGGGACTGCCGCCGGACGGGGGCTCTCCGCCGTACGGGGGACCGCCGCCGTGCTCCGGGCCCCAGTGCGGGCCCGGGCCGCCGCCCTCGGACGACGGAGGCTGCTTCTTCCTGAACGGGTCGTCCTCCGGAGACTCCCCGGGGCCGGGGGGCGGCGGTTCGGTGCTCATGGCCCGAGTCGACCGCGAACCCCGCCGCTCCGCATCCGTACAGGTCCGTCCGTGTCAGCCCGCCACGAACGTGTGCGCCGCCTTGTCGTGCCAGCACTGGTGCCAGGGACGGTCGAACAGACACCACAGAACGCCGACGACCCCGACGCCCAGCAGGCCCGGAACGCTGTAGACCAGCCAGCGGCGCAGGGCCGGACCGAAGGCCGGCGGCTCATGGCCCTCGATGTCCCGCACCTGAAGTCCGCACACCTTCTTGCCGAGCGTGCGGCCCCACCGGGCGGTGGGCAGCACCTCGTAGAGCACGCCGAAGCCGAGCAGCACGGCGAGCACGATGGCGAGATAGACCGAGGTCGTGCCGTCGAGCAGCCAGACCGTGACGGTCCGCCCGGACAGCCGGGCCGCGTCGATCTTGCCGTTGATGTGGTCGATCGCCTTGCCGGCCAGCGGTACCGCGGCCGCGCCCGTGACCGCCGCCAGGACCAGGGTGTCCAGCAGCCGGGCGGCCAGCCGCCTGCCGACGCCGGCGGGCCGGGCCGCCGCCTGTGCCCGGGCGGCCGCCAGGAACGGGTCCTCCACCGGCGGCTTCCACGGGGCGGGCGGCCGGTCTCCGCCGGTGTCCGCGCTCGCGAGCTGGTGCACCTGCTGCGCCCAAGAGGGCTGGCCGCCGCCGGGGCCCGTGGTCATGGGCGTGGCGGGTCCCGTGGCCGGGGGCGTGGCGGGTCCCGTGGCCGGGGGCGTGGCGGGGCCCATGGGCTGCTGCGGCGGGCTCGCCGCCTGTTGCTGCTGGAGGCTCGCCGCCGGCTGCTGGGAGAGCGAGCCGCCCGGCTGGCGGCCGGGCGCGCCCGCCGCGGGCACCTGGGGCGCCTGTGCCCGGGAGGCCGGGGCGGTCCGCGACGGGGTGGCCTTCGGCGCCTCCGGGTCCAGGCCGAGCGCCTGGCGGGCCGCGGCCTGGGCGTCCGGCGTACGCGCGGCGGACCGGCCCGCGGCGGAACCGGTCGCCCCCGCGCTACCGCCCTGCTCCCCCGTGCGCGGGGAGAGCGCACGGAACGTCATGGTGCTCTCGGAGGGGGCGTCCTCGGAGCCCGCGGCCGGGGCGGCGCCCGGCGCGGAGCCGGTCGCGGCGGGCGGGATGGTGGCGGTGCCGTCCATACGGACCGCCCTGCCGTCGGGCGCGCCCGCGTGCGGCAGCCGCGGGTCGGCGGCCCCGGCCGCGCCCCATGACACGCGGCGGTCCTGGTCGCCGCCGAACCCGGACTGCCGGGAGCGGTCGGCGCCCCAGGCCGGGGCGGGCTCGGAGCGGCCGTCCTGTGGGTCCCCGGCCGGGCTCGCCGGTCCGGGCTCGCCGACCGGGTCCTCGTCGAAGAAGTGCGGGCCCGTCTCCTCCACGGAGGGCTCCGCGGGGGCCGCACCGGGCGGGGTCGGCGGACTGCCGTCGGCGGGGGCCGGCCGACTTGTGCCGGGCACCCACGCGACCCCGTTCCAGTACCGGACGTATCCGGGAATGGACGGATCCGGGTAGTACCCTTCGCGGGGCCTGTCGTCACCGGGTGCCGGGGTGGGGGCGCTCATGTCCGTCGTCCCGTATCTGCTCGGGGGGCTGGGTGGGCTTCCACAGCTCTGTGTGGGCATACACATCTATCAGAAGCGGGCAGCGAGCAGGGCCCCTCCGCCCGTACCCACCCCTTTCCGGGCGATAGCGCGCACGCCCTTCACATACCCGGACCCCATACCGAAAGAAAGTTCTCCCAAACGCGCGTTCCTCCCGCGGGCGCCCCTCAGAAGACCTTGCCGGGGTTCAGGATGCCCAGAGGGTCGAAGACCTGCTTGATCGCCTGGTGCGTCTCCACGCCCACCGGGCCGATCTCGCGTGCCAGCCACTCCTTCTTCAGCACGCCCACACCGTGCTCACCGGTGATCGTTCCGCCGAGTTCCAGGCCGAGTTGCATGATCTCCTCGAAGGACTCCCGGGCGCGCCGCGACTCGTCGGGGTCCTGTGCGTCGAAGCAGACGGTCGGGTGCGTGTTGCCGTCTCCCGCGTGCGCGCACACCCCGATGGTGAGCCCGTACTTCCCGGCGATCCGCTCGACCCCTTCGAGCATGTCGCCGAGCCGGGAACGCGGCACGCACACATCGTCGATCATCGTCGTGCCCTTGACCGCCTCCAGCGCGGTGAGCGACAACCGGCGGGCCTTGAGGAGGAGTTCGGACTCGGCCGCGTCGTCGGCCGGGACGACCTGGGTCGCGCCCGCGGCCTCGCACAGCGCGCCGACCGCGGCGAGGTCGGCGGCCGGGTCGGGGGTGTCGAAGGCGGCGAGCAGCAGCGCCTCGGTGGTCTCCGGCAGGCCCATGTGCGCGAGGTCGTTGACGGCCTTGACGGTCGTACGGTCCATCAGTTCGAGCAGGGACGGCACATGCCCTCCCGTCATGATCCGGCAGACGGCGTCGCAGGCGTCGGCCGCGGACGCGAACTCGGCGGCCAGCACCAGTTGCTGCGGCGGCTTCGGCTTCAGGGCGAGGACCGCGCGGACCACGACGCCGAGCGAGCCCTCGGAGCCGACGAAGAGCCGGGTGAGGTCGTATCCGGCGACCCCCTTGGCGGTCCGGCGGCCGGTGGACAGCAGGCGCCCGTCGGCGAGGACGACGTCGAGGCCGAGGACGTACTCGGCCGTGACCCCGTACTTGACGCAGCACAGGCCGCCGGAGGCCGTGCCGATGTTGCCGCCGATCGTGCACATCTCCCAACTGGAGGGATCCGGCGGGTAGAAGAGGCCGTGCTCGTCCACCGCGCGGGAGAGCGTGGCGTTGATGACGCCGGGCTCGACGACGGCGATGCGGTCGACCGGATTGATCTCCAGGATCCGGTCCATCTTCGTGAGCGAGAGCGCGATGCAGCCGTCGGAGGCATTGGCGCCGCCCGACAGGCCGGTGCGGGCGCCCTGCGGGACGACCGGGATCCGCAGTTCGGTGGCGATCCGCATGATGTGCTGGACCTGCTCGACGGTGCGCGGCAGTACGACCACGGCCGGGGTGCCGGCCGCGCAGAAGCTCGCCATGTCGTGTCCGTAGGAGGCCGTGACATCGGGGTCGGCCAGGACGGCCTCGGCGGGCAGGGCCGCTCGGAGGCGGTCGAGGAGGTTGCCGGTGACTTCGTCGCGCGGGGCTTCGATACGGCTCATGATCACAGCGTCGCACTCGGGCGCGGCGGGGGGAACCCCGTGCGCGGGGCCTCCCACCCGCCGGGACGGGCGGCGGGCGCCGGGCGCCGGTGCCGGACGCCGACGGGCGCCGGTGCCGGACGCCGGACGCCAGGCGCCTCAAGGGAGGTGGGCCCATCGGTGTGAAACCGCTCGGCGCGGAGCTCGGCTGTCGAGGTGTGATCCTCGTACAGGCGCATGGTGTGCGGCATGGAGATCGCCCAGCGGGACGCGGGCCGGTCCCGGCGCTTCCCCGCGCTCCGGCGGGTGCTGCTCGGCTCGGTCGTGAGCAGTGCCGTTCTCTGCGGCGCGCCGGCGGTGCCGCTGTCCGGGCAGGAGCGGGCGGTGCCCGCGCCGGGCACGGTGGCCCGGGCCGCGGCGGGGGCCGGGGTGCCGGCCACGCTGCCCGAACTGACGGCGCTCGTCGCCGACCGGCGGGCCTGTCTGCGCACCCGTCCGCGCGACGCACGGGCGTGGGCGCTGCTCGGGGCCGCGTACGTGGACCAGGGCACGCGGACGGCCGACGCCCGCAGCTTCCCGAGGGCGGAGAAGGCGCTGCGGACCTCGCTGAAGGTGCGCGGACGGCGCAACACCGAGGCGCTGTGCGGGCTGGCCGCGCCGGCGAACGCGCGCGGGGACCAACCGGGCGGCCAGGCGGTGGGGCGAGCGGGCCGTGCGCTCGGCGCCGGGCACCTGGACGCCGTATCCCCCGCTGATCGAGGCCTACGAGGGGATGGGCGACCACCAGGCCGCGCGCCGGGCGCTGGACGGGCTGCTCAGGCTGAACCGGGGGCCCGCGGCGATGGCCGTGGCCGCGCGGGTGTAGTGGGACCAGGGCCTGCGCGAGGACCCGGCGGCCTCGCCGGCGGACGCGACGGCGCTGACGACCGGGCCGGTGGAGCAGGCGGCGTATGCGGCGAGCCGTCGGCGCAGGTCGGGCCGGAGGGGAAGCCGTCACGGATGCGCTGACCCCTCCGGGACCCCGATGTCAGGGTCCCGGAGGCCCGGGTGTCAGGGTCCCGGAGGCCCGGGTGTCAGGGTCCCGGCCGGTGGACGGGGCCCGGCGCGGTGCGCCGCCGAGCGTGCCGCGCGCGGCTGTCAGAGGTTTCCGCGCTTGGCCTGCTCGCGCTCGATCGCCTCGAACAGCGCCTTGAAGTTGCCCTTGCCGAAGCCCATGGAGCCGTGCCGCTCGATGATCTCGAAGAACACCGTCGGGCGGTCCTGGACCGGCTTGGTGAAGATCTGGAGCAGATAGCCGTCCTCGTCACGGTCGGCGAGGATCTTCAGCTCGCGCAGGGTCTCGATGGGGACCCGCGTGTCACCGACCCACTCGCCGAGGGTGTCGTAGTACGAGTCCGGGGTGTCGAGGAACTGCACACCGGCCGCGCGCATCGTGCGGACCGTGCGCACGATGTCGTTGGTGTTGAGCGCGATGTGCTGGACGCCGGGGCCGCCGTAGAACTCCAGGTACTCGTCGATCTGGGACTTCTTCTTGGCGATCGCGGGCTCGTTGATCGGGAACTTGACCTTGAGCGTCCCGTCGGCCACGACCTTCGACATCAGCGCGCTGTACTCGGTCGCGATGTCGTCGCCCACGAACTCCTTCATGTTCGTGAAGCCCATGACCTTGTTGTAGAACTCCACCCACTCGTTCATGTGACCGAGTTCGACGTTGCCGACGCAGTGGTCGATCGCCTGGAAGGTGCGGTGCGCGGGCGGCTCGACGATCGGGTCGGCGGCGACGTAACCGGGGAGGTAGGGGCCGTCGTAGCCGGTGCGCTCGACCAGCGTGTGGCGGGTCTCGCCGTAGGTGGCGATCGCGGCCAGGACGACCGTGCCGTGCTCGTCCTTCACCTCGTACGGCTCGGCGACCGAGTGGGCGCCGTGCTCGATCGCGTACGCGTAGGCCGCGCGGGCGTCCGGGACCTCGATGGCGAGGTCGACCACACCGTCGCCGTGCTCGGCCACATGCCCGGCGAGGAAGCGGCCCCAGTCGGTGGCGGGCTTGACGACCGAGGTGAGGACGAAACGGGCGGAGCCGTTCTCCAGAACGTACGAGGCGGTCTCGCGGCTGCCCGTCTCCGGTCCGGAGTAGGCCACGAGCCGCATCCCGAAGGCGGTCGAGTAGTAGTGCGCGGCCTGCTTGGCGTTGCCCACGGCGAAGACGACCGCGTCCATTCCCTTGACCGGGAAGGGGTCTGCCTCACGCGCGGTGTCCGGGGTGTGGTGTGTGGTCTGCGTCATGTCGGCAGCCTCACCCCTCTCCGCAAGGTGCGCAATAGTTTGCGTATCGGCTGGGCATTCTGCCCAGCGGAAGGCCCGGATCGCCGGGCGTTCTGTACAGGATGACCATCGGGGAGTGCGGTGTGGCGATCGATCATCTGGACGCCCGGCTCATCGTGTTGCTGGCGCGCGAGCCGCGTATCGGGGTGCTGGAGATGTCCCGGCGGCTCGGGGTCGCCCGCGGCACGGTCCAGGCGCGCCTGGACCGGCTTCAGTCCCAGGGGGTGATCCGCGGCTTCGGGCCCGAGGTGGATCCGGCCGCGCTCGGCTACCCCGTCACGGCGTTCGCGACGCTCCAGATCCGCCAGGGCCAGGGCCCGGATGTGCGCGCCCATCTGGCGACGGTGCCCGAGGTCCTGGAACTGCACACCACCACCGGCAGCGGTGACATGCTGTGCCGGCTGGTGGCCCGCTCGAACGCCGACCTCCAGCGGGTGATCGACCGGGTGGTCGGCTTCGAGGGCATCGTCCGCGCCTCGACCGCGATCGTCATGGAGAACCCGGTCCCGCTGCGGATCATCCCCCTGGTGGAGCAGGCGGCGCAGGACCGGGAGAGGGCGTAGGCGGAGCCGGACCGCGCGAGGACCCGGGTCAGGCCTCTCGGCGACGGGTCAGGCCTCTTGGGAGGCCGGGTCCGCCGTGGCGCGGAGCACACGGTCGTGGCGCAGCCGTACGAAGGTGACGAGCAGGGTCAGCCCCTGCACCACGGCGCACGTGCCCATGACGTCGGTCAGATACCGCGGCGGGGTGACGGCGAGCACGACGCCCGCCACGGGGAACGGCAGCAGCAGAATCAGGATGGTCAGGGACAGGGTCGTGCCGAAGACCGCGGGCGGGATGCTCAGCGAGCGCAAGGTCCGCAGCACGACGGTCAGCCCTCCGTCGGCGGCCATGAAGAGGGCCACGAGGGCCGTGTAGCCGGCGTAGGAAGAGGCCCAGGGCACGGCGAGGCAGGCGGCGGACGCGACCGTCGCGCTGATGACGCCGACCCCCCACAGGCCCGCCCGGTTGAGCGCGAACCGGCAGAGGGTGACCACGACCAGGGTGGCGGCCGCGGCGACCGACCAGAGCGTGCCGACGGCGGCCGGGGACCGGCCGAAGCGGCCCTCCACGAGGACGGGGCTCGCCGACTGCAGCAGGCCGAGCACGAGATTGGAACAGGCCAGTCCGACCACGAGCCGCCGCAGGGAGGGCAGGGAGCGCAGGGTCTCCCACCCTTCCCGCATGCCTCCGCCCGTTCCCTGTCCCTCGCCCCGCCCGGCGCGCAGGGGCGTGGGCGGGGTCTGGAGGGCGAGCCCCGCCGACAGGAAGGACAGCACGCTCAGGCAGGCGAGCATGCGGGTCGGTCCGGTCAGCAGCAGAACGCCGCCCAGGGCCGGGCCGACGAGGGTGGCCGTCTGGTCGATGCCGATCAGCACCGACTGCACCTGGTGCGACTGCCCTTCGCTCCGGCGGCTGACGATGGCGCCGACCGCCTCGTTGGCGATGAAGCTGAACTGGGTCAGGGCACCGGTCACGGCGGCCAGCGCCATGACGGCCACGGTCTCGGCCGTTCCCCGGGGCAGCAGGATCAGTACGGCACCGGCGCCCGCCACCAGCAGGGCCCGTACGAGGCAGGCGAGGAAGCACACGATGGCCGCGCCGCTCCGGTCCACCAGGCGGCCGGCGAAGCTGAACGCGGCCACCCGGGGGATCCACTCCAGCGCGAACGCCAGGCCGGTAAGGGACGCGGAACCGGTGGTCGCCAGCACCACGAGCGGCATGGCGTAGGTCGCCATGGAGTAGGCGAGCGCGTCGCAGGCGCGCGGTGCGTAGACCCGCCGGAACAGACTGCCCGTGGGCACTGCCGCATGCCGACCGGCCGGTCGGACCTCGTAAAGGGAGACGGTCACGGAGTGGGGGGCTTTCGGTGAGCGGGGGCGCGAAAGGGGCGCGAGCGGCGTCCCGGGCCTTTCGGGCATGCACATGCCACGAACGGGGCCGTATACCTCGTTGAGACGTGAACTACGGAGCGGTAACAACATAGCGGAACGGGGCCGTCCTGAAGAGCCCCGGGAGCACCACGGGACACACAAAGAGCATGGCTCCGCGACCGATCCCGGAACTCACCGACGGAACCTGTGGAGAAGTCGCACGCAACCCGTGGACAGCCACCGCCACCACACGGGCACTAGCAGCCCGGTACCGAGCCCTTGCCCTTCTCCAGGGCCACCAGTGCCTCGACCGCCCCGTTCAGGGTGGTCACCGGGACCAGGCGCAGGCCCTTCGGCAGCTCCGCCCGCGCGTCGGGGCACTCCTCCTTCGGGACCAGGAAGACTGTGGCGCCGTCGCGGCGGGCGGCCTGCACCTTGAGGCCGACCCCGCCGACCGCGCCCACGGTGCCGGTGTCGTCGATCGTGCCCGTGCCGGCGATCGTGCGGCCGCCCGTGAGGTCGCCGCCGGCGCCGTCCCCCTCCAGCTTGTCGACGATCCCGAGGCTGAACAACAGGCCCGCGCTGGGGCCGCCGACGTCCGCGAGCCTCAGCGTGACCTTGACGTCCTTGTCGCTGACGTGCAGGTATCTCAGCGCCGCCCGGCTGGCCGCGTCCTGGGACTGCCGCATCTGCTCAGCGTTGTGCCGCTCGATCTCCTTGACGGTGTTGCCGCTCGGGTACACCGCGTCGCGCGGCAGCACCGCGCGGTCCGTGCGGAACCACCCGTCGATCACATCGCCGAGCGAGACATCCGCGTCAGGGCCGGTGGCCTCGATCGTCGTCATCCGCAACTGGCCGGTCGTCCTGCGCATGGGCGCCCCGCTGATCGTGATCACGGGGGCGCCCTTGTTCTCGCCGAGGACGTTCGCCGTCATCCCGGGCTGCGCCACGGAGAACGGCAGCGGCGCGAACGCCGCCGTCGCGAGCAGGGCCACGACGGGCAGGGCGCAGAGGGCGACGGCCTTGGGGCGGGAGAGGCGAGAGAGCACGGGATCAATCTAACGCGAGGACGGGTTCCGGCCACCGTGCCGGTCGGACGGGGCGCGGACCACGCCCGACGACAGGCGGACCAGGCACAGACCACGCCCGACGGCGGGCGGACCAGACACACACACGCCCGACGGCGGGCGGACCAGGCACACACACGCCCGACGGCGGGCGGACCAGACACACACACGCCCGACGGCGGGCGGACCAGGCACACACGCCCGAGCGAACACCCGCCGCAAGCGCACCGGGCGCCGGTCACGCGCGGACCAGCACACGTCAGATGCGGTAGAGGTCCCTCCGGGCCGTGGTGAAGCGCCGTAGGGCCTCCGGGAGGGGTGCGACGCCGATCCCGGGTGCGGTGGGCACCGGCAGATGGCCGTCCAGGAGCACGAACGGTTCGGTGATGTCCTCGGCGAAATAGCGGGCCGACGCCGAGGTGTCGCCGGGGAGGGTGAAACCGGGCAGGGCGGCCAGGGCCACATTGGGTGCGCGCCCGATGCCTGTCTCCAGCATGCCGCCGCACCACACCGGCACCCCGTGCGCCCGCGCCACATCGTGCACACGGCGGGCCTCCAGGTAGCCGCCGACCCGCGCGGGCTTCACGTTCACGACCCGGCAGGCGTCCAGGGCGATCGCGGAGGCGGTGTCGCGGGCGCTGTGCAGGGACTCGTCCAGGCAGACGGGTGTGGTGATCCGCCGCTGGAGCAGGGCGTGGGCGTGGAGGTTGTTCTCCTCCAGCGGCTCCTCGATCAGCAGCAGCCCGAACTCGTCCAGCCTCCGGAGGTGTTCGGCGTCGGCAAGGGTGTACGCCGTGTTCGCGTCGACCTGGAGGGGCAGCGTCTCCCCGAAGCGCTCCCGTACGGCCCGTACGGGCTCCACGTCCCAGCCCGGTTCGATCTTCAGCTTGATCCGCACATATCCCTCGGCCAGATACCGCTCGACGTCGTCCAGCAGCGCGGGTACCGAGTCCTTGATGCCGACCGACACCCCGGCCGGCACCCGGTCCCGTACCGCGCCCAGATAGATCGCGAGCGGCATGCCGTACGCGCGCAGCTCCGCGTCCAGGACCGCCGTCTCCAGGGCCGCCTTCGCCAGCTCGTGCCCCTTGATCCCCGCCATGGCCGGGGTGAGGGCGGCCGTGGTGAGGCGCCGCAGCCCGGCGGCGCGCGGCAGCAGGAACTCCCGCAGGACGATCTCCGCGCCGGCCACGAACTCGGAGCAGTACCGCGGTTCGGGATCGGCCGCGAACTCCGACCACCCCTCGGCGGCGTCGGTGACGACATGGAGCAGGAAGGTGTCCTTCGTGGTCATGGTCCCGAAGGAGGTGCGGAACGGGGTGACGAGCGGGATCGCCACATGGACGATCTCGGCGCGTTCCAGTCTCATGCCGGGGACCCCTCCTTTCGGGCGAGCGTGTACCAGCCGTCCCGGGACATGCCCGTGGCCGTGAACCCCTCGGCGAAGGCTTTGGTGAACACCTCGCGGACGGCGTGGCGCCAGCGCAGCGCGAGCGCGGGGTCGGTGACGCGCAGGGCGACCACGTCGTGGGGGACGCGGCACCACAGGGTCCGGTCGTCGGGGGAGCGGCGGGCGAGCGGGCCTCCGTCGGGGGCCAGGTCACTCCCCGCTGCACGGGCGGAGTCGAGAGCAGGGGGGACGGCGGCAGGCGCGGGCGGCCGGCGGGGGGACACCAGGTCCCAGGTCACCGTGAGCCGGTCGCTCTCGTCGCCGTCGTTCACCCCGTCGGCCATCGGACCGTAGAAGTCGACCAGGTACTCCGTGCCGGTCGCGCCCAGTTTCACCAGGTTGAAGCGGGCGTTGCGGGCGACCAGCGGGTCGAAGGTCCAGCGCAGGGTGCGGGCGCCGCGCTCCAGCAGCCAGGCGCGCTGCGCCTGCTTCACCACAGGGCCGAGGCCCGCGTCGGCCGCCGCCAGGAGGGAGTACGCGTCCGCCCCGGCCGGCGGCCCGAAGACCGCGGCGCAGGCCCCGGCGAGCCGGGCACCGGCGACGGTGTACGCGGCGTGCACGGCCCCGCCCGCGTGCACCACGCTGTGCAGCACCTCGGCCGGCAGCGGCGGAGAGCTGCGGGGCGTGCGCCAGACGTCGCTGAAGTAGTCGGCCACGGCGGCGAGCGGGGCCACGCCCTCAACGGTACGGAGGTGGACACCCGCCGCACGGGCGGACTCCTCCGCGAGCCGGGCCGCCTGTTCCCGGGCCGTGGTCAGGTCCGTCAGGTCCGTCTCTGCTGTCATGGATCGAGTCTCGGAGCCCGTGACGCGCCCTCGCGTTGTACGGGACGCCAAAGAGTGCGTACGTTCGTGAGGGGATCGGCCAACACGGGACGGCCGACGGACGAAGGAGGTGGCGCCTTGGGCGTCGCTACCCTCGGCGACCTCCTGGATGTGGTGGGCGAACCCTCCGTGCGGCTGCGCACCGCCCCCGCCGGGCTGTCGGCGCCGGTCACCGAGGCGCTGCTCTACGACGCCCATGCCCCGCTCCCCCAGGCGCCCGGCGCCCTGCTGCTCGCGGTGGGCGTCCCGGGCGCGGACGCGGGGCCGCTGGCCCGGGCCGCCGCGGCGGCGGGGATGACCGGTGTCGTCGTACGCGGCGCGGACGGGCCGGTCGCCGAGGCCGAGGCGGCGGGGATCGCCCTGCTCTCCGTCGATCAGGACACGGCCTGGCACCAGGTGCACCTACTGCTCGCGTCGGCGATCGGGGCCCGCCCGGCGGCCGGCGGCGACACCCGCGGGGAGTTGTTCGCGCTGGCCGACGCGGTGGCCGCGGCGGTCGGCGGAGCCACGACGATCGAGGATCCGGGGCAGCGGATCCTCGCCTACTCCACAGTGCCGGGACAGGCCACGGACGAGGACCGCCGCCAGGGCATCCTCGGGCTCCGGGTACCGGGGAGCCCGGAGAACACCGAGCAGTACCGGACGGTCTTCGCCACGCCGGGCCCGGTTCGGCTGCCGGCGCTCGCGGGCGCGCTGCCCCGGCTCGCCGTCGCCGTCCGCGCCGGGGGCGAGACCCTCGGCTCGCTCTGGGTGGTGGACGACGGCCGGCTCGCGCCCGACGCCGAGGAGGCGCTGGCGCGGGGCGCGTCCACGGCGGCGCTGCTTCTGCTGCGGGCGCGCGCCGCGCGGGATCTGGCCCGGCACCAGGACGGCGATCTGCTGCGCCGGCTCCTCGACGGCACCACCGACCCGGCCGCGGCCGGGCACCGGCTCGGTCTCGACGCGGTACGGGTGGCCGCGTTCGTACCGGACTCCGCGGCCTCCGCGCCGGACGGCGAACAGACCGCGCTCCGGCTGCTGGACCTCGTACGCCTGCACTGTGAGGCCCGCTACGGGCGGCACGCGTGTGTGCTCGTCGACGGAGTGGTGTACGCGCTGTTGCCCGCGTCCGGCGAACGCGGACAGCGGCACCGGCATCTGGCCGAGGACATCGTGCGGCGGGCCGGACAGGCGCTGCGGGTGCCGATACGGGCCGGGCTCGGCGAGGTGGTGACCTCGCTCGTCGGCGCGCCGACCTCCCGCGCGGACGCGGACCTCGTGCTGCGTGTGCTCGGACCGGAGCTGCCCGTGGCGTGCGTGACCGAGGTGCGACCCCGGATCACCCTGCTGCGGCTGGCCGAAGTGATGCGGGACAGCAGGGAGTTGAGCGCGGGAGCGTGGCGAGCGGTCCTGGACCACGACGCGACGCACGGCACCGCCCATGCGCAGACCCTGCTGGCGTGGTTCGAGGCCGGGTGCGATATGGCGGGCGCTGCCGAGCGGCTGGGGGTGCACCCCAACACCTGCCGCTACCGCCTCCGGCAGGTTGGGCGGCAGCTCGGTGTCGATGTGCACGATCCGGACGAACGGCTGGTGCTGTGGCTCCAGTTGAGAGTGCTGGGGGGCTGATCCGGGGGCCCGTCAGCGCAGCGCCTCCGCCACCTCCCGCGCCGCGTCCACCACGCGCGGCCCCACCCGCTCCGGCACCGAGTCCGACAGCATGACGACTCCCACGCTGCCCTCGACCCCGTTCACCCCGAGCAACGGCGCCGCCGCCCCACTCGCACCCGTCTCCAGCTCCCCGTGCGTCAGCGTGTAGCCGGGCTCGGGGACCGGCTGCCGGCGGGCGGCGAGTATGGCGCGGCCGGCGGCTCCCCGGTCGAGCGGATGACGGAAACCGGGCCGGTACGCCACGTGGTAGTCGGTCCACGACGGCTCGACCACCGCGACGGCCAGCGCCTCCGCGCCGTCGACCAGGGTGAGGTGCGCGGTCGCGCCGATGTCCTCGGCGAGCGCCCGCAGTGCGGGCAGCGCGGCCTCCCGCACCAGGGGGTGCACCTGGCGGCCGAGGCGCAGCACCCCGAGCCCCACCCGGGCGCGGCCCCCCAGATCGCGGCGGACCAGGGAGTGCTGCTCCAGCGTGGCCAGCAACCGGTACACCACGGTCCGGTTGACGCCCAGTCGGGTGGCCAGCTCGGTGACCGTCAGTCCGTGGTCCGTGTCGGCGAGCAGCTTGAGGACTCTGAGGCCCCGGTCAAGCGTCTGGGAGGTCTCCGCGGTCACGACGCCCACTCCTTAGTGGTGAGGACGGCGGCCCCTCGCGGCGGATGCGTCACCGAGTCCCGTCGGCGACGCGCTTCAGAGGCCGCCGATCGGCCGGCGGCCCGGGCGGCTCCCGAGCTCAGTCGCTTCACGGCTGCGCTCCGCGGCGGCGCTGCCACGGGGCGTGTGCGTAGCGGGACAGTAGCGATACGGTTCGCTGAGCGGAAGGCTCCGTCCAGAATCCGGTCGATGGCCGGTACGCATCGGTTCCTTTTACGGCGATATATGCGCGGCTCGCGGCGGGATGTGATCGGCTTCCGTCAGGACGTGCGCGGCCTGCGGACGTGCACGTCCTATGGCGGGACGTGCACGGCCACGGACGTCATCGGCCCACGGCGGGACGTACGCGAAGGGCGGGACGAGCGCCGGCAACCAGCGGCCGGCCCCCGCACCCGGCGCCGCGCCGGCTACCGCATCCGCGTGGCCCACTCCTGAACCTTGGCGATCCGCTGCCGCAACTGGCCCGCGGTGCACTCGGCGCTCGGCGGGCCGCCGCACACCCGGCGCAGCTCGGTGTGGATCACGCCGTGCGGTTTGCCGCTCTGGTGGGCGTACGCGCCGACCATCGTGTTGAGCTGCTTGCGCAGTTCCAGCAGCTCCTTGTGGGTGACCACCGGGCGCCGCTCGGCGGGCAGTTCGAGCAGATCGGCGTCCGCGTCCGGCTTCTTGCGGCTGTGCGCGATCTGCCGTGCCTGCCGCTTCTGCAGCAGCAGCTGCACCTGCTCCGGTTCCAGGAGGCCCGGGATCCCGAGGTAGTCCTGCTCCTCCTCGCTGCCCGGGTGGGCCTGCATGCCGAACTCGGCACCGTTGTACATGACCCGGTCGAAGACCGCGTCGGACTCCAGCGCCTCGAACGGCAGCATGTCCTGTTCGCCGGTGTCCTCGTCCTGCTCCCGGTTGGCCTCCTCCATCTCCTTCTCGGACTCGGCGTACGGGTCCTCCTCGCCGTCCTTCTTCGGCTTGTCCAGGACGTGGTCGCGTTCCCGCTCCATCTCATTGGCGAAGGTGAGCAGGTCGGGGACCGTGGGGAGGAAGACGGAGGCGGTCTCGCCGCGGCGCCGGGACCGTACGAAACGGCCGACGGCCTGGGCGAAGAAGAGCGGGGTGGAGATGGTGGTGGCGTACACCCCGACGGCGAGCCGCGGCACGTCGACACCCTCGGACACCATACGGACGGCGACCATCCAGCGGTCGTCGTTGCCGCTGAACTCGTCGATGCGGTCGGAGGCGCCCGCGTCATCGGACAGCACAAGGGTCGCCTTGTGCCCGGTGATGTCGCGGATGAGCTTCGCGTAGGCGCGGGCCGACTCCTGGTCGGAGGCGATGACGAGGGCCCCCGCGTCCGGGATGGCCTTGCGGACCTCGGTGAGCCGCTGGTCGGCGGCGCGCAGCACGCTCGGCATCCAGTCGCCGCGCGGATCGAGGGCGGTGCGCCAGGCCTGGCTGACCGCGTCCTTGGTCATGGGCTCGCCGAGCCGGGCGGCGATCTCGTCGCCCGCCTTGGTGCGCCAGCGCATATTGCCGCTGTAGGAGAGGAAGATGACCGGCCGCACGACCCCGTCGGCGAGCGCGGACCCGTATCCGTAGGTGTAGTCGGCGGCGGACCGCCGGATGCCGTCGTTGCCCTCCTCGTACGTCACGAACGGGATGGGGTTGGTGTCGGACCGGAACGGTGTACCGGTGAGGGCGAGCCGGCGGGTCGCGGGCTCGAACGCCTCCAGACACGCCTCGCCCCAGGACTTGGAGTCGCCGGCATGGTGGATCTCGTCGAGGATGACGAGCGTCTTGCGCTGCTCGACGCGATTGCGGTGCAGCATGGGCCGTACGCCGACGCCCGCGTAGGTGACGGCCACTCCGTGGTACTCCCGGCCGAGCGGTCCCGCGCTGTACTCGGGGTCGAGCTTGATCCCGATCCGCGCGGCCGCCTCCGCCCACTGCTTCTTCAGGTGCTCGGTCGGCGCGACCACGGTCACCTGCTGCACGACATGGTGGTGCAGCAGCCAGGACGCGAGCGTCAGCGCGAAGGTCGTCTTGCCGGCGCCCGGCGTGGCGACGGCGAGGAAGTCACGCGGCTGCTCCCGGACGTACTTCTCCATCGCCCCCTGCTGCCAGGCACGCAGCTTGCTGGCCGTGCCCCAGGGGGCGCGGCCGGGGAAGGCGGGAGAGAGGTGGTGGGAGGAACTGCCGACGGGAGCGGTGGCGGACCTGGAGGGCTCGCCGTCGAGGGTGGTGGCGGCTGTCGGGCGGGAGGTAGTCACGGTCTCCGGTTCAGTGGGGGTCTGGGCGGCTCGGCTACGTATGACAACCGGGCCACCCTACCGGTGCGCTCACCCGCCCCATGGGCCGACGGCACCGCACAGGGCCAGGGTGCGACAGGGGTCACAGATCACGGAGTACGGCCCCCGAGGGTCACCGCTCGTGCAGCCGGGTCGTCACCCACGCCCCCACCAGGGCGACCACCGCCATCGGCAGGAACACGGCGGCGAAGGCGGCCGGGTGGGAGCCGCCCACGGCCGACTCGGCGGCCGTGGGGGCGACCGTGCCTCCGCCGAGCGCGGCGAACGCGGCACCGCCCGCCGCGAGCAGGACGACGTTGGACAGACCGTCGGAGATCTGGAGGGCGGCCGAGTTGGCGCCCGCCTCCTCGGGGGGCGACAGCTTCAGCAGCAGGACGCTGGTCGAGGAGATCACAAGGCCCATGCCGAAGCAGCCGAAGCCCCAGGCGACGGCGACGATCCACACCGGCACGGCGTGCACCAGCACACTCGGCGCCGTCGCGATCGAGGCAGCGACCACGATCATGCCGAGGGTCATCAGCCGGTCCCGGTACGGTTCGAGGCGCGGTCTCGACTGGAGGTACGACCCGAGTGCCCAGCTTCCGCCGCCCGCCGCGAGGGAGAGCCCGGCCAGCGTCGGCGACAGCCCCCGCTGGGTGACCAGCATGAGCGGCACGAAGCTCTCCGCCGAGACGAAGGCACCCGCCGCCAGTCCCCTCAGCAGTACCACGGACGGCAGTCCGCGTGCCGCCCGGTAGGTGCCGCGGGGGAGCAGCCGGAGGACCGCCGGGACGAGCAGCGCGGCACCCACGACGCCGGGGACGAGCGAGACCCAGCGCAGGTCCTGGGCGGCGTACTGGAGGAGCCCGGCGCCGAGCGAGATACCGAGTGCGAGCCGGATACGGCGGGCGTCGAAGGGGGCGACGACGGCCTCCTCGGCGGGGCCGCCGGCCCGGCGGCGTATCTGCGGCAGCGCGAGGGCCAGCGGGAAGACCACCAGCACCGGGATGCCGATGAACACCCAGCGCCAGCCGAGCTGTTCGGTCACCGTGCCCGCGGCCAGCGGGCCGACCACCGAGGGGACCACCCAGCCCGCCGCGAACGCGGCCATGATCGCCGGTCGCAGGCGCTCGGGATAGGCGCGGCCGACCACCACGTACAGAGCGACGATGACCAGGCCGCCGCCGAGCCCCTGCACCGCCCTGCCCACGATGAACAGCCACATCGCCCCGGCCGTGCCGGACAGCAGCAACCCGGTGGCGAACGCGGCGATACCGCAGGTCAGCGAGGCGAGGGGGCCGCTGCGGTCCGACCACTGGCCCGCGAGCACCATGCCGAACAGGCTGGTGGTGAAGTACCCGGAGAACGCGAAGGCGTACAGGGACAGCCCGTCCAGCTCCCGTGCCGCGACCGGCATCGCGGTGCTGACGGCCGTCGCCTCGAAGGCGATGAGCACGATGACCGAGACGATGCCGATACTGAGCGCCCGGTACGGCCGGCTCAGCACACCGACGCGGTCGACCGGCGGGACGGTAGGTGCGACATCGGTGTCGCGGGGTTCCAGGGCTGCCATGCGGTCAGAGTAAGGGGCTTGGAGCGGATTGACCCCTGTCCGGAGCCGGTGATCGCCTGGGACCTTGGTCCTAGGGCTCGGGCCCGGTTCATGAACGGCGTATGACGGTGTATGGCAGTCCCGTTGCGGCCCCCGCGTCCCCCTTGAGCCCACCGGCCCCCGAACCCTACGGTCCCTCTATCGCTCCGGAACGCACACAACCCGTTCCGCACGTGACCCCGACCGCGTGCCCGAGTGGTTCAGGGACTCGCCTGCAAAGCGAGTTACGCGGGTTCGATTCCCGCCGCGGTCTCGAGTGTCCTGGCCTGACGGACAAAGGGGCGGCTTCCTCCTCCGGGGGATGCCGCCCCCTTCTGGTCCGTCCGGGTGACTACGATCCGTCCCCGGTCGGGAGGCTCCCGTGAGCGCCTCCGGGGCCGGCTACGCGTACGGGCCGCCGCCCGCCTGGTCCTCGAAGGACTCCGGCCATGAGCGCCGGCCGTCGTCCTCGGGGATGCGCGGGGTCGGGTCGCAGGCGAGCGTCTCGGCCATCGCCGCGGCCCGTTGCCCGTACGCGTCGGTCAGGTCGTGCTCCTCGTCGAGCGCCTTCTCGCGGTGCACCAGCCAGACCGTGAACGCCAGCGTGGAGACGTCCGCGTTCAGCGGGCGCAGGGTCACCTCGGGCTCGCTCCAGCACAGCACCGCGCCGGTGGCGCCGTCGACGACCAGGCTCGTGCCCCCGAGCGGAGAGCCGAGGCGTATCAGGCGGCCCGCCTCCTCGGGGAGTTGATCCACGGGGATGCCCTCCTCCGCGCAGTACTCGGCCAGGGCCGGCAGGGGAACGTCCGTGTCCAGCTCGTACCAGTAGCCGTGCTCCGGCAGGCCCGTCTCGCTCAGGAAGCGGCGCGTCGGCTCGTGCGTGAGCACGCCGGGGAAGTCGATGTCCTCGAAGCGCACGATCGACGAGAAGCCGAACTCCTCGTCGAGGAGACGCCGGGGAAGGTCCAGCCGAAGTCCCGTGCCGGGGCGCGCGATCCGGGACAGGGGGCGGATCAGCGCGGCCATCCGCCGGTAGAGGGCGCGCTCCTCCCCGGTGGCCTCGGCGAACACCGACGCGAGCCGCCCGGCCGCGTCCGCCACCGCCTTCGCGTCGTGTTCCCGCGGTGCCAACCGGCCCCGGAACGCGGCGAGTTCGCCCATCGTCGCCGCGAACCGCAACAGCGCCTCCAGGGAGGGGGTGAGCGACGAGAGATCCGTCAGGCCGAGGCGGGCCGGCAGGACACCCGTCGTGGAGACCCGGCCCGTGGCGCCGTCCAGCAGCAGGCACTCCAGATCGCGGTCCAGGGTGCGCAGCGCCCCTGTGACGAGCTGGTCGCGCAGCTCCGCGGCCGGCTTCTCCGCGTCGTCGACCAGGTCGGCGACCCGGCGCGGCACGGGCCGCCCGCGCGGTGCCCCGAACCCGAACCGGCCGCTGTCGCACGGCAGTCCGGCTCCGGTCGGCAGGTGACGCGTCCCCGTGTGCGTCACATACGGATCCAGGTCCGCCTCGGTCAGCGTGATCACGCCACCGGCGTCGGTCGTGCCCATTGCTTCCCCCGCGTGCGTCGTCCCCAGGGCGTCCGCGAGCAGGACTCATGCTCCCGCCGGGCGGCTTCCCCCCACGGCGAAAACCCTACGCCGCCCCACTGACAACGCCCGGAACGCAGGGGGACGTCAGGCGACGCACCGCCGGGCCCGGCGGCGACCGCCGCGGTTCACTGAGGCGTCGTCACCACCGCCGCCTGCGGCCGTATCGGCAGACGGTTGACCGGGCGGCCGGTCGCCGCGCGCACCGCGGCGGCGATCGCGGCCGGGGACGTCACCACGGGCACCGCGCTGACGGCCTTGGCGCCGAAGGGCGCGACCACGTCGCGTTCCTCGACCAGCTTGACGATCCGGATGTCGGGGGCGTCCAGGGCCGTGGGAAGGGAGTAGCCCGTCAGGTCGGGGTGGCGGATCAGGCCGCGGGCCGTACGCAGGTTCTCGGTGAGCGCGATGCCGACGCCCTGGGTGACGCCGGCCTCCACGCGCGCGGCGAGCTGCGCCGGGTTCAGCACCCGGCCCACGTCCTGGGCGAGCGCCAGTTCCACCACCCGTACCGAGCCGATCTCGATGTCCACGTCCACCACGGCGCGGATCGCGCAGAACGCGAGCCCCACGAAGGCGTCACCCTGGCCCGTCTCGTCCAGCGGCTCCGTCGGGTGCGGGCGGCACTGCGCCGTGGCCCACAGCTCCTTGCCGTCCATCGCCTCGGTGACCGTGGTCGACAGCACACCGTCGTACGAGGTGATCTTGCCGTCGGTGATCTGGAGCAGTTCGGTGGACATGCCGAACTTGTGCGCCAGGGGTTGCAGCACCTGGGTGCGGACCATCTTGGCGGCACGTTCCACCGCTCCGCCCGACACCCAGGTGTGGCGGCCGCGGCAGCCCGCTCCGGCCGGCGGCTGGTCCGTGTCGACCGGGGCCACATGGACCTCGTCGATGCCCAGGGTCTCCTGGACGATCTGCCGGGCCAGCGTCGTGAAGCCCTGACCGGTCTCGACGGCCGAGCACAGCACCGTCGCGACGCCGTCGTGGACCTTCACCGTCGCCGTGGACACCTCGTCGGCGCCCTCCGCTCCGAGCATGTGCACCATGCCGAGGCCGTAGCCGACACCGCGGCGCACCGCGCCGGGTTCGCCCGCGCCCTCGGGGCCGCCCGGCAGCAGCCAGTCCTCCTCGGGGGTGTCCTTGGGGAGCGGCGGCAGCGGGTGGTCCCGTACGGCCTCCAGCAGTTCGGCCACCGGCGCCGGGCAGGTCACGGTCTGGCCCGTCGGCAGGACGTCGCCCGTCGCCATGACATTGCGCAACCGCAGCTCCGCCGGGTCGGCGCCGAGCTTCTTGGCGAGCTTGTCCATCTGGGCCTCGTAGGCCGCGCACACCTGCATCGCGCCCTCGCCCCGCACATGGCCCGACGGCGGGTTGTTGGTGCGCACGGCCCAGCCCTCGATGAAGGCGTTCGGGACGACGTAGGGGCCGCAGGCGAAGGACACGGCGGCGGCCAGCGCCTCCGAGGAGGTGTCCGCGTAGGCGCCCGCGTCCAGCAGGATCTGCGCCTCGACCTTCACCAGCCTGCCGTCGGCATCCGCGTGGTGGCGGTAGCGCAGAAGGGTGGGATGGCGGTGGGCGTGGCCCAGGAACGACTCTTCGCGCGTCGCGGTCAGCTTCACCGGGCAGCCGGTTCTCAGGGCAAGCAGGCCGAGCGGGAGCTGGAAGCTCTGGTCCTCGCGGTCGCCGGTGGCGCCGGGCACCCCGGTGACGACGACCTTGACCCGCTCGGGCTCCAGGCCGTAGACCGCAGCGGCCCGGTCCCGGTCGGCGTGCGGGTCGGTGGAGGCGATGTACAGCTCGACCCCGCCGTCGGGCCGGGGCACGGCGAGACCGGCCTCCGCGCCGATCGGGGCGGGGTCCTGGCGGCCGATGCGGTACAGGCCCTCGACGACGATCTCGCCCACCGCCTCCGGGTCGCCGTGGCGCAGCGGGATGTGCCGGATGAGGTTGCCCTCGGGGTGCAGCGGCTCCGCCTCGAAGGCCTGTTCCGGGTCGGTCACCGGGTCGAGCACCTCGTACTCGACGATGACCGCCGCGGCGGCCATGCGCGCGGTGTCGGGGTGGTCGGCGGCCACGGCCGCGATGGGCTCCCCGTGGTGGCGCACGACCTCGGAGGCGAACACGGGGCGGTCGGCGGTGCCCCGGCCGTGGAACGCGCTGCCGGGCACGTCCTCGTGGGTGACGACAGCCCGCACACCCGGCATCTCGCGCGCGTGGCTCACGTCGATGGACAGGATGCGCGCGTGCGGGTGCGGCGAGCGCAGCACGGCGGCCCACAGCAGGCCCTCGGCCCAGAGGTCGGCGGCGTACGGGAAGGTGCCCTCGGTCTTGGCACCGGCGTCGGCCGACGGCAGGGAGGCGCCCAGGCCGTGCGGCAGCGGCTCGGCGGCGGGTACGGCCGCCGCGGTGGTCGCGGTGGCGGCTTCGTTGCTCACGCCTGGCCTCCGTCCTGGCCGTACGGGTGGTCGTGCAGGCCCCCGCCGTCGAACGCGGAGGGGTGGACTCCGCCCGCTCCGGGACCCGCCTGGTGCGGGATGCGGGGCTCGTCCGCGTCCGGTGCCGGATCGGCCTCGGCGTGCGCCCGGCGTTCCGCGACGACCTCCTTGACAGCCTCCAGGACGCCCCGGTAGCCGGAGCAGCGGCACAGATTGCCGCACAGGGCCTGGCGGGCCTCCAGTTCGGTCGGCGCGGGGTTGCCCTCCAGCAGGTCGTGCACGGTCATCGCCATGCCCGGGATGCAGAAGCCGCACTGCACGGCCCCGCACCGGGCGAGCGCCCGCTGCACGTCCGAGGGCTGTCCGTCGGCGGCGAGGCCCTCGACCGTACGGACCTCGCTGCCCGCGGCGGTGACGGCGGGCACCAGGCAGGAGGCGACGAGCCGTCCGTCGACCTGGACGTTGCAGGCGCCGCACTCGCCCTGCGAGCAGCCGTCCTTGGCGCCGGCGAGACCGAGCCGCTCGCGCAGCACGTACAGCAGCGACTCCCCGATCCACGCGTCGGTGACGGGCCGGTCGGAGCCGTTCACCCGCAGGACGTACGAGGCGAGGGGGTGCTCGTCGTGCGGGGGCGGCGGAGGTTCGGGGTCCTGTTCCCCGGCCTCGGCGTCGGGGGCCGGTCCGGCCACGGCCGCGGCGGGATCCTCTGCCGGTACGGCGTCCGGGGCTGCCGTCGTGGCGTCCGAGGCGTGGGCCTGAGCGGCGGCGGGCTCGCCGGCGGGCGCTGACGGCTCCTGGGCGGCCTCGGGTGCCCCGGGGGCACCGCCGGGCCCCGTGTCCTCGTACGGCCCGCCGGACGGCTCTCCAGGGGTCTCGCCGGGCGCCTGCGCGGCCGGCTCGCCGGAGCCCTGCTGCGTCGCGCCGGGCCAGGCGGGCCCGGCCGTCCCCGTCGCCCAGGGCGCGGGCGCGCCGCCCGGCAGCGTCGGGGGCGGGGTGCCGCCCCACTGCTCGACGAGGGCCGACGTGCTGAACTCGCCCGACTCGTCCGGCAGATCGCCGCCGGCCACCGGGATCGACCACTCACCGGTGACGTCGTGTCCGGGCGCGGGCCGCTCCTGGGCGGCCGCGGCCTCCTCGAAGTTCCACTGCCCGGTGGCTCCCGGATGGTGCGTGAACCGGTCTCCCGCGCCCTCCTGGAACCGGTCTCCCGCGCCCCCCTGGGGGGCCTGGTTCGGGTCGGGCCAGTGGGCGCCCTGCGCGGGCGCGGCCCAGGCGCCCGCGGCCGCCGGGCCGGCGCCCTCGCCGGCGGCCGGGTCGAAGGTCGGCGGCACATAACCGTGGCCCGGCGCGGCCAGCGGGCTGTGAGCGGCGAGGAGGGCGTCGATCCCTCCCTCGGGAAGGTGGACGAAGGCGGTGGCCCCGTCGTCGTAGTCCCCCTGCGGCAGTCGCTCCCAGGAACCCTGGGTGCCCCCCTGCGGGGTCTCCTCCGGGTGCCGGTCGTCGGTCACGAAAGTGCCCTCCCCAGTGCTCGTCGGGCCAACGCGGCGACGGTGCGCCGCAGATGCAGTACGGCGGGCGGAAGCTGCTGCACGGTGCCGTCCTCCGCCGGGGCGGGGTCGGGGATGCAGGCCGCGGCGACGTACTCCCCGAAGGCGGCGAGCGCCTCCGGGACGATCGCGCGGTTGTTGTCCCAGTCGATGAGCTGGGCGACCCAGTGCTCGGCCTCCAGGGGGCGCAGCGGCACGGGCGCTATGGCGCCGACGGCGCAGCGCACACCGCGCCGTGCCGGGTCGAGGACGAGCGCCACGGACGCGACGGCCCGCCCGGGGCCGGTGCGCCCGGTCGCCTTCAGGAAGACCTGGGGGGCGTGCAGCAGCGGTACGCGCACGTAGCCGATGAGTTCACCCGCGCGCAGCGGCTCCACACCGGCGAGCAGGTGCGAGACCGGGATCTCGCGGCGGACTCCGCCCGGGCCCGCGATGATCAGCGTGGCCTCCAGGGCGGCCAGCACCGGGAGCGCGTCCCCCGTGGGGGAGGCGGAGGCGATGTTGCCGCCCAGGGTGCCCGCGTTGCGGATGTGCGGTGGTCCGGCGGCGCGCGAGGCCGCCGCGAGGGCGGGGATGAGGGCCGCGAAGTCGGGGCGGCCCATGCGCGCGTGGGTGAGGCCGGCGCCGAGCAGCGCGTGGCCGTCCTGGTACTGCCAGCCGCGGATCTCGCTGATCCGGCCCAGACCGACCAGCGCGGCGGGCCGCAGCTGCCCGGAGTTCACCGCGCTCATCAGATCGGTGCCACCCGCCACGGGGACGGCGGCCGGCATGGCGGCAAGGGCCGCCACGGCCTCGTCCAGCGAGGCGGGCAGCGTCACGGCCTGTGCCGCCTGCGGTGCGTGCGTGGTCAAACCGGCTGCCCCTTCCCGCTGCCCCACCTGGTCCCACCTGTGTTGCCGTACGGTACGTGCTGACAGGCCGGACGTGGCAACTCTGGCACATCTTTCCCCGCCCCCGACGCGGGGGTCCGCTAGGAGGCATTCGCCCCCTCACCAGGGAGATGGCCCGTTTTGCCATGACATCCCCGATGAGTGTCGATTGCCGCTCCACGGCGGCCCTGGTGCGACTTCTCCCACGCGAGGTCACGTTTCCAGGGCGCCCGGCCCTTCGCTGCCCCTCCGCGGTGGCCTCACACGTTCGGGGGCGCACCCTCGATCGGGCGTCCGAGCACCCCGGGGCGCCGCTGCCACGGCTGGGGCCCCGTGGGCGGCCGATAGGCGACCCCCAGGGCGTCGAGGCGGCGGTAGTGGACGGCCATCCGCCGCCCGAAGTCCCCGAAGTCGCGTTCCATGGGTGCGGGCAGAGCACTCCAGGCGACCTCGGCGAAGGCCGCGAGCCTCGGGAACGTCTGGTAGTCCACCCGGGCCTGATCCTCCATCACCTCGGTCCAGACGTTGGCCTGGGTGCCGAGCACATGGCGCGCATGCTCCCCGGTGAGCTGCGGCGGGACCGGCTCGAAGCGGTAGACATCCTCCAGGGTGCGCACATATCCGATGGGCACCGGCTCGTCCGCGCCGCCGTCCTGACGGTGGTCGAGATACACCTGCTGCTCCGGGCACATCACGACATCGTGGCCGGCCCGCGCGGCGGTGACACCGCCGGCGTATCCGCGCCAGGAGGACACGGCGGCACCGTCCGCCAGGCCGCCCTCCAGGATCTCGTCCCAGCCGATGAGCCGGCGGCCCCGGGCGGTCAGCCAGGTGTCGAAGTGCCGGATGAACCACGCCTGGAGTCCGTCCTCGTCGGCGAGCCCGAGTTCCTTGATGCGCGCCTGAGCTGCCGGGGAGCGCCGCCACTGGTCCTTGGGGCACTCGTCGCCGCCGATGTGAACGAACGTCGAGGGGAAGAGTTCCAGAACCTCCTCGAACACTCCTTCGTAGAACCGCAGGGTGGTGTCGGTGGGGGCGAGTACGTTGGCCGAGATACCCCAGTCGTCCCAGACCGAGAGGGAGGCCGTGTCGACGACGTCCGTGTTGCCGAGTTCGGGATACGCGGCGATGGCCGCCTGGCTGTGTCCGGGGATGTCGATCTCGGGGACGACGGTTATATGCCGCGCGGCCGCGTACGCGACGATCTCGCGGATGTCCTCCTGCGTGTAGAAACCGCCGTGCGGCTTCTCCTCCCACAGTGGGGAGGCACGGTGACCGCGTCGCGTCCGGGACCGCCAGGAGCCCACCTCCGTGAGTCTCGGGTGGCGCCTGATCTCCAGCCGCCAGCCCTGGTCGTCGGTGAGGTGCAGATGCAGGACGTTCAGCTTGTGGGCGGCCATCAGGTCCAGCCGGCGCAGAACGCCGTCCTTGGGCGTGAAGTGCCGGGCCACGTCGAGCAGGAGGCCGCGCCAGGGGAAGCGGGGCGCGTCCTCGACGACCACGCCGGGCACGTCCCACTCGCGGCGGTCCGGGTCGACCGGCGCCCGCCGGAAGGCCTCAGGCCCCAGCAACTGGCGGAAGGTCTGCGCCCCCCAGAAGACACCGGCCGCGCTGCCGCCGTCGAGACGGACGGCGTACCCGTCGATGACGATGCGGTACGCCTCGGGCTCCATCCCCGGGTCGATGCGCAGCACGATGCCGTTGCCCGCGCTTCCCTCCCGGAAGGGCAGCCCGGTGGCCGCGCCCAGGACGTCGCGCATCCAGTGTGCGACGCGCTCGGTGCCGGGCTCCGCGCACAGCACCGTCTCCTCGTCGAGCACGAACGGCCCCCGCGGGGGGACCCACCAGCCCTTGCGGGGTGCCGGGATCAGATCCTCGAAGCCCATCGCGTCCAGCCCTTCCCGTCCTTGCGGCCTTCACGGAACCCCGGGCATCCACACCGTCCGGGTGAGGAAAGCCTGATCGACGAGGCAGCGTGAACGGAAGCGGGACGACCGACAGCGGGACGGCAAGACAGCAGGACGGCAGGACGGCAGGACGGCAGGACGGCAGGACGGCGATAATCCTTCGCGTGGACCAAGGACTTGCCGCCGTGCTCGGAGCCTTCGTCGGAGTCGTCGGCGCCACCACGACTGCGGTGCTCACCGGCCGGCACACACGACGGCAGTCACGCGACCAGGCCCGCACCGACCACGCACGTTGGCGACGCGAGGTACGCCGCGACGCCTACGCGGCGACGCTCGTTCCGATCACTGAGGCACGTGAGGTCGCACGGCGGGCGTCCCGCGCCCTCGTCCGGGGGGACGCGGAAACCGATGTGGAGAGACTGCTGGGCCGGCTCGACGAATTGATCCACGCGATTCGGGCCTCATGTGCCCGTTTGTCCCTGGAAGGCCCGAAAGAAGTGGCGGCGGCTGCGGACGCTGTGCTCGGCGCGTTGCACGTGGTCGACAACAACCTGGCGACCTGGAGTCTCGCGCGTGGATCGGCCCCTGAGGCTCTCGCCGGGCACATCGAGCGCCACACCGTGAAGGCGGCGGAGTTCTCTCACTCGGTCAACCGGTTCACGGATGAAGCGAGCAGAGCGCTGGACGCCGACCCGTAGACCGGCGCCCGCCCACGCCTGTACCGGGCGCGGTCCCGCGTGCGGACAGGAGGATGGACACGGGACGGGACATGCGAAGGGACGCGGAAAGGGACACGGAAAGGGACACGGAAACGAAGATCCCCGGAACGCGCCGTCACGCGTCCCGGGGGCCCTTCGGTCGTCGTCGAACGAGGAGCCGGCCGGCTACTTCTTGTCGCCGCCCTTGCCCTCGTCGCCGCCGCTGCCCATGGACTCGTAGATCTCCTTGCACATGGGGCAGACCGGGTACTTCTTGGGGTCGCGGCCCGGTACCCACACCTTGCCGCACAGCGCCACGACGGGCGTGCCGTCGAGGGCGCTCGCCATGATCTTGTCCTTCTGGACGTAGTGGGCGAAGCGCTCGTGGTCACCGTCGCCGTGCGACACCTGCGGCGTCGGCTCTACGAGGGTCCCCGTACCGGTACCGCGCTCGGGCTCGAGAGTGCTCATACGGCAAGGGTACTGAAGCCCGCACGCATCAGTTGAGCGTAGGGTCGTCCGGATAGGTGGCCACCATCGCCAGCTCGCTGCGCTGACGCCGCAGCACCTCCCGCCACAGCCGCTCCGGCGCCGGGGACGACACATCGCCGGGCTCCGACTCGACGACGTACCAGGCCCCTTCGACCAGCTCGTCCTCCAGCTGGCCCGGCCCCCAGCCCGCGTACCCGGCGAAGATCCGCAGCGAGCCCAGTGCCTTGGCGAGCAGTTCGGGCGGGGCCTCCAGGTCGACCAGGCCGATCGCCCCGTGCACCCGCCGCCAGCCCAGCGGGGCCCGCTCCCCGGAGGCGCCGCCCGGGATGACGGCGACGCCGAGCGCCGAGTCCAGCGACACCGGTCCGCCCTGGAAGACGACCCCGGGCTCCCCCGCCAGATCCGCCCAGCCCTCCAGGATGTCGCCCACGTCCACGGGTGTGGGGCGGTTGAGGACCACACCGAGCGAGCCCTCCTCGTCGTGGTCGAGGAGGAGCACCACAGCGCGGTCGAAGTTCGGGTCCGCCAGGGCGGGCGTGGCCACGAGCAGCCGCCCTGTGAGCGAGGACACCTCGGTCATGCCAGACATGATCCCGCATCTTGCCCCGGGATGGGGAGGCAATCCGGGTACGCGGGTGAATGCCGCACCGGGCTCACGGATGCGGCACCGGCGCACGCCGGGCGGTCACCGCGTGCGTCCGCCCACGCACGGCTCGTGTTGTGGCAAAGCTATGACCTTGCCAGGAGGTACTCGGGCTTACTGAAGGGGGGTGGACGGCCATTACTCTTACGTCTTCGGCCCCTGCCCCACTCCACGGAACGCGAGATCCATGACCGTCAACGACGATGTCCTCCTTGTCCACGGCGGCACCCCGCTGGAGGGCGAAATCCGTGTCCGCGGTGCGAAGAACCTCGTACCGAAGGCCATGGTCGCCGCTCTTCTGGGCAGTGCGCCGAGCAGGCTGCGCAATGTCCCCGACATCCGCGATGTGCGTGTGGTGCGCGGGCTGCTGCAACTGCACGGCGTGACGGTCCGTCCGGGCGAGGAACCGGCTGAGCTGGTGCTCGACCCGACGCACGTCGAGAGCGCGAACGTCGCTGACATCGATGCCCACGCGGGCTCGTCGCGCATCCCGATCCTCTTCTGCGGCCCGCTGCTGCACCGTCTCGGCCACGCGTTCATCCCGGGCCTCGGCGGCTGCGACATCGGCGGCCGGCCCATCGACTTCCACTTCGACGTGCTGCGGCAGTTCGGCGCGGTCATCGAGAAGCGCGCGGACGGCCAGTACCTGGAGGCGCCCAAGGGGCTGCGCGGCACCAAGATCCGGCTGCCGTACCCCTCCGTCGGCGCCACCGAGCAAGTGCTGCTGACCGCGGTGCTCGCCGAGGGTGTCACCGAGCTGTCCAACGCGGCCGTCGAGCCGGAGATCGAGGACCTCATCTGCGTGCTGCAGAAGATGGGCGCGATCATCGCGATGGACACCGACCGCACGATCCGCATCACCGGTGTGGACAAGCTCGGCGGCTACGCGCACCGCGCCCTCCCGGACCGCCTGGAGGCCGCGTCGTGGGCGTCGGCGGCGCTGGCGACCGAGGGCGACATCTACGTCCGCGGCGCCCAGCAGCGCTCGATGATGACGTTCCTGAACACCTACCGGAAGGTGGGCGGCGCCTTCGAGATCGACGACGAGGGCATCCGCTTCTGGCACCCGGGCGGCCAGCTGAAGTCCATCGCGCTGGAGACGGACGTGCACCCGGGCTTCCAGACGGACTGGCAGCAGCCGCTGGTGGTCGCGCTGACACAGGCCACGGGCCTGTCGATCATCCACGAGACGGTCTACGAGTCCCGGCTCGGCTTCACCTCCGCGCTCAACCAGATGGGCGCGCACATCCAGCTCTACCGCGAGTGCCTCGGCAGCTCCGACTGCCGCTTCGGACAGCGCAACTTCCTGCACTCCGCGGTGGTTTCCGGCCCGACCCGGCTCCAGGGCGCCGACCTGGTCATCCCCGACCTGCGCGGCGGCTTCTCGTACCTGATCGCGGCCCTGGCGGCCCAGGGCACCTCCCGGGTCCACGGCATCGACCTGATCAACCGAGGCTACGAGAACTTCATGGAGAAGCTCATCGAGTTGGGCGCGAAGGTCGAACTCCCGGGCAAGGCCCTCGCCTGAGGCCCTCCCGTACGGGCCTCCGGGGGACCGGAGGCCCGCGGCCGGGCGGTTCCCGGCCGCGTGTCCGCGGTCCTGGACGCCGGGCCCCGCATACGCACCCGCACACGCGCGAGGGGCGGTCACCCGCATCGGGTGACCGCCCCTTGGGCCTTTCCGGGCCCGTACGCCGTCCCTGGAGGCGTTACCGGGCCGAGGATGCCGTCCCCTTCAGGCACGGCCTCGTACGCCGTCCCGTGGCGTACGACGGCAAGATCACTTGCCCTTCGCGGCTTCCTTGAGCTTGGAGCCCGCCGAGACCTTCACGCTGTAGCCGGCCGGGATCTGGATGGGGTCGCCGGTCTGCGGGTTGCGCGCGGTGCGAGCGGCACGGTGGGTGCGCTCGAAGGTCAGGAAGCCAGGGATGGTGACCTTCTCGTCGCCCTTGGCAACGACCTCGCCGACGGTCTCGGCGAACGCGGCCAGCACGGCGTCGGCGTCCTTGCGGGTCACCTCGGCGCGGTCGGCCAGCGCGGCCACCAGCTCACTGCGGTTCATGTTGTTACTCCCGTGTTCTTCTTGCCGTTGAGGCGTGCCACGCGGCGGAGCCGCATGATGGGCACAGCGAAGTCGATGCTGCCAGGGTCCTCGGTGAGTCCCCGGACCCGGGTCCTTCGTCAGACCCTCGCGCCCGAAGACGCATCCTGCCCCCACCTGCGGCGGGAAAGCCAATCCGGCACCCGTGGGAGTCGTGAGAACACCCTTGGGAGTCACACGAAAAGCGCCACCGTCTCACCGTGGTGACGTTCGGTCCACTCCCGGCAACGCTTCGCAGGGTCTCGGGGGGCCTGAGCCTGGCCGCAACCCTAGAGGGCGGCCGGGATCGGCGGCTTCAACGACGCGCCGGACGGGGACACCGTGGCGATGGTCACAGCCGCCGCACCGCCGGACGCGGTCGACCGGCCGTGGCGACCACATCCGGCGCTCGGAGCGTCGACGGGTGCGCCTACGCGGTCGCCGACTCCCCCGCCGCCTTGACGGCGTCCCGCACTGCTCCGGCGACGGCGCCCGCGACCTTGTCGTTGAACACGCTCGGAACGATGTAGTTCGGGTTGAGCTCGTCCTCGGTGACCACGTCCGCGAGGGCGGTCGCGGCGGCCAGCATCATGTCCGTGCTGACCGTGCGGGACTGCGCGTCCAGCAGGCCGCGGAAGACGCCGGGGAACACCAGGACGTTGTTGATCTGATTGGGGAAGTCGGAGCGGCCGGTGGCCACAACTGCCGCCGTCTGACGGGCGATTGCGGGGTCGACCTCGGGGTCGGGGTTCGCGAGCGCGAACACGATCGCGCCCTCGGCCATGGCCGCCACGTCCTCGCCGTCGAGGACGTTCGGCGCGGAGACGCCGATGAAGACGTCGGCGCCGCGGACGGCCTCCTTGAGGGTGCCGGTCAGGCCCTCGTGGTTGGTGTTGTCGGCGATCCAGCGCAGCGGGGAGTCCGGGGCGGCGCTCACCAGGTCCTCGCGGCCGGCGTGCACAACGCCGTGGATGTCGGCGACGACGGCGCTCTTCACACCCGCCGCGAGCAGCAGCTTGAGGATGGCCGTGCCGGCCGCGCCGGCGCCCGACATCACGACACGCACCTGCTCGATTGCCTTGCCCACCACGCGAAGTGCGTTGGTCAGCGCGGCGAGCACGACGATCGCGGTGCCGTGCTGGTCGTCGTGGAAGACGGGGATGTCGAGGGCCTCGCGCAACCGGGCCTCGATCTCGAAGCAACGGGGCGCCGAGATGTCCTCCAGGTTGATGCCGGCGAAGCCGGGGGCGATCGCCTTGACGATCTCCACGATCGCGTCGGTGTCCTGGGTGTCGAGGCAGATCGGCCAGGCGTCGATGCCGGCGAACCGCTTGAAGAGGGCCGCCTTGCCCTCCATGACGGGCAGCGCGGCCTTGGGGCCGATGTTGCCGAGGCCCAGGACGGCCGATCCGTCCGTCACGACCGCAACGGAGTTGCGCTTGATGGTGAGACGGCGGGCGTCCTCGGGGTTCTCCGCGATCGCCATGCACACGCGGGCCACGCCCGGGGTGTAGATCATGGAGAGGTCGTCACGGTTGCGGATGGGGTGCTTCGACGCCATCTCGATCTTGCCGCCGAGGTGCATGAGGAACGTACGGTCGGAGACCTTGCCCAGGGTCACGCCCTCGATGCCGCGCAGCTTCCCGACGATCTCCTCGGCGTGCGAGGTCGAGGTGGCCGCGATGGTCACGTCGATACGGAGCTTCTCGTGGCCGGACGCGGTGACGTCGAGGCCGGTGACCGAGCCTCCGGAGGACTCCACGGCGGTGGTGAGCTGCGAGACTGCCGTTCCGCTCGCGGGCACCTCCAGCCGGATCGTCATCGAGTAGGAGACGCTGGGCGCCGTTGCCATGGCCGACTTCCTCTGCTTTCACCGTGTCGCTGAGATGTGCCGTCCGATCGTCGCACCTACCCCCGAGTACGTGGTAGTCGCCATGGATTGCGAACGTTTTGTTCCCACGAAGTGGCGCGACTCCGGAAAGCAGTTTCCACGATACGAGACACGATACGAGAAGGGGGCGGGCGCGGAAAGAGGCCCACGTCACGTGGTGACGTGGGCCTCCCCTGCGTTCAGTGACACCGACCCGCCATGCTCGCCTCGCGGCAAGTGGTCGCTCGAAGCGACTAAGGTTGGGCCCGGGGGCTTGGATCGGGCCGGTGCCACACCAAGGCTAACAAACGGATCCCGCAAGGCCATTCCCGTGCCGAGAGTTCATCTTCCGTACGGGTGGGCCGCGCTCCCGGACGGGCTCAAGCGCGGCCCCAGCACGCCTCAGTCGCGGAGCAGATCCGGCACCCCGACCGCGTTCGGCTCGTCCCGTTCGCCCGAAACCACCGTCAGCTGCTGGGTCGCCCGGGTCAGCGCCACGTACAGCACCCGCAGGCCCGCGGGGCTCTCGTCGGCGATCTCCGCGGGGGAGACGACGATGGTCGCGTCGTACTCCAGACCCTTGGCCTCCAGGCTGCCCAGCGCCACCACCCGGTCGCCGAGCCCGTCCAGCCAGCGGGCCGCCTCCTGGCGCCGGTTCATGGCGACGACCACGCCCACCGTGCCGTCGACGAGGCCGAGCAGGCGCTCCGCCTCCGCGCGGACGGTCTGCGCCAGGGAGTCGCGGACGACCGCGAAGCGCGGCTCGACACCCGTGGAGCGGACCGCCGACGGCGCCGTCGAGCCCGGCATCGCCAGCGCGAGCACCTTGGACGCCAGCTCGGCGATCTCCGCGGGGTTGCGGTAGTTGACCGTGAGCGTGAAGCGGCGGCGGGGCCGGGTGCCGAGGGTCTCGTCCCGGGCCTCGGCCGCCTCGTCCGGGTCGGACCAGGAGGACTGGGCCGGGTCGCCGACCACGGTCCAGGTGGCGTGCCGGCCGCGCCGCCCGACCATCCGCCACTGCATCGGTGTGAGGTCCTGCGCCTCGTCGACGATCACATGCGCGTACTCGGTCCGCTCCCGGGCGAGCCGCTCGGCGCGCTCACGCTGGGACTCCTCGCGTACGGGCATCAGCTCCTCGAGCCCGGTCAGCTGGTCGAGCGGGTCCAGCTCGCGCTTCTTCCTCGGGCGGGCCGGCAGGCCGAGTACGGCCTCGAGCTCATCCAGCATCGCCACATCGTGCACGGACAGACCGTCCCGCCTCAGAGAGCGCGCGACCCTGCGTACCTCGCCGGGGTTGAGGATGCGCCGGGCCCAGCGCCCCAGCCGCCTCTCGTCGGCCATCGCGTCCAGCACGGCCCGCGGGGTCAGCTCGGGCCACCAGGCGGCCAGGAACTCCAGGAAGGAGTCCTCGCAGGAGACGTCGTCGTCGAAGGAGGAGCGCAGCTCGGCCGCCAGCTCCGGGTCGGCGTGCCGGGACGCGGCGCCGGACTGTGCCCACAGGGCGTCCAGCAGCAGCTTGCGGGCACGCGGCCGCAGCAGGTTCACCGGGGCGGTGCCGCCCAGGGCGTTGCGCCGGATGCGCTCCAGCTCCTCGGCCTCCAGTTCGAGGCGGCGGCCGAAGGCGACGACGCGCAGCCGGGTCGGGGCGCCGTTCCGTTCCAGGGCGCCGCGCGCGGCCTTCCTGAGCACCTTGAGCATGCGGTACGAACCCTTGGCGCGGGCCACGGACGGGGAGTCGTACAGCGTGGCCTCCACGCCGTCGACGAGGGAGCCGATGGCGCGGATGGCGACCTGGCCCTCCTCGCCGAGCGAGGGCAGCACGCCCTCGGTGTACGCGACCAGCAGCGGGGTGGGCGAAACGATCAGGATGCCGCCCGCGTATCTGCGCCGGTCCTGGTAGAGCAGGTAGGCGGCCCGGTGCAGGGCGACGGCCGTCTTGCCGGTGCCGGGGCCGCCCTCGACGTAGGTCACGGAGGCGGCGGGGGCACGGATGACCAGGTCCTGCTCGGCCTGGATGGACGCCACGATGTCCCGCATGGTGTGGGTACGGGCCCGGCCGAGTGCCGCCATCAGGGCGCCGTCGCCGATCACCGGCAGCTCGTGGCCGTCGAGGGTCGCCTTGAGCTCGGGGCGCATCAGGTCGTCCTCGACGCCGAGCACCCGGCGGCCCTTGGAGCGGATGACCCGGCGGCGGACGACCCGCCCGGGGTCGACCGGGGTGGACCGGTAGAAGGGGGCGGCGGCCGGTGCCCGCCAGTCGATGACCAGGGGCGCGTACTCCTCGTCGAGGACGCCGATGCGGCCGATGTGCAGGGTCTCGGCGATGTCGGCGGTGTTGTCGGGGCGCACCGCGCCCTCGGCGGGCTCGACCGCCGTGTACGCGCCGTCCGGTCCCTTCTTGCCGTCCTTGCCGAGCAGCAGGTCGATCCGGCCGAAGAGGAAGTCCTCGAACTCGTTGTTGAGCCGGTTGAGGTGGATGCCCGCCCGGAACACCTGCGCGTCCCGCTCGGCGAGCGCCCCGGGCGTGCCGACCTGGCCGCGCTTGGCGGCGTCGTTCATCAGGAACTCCGCCTCGTGGATCTTCTCCTCGAGGCGCCGGTACACCCGGTCCAGGTGTTCCTGTTCGGCACTGATCTCCCGGTCGCGGAGCGAGTCGTGCGCGGACTTGCCGACCGGACCGAGCGCCGTTTCCTGTTGAACCTGAGCGGCCACCGGGCCCCCTTCTGACGTGCTGGGCAGCCGTCCACCGTACGCGAAAGGGGCCCGAAGAGGCTACGGACCTGCGACGGACCCACCCAGGCCGGGTCGTGTGACTCCCGCCGCCCTGCGGGCGGGAGTCCCACGACAGGCCCCTGCGCACGTCGGCCCGCGGCGTGCTCGTCGGTACGCCGCGGGAGATGCTCAGGCAGGTGCGCGAACGCCTACGCGTTCACCTCCACCAGCCGTTTTCCGTCGAACGTCATCACCTCGAAGTGGTCGATCTGGTTCGGCGTGAAGGCGGCACCGCCGTGCACGTACAGCGGCTTCATCGCCTCCTCGGTCTTGGCGTTCGCGATGCCGTAGCCCCGCTCCGGGACGGACCAGGAGGTGACCGTCTCGCGCTCGCCGTTCTTGCCGACCGCGATCAGGGAGCACTTGAGCGGCCCCTTGACGTTCTTCAGCTGGAGCACGGCGTGGGTGCCCCAGTCCCTGGGCTCCAGGGCGACCACGGCGTTGACCTTGGTGCCCGGGTCGGTCGCGGCGTGCTTGTCCTTCATGACCTGGAAGGCCTGCTGGGCGGGGCCCATGGCCATCGGGTCCTGGGGGGTGCCGCTGCTTCCGCCGTTCACCGCCATCACGGTGAGCGGGCCGCCGATGATCAGCGCGGCCGCGGCCGCCACGAGGTAGAGACCGCGGCGGCGCTTCTGGGCGCGCCGCTCGGCCACCTCGTCGACGAGCCGTTCCACCAGCCGTGGACTGGGCTTCGCGGACAGGGACTCGCCGATGGCCGGGCTGCCCTGGCTGCCGGGCAGGTCCGCGAGCGCGGCCAGTATCGGCTCCATGCCCGCGAGCTCGTCCAGTTGCTGGGCGCACCAGTCGCAGGTGGCGAGGTGGGCTTCGAAGGCCGTCGCCTCGGCGTCGTCCAGGATGCCGAGGGCGTAGGCGCCGACGGTCTCGTGGATGTCGCCCTGTCCCTGTGCACCCTGGGGACCTCTCACGGCCCCGGGGCCGCCAGTGCCGAACCCCCCGTACAGGTTGCTCATGCCGTCACCCCCCGCTCCTCCAGTGCCAGCTTCATGGACCGCAGGGCGTAGAACACCCTTGAGCGCACCGTTCCGCTGGGGATGCCGAGCGTTTCGGCCGCCTCGTTGACCGTACGCCCTTTGAAGTACGTTTCGACCAGGACCTCCCTGTGTGCAGGGGTCAGGTCGTCCAGCGCGTCCGACAGTGTCATCAGCCACAACGCCTTGTCGATCTCGTCCTCCGCGGGGATGACCTCCAGCGGCGACGGGTCGACCTCCTGCGGCCGGGCCTGCCGGCTGCGGTGGCCGTCGATGACGATGCGCCGAGCGACCGTCACCAGCCAGGGGCGTACCGAACCGGTCGCTCGATTGAGCTGGCCGGCGTTCTTCCAGGCACGGATGAGTGTCTCCTGCACGACGTCCTCGGCGCGCTGCCGGTCGCCCGCGACCAGGCGCAGCACATAGGCGAGCAGGGGTCCCGCGTGTTCCCTGTACAGGGCACGCATCAACTCCTCGTCGGGCTCGGTCGAAGAAGACGCCGAGGACGAGGTCATGCGATGTCGGGCCCTTGGCCTTCGTTCATCAGCCACGGCGGAATCCTTGCGCACGCCTACCTCCGGTGTCCGGGGGTTCCCCCAGTCGGTCGCTCGTATCCGGGTACGCAGACGGAGGCCTCCGTGTTCAAAGTGACAGCGGAATTTTCTCGGACGTGGTGTGAGCGGGTCCGTTTGTGGGCACTCATTTCTCCCTCAACGGGACATACGGTTGCCACACCGGAGAGACCCAGGTCACAGCGGTCGTAGACTTCACTCCCGGACGAGGCCGGCCCGCTGTGTGAAATTTTGGCTTGACTTTGATGGAGGAATTGTCGAAGTCGGCCGATTCAACGTTTGCTTTCAGTCTGCTTTTGCGGTGAGTCGCCCGTTTTCCGTGAGTTCTGCGAATCCCCCTTTTTCGGCCCGGAGGCCCGCTTTCGGCATCGCGCTCCCCGGCCGTGCCACTCCGCCCGCTACGCCCGCGCGAGAGCGGCCCGGCGGCGGTGGCGGGCCACCCGTTCCCGGTTGCCGCAGACCTCGCTGGAGCACCAGCGGCGGCGGCGGCCACGGGAGGTGTCCAGATAGACGATGGGACAGTTGTCGCCCTCGCACTGCCGCAGGCTCGCCCGGGTGCCCGGGTCCGTCAGCAGCTCGATCGCCTCCCGGGCCACCACGGCCAGCAGCTCCTCCAGGCCCGGCAGCGCGCGCAGTCGCCGCACCAGCACCCCGCCCTCGGCGCGGACCGCGCACGGCACGGGCGGCGACTGCCGGGCCACCGCGTTCACCCGCGCCAACGCCCCTTCGGCGGGCTGCCCGTCGAGCTCCCCGCGCACCAACGCCTCGAGGTGCAGCCGCAGTTCCCGGAAGGCCCTCAGCCACCCCGCGTCCACCCCCGCGAGCGGGGTGCCCGCGGGCACCAGCCCGGCGCCGGTGATCCAGGCCCGCAACCGCTCCACGGAGTCGAGCCGTTCCTCGGGATGCGTCGTCGTCAGCAGGTCCAGGCAGACCCGCCCGGAGTCGAACCGCAGCTCGTACGAGGCCGTGGCCGTGTCCGATGCCATGTGCCTGTCACCGCCTTGGAGTTGCCGCCGCGAGCGACGGCCGCCGAGGTCCGCCAGGGTGCGCGCCACGCGGGAGCGGCCATGGTTCACACCCGAGTTCGTACCCGAGTTCGTACCCTCTACAGTGCCCGCCCGCACCTCCCCCGAGAAGGCGCCGGCGTCGAGGCGGCTCAGGCCCGGGTGAGCGGTCGGCCTTACCGCGCTCCTTCCTCGGACGCGCTCACCACTCGGCGTACTTGGATTCCGCCGCCGGGTCGAGTGCCAGGCGGTAGCCGCGTTTGACCACCGTCTGGATCAGTTTGGGGGAGCCAAGGGCCGTGCGCAGACGGGCCATCGCCGTCTCCACCGCGTGCTCGTCGCGTCCGGAGCCCGGCAGGGCCCGCAGCAGTTCGGCCCGGGTGACCACCCAGCCGGGACGCCGGGACAGCGCGCGCAGCAGGGACATCCCGGCGGGGGGTACGGGCCGCAGCGTGCCGTCCACGATCACGGCGTGGCCGCGGATCTCCATCTGGTGGCCGGCGACGGGCAACGTCCGGGCCCGGGCGGGCAGTTCCCGGCACACCAACTGCGCGAGCGGGCCGAGCCGGAAGCGCTCGGGCTGGACCGTGTCCACGCCGTGGGCCTGGAGCGGCAGGCCGGTGACGGGTCCGACACAGGCGGGCAGCACATCGTGGTGAAGCGCGGCCAGCAGTCCGGGCAGCAGTCCCCGCTCCTCGGCGCGGGAGATCACGGACGCCGCGGCGGGCGCGCTGGTGAAGGTGAGCGCGTCCAGCCCGCGGGCGACGGCCGCGTCCAGCAGCCGGTCCAGGGGCGCGCTGTCCTCCGGCGGCATCCACCGGTACACGGGCACCCCGACGACCTCGGCGCCCCCGACGCGCAGCGCCTCCACGAAGCCGGGCAGCGGCTCGCCGTGCAGCTGGACGACGACCCGCCGGCCGTCGACACCCTCCGCCAGGAGCCGGTCGAGCACCTCGGCCATGGACTCGGAGGTGGGCGACCACTCCTCGGTCAGCCCGGCCGCCCTGATCGCGCCCTTCACCTTGGGCCCGCGCGCGAGCAGCCGCACCCCGCGCAGCCGGGTGACCAGGTCCTCGCCGAGTCCCCAGCCGTCGGCGGCCTCGATCCAGCCGCGAAAGCCGATCGCGGTGGTGGCGACCACGACGTCCGGCGGCTTGTCGATCAACTCCTTGGTCGTGGCGAGCAGTTCACCGTCGTCGGAGAGCGGCACGATGCGCAGGGCGGGCCCGTACAGCACGGCCGCGCCGCGCCGCTGGAGCAGGGCGCCCAGCTCGTCGGCCCGCCGCGCGGCCGTCACGCCCACGGTGAATCCCGCGAGCGGTCCGTGCTCTGGTCGCTGCTGTTCGTCGTACATCGCTCTCGTCCCGCACTCGAGTCGGCATACCGGTCGTACGCGCCGTACCTGTGTGCCGATCGAGCCTGTCAACGGCGCATGACAGGCTCGGTTCCGCTTGATGTCGCGGGCGTTACGTCACACTTCCGCATAGCCGAGCCGGCGCTCCGCCTCCGACGCGGCGGCCGTGGCCTCGGCCGCGCCCGCCGCGCGACGAAGGTATACGGCCCAGGTGACCACGAAGGCCACGGCGTAGAAGGCGAGGAAGGCGACGAAGGCGCCCGTGCCGGAGCCGTAGGAGAGGAAGGACTGCCGGAAGGCGAGGTTGATGCCGACGCCGCCGAGCGCGCCCACCGCGCCGATCAGCCCCATGGCGGCCCCGGACAGCCGCCGCCCGTACGCAGCGGCCTCCTCGCCCCTCAGCCCCTTCGCGACGGCCTTGGCCTGGAAGATCCCCGGGATCATCTTGTACGTCGATCCGTTGCCGAGCCCGCTGAGCACGAACAGCACCACGAACGCGGTCACGAACAGCGGCAGCGACTTCTGCGTGCCGGCGACGACCAGCACCGCGGTCGCGCCGGCCATGGCGACGAAGTTCCCCAGGGTGATCCGCGCCCCGCCGTAGCGGTCGGCCAGCCACCCGCCGACGGGACGGACGAGGGAGCCGAGGAGCGGGCCGATGAAGGTGAGGTACGCCGCCTGGAGCGGGGTCCGCCCGAACTGGTTCTGGAGCACCTGCCCGAAGGCGAAGCTGTAGCCGATGAAGGAGCCGAAGGTGCCGACGTAGAGGAAGGACATGATCCAGGTGTGGGCGTCCCTGGCGGCATCCCTCGCGGCACCGGTGTCGTTCCTGACGGACGCGAGGTTGTCCATGAAGAGGGCGGCGAGGACGGCGGCGACCACGATGAGCGGGATGTAGAGGGCGAGCAGCACACGCGGCCCGCCGTTCGCCCCGATGACGGCGAGGGCCGCGAGCTGGATGACGGGCACGCCGATGTTGCCGCCGCCGGCGTTGATCCCGAGGGCCCATCCCTTCCTCCGCAGCGGGAAGAAGGCGTTGATGTTGGTCATGGAGGAGGCGAAGTTGCCGCCGCCGACACCGGCGAGCAGTCCGACCCACAGGAAGGTGGAGAAGGATGTGCCGGGCTCCATGACCACGAAGGCGGCGATCGTCGGGACGAGCAGCAGGCAGGCGGAGATGATCGTCCAGTTCCGCCCGCCGAAGACGGCGACCGCGAAGGTGTAGGGCACACGGACGACCGCCCCGACGAGGGTGACCACCGAGGTGAGCAGGAACTTGTCGGCGGGGGTGAGCCCGTACACCGGACCCATGAACAGGACGAGCACGGACCACAGGGTCCAGACCGAGAACCCGATGTGCTCGGAGAGGACGGAGAAGGCGAGGTTGCGGCGGGCCACCCGCTGCCCGGTGGTCTGCCAGAAGGTCTCGTCCTCCGGATCCCAGTGCTCGATCCAGCGGCCTTTCCCGCTCGGTGCGGGGGCTGTGCTCGGGGCTGTCATGACGCCTCCACGGTTCTGCGGTGCCCGGGTGTCCGGAGTCCCGAAGGTAGGAAGAACGCGTTTCCGCGCTGTGCCCGCGGGTGACCGCGAGGGAACGTTGCTCTCACGGGGCGGTGAGGGGCGCGGTGAGGGGCGCGGTGGGCCTGCCGCGCGCCCTCAGCGCCGGCCGTCCCGGCCGGCCGCCGGCGAGCCCGGGGCGGTCTCCCGCGCGGCCCGCCCCGGACGGGTCTCCATGACCTCCGCGTCGACGGCGGGGATCCATGCCCCGGGGGGCCGCCGCAGCCACCCCTCGGCGGCACCGGTCTCGGCCGCCGCCCGTCGCAGCGCGTCGATCCCGGGGTGGACCGCGCCCTTGCGCCACACCAGCGACACGGGGGACAGCGGCACCGGGCCGACCAGCGGTCGCAGGACCGTGCGCGGCATGGGCGGGAAGTCCGTCACCGCCAGGATCGGGTGCCCCTTCTTCGCCATGATCCGCTGGAACTCCTCCGTTCCGACGGCCAGCGGCGCGGGCGGTGCGATGTCGATGTCCCGGTTCTCGAACAGGCGTCGGGCAAGATCGGTCCACTCCGGTGTACGGGGGTTCCCGGCGCCCGCGTACACGGTCTCGCCGGCCAGGGCGGACAGCGGCACCTCGGTCCAAGGCGCCAGGCGGTGGCCCTCGGGGAGGATGATCGCCATCCGCTCGTAGCGCACCGGCTGCTGTGCGAGCCGCGCCCGGACCGCCGGGTCCAGCCCGGCGAACCGCCCGAACGACGCGTCGAGCCGCCCGGCGAGGATCTCCGCGGCGGCCCCGGTCAGACCGCTCTCGTAGCGCGCCATCAGTTCGGCGTCCGGGAGGAGTTCACGCGCTCGGTCGAGAACACGGCAGCCGATCAGCCCCGGGCTGTTGACGTCCACCAGGAGCGGCCGGTCGGGCTCGCCGTCCCGCCCGAACGCGGCCAGCAGCGCGCCGTGCGCCTCCAGTACCCGGCGGGCGTACGGCAGCAGGCGCGCGCCGTCCGGTGTCAGGGAAACCTGACGGGTGGTGCGGACGAACAGCTCGGCGCCCAGCTCCCGTTCCAGCCGGCGGATGTCGCGGCTGAGTGCCTGCTGGGCGACGTACAGACGCATCGCGGCGCGGGTGAAGTGCAGTTCCTCGGCGACGGCGAGGAAGGCGCGCAGCAGACGGGGGTCGACGGTGGCGGCGGGCATCCGCAGAACCTACAACCCGGGTGCGTCAATGACCACGGAGTAAGTGTTGGACCGCAGGTCAGGGGCCGGGCGACGGTTATTGCATGCCGCAACCGTCGCCCGCCCCCGCCTCCCGGTCCCGCAACCCCTATGGCCGTCTGTTCACTGTGCCAGGCGCTCGCGCCTTCACGATCGGGAACCTTGTCGCCCGTCTTCCCATCGGCATGTTCAGCGTGAGCGCGGTCATCATGATCGCGGGTGCCCGGGGCTCGTACGCCCTCGCCGGTGCCGTCACCGCAACCGGCCTGGCGGCGACGGCCGTGGCCGGCCCCTGGGTCGCACGGCTGATCGACCGCCACGGCCAGGCGCGGATCGCGGTGCCCGCGACAGCAGTCGCCCTGCTCGGCGGTCTGGCCCTGTCGCTCTGCGTGCACTACGACGCCCCCGACTGGACCCTGTGCGCCGCCTACGCCACCACCGCCACGACCCCCAACATCGGCGGCCTGTCCCGCGCCCGCTGGGCCCATCTCCTCCGCGACGACCCGGACGCCCTGCACACAGCGAACTCCTTCGAACAGGCCGCGGACGAGCTGTGCTTCATGCTCGGCCCGGTACTCGCCGTCTTCCTCTGCACCCGGCTCTTCCCGGAGGCCGGGACTCTGATCGGCGGCGTCGTGCTGCTCATGGGCATGCTGATGTTCACGGCACAGCGCGCCACGGAACCGCCGCCGAGCCGGGGCGTCCGTGCGACGGCCCCGTTCCGCGCGCCCGGCATGCCCCCGCTGCTGCTCGGCCTGCTCGCCACGGGGGCGGTGTTCGGCTCGATGGAGGTGGTGACCATCGCGTTCGCGGACGCGCACGGCCACAAGGCCCTCGCGGGCCCGGTCCTCGCGCTCCAGGCCGCCGGATCGTGCGCGGCCGGTCTGCTCTACGGCGTGCTGAAGCCGGCCGGGCCGGTCGGGCGCCGCTATGTGTGGTGCCTGGCCGCCATGACGGCCCTGATGACGCTCCCCCTGCTCGCGGCGCGCACCACCGGCTCCCTCGCCTCGCTGGCCCCCGCCCTGCTCCTCGCGGGCATGGCCACCGCGCCCACGATGGTCACGGCGATGACCCTGGTCCAACGCCGCACACCGAAGGGCCGCCTGAACGAGGGCATGACTCTCGCGGTGACGGCCCTGCTGGGCGGCGTGGCCTGCGGCTCCGCCACGGGGGGCTGGGCGGCGGAGCACCTGTCACCGACGAACGGCTTCACCGTGCCCGCCGTCGCGGCTTTCCTCGCCCTGCTGATCGCCGTCGGCCACAGCCGTACTGCACGCATGTCCACCGGCGCACGCGCTCCCCAGTGACACACTCGCAGCGGGGAGGGAGGGCAGATGGGCGGGTTGAGTCGGGAGATCAAGCGCCGAGGCCGGCGTACGCGAGGAACGCGGTCCAGGCGTCCGCGGGGACGGCGAAGCGGGGGCTTCGAGCGCCGAGCTTCGAGTCGCGGACGTGGACGGTGCGGTTGGTGCCGTGGCTGGACTCGTGTGCGGCGTGGGCGACTTCGAGGCAGGCGCTCCCCTCGGAGTCGCTATAGCTGGACTTGAACCATGACAGTTCGTCGCTCACAGCTCCCCCGCCACCTTCCTGATGAACCGGGCCGACTCCTCAACGCTAAGCGCCTGCATCCGGATCATGCCATAGCGCTGCGTCAACGTACTCAGCTTGTCGCCGTCGGAGTACAGGGCCCCAGTCGACTGCCCGTCCACGAAGGCGTACCGCTCGTGATCGGCGGTCTCCACAAGCACCATTGGGCCACTGAGCGCCGCCGTGGGAGCAGTTACGAAGGGAAGCACCTGGATCGACAGGTGTCGCTGCCTCCCCATCTCCAACAGGTGATCGCACTGCCTGTGCATCACGTCCTGGCTGCCGACCACCGAGCGCAGCGACGCCTCATGGACCACGAAGCTGAAGTGCGTCGGAGGCTTGTTCGTCAGCTTCTCCTGCCGCTTCAGTCGCGCGGCCACCCGCTCCTCCACCGTCTCCTCGTCGAGGGGAGGACAGTTGCTGCTGATCAGCGCTCGTGCGTATTCCGGAGTCTGCAACAGGCCGGGGATCAGCAACGGCTCGTACCACTGCACGGTGATCGCCTCGGCCTCCACCAGCACGTACTGCTGCGTACGCTGCGGAAACGGCTCCGGCTTCAAGAACTCGTGCGCCGCCGTCAACTTGCCCCGCGCCCCGCACATCTGATCCGCGACCTGTAACAGCCTCAGCGTCGGGCGTCGCCTCCCGCACTCCATCGACTTGACGTACTCGTAGTCGTAGCCGGCCTCGTCGGCCAGTGCCTGGCGGCTGACCCCCGCCTCCTCCCGCCACAGCTTGACCTGCCCACCGCAGTACCGCCAGTTCTGCTGCGCCTGCTGGGACTCCCCCGAAGCCACGCGCACCCACCGCCTCCCGCTGCCCCGCCGGGTACAGCCACGCCGCGTACCCGTTCCGCCACTCCCGAGGCTAGGCGGCAGCCACCAGCCTGATCACGGCAAACGACGGAGAATCACACGCAAGGAACCCAGCACGCATGCCGACGCCTCCCGCAGGCCCCGCTTCCCGCCCCTCGCCCTCCGCGCTCCCCAAGGACATCGAGTGGCGCCTCCCCCGCCACGCCCGCAGCGTGGGCCGGGCCCGCACTCTCCTCCGCGAACAGGCCACGTCCTGGAAGGTCCCCGACGAGGTGACGACAACGGCGGTCCTCCTGCTCAGCGAGCTGATGACGAACGCCTACCGCCACGCCAGGGTCTCCCCGGGCCGTGAGATGTGGGTCCGTTGCGTTCTGGAGGCCGGCCGCCTCCGCGTCTCCGTGACGGACGCGAACGACACGCTGCCGACGCCCCGGCAGGCCTCGCCGGACGACGAGTCGGGCCGGGGCCTGGCCCTCGTGGCGGCACTGGGGGACACGTGGGGCGCCGAACCTCGCCCCTGCGGCGTCGGCAAGACGGTCTGGTTCGAGTTGAGGGCTGCTGCGCCGTAGCGACAAGTAAGTAGTCCCCCTACCGGCGGACCGGCTTATCCGAGCCCCCAGGCCCGGCCGAGCCGGTACGCGGCGCACAGGTTCACGTCGAGGAGATAGGCGCCGGCCGTCCCGCACTGCTCGGTGCCGCTGCCCGGGTCCACGGGCTGACCGTGTCCCATGCCGGTGATGGAGTACGTCTCCACGACGGGGTTCCCGCCCGCGTCCTTGAAGACCTGGTGGGGATACCCGGCGACGGTGTCGCTGACGTCGGCGGTCTGGTCCGCCCCGTGCACATCGGTCCACTGCTTCATCAGGTCGGTCATGTTGACGGGCTTGACGGTGTAGTCGGCCGTGCCCTGGAAGACGGTGAGCGTGGGCCAGGGCCCGCCGTACCCGGGCCGGGCCGCCCGCACCCGGTCGCCCCACTGCTTCGGGGTCTGGGTGGCGCCGACGTACATACAGACGTACGGCGATCCGGCGGCCTGCGCGCAGCCGTAGGGTAGCCCGGCCGCTATCCCGCCGGCCGCGAACTTCTCGGGATAGGCGGCCATCATCACGGCGGTCATCCCGCCCCCGGCCGACAGCCCGGTGACGTAAACCCGCGCCGGGTCACCCGACACGTCGGCGAGCTGGCGGTCGACCATCTGGGCGATGCTGGCGGCCTCGCCCTGGCCGCGCTCGATGTCACCGCTCTGGAACCAGTCGAAGCAGTCGGAGAGGTTGTTGGCACTCTGCTGCTGCGGCAGCACGACGGAGAAGCCCCAGCGATCGGCGAGCTGGGTCCATCCGCTGCCGGTGCCGTACCCGGCGGCGTCCTGGGTGCACCCGTGCAACGCGACGACCACGGGGCGCCCGGCGGGGAGCCCGGCCGGGACATAGCGGAACATGCGCAGGGCCCCGGGGTTGGTGCCGAAACCGGTCACCTCCTGGAGAGAGGCGGCAGCGGCTCGGCCCGGCGCGAGGAAGGCGGCGAGGAGGGCTACGAGAAGTGTCGCGAGGACGGCGATACGGCTTCGGGCTGCGGCTCTGGTGTGTGTCATGCGGAGGGACGGTAGGCCCGCTCGCCGACCGCCGATATGGAGCTTCGCACCATAATGGGCACGCCGATGGTGGCGTGCAGCACAGGGCCGCCGTGCTCCGGTCACCCTCACCGGCCTGGCCCGTCGGCCGCCTGCGCGCCCAATCGGCCGCCTCCGCGCACGACAAAGGCCCCGCCGCTCGAAAGCGACAGGGCCTTGCCCACATGGGGTAAGTGGAGATGGCGGGAATCGAACCCGCGTCCAACGGTGCGGAATCAGGGCTTCTCCGTGTGCAGTCCGCTTCGCTTTTCTCGGCCCCGGAGATCACGCGGACAAGTCTCCGACGGGCTCAGTCACTGTTTGGTTTCCCTCTTCACCCCGTGACCGGGATCAAGGTTTAGTTCCCTAGCTGATGCCAGGATCCGGGTCGGGAACAGCCCCGGGCTGACACTTCGCAAGTCGCTACTTAGGCAGCGAGGGCGAAGGAATCGCGCTTGGTGTTGGCGATTATTGTTTTCGGCCTGTGGTTTACGAGATCATGGCCGCTTCCTCGACACGCTTCCCCTGCTTCGACAGCCGCTGTCGAAACCGATCATCCCCATGTTGATTTTTCAATGCTCACACCGGCAAGCGGTGCAGGCAGCATCGTACGTGACCAACGCACCTCGATGCCAGCGTATTCCCGGCGGTCATCCCGTCGTGGTACCCGGTTCAACGGTGCCGGGCGCCGGATCATTCCCGCCGGGGCGGCTCAGGCCCGCTCCCGGCGCCGTGCCGCCGCCACCGCCCGGTCGGCCTCGCGGCGGTCCTGCTTCTCGCGGAGCGTCTGCCGCTTGTCGTACTCCTTCTTGCCCTTCGCCAGCGCGATCTCGACCTTGGCCCGGCCGTCCTTGAAGTACAGGGCAAGGGGCACGATCGTGTGACCCGTCTCCTGGGACTTGGACTCCAGTTTGTCGATCTCGACGCGGTGCAGCAGCAGCTTCCGCTTGCGGCGCGCGCTGTGGTTGGTCCAGGTGCCCTGGCTGTACTCCGGTACGTGCACGTTGTGCAGCCACGCCTCGTGTGCGTCCAGTTGCACAAAGCCGTCGACCAGCGAGGCCCGCCCCTGGCGCAGCGACTTGACCTCGGTCCCGGTCAGCACGAGACCGGCCTCGTACGTGTCGAGGATGTGGTAGTCGTGCCGCGCCTTCTTGTTCTGCGCGATCAGCTTGCGCCCTTTTTCCTTTGCCATAGTGCCGTCCATTTTCGCACTACAGGGGGGTTCCGGGGGAACCCGATTACGGAGAGTACAGCGGGGTCGGGCTCCGGAAGTGCGATGCGTCGGTCACCGGGCGTGTGACGCGTCGCTACGAAGCGTCGCCCAGGCCGCTGAGCACCGTCTCGGCCCGCTCGAGCACCTCGTCCCCGGCCTCCAGGTCGGGGGTGATGCCCCGGCCGTCGACGCCGTGGCCGGAGGGGGTGCGGTAGTGCCCGACGGTCAGCTCCGCCACCGAGCCGTCGGGCAGGCGGCTCGGCATCTGGATCGAGCCCTTGCCGAAGGTGCGGGTGCCCACGACGACCGCCCGGCCGCGGTCCTGGAGGGCACCGGTGAGCAGCTCGGCCGCGCTCATCGTGCCACCGTCGACGAGCGCGACCAGGGGTCTGGAGGTGTCTCCGCCCGGGTCGGCGTGCAGGGCGCGCTGGGCGCCGTCGACGTCGTACGTCGCCACGAGCCCGCCGTCGAGGAAGGCGGAGGCGGCGGTGACGGCCTCGGTGACCAGGCCGCCGGAGTTGCCGCGCAGGTCGAGGACGATCCCGCCGCGCCCGGGGGCGTGGTCGACGGCGTCCCGTACGAGGTCGCCGGAGCCCTTGGTGAAGGCCGCGATCCTGATCAGGGTGACGCCGCCGGCCAGCCGGCGCACGGTCACCGAGTCCGTGGACAGCCGGGCCCGGCGCAGTTCCTCGCTCCAAAGGTGCGTGCCGCGCTCCAGGCCGAGCCTGACCCGGGTGCCGGCGGCCGCGCCGTCGGAGTCGCCGCGGAGTAAGGAGACGACCTCGGTGACGGGCCTGCCGTCGACGTCCTTCCCGTCGACGCTGCGCAGCCGGTCGCCGCCGCGGATCCCGGCGGCGGCCGCGGGCGAGCCGGGCTGCACCTGGGTCACCTCGATCCGGCCGTCGCGCTCGCGCCGGGCCGACAGTCCGACGCCGGTGTACCGGCCGTCGAGGGCCTCCTGGAACTCCTGGTACTCGCCCTGGGAGTAGACGGCGCTCCAGCGGTCGCCGCTGCGGCTGACGGCGCGCTCGGCCGCCTCCATGGGCGATTTGCCGTCGGCCATGGCCCGCTCGGCCGCCTCGGTGACGGCCTCACTGTGCCCCGCGGGGGTCGCGGCCCCGGCGTCGGGGGTCCTCCGGACGGTCTCGCCGAACCAGCCCGTCGCGGCGCCGGCCACGAGCACGCTCGCGAAGACCAACGTCAGAGCCGCCCCGTGGCGCGCGCGGCGGGGCTGACAGAACAGGTCACGGGCGGACATGCGGGTGAGTCTAGGACAACGCACAGGGCCGCACGGACGGTTGCCCGTACGGCCCTGTTGGCGTGCGTCACACCTTCAGGTACTTGCGCAACGCGAAGAACGCCGCCAGCGCCGGCATCAGAAGGCTCGTCGCGAGTATCAGGGGGAGCTTCGTCAGGACGGCGTCCCAGCCGATGAAGTTGATGAGGTTCAGCTTGTGGGACAGGTCCAGGCCGTGGTCGATGATGAAGTAGCGCGCGATGAAGAGGAACCCGCACGCCAGCGTGCCGCCGATGAGTCCGGCGACCGCGGCCTCCATGATGAACGGGGCCTGGATGTAGAAACCGGAGGCGCCGACCAGGCGCATGATGCCGGTCTCACGACGACGGCTGAACGCGGAGACGCGCACCGTGTTGACGATCAGCATCAGCGCGACGATCAGCATCATCGCCATCACCGCGCGGGCGGCCCAGTTCATGCCGTTCAGCAGGCCGAAGAGGTTGTCGAGGATGCCCTTCTGGTCCTGCACCGACTGCACGCCGTCGCGGCCGTTGAAGGCGCTCGCGATGACCTGGTACTGCTCCGGGTTCTTCAGCTTGATGCGGTACGACTCCTGCATCTGATCCGGGGTCAGCGAGCTGGCCAGCGGGGAGTCGCCGAACTGCTCCTTGTAGTGCTTGTAGGCCTCGTCCTGGGACTCGTAGGTCACCTTCTGGACGACGGACGTCATCTTGCCGAGATCGCCGAGGATCTGCTTCTTCTGCTCCTCGGTGACCGCGCCCTTGGCGCAGTTGGGGTCGGACTCCGCGTCACTCTTGTTGCACAGGAAGATCGAGACGTTGACCTTGTCGTACCAGTAGCCCTTCATCTGGTTGACCTGGTCGCTCATCAGGAGCGAGCCGCCGAAGAGGGCCAGGGAGAGGGCCACCGAGACGATCACCGCGAAGGTCATCGTCAGATTGCGGCGGAGACCGACACCGATCTCCGACAGAACGAACTGGGCGCGCATGGCGTCTGCTCAAGCCTTTCCGTGGAACTCAGTGCTGGTAGCCGTAGACGCCGCGCGCCTGGTCGCGGACGAGGCGGCCCTTCTCCAGCTCGATGACGCGCTTGCGCATCTGGTCCACGATGTTCTGGTCGTGGGTCGCCATCACCACGGTCGTGCCCGTCCGGTTGATCCGGTCGAGCAGCTTCATGATGCCGACGGAGGTCTGCGGGTCGAGGTTGCCGGTGGGCTCGTCGGCGATCAGCAGCTTGGGCCGGTTGACGAAGGCCCGCGCGATGGCGACGCGCTGCTGCTCACCACCGGACAGCTCGCCGGGCATCCGGTCCTCCTTGCCGCCGAGCCCGACGAGGTCGAGCACCTGGGGCACGGACTTGCGGATCTCGCCGCGTGACTTGCCGATGACCTCCTGCGCGAAGGCCACGTTCTCGGCGACCGTCTTGTTCGGCAGAAGGCGGAAGTCCTGGAACACCGTCCCCAGCTGGCGGCGCATCTGCGGCACCTTCCAGTTGGAGAGGCGAGCGAGGTCCTTGCCCAGGACGTGCACCTGTCCGGTGCTGCACCGCTCCTCGCGGAGGATCAGCCGCAGGAAGGTGGACTTTCCGGAGCCGGAGGACCCCACGAGGAAGACGAACTCGCCCTTCTCCACCTCCAGGGAGACATCCCGGAGGGCAGGGCGGTTCTGCTTGGGGTAGACCTTGGAGACGTTGTCGAATCGGATCACGGATGCACCACGGGCCGTTGGGGTAGGTGAGCGTGACCATACGCGAACCGGGTACGCAAGCGCAGGCGCCGGGAGGGGTTGTACGGGAGTTGCGCGTTTTGTCCCCGTCGCTGAGTGCCCGGCCGTCCCTGCCGCCGGGTGCTTGGCCGGCCGAGCCCGCGCAGCGACTCGCGGAACCTGGCACAGTGGAGTGGGGAACGGTTGCGTTCCCGGAGACGTTGTGTACGTGGAAGCGGCACAAGGAGGGCGAGGCGCATGACGTACGACCGATTGGTGTGCGCGAACTGCGCGGCGCCCGTGAGTGAGGGCCGCTGCCCCGTCTGCCGTGCGAGCCGTGAGCGGCTCCAGCAGGAAAGCCCCTGGTCAGGACTGAATCCGGCGGCACTGATCGCGCTCCTGGCCGTGCTGATCGCGGCCGTGGCGCTGCTGGCGCACCAGACGGCGTAAGGCGCACGGCGGCCCGGGGGGCCGCACGGCGGACCGGAAGGCGTGAGGCGAAGGCGTGAGGCGCGCGGGGTGCGCCGGACAGGCGTCACGGCGGTCCGGGAGGCGACGGACGTACGGAGAAGGGCCCGGGACGGATGACGTCCCGGGCCCTTCTCACGTGTTTCTCGCCGTTCTCACCGTGCTCACGCTGCCGGAGGGAGGCGGGCGGGCACCTCAGGAGCCGGGAGCCCGCGAATCGGGCATCCGCGGATCGGATGCCCGACGACCGGGTCCCCGGTCCCGTCATGGCGCGTCACGGCGCGTCACGGCGTGCGTCAGGCGGCGGCCTGGCCGCGGCCCTCCATCAGGCGCGGCAGCACACGGAAGCCGATGCCTCCGGCGATCATCGTGGCGGCGCCGATCAGCAGGAACGCGGTCTGCCCCGCACCCGTCTCCGCCAGCTGCTTGCCGCCGCCCTGGGCGGAGGTGTCGGACTTCGCGGTGTCCGCGCCGGTGTCGGTCAGGCCCGAGGAACCCTTGCCCTGCTGGACCGGGTTGTTGCCGCCGTCCGGGTTGGTGTCGTTGCCGCCGCCGTTGCCGCCGCCGTGGCCGTGGCCGCCCGTGCCGCCGGTCGGGTCGTCCGTCGGCTCGGTCGGGTTGTCGGTGGGCTGGGTCGGGTCGTCCGTCGGCGTCCCCGGGTCGGTCGGGGTGCCGGGGTCGGTCGGCGTCCCCGGGTCCGTCGGCGTCCCGGGGTCGGTCGGGGTGCCGGGGTCGGTCGGCGTCCCCGGGTCCGTCGGGATCCCGGTGTCGGTGGGCGTCGGGTCGTCGACGGAGACGCCGACGTTCACGCCGAAGCCGCCGGATGCCGAGGCGGCACCCGCAGCGGTCAGCGACGCACCCGCGGCGATCACGGCGCCTGCGGCTATCCGCGCCAGGCGGATCCGCGTCTTCTTGGTCATCTCGCTGCTACCCCCAGTAGCTGATCGTCAATGGAGCAGCGCACGGGGGCCACGGCGTCGGGGACGACTGTGCTCAAGCCCCCCGGTTCACATGCGCCCCATAGTTACGCGTGCCACGCTTCACCCTTCCGATTTTTCAAAGCAACGTCAAGGTCGTTGCGCACGCGATGTCCAGTAAGGCGCCTTTTGCGAGAGAGGTCGAGCTGTAAGTGTGACGCAAAACCCAGACATCGAGCGACAGAAAAGGCAACTGCCCCGCGATCTGGGGCAGTTGCCTTGTCGACAAAACACTGTTTCCGGCGGCGATGTCACCGCGCGGTGCCGGTGTTACTTCTCCTGCTGCTTGCGCCAGCGAATACCGGCCTCGATGAACCCGTCGATCTCACCGTTGAACACGGCCTCGGGGTTGCCCATCTCGTAGTTGGTCCGCAGGTCCTTGACCATCTGGTACGGGTGCAGGACGTACGAACGCATCTGGTTTCCCCAGGAGTTGCCGCCGTCGCCCTTGAGGGCGTCCATCTTGGCCTGCTCCTCCTGCCGACGTCGCTCGAGGAGCTTGGCCTGAAGGACGTTCATCGCGGAGGCGCGGTTCTGGATCTGGGAGCGCTCGTTCTGGCAGGTGACCACGATGCCGGTGGGCAGGTGCGTGATGCGCACCGCGGAGTCGGTCGTGTTGACGCCCTGGCCGCCGGGACCGGAGGAGCGGAACACGTCGACCCGGAGGTCGGACTCGTCGATCTCGACGTGGTCGGACTGCTCGACGACGGGAAGGACCTCGACCCCGGCGAAGGAGGTCTGCCGACGCCCCTGGTTGTCGAAGGGCGAGATCCGGACCAGCCGGTGGGTGCCCTGCTCGACGGAGAGGGTGCCGTAGGCGTACGGCGCCTGGACGGCGAGGGTCGTGGACTTGATCCCCGCCTCTTCCGCGTACGACGTCTCGTAGATCTCCGTCTTGTACCCGTGCCGCTCCGCCCAGCGCAGGTACATCCGCTGGAGCCGCTCGGCGAAGTCCGCCGCGTCGACGCCGCCGGCCTCGGCACGGATGTTGACGAGCGCCTCCCGGGCGTCGTACTCGCCGCTCAGGAGCGTCCGGACCTCCATCTCGTCCAGCGCCTTCCTGACCTCCGCGAGCTCGGCCTCGGCCTCGGCCCGGGCGTCCGCGTCGGCCTCGGCCTCGGCGAGCTCGAAGAGCACCCCGAGGTCGTCGATGCGGCCGCGCAGGGCCTCGGCCTTCCGCACCTCGGCCTGGAGGTGGGAGAGCTTGCTGGTGATCTTCTGCGCCTCGTCCGGGTTGTCCCAGAGGGACGGCTCGGCCGCCTGCTCCTCGAGCACGGCGATGTCTGCCCTCATCCTGGCGAGGTCCAGAACGGCCTCGATCGACTCCATGGTCGAGGAGAGGGACTTGAGCTCTTCGGATACATCGACGACTGCCACGCATCCAGCGTAACGGCTCCGCCGACAAGCCAGTGCCGAGTGACCACCGGTTCACGGGGACAGCCCGCGGTGAGGCCCCGACCCCGGGCGGCCTGCTCCCGGGAGGCCCCGCCGTGCCACAGGGCGGGACGCGAAGTCACCCGGGAGTGGCCCATCGTGACCGGGCCTTGCTCAGGGGGATGCCGGGGCCGAGTTCTTGGTGTCCGAGGGGCCCGCGCCGTCGTCTCCGGAGGTGGCCAGCCAGGTGCCGACTCCGACCGCCGCCAGCAGTGCCGCCGTCGCCACGCCCAGCACGATCCGGCGCCGGCGGGCCTGGGCGCGGTGGCGGGCCGAGCCGGGGCGGGGGGCTCCCGCCGCCCGGGGCGCACGGGCCGTGCCGCGGGCGCCGCCCGCCAGCTCGTCCGGGCCCGGCACCCGCATCGATGTGTGGGTGTCACGGTTGGAGTCGGGCTTCGCCCCCGGCACCAGCGGCACCGCCCCGCGCCGCACCCGCGCCGCCGCGGGCTCCCCGGGCCCGGCCGCCTCGGCCGGCTCCTCCGCCGGCTCGGTGTCCGGCTCGTCGACGTCCAGGGGCGGCATCCCCGCCAGCATCGGCAACTGCTCCCGCAGCCGCGACGCCAGCTCCGAAGCCCGCAGCCGGGACGCGGGGGCCTTGGCCAGACACTGGACGATCAGCTGCCACAGCTCCTCGGGAATGCCCGGGAGCGGGACCACGGTCTCGGTGACATGGCGGCGGAGCACCGCCCCCGGGTGGCCGCCGCCGAACGGTGTGAAGCCCGCCAGCAGCTCGTACAGGACCGTGGCGAGCGCGTAGATGTCGACCGCCGCGCGCGGCGGCAGCCCCTCGACGATCTCCGGTGCCAGATAGTCCGGGGTTCCGATGATCTTGGTCGCCTTGGTCCGGCGGGGCGAGTCGATCAGCTTGGCCACGCCGAAATCGGTCAGCAGCGCCGGGTGCGCGCCGCCGGGGCCGAGCGGCCCCTGCATGTCCAGCAGCACGTTCTCCGGCTTGACGTCCCGGTGCACGATGCCCGCCGCGTGCGCCGCCGCCAGCCCGTCCGCCACGTCCGCCGCGATCGCCACCGCCGCCTCGGGCGCGAGGCGGCGCTCCCGCTCCAGCCGGGTGCGCAGGTCGGTGCCCCGGACCAGGTCCATGACCAGCGCCAGATCGGTGCCGTCGACCACCAGGTCCCGTACCGACACCACGTTCGGGTGGTCCAGCCCCAGCAGCGCGGTGCGCTCCTGGACGAAGCGGCCCACGAGCTCCTGGTCGGCCGCGAGGTCCTCCCGCAGAAGCTTGATGGCGACGGGACCGTCCGGCCCCTCGCCCAGCCACACCGTGCCGGCGCTCCCCCGTCCCAGGATCTGGTTCGCGGTGTACCGGCTGCCGATCTTCCGTGCCAAGACTGCTCCTACTGGGGACGCCTGTTGCCGACGCTGCGCCGTTGCGGGGCCGCGGCACGGCACAGGCGGCTGACGCCGCGCCTGCCCGGCCCCGATCGACAAAACTACGCGTCCGGAGGGGCAACCTTCACCGCCGAGGCGGAAATCACCCCTCAGATGTCGACAAATACCCAGTCCCACGGCACGTGGGCCCACAGGCCGCTCTTCGGCGCTCGGGTCACCTACTCGCGGTTCGGATCGCCTACTCCCGGTTCGGGTCGCCTACTCCCGGTTCGGGTCGCCTACTCCCGGTTCGGATCGCCTACTCCCGGTTCGGATCGCCTACTCCCGGTTCGGATCGCCTACTTGCGGTTCAGGTCGCCTACTTGCGGTTCAGGTCGCCTACTTGGAGTTCAGGTCGCCGATCCACCCGGTCACCTTGTCGAACCAGCCGCTCAGGAGCTGCCAGTACGACTTCGTCGTGCCGATCCAGTGCTGCAACGGGCTGAACTCCCACACCAGCCATCCGGCGACGAACAGGATGACGATGATGAACAGGCATCCCTTCAGGCAGCCGAGCCCCGGGATCCTCATCGGGTTGGCGCTGCGCTGACGCGGCGGGCGCGGCTCGCGCGCCGGACGCGGCTCCGGCCGCTGGGGCTGCTGCTGCGGCGCCGGTGCGTAGCGCTGCGGCTGCTGCTGGGGCGCGGGGGCGTACTGCTGCCGCTGGGGTGCGTACTGCTGGGGCTGCTGATAGCCGTATCCCGGCGGGGCCGACTGCTGCCGCTGGGGCTGCTGGGGGCGCGCCACCTGGCGCTGCGGACGGCGGCGCAGCGGGTCCTCACCCGGGTCGAGGTAGGCCTGGACCTGCGTCTGCTCGTTGCGGTCGCGGGCCGCGCGCAGCTGGCTCTGCCAGGGGTGCGGCTCCTGGGGCCCCTCCCCGCCGGGCCCGTGCTGCGGCACCGGCGGCATCACGGCCGTCGGATCGGCGGCTCCGCCGCGCGGCAGGACGGCCGTGGGGTCCGCGGCGCCTGGGGTGTGCGGCAGGAAAGTGGTCGCCGCGTTCGGGTCGTACGCGCCGGCCGTGCCCTGCGGCAGCACCTGCGTGGGGTCGGCGGAGCCGGGCACGGGCGCCGGGGACGGGTCCGGCGCGAGCAGCGCGGCCACGCCCTCCGCGGCGGCGATCTGGGCGGCGTTGGCGTGCACGCCGACGCCCTCGGCGACCACCCGCAGCGCCCGCGCCAGGTTCTCGGCGCTCGGCCGTTCATCCGGGTTCTTGCGCAGACAGCGCTCTATCACCGTCCACAGCGGGTCGGGCACCGTGGAGGGGCGGCGCGGTTCGGCGCTCAGATGCTGGTGGAGGACCTCCAGGGCGGTCCCGCCGGCGAACGGCGGACGGCCCGTGACCAGCTCGTACAGCAGGATGCCGGCGCCGTAGATGTCGACAGCGGAGGTCTGCGGGCGGCCCTCGGCCGACTCGGGGGCGACGTACGCGGGCGTGCCCACGAATTCGTGGGTGCGCGTGAGGCCGGGCGAGTCGGCCAGGCGGGCGATGCCGAAGTCGGTCAGCATCGGGTGCATCTGGCCGTCGTGCTGCTTCAGCAGCACGTTCGCGGGCTTCAGGTCGCGGTGGACGACGCCGTCGGCGTGGCTCACGGCCAGCGCGTCGGCGATCTGCGCGGTCAGCAGGGCCGCGGCGACCGGCGTGAAGGGGCCGTTCTCGCGGAGGTAGCGGTGCAGGTCGGGGCCGTCGACGAGGTCCATGACCAGCGCCAGCAGATCGCCCTCGACGACCAGGTCGCGCACCCGGACGATGTTCGGGTGGGTCAGCCGGAGCAGGACGGAGCGCTCCCGCAGAAACCGCATCACGATGTCCGGGTCGCTCGCGAGCTCCTCCTTGAGGACCTTGATCGCGACGGTCTCACCGGGCCGGCCGGGCACGGCCGCCTCGGCGCCCCCGGTCTGCCTCCCCCAAGCTCCTGCGACGAGCTCCGGAGCAGGGGGTACCCCCATGCGGGCTCGCCAGACGGTGCCCGTGGCGCCGCGTCCGAGCGGCTCCTCGAGCAGGTACTTGCTGCCTACCGGCCGCACGTCATGCGCTCCCTGCTGATTGCTTGCCTGGTCCGGTCGCCGGCTCCGGTCACCGCTCCCGGCGTGCCGAGCGTGTTCCGATCCACTGTAGTGCCGCGGTCGGCGGCACTCCCTGTCGTCCAGTCCGTCTTACGTTCCGCTTCTCGTGCATGTTCGAAGAAAAGACGCTCCCCTTGGTCCGTTGGTTGCCGCAGCCGGACGTGACCGATCTCAAGCGGACACCGGCCGCACACTGGTCAGGCACTTTTGCGGGCAGAGCCGACCAATCAAGATCACTTGGTGTTGGGCGGCGGGCATGTTGTCGGTGGCAGGTGCGAGGATGCATTCCGTACTGGCCGCTGTGCTCGTGTGCGGTGGGGGGAGTTCGCGGTGGGGGACCGCGGCGCGGCTCCTCCCCGTCCGCGGGCGCCCGCGCAGAAGGGACCGCTGACGGCGATGCAGATCCGGCTGACCGTCGTAGACCCGCTGGGCCCGCCCCCGGAGTCCCGGGGGCGCGCCGCGAGCTGCGACGTGCTGGTCACCGCACCCGCCGGTACGGCACTGGCCGCGGTGGCGTCGGGCCTGGCCTCGGCGGTCGGCGCGGCCGGGGGCGCCTCCGCGCCCGAGCGCGGCCGGGAGCCCGGGGCGGGCTCACTGGTGCTCTACGCGGGCCCCGAGCGGCTGGACCCACAGCGCTGCACACTGGGCGAGCCGCCGCTGCTGGACGGGGCGGTGCTGACCCTGGGCGCGCCCGCCGAGCCGGGCCCCGAGCCCGACGAGGACGCGGCCCAGCTCCATGTGGTGGCGGGCCCGGACGCGGGCGGCGTCCATCTGCTGCACGGCGGCGTGGTCCGCATCGGCCGCTCCGCCGACGCGGACGTCCCACTGGACGACCCCGACGTCTCCCGGCTGCACTGCGCGGTCACGGTCGCCGCCGACGGCCGTGTCTCGGTCGCCGACCTGGGGTCCACGAACGGCACAGTGCTCGACGGCAGGCAGCTGACCGACCGTCCGGTGCGGCTGGCCCCCGGGGCGCTGCTGCGCCTCGGTGAATCGGCCCTGCGGCTGGCCCCACCCGGCGCGGCGCGGCGCATGCGGACGGCGCCGGACGGCGAAGGCCAGGTGCGGGTCCTCGGCGAGGAGGCCCCGGACCCGGCGGAATCCCCGCGCCCGGCGACCGTGCCGCACGCGCGCGACGGGAGCGCCGCGGACGCGGACTCCGGCGCCATGGGTATCGCAGGCCGGGACGGCTCCACGGGGATTCCCGGCCGGGACGGCACCACAGGAATCCAGGGCCGGGACGGACGCGGCGTCGCCTCCGCAGACACCCATCACGGCTTCGGCGTCACCGAGTGGGGCGCCTCCGGCGGGGCCGCCCCAGGGGCACAGGAACACGCCCCGGTGGAGCCGCCCTCCCCCCGGCTCCAGGCCTCGCCTCTCCCGCTCCCGGAAGGCGTCCCGACGGCGCCCACCGTGGCCGGGCGGGGCGGAGCCCCGGGGATCGGGCAGCAGGGCATGGACATGCCGCCGGGAGCGCGCAGGCGCGGGCTCACCGCGTGGGCGCGGCGTCTGGCCGGGAGCCGTGGCGAACAGGCCGGCACCGCGCGAGAGGGCTTCGACGAGGCCGAGACCACATCGGCGCCCCCGTCCTTCGCCGCCCCGGCCCCCGAGAAGTGGCCGGACCTCGCGACGCTGCTGCTGAGCGCGCTCGGCCCCGGGCCCCGTCTGTGGGAGCGCGGACCCGGCCACCCGGAGACGCTCACCGTGCGGCTGGGCACGGCCGACCGGGCGGCGCCGGACGGCGGGGGGCTGCTGCCCGCGGTGCCGGTGACCGCCGGGCTGCGCGAGGTGGGCGCGCTCGGCCTGGCCGGGCCCCGGGCGCGGCTCGCGGGGCTGGCGCGCGCGGTGGTGGCGCAGCTCGCCGGGCTGCACTCCCCCGACACGCTGGAGCTGGTCCTGATCAGCGCCGACCGTTCCCGCCCGCTGGAGGAACGCACCGCCGACTGGGCCTGGCTCGGCTGGCTGCCGCATCTGCGCCCGGCCCACGGTCAGGACTGCCGGCTGCTGCTGGCGTACGACCGCGAGCAGGCCCAGGCCCGCACCGACGAACTGCTGCGCCGCCTCGACGACCACCTGACCGACCACGACGGCATGAGGGGCCCCGTCACAACCGGCGCCCCCGTCGCGACGGGCGCGTACCGCACTCCCCCAGGCGACCGCCCCGGACATCCCGAGGACCCGGCCGCCGGGGTGCGCGGTGCCCTCCGTCGCCCCTCCTGGGCCCGGGACGAGAGCGAGCAGGGCGACGCCTTCCCCGGGCCGTACACGGTGGTGGTCGTCGACGGCGACCCGGGCGGCGCCGATGTGCGCGAGGCCGTGGCCCGGCTGGCGCAGGACGGGGCGCGGGCCGGCATCCATGTCCTGTGCCTGGCCGAGGCGCCGTCCGCCTCACCCGCCTCCCCGGTGACGGAGACCTACGAGGCGGCGTGCGCGGCCTCGCCCGCGTTCCGGGAGTGCGGGGCCGTCGCGCTGCTGTGCGGCGACGTGGCGACGGCACTGCGGCTGCTGCGGGTCGCTCCGGGAGGGGGCGCGGACTCCTCGCGGGCGCCCCGTGTCCCCGTCGGGCACGGAACGGTCGGCTCCGTGGACGCGGTGTCCCCGGCGTGGGCGGAGCGGTTCGCGCGGGCGCTCGCCCCGCTGCGCACGGACGGCGGCGGGGACCGGTACCCGCGTGTGTCGGCGCCCTTGCCCCAGGCGGCGCGGCTGCTGGACGAGTTGGGCCTGGCGCGGGCCACCCCTGCGTCCCTGATGGCGCGCTGGGCCGACGCGGCGGACGACACGAGGTCACCGGGCGGGCGCGCCTGGGCGGTGCTCGGCGCGGGGCCGCGCGGTCCGGTGACGGTGGATCTCACCGCCGACGGACCGCACATGCTGGTGACGGGGCCGCCCGGCAGCGGGCGTACGGAACTGCTGCGCTCGATCGCCGCGTCGCTCGCGGCGGCCGAGCGTCCGGACCGGCTGGGGATCGTGCTCGTCGAGGGTGGCGGCTGCGGGCCGAACGGCGCCACCGACGGCGAGAGCCTGCGGGTCGGCACGGACCTGCCGCATGTCACCACCCACCTGACGGCCAACGACCCGGTCCGCATGCGCGAGTTCGCGCAGTCGCTGAGCGCCGAGCTGAAGCGGCGGGCCGAGCTGCTGGGGCGGCTCGACTTCGCCGAGTGGCACACCCAGCGGCAGGTGTCGCAGCGAATCGGCCCGCAGCGCACGGGGAGTTCGGCCTCGGGCGACCTCGACTCCCCGCCGAGCACGACCCTGCGCCTGCGGCCGGCGGCGACACGGCAGCGGCCGGAGCCCGGGCCGCCGCTGGTCCGTCTCGCCGTGCTGGTGGACGACCTTGACGCGCTGCTGTGCCCCGCGCTGGGCGCACCGGGCCGCCCGGCGGCCGGTTCGGTCGTACGGGCCCTGGAGGCGGTGGCCCGGGACGGGGAGCGGCTCGGGGTGCATCTCGTCGCGGCCGCGGGCCCCGGCGGGCGGACGGCGGAGTGGGAGCCGATGCGCTTGACCTCGCCGCGGGTGGCCCTGGACGCGGTGACGCCCGGACCCGATGAACCGGCGCCGGGGCGTGGCCGGTTGACGGGTGCGGACGGCAAAGTGACGCCCTTCCAGGGGGGCCGGATCACCGGGCGCATCCCCCGCACGGCGACCCTGCGCCCCACGGTCGTCCCCCTGGAGTGGCACCGCATGGGCGACCCGCCCGCCCGCCGCCCGGTCCGCGAACTCGGCAACGGGCCCACGGACTTGGCACTGCTCGCCAGCGCGCTGGAGCGGGCGGCCCGCTCGGTGTCGGCCACGGAGGTGCCCTCCCTGCTGTAATCCGGCCCGGAGGGTCGGAGGCCCCACGGCCGGAGCACCGCAGGCCCCACGGCCCGGAGCACCGCAGGCCCACACCCCGGAGCACCGCAGGCCCACGGCCGGAGCACCGCAGGCCCCACGGCCCGGAGCACCGCAGGCCCACACCCCG
>NZ_JBIVNO010000001.1:1363714-1419491 GCF_044753645.1 Streptomyces sp. NPDC093261
CACGGCCGGAGCACCGCAGGCCCCACGGCCCGGAGCACCGCAGGCCCACACCCCGGAGCACCGCAGGCCCACGGCCGGAGCACCGCAGGCCCCACGGCCGGAGAGCTGCACGCCCACGCCCCGCAGAGCTGTAGGCCCACGCCCCGGAGGGCCAGACGTCACCAGCCCGGAGGGCTGTGGGCCCTCACCCCGGAGGGCCAGACGTCAACAGCCCGGAAGGAGCACTGACCGTACGTCACGAGGCGGTCACGATCGCCCTGTTGACAGCGCAGGCGCTCTTGCCGCCCCGATCGTCCCCGCGTACACCAGAGCGCACGGGACAGCGCTCGACGTTCGACGAGGAACGAAGAACGGGGCAGTGATGCGCAGTACGAGCAGCACCATCCGGACACACCGGGCCGCCAGGACCGCAGCCGCCGTCGTCGTGGGAGCGCTGGCGCTCTCGCTCACCGCGTGCGGCGGAAGCGACGACAAGAAGAACGGCGGCGACAAGAACAGCGGCGGTACGGCCGGCGCGGCCACCGTCACCCTCCCCAAGCTGAACGGCCGGAGCCTGGAGGTCGCCGCCGTCTGGACCGGAGGCGAACAGGCCAACTTCAAGAAGGTCCTCGCCGAGTTCGAGAAACGGACCGGCGCCAAGGTCACCTTCGTGCCCGCCCAGGACCCGATCATCAACTTCCTCGGCTCGAAGATCGCCGGCGGCCAGCCGCCGGACGTCGCCCTGCTCCCGCAGCCCGGCGCCATCAAACAGGCCGTCCGGAAGAAGTGGGCCAAGCCCCTGGGCGCCGAGGCCAAGGCGCAGATCGCGAAGAACTACTCCCGGGGCTGGCAGGACATCGGCAAGGTCGACGGCACCCAGTACGCGGCCTACTACAAGGCCGCCAACAAGTCCCTCATCTGGTACAACGCACCGGTCTTCCAGAACGCGGGGGCCAAGGAGCCGGCCCGCTGGGCGGACCTGCTGAAGGCGGCCCAGGGCGTCTACGACTCCGGGGTCACCCCGTTCTCCATCGGCGGCGCCGACGGATGGACCCTCACGGACTGGTTCGAGAACGTCTATCTCTCCCAGGCGGGCCCGGACAAGTACGACCAGCTCGCCCAGCACAAGATCAAGTGGACGGACCCGTCCGTAAAGGACGCGCTGACCACGCTGGCGCAGATCTGGGGCAAGAAGGACTACATCGCGGGCGGCCCCGACGGCGCGCTCCAGACCGAGTTCCCCGCCTCCGTCACCCAGACCTTCACCGGAGGCACCCAGCCGAAGGCGGGCATGGTCTTCGAGGGCGACTTCGCGCAGGTCAACATCGGCGAGACCAAGGCCAAGGTGGGCACGGACGCCAAGGTGTTCCCGTTCCCGGCGGTGGGGGCCCAGGCACCCGTGGTCTCCGGCGGTGACGCGGCGGTCGTCCTGAAGGACTCCCCGGCGGCGCAGGCCCTGGTCACCTTCCTGGCCTCACCGGACGCGGCGGCCATCCAGGCCCGGCTCGGCGGCTACCTCTCGCCGAACAAGGGCGTCCCGCTGTCCGCGTACCCGAACGCGGTGCAGCAGAAGATGGCCAAGGCGCTGATCGCGGCAGGCGACGACTTCCGCTTCGACATGTCCGACCAGGCCCCGCAGGCCTTCGGCGGCACGCCCGGCAAGGGCGAGTGGAAGGACCTCCAGGACTTCCTGAAGAACCCGGCGGACGTCGCGGGCACCCAGGCGAAGCTGGAGAAGGACGCGGCGGCGGCGTACGGAAGCGGGAGCTGATCCGGCGGTGACGCCGGCAGCCGCGGAGGGCGTCGCCGAAGTCCCGGCGAGGCCCTCCGCCCCCCGTCCGCGCAAGAGCGTGACCGGCACCCGCAAGGCCGTGGCGGCCCTTTTCCTGCTGCCCGCCCTGGTGCTGCTCGGCGCGCTCGTGGTCTACCCGATCGGGTACTCGGTCGTCCGCAGTTTCTCCAACGCCTCGGGCGACGGCTTCGCCGGATTCGACAACTACAAGGCCCTGTTCACGGACGACGGCATCCGCACCGCCCTGAAGAACAACATCATCTGGGTGGTGTTCGCGCCGACCGTCTCGACCGCGCTGGGCCTCGTCTTCGCGGTGCTCACCGAACGGGTGCGCTGGGGCACGGCGTTCAAGCTGGTCGTCTTCATGCCGATGGCGATCTCGATGCTCGCCGCGGGGATCATCTTCCGGCTGGTGTACGACCAGGACCCGGGCAAGGGCGTCGCGAACGCGGTGTGGGTCGGGGTCCACGACACCTTCGCGCAGTCGTCCGCGTTCCCGAAGGCGCACCCCGGCCGCGAGTCCCCGCTCCAGCCACAGGGCGGCGGCTTCATCACGCGGACCGCCGTCCACACCGGGCAGCCGGTCGCGCTGCCCCTGGTCGGAGTCGCCCCCGACCAGATGCCGAGCGGCGCGAAGAGGGCCGTACCGGCCAAGCCCCGGCCGGGCAGCATCACCGGCACCACCTGGCAGGACTTCACGCGCGGCAAGGGCGTCGGCAGGCTCGGCGCGGTCGACCCCTCGGAGCTGGGCTACGCCGGAATGCGGATCGAGGCGGTCAAGGACGGCACGGTGGTGGCCGCGACGAAGGCCGCCGCCGACGGCACGTTCACGCTGCCCGCCCGGGCCGACGGCGCCCGGCTGCGGCTGCCGGCGGACAACTTCAAGGAGCCGTACAACGGGGTGGACTGGCTGGGGCCGTCGCTGGTCACGCCGGCCATCATCGGCGCATACGTGTGGATGTGGGCCGGCTTCGCGATGGTGCTGATCGCGGCGGGACTCGCGGGCGTGCCCCGGGAGCTGCTGGAGGCGGCGCGGGTGGACGGCGCGGGCGAGTGGCAGGTGTTCCGGCGGGTCACCGTGCCGCTGCTGGCGCCGGTGCTCGCGGTGGTCACGGTCACGCTGATGATCAATGTGCTGAAGATCTTCGACTTGGTCTTCATCATCCCGCCGGGCTCGTCCCAGGACGACGCGGACGTCCTGGCGCTGGAGCTGTACCGCAAGGGCTTCTCGGAGGACCAGCCGGGCATCGCGAGCGCGATCGCGGTGTTCCTGCTGCTGCTCGTGATCCCGGTGATGCTGTTCAACGTACGACGGTTGCGGCGGGAGGTCAGGCGATGACGACCCAGGCCCGGCGTCTGCCCGAGGCGGCGCCCGTCCCCGTCGTCCGGGCGCGACGCTCCCTCGGCGCGCGGCTCACGGAAGGTCTCAGCGGCGGTCTGGTCCGTGTGTTCCTGATCCTCGTCGGCCTGTTCTGGCTGGTGCCGACGATCGGCCTGCTGCTGTCCTCGCTGCGCTCACCGTCGGACATGAGTGCGTCCGGCTGGTGGACGGTCTTCAGCAAGCCCTCGCAACTGACCGTCGAGAGCTACCAGAAGCTGCTGGAGAACGGCGACATCACCAACTCCCTGCTGAACACGGTCCTCATCACCGTGCCGGCGACCGTCCTGGTGGTGGTGATCGGCTCCCTGGCGGGCTACGCCTTCGCCTGGATGGAGTTCCCGGGCCGCGACTGGTGGTTCCTCGGCGTGGTCGGCCTGCTGGTCGTGCCCGTCCAGGTGGCGCTGATCCCGATCGCGGAACTCTTCGGCAGGATCGGCCTGTTCGGGACGGTCTTCGGGGTGATCCTCTTCCACACCGGCTTCGGCCTCCCCTTCGCGGTGTTCCTGCTGCGGAACTTCTTCGCGGAGATCCCCAGGGAGCTGCTGGAGGCGGCCCGCCTCGACGGCGCGGGCGAGTTGCGGCTGTTCGCCCGGGTCGTGCTGCCGCTGGGCGGCCCGGCGATCGCGAGCCTCGGCATCTTCCAGTTCCTGTGGGTGTGGAACGACATGCTGGTCGCCCTGGTGTTCACCAAGTCGGGCACCCAGCCCATCACGGTGGCGCTCCAGACGCAGGTACGCCAGTTCGGCAACAACATCGACGTCCTGGCGCCCGGCGCGTTCATCTCGATGGTGATCCCGCTGGCCGTGTTCTTCGCGTTCCAGCGCCAGTTCGTGTCGGGCGTGATGGCCGGTGCCGTCAAGTAGGCATGTTCGCACGACGGTTCGGGGTGGGCCGGGGCCACGGTCCACCCCACGTCGTTCACCTGGGGTTTCCTTGGGCGTTGCCCCTCATGTCGCAGCCGGGCGTAACCAAACCGCTCCATCGGCCGTTTTCGGGCAGTATGCCCGTGCCGACCCATGGATTCCCCTTGCCCAGGTTCAGTGTCATCGTTCCCGCGTACAAGGTTCAGGCGTACCTGGAGGAGTGCCTCACCTCCGTGCTGGACCAGTCGTACCCGGATCTCGAGGTCATCGCCGTGGACGACTGCTCGCCGGACGCCTGCGGCGCCGTCATCGACGAGTTCGCCGCCCGCGACGCCCGCGTCCGCCCGCTGCATCTGCCGGAGAACGTGGGGCTCGGGCGGGCCCGCAACGCGGGGCTGGAGCAGGCGATCGGCGACTACGTCCTCTTCCTGGACGGCGACGACACACTGATCCCCGACGCCCTCCAGGACATCGCGGACCGGCTGAAGGAGACCTCCGACCCGGACGTCCTCGTCTTCGACTACGCCCGTACCTACTGGACGGGCAGGACGGTCCGCAACCAGCTCTCCGGTGTGCTCTGCGAGCAGGGTCCGGCGCCCTTCCGCCTCGACGACCGGCCCGAACTGCTCTCGCTGCTGATGGTGGTCTGGAACAAGGCGTACCGACGGGAGTTCGTCGAGCGCGAGGGCTTCACCTTCCCGCCGGGCTACTACGAGGACACGCCCTGGACGTTCCCGGTGCTGCTGACCGCGGAGACGATCGCCACCCTCGACCGGGTCTGCGTCCACTACCGCCAGCGCCGCCAGGGCAGCATCCTCCGCTCCACCAGCCGCAAGCACTTCGATGTGTTCGACCAGTACGACCGGGTGTTCGCGTACCTGGACGCGCATCCGGAGCTCGCCCGCTGGCGGCCCGCGCTGTTCGGCCGCATGGTCGACCATCTGGCCACGGTCTTCGTCCGGCGCCGCCGGCTGCCCCGGGGCAGTCATGGCGAGTTCCTGCGGCTGGCCCGCGACCACTGCCGCCGCCACCGCGTCCCGGGCGCCTCGCTGCGACCGCGCCATCTGCTGGTCCGCTTCGGCGCGCACCGCACCTTCCGGCTGCTGTCCCTGGCCTCCCGTCTGGCGCGCGGCGCCAGGCGCCTGGCCGCCGGGGCGGTCCGCACGTCGGCCGACGTCGCGCTGTGGGCGCACTACCGCATCCAGTCGCGCCTTCCGCTGCGCGCCGACCGGGCCGTCTTCACCAGTGACGCGGGAGGCAGGTACGGCTGCAACCCGGCCGCCCTGGAGGCCGCCTTCCGAAGGCTGTTCCCCCGGATCCGCACCGCGTGGGTCGCCGGCCCCGAGCACCATCACACGATCCCGGCGGCCACCCGCCGGCTGCGACCCGGCTCGGCCGCGTACTGGACGGCGCTGGCCCGCTCCCGGTACCTCGTGCACAACGGCGACTTCGACCCGCGCCTGGTCAAGCGCCGCGGCCAGGTCCTGGTCCAGACCCGGCAGGGCACCCCGCTCAAGCGCATGGGCCTGGACCTCCTGGACCGTCCGGCCGCCGCCCGCGACACCGACGTCGTACGGATGCTGCGCTCCGCCGACACGTGGGACTACGTCGTGTCCGGCAACCGCCACTCCACCCTGGTGTGGGAGCGCGTGTTCCCGTCCGGCTTCACGACGCTGGAGTACGGCCTCCCGCGCAACGACGTCTTCGCACGGGCGACCTCGGCGGATGTGACCCGGCTGCGCGAGACGTTCGGCATCCCCGCGGACGCGGTGGCGATCCTGTACGCGCCCACCCCCCGCGAATACCACCGCGGCCCGCGCCCCGGCCTTGACCTCGAACGCTTTCTGAGCAGGCTCGGCCCGCGCTTCGTGCTGCTGACCCGCGCGCACCCCTCGTACGGCGAGCCGCTCACGCGGGCCACCGGCGGCCGCCTGATCGACGTCAGCGACCATCCGAGCGTGGAGTCGGTCTGCCTGGCCTCGGACGCGCTGGTCACCGACTTCTCCTCCCTGATGGTCGACTACGCCAACCTCGACCGGCCGATCGTGGTGTACGCGGACGACTGGGAGGCGTACGAGGCGACCCGCGGCACCTGCTTCGACGTGCGCGCCTTCCCGCCGGGCGCGGTAGCGCGCAGCGAGGACGAGCTGATCGACATCTTCGCGACCGGCCACTGGTGCGGCTCGCGCTCGGCCCGGCTGCGGACCGCGTTCCGCGAGCGCTTCTGCCCCTGCGACGACGGGCGCGCCGCCGAGCGGGTCGCGCGCCGGGTCGTGCTCGGGGAGAACGCCGAGTTGCCCTCGGTCGTCCCCCCGGCGGGCCGGCATCCGGTCCCGTCCGCCGTCGCGGGGCTGTCCGCCGTACCGCCGGCCGCCATTCCGGCGCCCGGGCGTCCCGTCCCGGTCGCCGAACGCCTGTGACCCCCTGAGCAGACGGAGTTCCGCATGCCGCGCAGACCCACCCCCGCAAGGCCGTTCACCTGGCGCCCCGCCGGACGGCCCGGGCGCTGACGTACCCGCACGCCCACGACGCACAGGCTCCGGCACCGCGACCGGGGCCCGAGAGAAAGACCAGAATGCCCCGCTTCAGCATCATCGTCCCCGCCTTCGGTGTCGCCGGCCGTCTGTCCCAGGCGCTGGACTCCGTCCTCGGCCAGTCCTTCGGCGACTTCGAGCTGATCCCGGTCTGCGACGCCCCGGACTCCCCCGCGGGCTCGGTCGCCGCCGCGTACGCCGAGCGGCACAGCGAGGTCGTGCCGCTCACCTCGCCGCCCGCCGGCGGCCTGGGCGTGGCCCGTACGACCGGGATGGCGGCGGCGACCGGGACATATCTGCTGTTCCTCGACGGCGACGACGTCCTCACGCCCGGCGCGCTGGCCGCGATCGACGCGCGTCTCGAGGCGACCGGTGAGGTGGACGTCCTCTTCTTCGACCACGAACGGGTCCACTGGTGGGACACCGAGACGTCCACGGCTGCGCTGGGTCCGGCGCCCGACGGGGCGTTCGCGCCCGGCCTGGCGCCGGAGCTGACCGGGGTGTCCGTGCCCGCCTGGAGTGCCGCGTACCGTCGCGCATTCGTCACCGGGCACCGGCTCACCTTCCCGGCAAGCCACTTCACCGACATCGGCTGGGGCGGTCTGGTCACGCTCACCGCCGAGCGCATGGCGGTGCTGCGCTCGGTCTGCGTACGGCATCTGCTGCGCCGGCAGGGCAGTCGGCTGCACAGCCCCGGCGCCCACCAGCTCGACCTGCTGGACCAGGTCGAGCTGGTTCTCGACCGGGCCGGTGAACTCGGCCTCCCCGAGGACCGGTTGCGGCCGCTGTTCGAGCAGCTCTTCTCAGCCGTGCTGCGGACCGCCACGCATCCGGAGCGACTGCCCGCGCATCTGCGGCGGGCGTTCTTCCGGCGCGCCGGCGCCCTGTACCGCCGTCACCGCCCGGCAGGGTTCCGGCCTCCGGAGGGCAGCGTCGGGGTGCAGCACCGGCTGCTCTCGGCCGGGGCCTACGACGCGTTCCACGCGCTGCGGGCCGTCAGCCAGGGCACGGCGCGGGCGGCACGGCAGGTGCCCCGGCCCCAGGCGGTGCGCACCCGCGCCCGGTACGCGCTGAGTCTGCGCCGCCCGCTCGACCCCGACCTCGCCGTGTACTGCGCGTACTGGGGCCGTGGCTATGCCTGCAACCCCGCCGCGATCCACGCCAAGGCCCGTGAACTGGCCCCGCACATCCGCTCGGTGTTCCTGGTCGAGCCGGGCGCGGTGGGGGGCCTGCCGAAGGACGTGGACCACGCGGTGATCGGCAGCCGCGCCTACTGGGACGTGCTCGCCCGCGCCACGTACCTGATCAACAACGCCAACTTCGCGGACGGCGTCGTCAAGCGCCCCGGCAGTGTGCACCTTCAGACCCAGCACGGCACGCCGCTGAAGAGGATGGGCGTCGACCAGTCGACGTACCCCGTGGTGGCGGCCGCCTCCGGCAGCTTCACCAAGCTGCTGACCCGGGTGGACCGCTGGGACTACAACCTCTCCTCCAACCGGCACTCCACCCGGATGTGGGAGCGGGCGTTCCCGGGCTCGTACGAGACCCTGGAGTACGGCTATCCGCGCAACGACGTCTACTACACGGCGACCGCCGACGACGTGGCCCGGGTCCGCCGCGAGCTGGGCGTCCCCGAGGGAAGGACGGCCCTGCTGTACGCGCCCACGCACCGCGACCACTCGACCGGCTTCGAGGCGCCCCTGGATCTGGAGGCGTTCTGCGAGGCGATCGGCGACGAGTACGTGGTGCTGCTGCGCGCCCACTACTTCTACGACCGGGGCACGGCACAGGGTGCCGGCCGGGTCATCGACGTCACCCGGCACCGCTCCTCCGAGGACGTCTGCCTGGCCGCCGACGCCCTGATCACGGACTACTCGTCGATCATGTTCGACTACGCCAATCTGGACCGGCCGATCGTCGTGTACGCGGACGACTGGGACGTCTACCGGGAAGTCCGGGGCGTCTACTTCGACCTGCTGGAGGCGCCGCCGGGCCGGGTGGCGCGTACGCCCGAGGAGCTGACGGCGCTCTTCCGCGACGGTGCGTACGCGGACGCCTCCGCCGCCGCCCTGCGCGCCGCCTTCCGTGAGCGCTTCTGCCAGTTCGACGACGGGCGCGCCGCCGAACGCGTGGTGCGCCGGGTGCTGCTGGGCGAGCCGCCCGAGTCGATCCCGCCCGTGATCCCGCTCGCCGAGCGCGTCCCGGCCCCGGCCCACTGCCTGGTGAGGAGCTGACCCGAGTGCCCCGCTTCAGCGTCATCGTCCCCGTCTTCAAGGTGCAGGGCTTCCTCGGCGAGTGCCTGGACTCGGTGCTCGGCCAGTCGTACACGGACTTCGAGGTGATCGCGGTCGACGACCACTCGCCCGACGGCTGCGGAGCGATCCTCGACGAATACGCCGAACGCGACCCGCGCGTCCGGGTGCTGCACCTGCCTGAGAACGTCGGCCTGGGCCGGGCCCGCAACGCCGGGATGCCGTACGCCACCGGGGACTATCTGCTCTTCCTCGACAGCGACGACACGCTCACCCCGGGGGCGCTGCGCGCGATCGCCGACCGGCTGGAGGAGACCCGCGCCCCGGACGGCCCCGATGGCCCCGACGTTCTCGTGTTCGACTACGCACGCACCTACTGGTGGGGCGGCACCCGGCGCAACGCACTGGCCCGGGTGCTCGCCGAGGCGGGCGAGGGGACCTTCACGGCCGCGGAACGCCCCGAGATCCTCGAACTGCTGATGGTGGTCTGGAACAAGGTCTACCGCCGGGACTACGTCACCGCGCACGACCTCGCCTTCCCGCCGGGCTACTACGAGGACACGCCGTGGACCTTCCCCGCGCTGCTGAGCGCCCACCGGATCGCGGTCCTCGACCGGATCTGCCTGAACTACCGCCAGCGCCGGCAGGGCAACATCCTGTCCACCACCAGCCGCAAGCACTTCGACATCCACGACCAGTACGAGCGGGTCTTCGCGTACGTCGACGCCCACCCCGAGCTGGCCCGCTGGCGCCCCTGTCTGCACCGCAAGATGGGCGAGCACTGCCTGGACATCCTCGCCAAACCGGACCGGCTGCCCGCGTCCGCCAAGGGCGAGTTCTTCCGCCGTACCGCCGAGCTGTTCCGCGAGTATCGCACCGAGGAGCCGGTGCCGGCGGACCTGCGCGTCCTCCAGGGCGGTTACGCCCGCTACCGGGCCCGGCAGCGGGCCGCCGCGCTCGGTGGAGCGCTCGGGCGGCGGCGGCAGCAGGCGCGCTCGGCGGTGGCCGGGCTTGTCAAGGGGGGCTGGTCCCGGGCACACGCGCTACGGCCCCCGGACCCGGAGCTGGCCCTCTACTCGGCGTTCTCGCACCGGGGCGTCCTCGGTGACCCGGCCGCCATCCATCGCGCGGCCCGCGAGCTCGCCCCGCACATCCGGGGCGTGTGGGTGGTGCGCGCGGACCAGGCGGAGCACCTGCCGCCGGACATCGAGTACGTGCTGCCGGACTCCCTGGGGTACCACCGTCTCACCGCGCGGGCGAAGTACTTCGTCAACAATGTCAACTGGCCCCGCACCCTGGTCAAGCGCCCCGGCAGCGTCCACATCCACACCCATCGGGGCACCCCGCTGAAGTACATGGGCGCCGATCTGCGGGACAAGCCGGGCGCCCGGTACGGGACGGACGTGCCGCAGATGCTGCGCCGCGCCGACCGGTGGGACTACAGCCTGGTCGCCAACCGCCACGCGGAGCTGGTCTGGGACCGCGCCTACCCCAGCCACTTCACCTCGGTGCGCAGCGGCAGCCCCCGCAACGACGTCCTGGTGGGCGCGCGGCCCGGCGACGGGGCCGCCTTCCGGTCCCGGCACGGCATCCCCGAGGACCACACGGTCGTGCTGTACGCGCCGACCCGCCGGGACCATGTCCGGGGTGGGCACTGCGACCGCTTCGATCCGGCCCGGTTCGCCGAGGACCTGGGCGCGGGCCACACCCTGGTCGTCCGTCTGCACCCCTCGCTGGCGGAGGGTCCGGCCCGCGGGATGGGCCTGGCCGAGCTGCACCGGCGCGGCGTGCTCGTCGACGCCACCGACGAGCCGCACGTCGAGGAAGTGATGCTCGCCTCGGATGTGCTGGTCTCGGACTACTCGTCCCTTGTGTTCGACTACGCCAACCTGGACCGGCCGATCGTCGTGCACGCCGACGACTGGGGCGCGTTCACGGCCGCCCGGGGCGCGTACTTCGACATCACGGCGGACGCCCCGGGTCATGTCGCGCGCTCGTACCGGGAGCTGGCCTGGCTGTTCGCCTCGGGATGCTGGCGGGACGCGGAGTCGGCACGGCTGCGGGCCGGATTCCGGGCGCGGTTCTGCGAGTTCGAGGACGGGCAGGCGGCCCGGCGGGTGGTGCGGATGCTGATGCTGGGCGAGGCGGACGTCCAGGTGGCGATCCCGGGGCCGGCGGCGGGCGATCTGGATGCGCTGACCAGGACATGAGAACGTGCCCGGCACCGGGAGAGCTTCTCACCGGCGCCGGGCACGGGACTGTGGTCACCGACGGGCTACCCGACGGTTACTCGACGACCAGCTCGACCGGGATGTTGCCGCGGGTCGCGTTGGAGTAGGGGCAGACCTGGTGGGCCTGCTCGACCAGCTTGCGACCGGTCTCCTGGTCCACGGAGTCCGGCAGCTCGATGCGCAGCGTGACCGCGAGGCCGAAGCCCTCGCCCTGCTTGCCGATGCTCACCTCGCCGGTCACCGCCGCGTCGCTCACGTCGACCTTGGCCTGGCGGCCGACGAGGCCGAGGGCGCTGGCGAAACACGCGGCGTACCCGGCGGCGAACAGCTGCTCGGGGTTGGTGCCCTGGCCGCTGCCGCCCATCTCCACCGGAATGGCCAGGCCGAGGTCGAGCTTGCCGTCGGAGCTGATGGCGCGACCGTCGCGGCCGTGGGTGGCGGTGGCGACGGCGGTGTAGAGCGCGTCCATGGAAAACCATCCCTTTCGAAGTCTTTCGGCGGCCGGTCCGTCTTCCGTCCGGACCGCCTTGCGGACACCATTAGAGCACACAATTTAGTTGTGCACAACTAAATGGTTGGCCGGCGCTACCCTGGAGCCATGACAATCACGCCGACACCCAGCACGGCGGCCCCCGAGGCCTCCGGGGGCGAGGAGTACCTGCGCCTCGACCAACAGATCTGCTTCTCCCTGCACGCCGCGTCCCGCGCCTTCAACGGCGTGTACCGCGTCGTCCTCAAGGAACTGGGCCTCACCTACCCCCAGTACCTGGTGATGCTGGTGCTGTGGGAGCGGGGGGAGCTGCCGGTGAAGAGGCTCGGCGAGCATCTGCGGCTGGACTCCGGGACGCTGTCGCCGCTGCTGAAGCGGCTGGAGGCGGCGGGTCTGGTCCGGCGCGAGCGCAGCACCCAGGACGAGCGGTCCGTGCACGTCCACCTCACGGACGACGGCATGGCACTGAAGGAGCGCGCGCTGCTGGTACCCCGCCGGATCGCCGCGGCGACGGGCTTCGACCTGGCGGAGATCACGGACCTGCGGGCCCGCCTCGACGCGTTGACCCGGACCCTGGACGCGGCGGCGCTGGAGGAGACTCCCGAGTGCTTCTAGGGCGCACGTAAAGTCGAAGGGTGACCCCGCGGTGCACATACTCCGCACGGGTGATGAACTCCTCGCGCATCACCGCGAGTTTGGCGCGGTCGGTGGCGTTCCAGGGCGTCCAGGAGGGCCGCAGCGCATACCCCTCGGCGACCACCCAGACGTACCCCACTCCGCCGAGCCGCCGCCGCAGCTCCCGGGGGCCGACCTCCCGCCCGTACAGCGTCCCGCCGACGGCCGCGGGCACGTCCAGCGCCACATCCCGGATCCCCCGGAACCCCGCCGGATAGGCCAGCGCCGCGCGCCGCTCCAGCGAGGGCAGGAACAGCACCGGGTCCCCGGGCCGCACCGTGCGGCCCACGGCGGCGGAGACGGCGGCCAGGTCGTCGGGCCGGTGGGCAGCCCGCCGGTCGGCCCTGAGCAGGGGTAACTGCACGACCAGCACCCCGCAGACGAGAACCACCCCGACCAGGGCCCCGGCATGCCGCCGCGAGGCCGGGCGGGGGCCGGGCGCGGGGCGCCGCCCCGGAACCGCGCGGGCACGGGGCACGGAGAGTCGCCGCAGGACCGGGCGGGCGCGGAACGCGGAGACCTGTGACCGTTCCCGCAGCGCCACCGCCGTCCCGTACGGGACCGGTCGTGGCGGCGCGGGGCGCAGGGGTCCGCGCGCGATCGCTCCGGAGGTGTGCGGGCAGCCGTTCCGCGGCGCGACCCGCGTCCCGGCGGCGAGCCGGCCAAGGATCCCGGCCGCCCGCTCGGCACCGGCCGCGGCCAGCAGGGGCGCCCCGGCCAGCGAATACAGCACATACCGGTCGTCGTACAGCGGACTGACCTGGGACACCGCCATCAGCACCGCCGGCGGTACCACCATCAACGGCAGCGCCACCACGGCGGGCGAGAGCCCGCGCGAGGTCCCGGGCTTGCGCACCGCCAGCGTCATCAGCACCAGACAGGGCCACAGGACCGCCCGCGACGGTCCCGCGAACTCCCGCAGCAGCCGCTCCGCGCTCCGCCCGTCAGGCGGTGTCAGCCACGCCACCTGTGCCGACTGCCCCCGTGACACCAGCACCAGGGGAAGCAGCACCACGGCCGTGACCCCGGCCGCACGGGCCCACCCGCGCCACACCCGGCCCGGCACCCGCGCGAGTGCCAGCGTGCAGGCGTGCGCGACCAGCGCCAGCACCGCGAACTCGTGCAGCACACAGGTGACGGCGAGGACGAGCCCGTACGGCCACCACCTCCCGTCCCGCACCGCTCGCAGGAGCAGCAGCGTCGCGCCCGCGACCCCGGCCGCGACCAGGGCGTAACTGCGTCCTTCTTGCGCGTAGTGCCCGACCATCGGCGTGACCGCGTACAGCAGCCCCGCCCACAGCCCCACCCGTGGCCGGCACAGCCGGGTGCCCAGCGCGGAGACCAGGCCCGCTGTCGCGGCCGCCCCGCAGACCGAGGGCAGCCGCAGCAGCACCTCACCGGGGTGAAGAGCCAGGACCGCGTGCATCAGCAGGTAGTACAGCCCGTGCACCGCGTCCACGTGGTGCAGCAAACGCCAGATCTGCGCCGGCGAGCGGCGCGCGACCTGGAACGTGGCCGCCTCGTCGCGCCACATGCCGTCGCGGTCCAGTCCCCACAGCCCGAGCGCGACCATGACCGCCACGGGCATGAGGACCGCCACGCGCTCCGTACACCTCACCGCTGACCGACTCATGGAGGCATTCAACATGTGTCGACTTAGTACTATTAACCAACCTTTGCCGCTTATTGACGGCGTATCTGCACTCGCGCGTCATCTTGGCGGCTTACCATCCGGGCTTGATGAGTGCCTTGAAGAGTGCCATGGAACCCCCCGCACCCCCGTCCGCACCGGCGTCGCGCCCACCGTTGTGGAAGAGGGGCCGCACAACACATCGGTTGCTTCTCCTCGCCACCGGCTGGCTCACCACCCGGGCGTTGATGCTGTGGCTGCTGGCGCACGACCAGTACCCGCTGCTCGGCCGGGGCGGGGTCGCGCGCGAGGTGTGGGCGCTGTACTTCCACTGGTACCGCGTCCTCTCACACGGGGCGTTCCCGTCGGGCGATCACCTGTGGCAGTACCCGCCGGGGGCGGGCGCGGTGCTGCTGTCGCCCGCGCTGCTGCCGGGCCTGACGTACTTTCAGGCGTTCGTCACCCTCACCCTGTTCACGGACGCTGTGATCACGCTCGCCCTCGCCCGCGCGGGCACCCGCCCGGGCCGCTCCCTGCGCGGCGCGGCCCTGTGGACGGCGGGCCTGCCCCTGCTGCTGCACGTCCCGCTCGCCCGCTACGACGTCCAGGTCACCGCCTTCGCGGTCATCTCGCTGCTGACACTGTCGCGTCGGCCGCGCGTGGGCGGCGCGTTCGCGGCACTGGGCGCCCTGGTGAAGGTGTGGCCGGCGCTGGCGCTCCTCGGCGCCCCGCGCGGCCGTGGCACCCGCGAGGCATGGACGGCGGCCGTGGTCACGGTGGTCACGCTGCTCGCCCTGCTCGTGGCCCTGTTCCGCAACCCGCTCGACTTCCTGCGCCAGCAGGGCGGCCGGGGCGTGCAGATCGAGTCGCTCGGCGGCACCGCGCTCATGCTGGCGCGCCGGGCCGGCTGGTCCGGGCGCACCCGCTACCAGTACGGAGCCGTCGAGTTCGTCGGCCCGCATGTGCACGCGGTCGCCGCGGGCTCGCTCGGGCTGACCGCGGTGGCCTTCGCCCTGCTGCTGCTGTGGCGGGTGCGGGCCCGCCGCTGGACGCCCGCGACCCCCTACGACGCGGCGCTCGCGGCCGTGCTGCTGTTCACGGTGACGAGCCGGGTCATCAGCCCCCAGTACATGGTGTGGCTGATCGGGCTGGCCGCGGTCTGCCTGACCTCACGCCACACCACACAGCGCGCGGTGGCCGTCCTCGTCCTGGCGGCGAGCGCGGTCAGCACGGTGGAGTACCCCGCCCTCTACGGGGACGTCATCAACTGCACCTGGCTGGGCTGTGTGCTCATGGTCGTACGCAACGGACTGCTGGTGTCCGCGGCGGTGCTCTCCTTCGTCCGCCTGTGGCGCTCGGGACGTTCCACCCCGGAACGGACGGAATCGGACACCTCGCCGCGGAACCCCGACCGCATTCCCGCCCTCTTCCACACAGGTGGTTAATTGGCTCTTAACAGATAATTACCAGATGCCCCTAGGCTCCGGACTCGTGGATTCGATGCACCCTCACGCTGCACAGGTCAGCGTCGTCGTCATCGGTTACGACGACGCCACTCATGTGACCGACGCGGTGCGTTCCGCCCTGGCCCAGGGCAGCATCGTCCGCGAGGTGATCGCGGTCGACGACTGCTCGACGGACGGCAGCCCCGAACTGCTGGACGCCCTCGCGGCCGAGGACCCGCGGGTGAGAGTGGTGCGCAGGACCACCAACAGCGGCGGCTGCGGCACCCCGCGCAACGACGGGATCGACGCGGCGACCGCCCCGTATCTGATGTTCCTGGACAGCGACGACGTGCTGCCGCCCGGCGCGGTGGACGCGCTGCTCATCGCGGCCGTCGCGCACGGGACCCCCGTCGCCGCGGGCCTGTGCGTGCGCCGCGAGCTGCCGTCGGGCCGCGAGGTCCCCTGGCAGCCGGAACTGTACGAGCGGCCCGCGCTGGTCTCCCACCCCTCCCTGCGCCCCCGCCTGGCGCACGACACGCTGTGCGTCAACAAGCTCTACCGCACCGACTTCCTGCGCGAGCACGGCATCCGCTTCCCCGAGGGCCGGTTCCCCTACGAGGACTTCGTGTTCACCGCGCGCGTGCTGGCCGCCGGACCGAGCATCGCCCTGGTGCCGGACACCGTCTACGTCTGGCATGTGCGCCGCTCGGCGCGGCGGCTGTCGATCTCCCTCGACCGCGCCGACGTCGACAACTGGAAGGCACGCATGGAGGCCAACCGGCAGGCGTACGAGATCCTGCTGGGCGCCGGCGAGAAGCGGCTCGCGCGGGCGGCGCGCGCCGCCTTCCTGGACCGCGGGGTGCGCATGTACGCGCGGGAACTCCCGCTGCGTGAAGCCGGGTACCGCGGCGAGTGGTGGACGCTCACGCGCGCGTACCTGTCGGACTTCGACGCCGCCGACCTCGCGCAGGCGTCCGTGCCGGGACGGGTCGTGGCGCAGGTGGTGCTCGCCTCCGGGCAGCCCCGCGATCTGCACCGGATCAAGGAGCTGGCGGCCCGCCCGGCCCGGCTGACCCCGCCCTACGCACGGACCGAGGACGGCTCTCCCGTCTGGTCGGAGGATCTGCCGCAGGTCCGGCTGGAGTACCTGCTGCACCGCCCCATGCGGCACCTTCCGGTCGCCGTCGACGCGGATCTGCGTCCACGCGCGCGTGGCGCCCGGCTGCGGCTGCGCCTGCACGAGCTGTACGGGCGGGTGGAGAACGCGCGCCCGCACCGGGTGGACGTGGAGTTCGTACGGCGGGAGGACGAGACCCGGGTGGGCCTCACCGCCACGGCGGCCCTCCGGCGGGAGGGGGAGCACGGCGGCTGGACGGCCGAGGCACCGGTGGACCTAGGGGCGCTCGGCGCCGGGACCTGGGACCTGAACCTGACGCTTCGCTTCGATGACGGAACGAGCCGCGACACCACGGCCCACGCCCTGGACGGCCCCGGTCTGCTGGGCCGTCGCGTGGTGCCGAGCCTGCGGCACGGGGTGCTGCTGGTGCAGCCGTACGCGACACACTCCGGGGCACTGGCCCTGCGGGTGGCGCCGGGCGTACAAGGAGTGACATCGGTCGTGGGCCGCCGGCTCAAACGCCTGCTTCACTGGGCATGACCGCAGACAGACGCTGAGCCAAACTGACGAGGGACGGCCGCATATGACTTGGCTGATCACCGGCGGCGCCGGTTACATCGGGGCGCACGTCGTCCGCGCGATGACCGAGGCGGGCGAACGTGCCGTGGTGTACGACGACCTGTCCACGGGCATCGCCGAGCGCGTGCCCGCCGGGGTACCGCTGGTGGTGGGCTCCACGCTGGACGGCGAACTGCTGCGCCGCACGCTGGCGGAGCACGCGGTGAGCGGGGTGGTGCACCTGGCGGCGAAGAAGCAGGTGGGCGAGTCGGTCGAGCTGCCGCTGCACTACTACCGCGAGAACGTGGAGGGTCTGAGGATCCTGCTGGAGGCGGTGACGGAGTTCGGCGTTCGCTCTTTCGTGTTCTCCTCCTCCGCCGCGGTGTACGGCATGCCGGACGTCGATCTGGTGACGGAGGACACGCCGTGCGTCCCGATGTCGCCGTACGGCGAGACCAAGCTGGCCGGCGAGTGGCTGGTCCGCGCGACGAACCGCGCCACGGGCCTGGCGACGGCGTCCCTGCGCTACTTCAACGTGGCGGGCGCGGCGGCCCCCGAGCTGGCCGACGTCGGCGTCTTCAACCTCATCCCCATGGTCTTCGAGCGGCTGACGCAGAACGCGGCACCGCGCATCTTCGGCGACGACTACGCGACCCCCGACGGCACGTGCATTCGCGACTACATCCATGTGGTCGACCTCGCGGAGGCCCATGTGGCGGCGGCCCGCGCGCTCCGGGCCACCCCCGGCACGGACCTCACCCTCAACATCGGCCGCGGGGAAGGCGTGTCGGTGCGCGAGATGGTCGACCGCATCAACGCGATCACGGGCTACGACACCCCGCCGACGGTCACCGCTCGGCGCCCCGGCGACCCCGCCCGCGTCGTCGCCTCGGCCGACCGCATCGCCGGGCAGCTCGGCTGGGCGGCGAAACACGACGTGGAGGACATGATCACCTCCGCCTGGGAGGGCTGGGTCCGCCGGCATCCGGGGGCGGCGCGGGCGTAGGGCCTGCGCCGGACAAGGGCCCGCGCGGCGCGGGCGGCCACGTCGGGCCGTCGCCCGCGCGTCACGCCGCCGTGCTCGTGCGGTCCGGCAGCGGCGGGAAGACGACACGGGTCAGCTCCCGCCGCCGGAGGTACGCGCCGGCGGCCTGGACGAGCTGGTGGCGTACATGCTGCGCGGCTGCGCTCCGGTGAAGAGCGGATGAGGCATCCGGGCCCCTAAAGAGCGGATGAGGCATCCGAGCCCCACCCGGCGGGCGATCTCACCAGCGGCGACCCCTGGGACCGCGCCGCGCCGCCGCACTTCCAGGTGACGGGCGGCCCCCGCTCACAGCGCCTTCAACGCCCCCGCGGTGGCCCGGGCCAGCCCCGCCAGATAGCCCTTCGGCAGCTTCGGGCCCCGTACCACCACCGCGCGCCAGTACAGCGGTCCCGAGATCAGGTCCAGGGCCAGATCCTGGTCGATGCCCTCGCTGATCTCGCCGCGGGCGGCGGCCGACGCGACGATGCCGCTCGCCACGCTCTGCTGGCCTTCCCGCAGCGCCTTCTGCATGGCGTCCGCGATCTCGGGATTGCGGGCCGCCTCCGCCTGGAGGTCCGGGATGATCTGCCCGGCCACGGGATGGCGCAGGGCGCGTGACGTCACCTCGTACAGCAGACGCAGGTCTCCCTCCAGGGATCCGGTGTCGGGGGCCGGCAGGCCCTGGACGGCGACCGCCGAGACCAGGTCGAGGACCAGGTGCAGCTTGGAGCGCCACCGGCGGTACACCGCCGTCTTGCCGACACCGGCCCGGCGCGCGATGCCCTCGATGGACATCCGGGCGTAGCCGACGGCCGCGAGCTCCTCGAAGACGGCCAGGCGGATGGCCTCCGTCACGTCCTCGCGCAGCACGGCCGCACCCGCGGGCGCCCTGCGGCGCCGGTTCACCTGGGGAGTGTCGGCGTTCGTGGTCATGCGGACCAGCATAGGGCGTGACGACGAAACGGTTGCGTTCCGACGTCGAAACGGCTTACTCTCACGTTGCGACGATACGGTCCCGTCCCGACGCAAAGAGCAGTAGTCCAAACCCCCAAGACAAGCAAAAGAGCCCTAAGGGCAGAGCAAGACCCCGGCAAGAAAAGTGAGAAAAGCCGGGCAGTGGTACCAAACGGGGCAAGGCGGCGGAAGACTGCGGACCGGTTCGCGCAACCGACCCCCGAGCGAAAGCAGCGGATGTGAGCCAGGTCCTCCACACACCGCCCCCCACGGCAGCCGAAGCGGCCGAGACCCCGGCGCAGCTGGCCGCCCGGTACGGCCTCTCGGTCAGCGGTGCCCGTCCCTCCCTGCCCGAGTACGTCCGCCAGCTGTGGGCGCGCCGCCACTTCATCACGGCCTTCGCCACGGCCAAGCTCACCTCGCAGTACAGCGAGGCGAAGCTGGGCCAGGTCTGGCAGGTCATGACGCCGCTGCTGAACGCGGCGGTCTACTACTTCATCTTCGGTGTCCTGCTGGGCACCAAGCACGGCGTCCCGGACTACATCCCGTTCCTGGTCACGGGCGTGTTCATCTGGACGTTCACGCAGAGCTCGATCATGGCGGGCACCCGCGCTATCTCCGGGAACCTGGGGCTCGTCCGCGCCCTGCACTTCCCGCGCGCCGCGCTGCCCATCTCCTTCTGCCTCCAGCAGCTCCAGCAGCTGCTGTTCTCGATGGCCGCCCTGGTCGTCATCCTGCTCTGCTTCGGCGTGCCGGTCGCCGCCTCCTGGCTGCTGGCGATCCCGGCGCTGGTGCTGCAGTTCATGTTCAACGCCGGCGTGTCGATGATCATGGCCCGAATGGGCGCCAAGACACCGGACATCGCGCAGCTGATGCCGTTCATCCTGCGGACCTGGATGTACGTGTCGGGCGTCATGTGGAGCATCGACAAGCTCACCAAGAAGGACCACCTGCCCCATGTGGTGACGAGCGCCCTGGAGACCAATCCGGCCGCCGTCTACATCGACCTCATGCGCTACGCGCTGATCGACAGCTTCCACGCGCACCAGCTGCCCCCGCATGTGTGGGCGGTGGCGACGGGCTGGGCCCTGGTCGCCGGTGTCGGAGGCTTCATCTACTTCTGGAAGGCTGAGGAGACGTACGGCCGTGGCTAACCCGATCAGCGACCAGCTCATCCCGACCGTCATCTGCGACGGCGTCGACATCGTCTACCGCGTCAACGGCACGGGGGCCGGCCGCGGCACCGCGACCGCCGCGCTCAACCGCATCGTGCGCCGCAAGCAGGTGGAGAAGGCGGCGGGCGTGCGCCGGGTGCACGCCGTCAAGAACGTGTCCTTCACCGCGTACAAGGGCGAGGCGATCGGCCTGATCGGCACCAACGGTTCCGGCAAGTCGACGCTGCTCAAGGCCGTCGCCGGACTGCTGCCCGTAGAGAACGGCAGGATCTACACCAACGGCCAGCCCTCCCTCCTCGGCGTGAACGCGGCCCTGATGAACGACCTCACCGGCGAGCGGAACGTCCACCTCGGCGGCCTCGCCATGGGCATGTCCCGGGAGCAGGTCAAGGAGCGCTACCAGGAGATCGTCGACTTCTCCGGCATCAACGAGAAGGGCGACTTCATCACCCTGCCCATGCGGACCTACTCCTCCGGCATGGCCGCCCGGCTGCGCTTCTCCATCGCCGCCGCCAAGGACCACGACGTGCTCCTCATCGACGAGGCCCTCGCCACCGGTGACCGCTCCTTCCAGAAACGGTCCGAGGAGCGCATCCGCGAGCTGCGCCAGCACGCGGGTACCGTCTTCCTGGTCAGCCACAACAACAAGTCGATCCGTGACACCTGCGACCGGGTGCTGTGGCTGGAGCGCGGCGTGCTGCGCATGGACGGCCCGACCGAGGAGGTCCTGGAGGCCTACGAGGCGTTCACGGGCGGCGGCGACCAGCAGAAGGACGTCCCGGCGCCGAAGCCCCGGCGGAAGGAACCGGCGGCCGCCCAGTAGCATCTTCCCTCAATGAGGCGCACACGACAGCGGTTGTTCATGTCTCGTACATGCCTCTTACCTGACTCGTATACGCCTTATACATGTTGTTCCACCAGCAGCAGGGCCGCCGTGGGCGCCTGAAGAGCGAGGAGACCACGTGCAACCAGGGCTGAGCGTCATCGTCCACGGTCCCGATCCCCAAGGTCATCTGGGAGAACTCCTGGACTCCCTCACCGCGCAGCCCTTCGCCGGGGCCGAGGTGATCATCGCGACCGTGGGCGACTGGGCCAGACAGCAGGCCGAGCAGCGCGCGGCCGACGACCCCAGGATGGTGGTGCTGCCGCTGCCGGAAGGCACGAGCGACGGCGCCGCCCGGGCGGCGGGCGCCGACCGGGCCACCGGCCGCTGGCTGCACTTCGTGCACGCCAAGGACGGGCTGCCCGCCGGCGCCCTGCGGGCGCTCGCCGACCGCACCGCCGAACTGGCGGACTCGGCGGACGTCCTGGTCGTCAACCACGTCCGCTCCACCTGGCAGACCACCGCCGCGGCCAGCGGGGACGGCCGGTTCCTGGCCCGCACCGGCCGCCACGCCGCCCCGCTCGCCGACTTCCCGCAGCTGCTCTGGCTGGCCCCGATCCTGGGCAACCGGCTGATCCGCGCGGACTTCTGGCGTTCCCGGGCCGTCCGTGACGACCTGGCCGATCCCGAGTTCGGCGACGACGAGACCTACACGGCCCTCGCCGCGCTCCTGCACGCCCAGGAGGTCGCCGCGCTCGACGAGGTGGCCTACGAGGTACGGGAGCTGCGCGAACAGAGCCTGCCGCCGGTGACCACCGCACGGCGCTACCAGACCCTGGAGCGGTACGAGCGGCTGCACCGCCTGCTCGCCGGGCGCGGTGCGCCCGAGGGGCCCCGGGCGGTCCTGTACGACCTGATGGTCCGCGATCTGCTGCGCGTGTTCAGCCGCAGCGGGATGCCGGAGGCCGAGGCGCGGGAGTTCTTCGCCCGTGCCTCCCAGGCCGCCGTGCGGTGGCGGCCGGAGCACCACCAGCGCCCGGCCGGCTTCGAGGGGGTCCGCCACGCCTTCCTGGAGGAGAACGCGTACACGAAGTACCGCGTCTTCCAGGCCGCCAACCAGAAGCGCCGCGAGGTGCGGTCGGTGGTCGTGTCGGGCAAGCGGCAGGTCGGCGCGAAACTGCGCGACCACCGCTACCGCCGCGCCCTGAGCGAGCCCGTCGACCCCCACCTGGCCGTGTTCTCGGCGTACTGGGACCGGGGCGTGGCCTGCAACCCGGCCGCCATAGCCGCGAAGCTCGCCGAACTCGCCCCCCACATCCGCCCGGTGTGGGTGGTCTCCCGGAGCAAGGCGGCGCTGCTGCCGCCGGGCACCGACCACATCATCCCCGGCACGCGCCGCTACTGGGACGTGATGGCGAGGGCCGGGTACCTGGTAAACAACGTCAACTTCCCCAACGCGGTGGTGAAGCGCCCGGACGCCGTCCATGTGCAGACCCACCACGGCACCCCGCTCAAGCGCATGGGCCTGGACCAGGTGGACTTCCCTGCCGCCTCCAAGGGGCTGGACTTCGACGCCCTGCTGGCCCGCATAGACAAGTGGGACTACAGCGTCTCCGCGAACAGCCACTCCACCCGGATGTGGGAGCGCGCCTACCCCTCGCGCTACACCTCGCTGGACTACGGCTATCCCCGCAACGACGTCTTCTACTCGGCCACGGCCGAGGACGTCCGCGCGATACGCGAGCGCCTGGGCATAGCCCCGGGCCGCCGGGCCATCCTGTACGCCCCCACGCACCGCGACTACGAGGCGGGCTGGACGCCGCGCCTGGACCTCGCCTCCCTCGCCGACCGGCTGGGCGAGGACACGGTCCTGCTGGTCCGCGGCCACTACTTCTACGGCGGCGCGGCCTCCCCGCTGGCCGGTCTGCGCCGCTCGGGCCGGGTGATCGACGTCTCGTCGTACGACCCGGTCGAGGACCTCTCCCTGGCGGCGGACGCCCTGGTCACGGACTACTCGTCGATAATGTTCGACTACGCCAACCTGAACCGTCCGATCGTGATCTACGCCGACGACTGGGAGACGTACGCGAAGACCCGCGGCGTCTACTTCGACCTGATGGCCGAGGCGCCGGGCCAGGTGGCCCGCACCCAGGAGGAGCTGGCGGCCGTCTTCGAGACGGACGCGTGGCGGGACGAGGCCGCACACAAGGCGCTGGCCGCCTTCCGGCGCAGGTTCTGCGAGTTCGACGACGGCCGGGCGGCCGAGCGCGTGGTGCGCCGGGTCTTCCTGGGCGAGAGCGAGGAGTCGCTGCCGCCCGTGGTCCCGGTGGACGAACGGACCCCGGCCCCGACCCCCGAGGAGGCGACGGCGTGACGACGACCCGTACCCCCGATGTGACGATCACGGTCATCGTCTACAACGACGCGGAGCGCCTGCCGCGCGCCGTGGCCTCGCTGCTGCGGCAGACGTACACGAACATCGAGGTGATCATCAGCGACGACCACTCGACGGACGAGACCCCGTCGGTGGCCCGCCGCCTCGAGGCCCAGGACGAGCGGGTGCGCTATCTGCGCCTGCCCGAGAACAGCGGCGGCTGCAGCGCCCCGCGCAACCGGGCCATCGACATCGCCCGGGCGCCGTTCCTGATGTTCCTGGACAGCGACGACGAACTGGCCGACAACGCCGTCGAGTTGCTGCTGAACGCACACCGCGAGCGTGACATCGACTTCGCCATGGGCGCGGTGGAGCGCGTCCGCGTCGACACCGGTCAGCGCTCGGCCTGGATGCCGCACCTGGTCGCCGAGCGGCGCACGGTCGAGGGCATCGAGTCCGAACCCGGCCTGCTCTTCGAGCACCTGTCGACGAGCAAGATGTACCGGCGGGAGTTCCTGGACCGGCACGAGCTGCGCTTCCCCGAGGGCATCCACTACGAGGACCAGCTGTTCTCGGCGCAGTCGTACTGCCTGGCACGCGCCTTCACGATCATCCCGCAGACGGTCTACCGCTGGTACATAGCCCCCTACGTGGCGGCGGAGGCGGCGTCGATCTCCAACCAGCGGCACAAGCTGTCCAACGTCCGCGACCGCATCCATGTGCAGACGCTGATCGACGCGTTCCTGACCGAGAGCGGCCATGAGGCACTCCGGGCGGACAAGGACTACAAGTTCCTCAAGCACGACTTCCGGATGTACGCGGGTGACCTGCCGTACCGCGACGAGGAGTGGCTGGCCGGTTTCGCGGACCTGGTGACGCCGTATCTGGAGACGCTGGCTCCCGCCGCGTACGCGCGGCTGCCGCGCCTGGAGCGGGTGGTGATCCAGCTCGTGCGCGACCGTCGACTGGAGGAGGCCCAGTCGGCGGCACGGGGACTGGGCCACGGGGTCGCCCCCCGGGAGACGGTGACGGACGCCTCGGGCGCCACCTACTGGGGCGCGGTGCTCCCGTCCTCGTCCTGGGCGCGCCGGGAACTCGACATCACCGATCTCGAGCTGGAGTACCGTCCCTTCTCCAGCGCGCAGTTCCGCCACGAGATCACGTCCGTGACGCCGGGACCGGGCGCCTCGGTGGATCTGTCGGTCCGGACCTACGACCCCGGTCTGCGGCTGCCCGTGGGACCGCAGCGGGCGAGCATCGTGGTCACACCCGGCCGGCGCCAGCTGGTGACGGCATTCCGTCTGGACCCGGTCCGCCCCGGCGTCTTCGAGGGGCAGGTCCGCGTGGACCTCGGGGCGGCGCAGCTGCCCGTGCAGGGCTTCGACGGCGTCCGCCACCCGATGCTGCGGCTGAACCAGCAGGGCCTGTCCAACTCGGGCGTCCTGCTGGCCCCGCTGTCCTTCCCGGCCCTGACGGCGACCCAGGTGGGCACGCTGCCGCACGAGATGACGGTGGAGCCCGAGGGCCGTGGGGCGGGCCGCCTCCAGATCCGCTGGCGCCCGGTGGGACTCACCGCCCGGGTGGGCCCGGTGGTCCGCCGGGTGGCGGGACCGCGGGTGCGCGAGGCGGCACGGCTGGTCCGCAGCGTCCTGCGATAACGACGGTGGGGCGGACCGAGCAGTCCGCCCCACACCTTCGCTCCTTCGGGTCCGTCAGCGCACCACCTGGTACAGGACCTGGCCGCCCGGTCCCGAGGCCACGCGCCGCAGCGCCGCGTCCCCGGGCCGCAGTCCGCCGTCCGACGGCCGCTGCACCACCCACCGCACGCCGTACGATCGCAGGGCGCCGAGCCGAGCGCCGCGCGACGAGCCCTTCGCGAAGTACGTCCGCACCGCGGTCTCCCGCCTGGCCTCGTCCGGCAGGAAGAAGTCGGGATACCCGGGTGCCACGGTGTACGCCCCGTACGCCGGAATCTGCCGCGCGGTGAACGTCGGCGTCATCACCACGTCCCCGTACCGCACCCACGGCGTGATCCAGTGGTACCCCACCCACGGCGTCCGGTACTTCGCGGCGACCGCCGCGGGCAGGGCGCCGCGCCCCACCACGTATCCGACGGTCTGCGCCTGTGTCCACGCGCCGATCCCGAGGGCCGCCGCCAGCACCCACGCCCCCACGTTCCGCAGGGTGCCGCGCGCCGCGCCGGCCACCTCCACGGCCGCCGCGATCTGCGCCGGGATCAGCACGGCCGGCAGTGTCCGGCCCCAGGAGTAGTGCCCGGTGAGCCCGCCTGCCGCGAACATCAGCGCGCCGAGCAGGAAGAACACCACCAGCGGGTCCCGCAGGTCACGTCGCGCCCTCAGGCCCAGCGCCGCCACCCCGACCAGCACCAGGGAGAACCGGGCGAAGAGATGCTGGTACAGCGGCCGGTGGATCGCCTCCAGACCGCCCACCCGGAACAGCGCGAAGAAGTCGTAGTAGGGCCAGAGCGCGAGGATCACCACGCCGAGCAGGACTCCCGCCCCGAGCCGCAGCCAGGCCCGGCGGCCGGCGCGCGCACCGACCACCGTCGCGAGCGCGCCCAGCGTCGCCACCACACCGGTGAACTGGTGGCTGAGCAGGATCACCGCCCACAGCGCACCGAGCCCGAGGAAGGCGGTCCACCCCGCGGGCTCGCCCTTCAGCGCCCGTATCAGCAGGGCCCAGAAGTGGAAGGCGAGCCCCAGCGCGAGCACGCTGGGGTAGGCCACCGTCAGCGCCAGGGAGTTGAGTCCGAGGAAGCCGCTCCAGTTGAACACCTCGGTGCCCCACAGGAGCACCACGCACAGCAGGGCGAGCGGCGGCGCGAGACGGTGGGCGGTCAGCGCACGGACGTACCGCCACACGCCCGTCACCAGCAGCGTCAGACTGATCAGCGCGCCGATGCGCAGCACGACCCACACGGACAGTCCCGTGAGGCGGGCGATCACGCCGAGGAGGACGGTCCACGGCGAGTAGTACGGGCTCGGTGTGTTCTCGTCGACCAGGGGATTGCCGGGATCCAGCAGCCGGTGCCGCAGCCGTTCCACGGTCGCCGCGTGCATCCCGAGATCGCCCGCCCACGGCAGCCGCACGATCACGAGCAGCATCAGGACGACGAACAGCGCCATGGCCGCCCACAGGGTGATGCCCACGGCGCCACGCGGCGTCCCGGGGGCCGCGAACGGTCCTCCTGGGCCCCCGGGCCGCCGTCCGGCTCCCCGTGCCCCGCCGGTGTCCTCCGCGGTCACGCTCATCGTGCGCCGTGGCCCTGCTTCGCCTCGTGCTGGAAGACCCAGGTGCGGTACACGAGGAAGCGGAACGCCGACGCCAGCACGATCGACAGCGCCTTCGCCACGTTGGAGCCGAAGGGCCCGCTCATGCCGAGGACGTGGTAGCCCGCGTAGAACAGCACGCTCTCCATCACCACACCGATCCCGCTGAAGACGAAGAACAGCACCATCTGCTGCCGGGTGCGCGAGGCCCGGTCACGGTAGGCGAAGAAGCGGAAGCCGAGGTAGTTGGTGCCCATGGCGATGACGCTGGCGAGCACGGTCGCCGTCATGGGGGCCCACTTCAGACCGTGCAACAGGGCGTTGAACACGAGGAAGTTGACCGCGACACCGCTGCCGCCGACGACCCCGAACTTGGCCACCTCGACCGCGATCCGCCGGGCCCGGGCGAGTGCCGGGACACGTACGGGGACGGGTGCGGGGACGACGGTCTCGGCAACCGGGCGAGCGACCTGGGGCCGCTGCTCGGAGAGGTTCACAGTCACGGGTAGGGGTCCTCCACAGTCGTCGGATCACGCCGAACCTAGTCCAAATGTCGTGTTTAGCGAGCGAGAGTAAAGTGACCGCCTGAATTCCCCAAGCTCTTGGCAAGAAAGCGGTACGGGACGGGCCCTGGTGGGAATGCTCCACGGCTACGCCCACGGGGGCGCCCCCTTCCGGGAGCACCCCCGCCGTCGCACCGGCCGCGCCGGTCCGGTGCCTACCGGACCGGCCGTGTCCCGCTAGCTGTGCGACCGCAGCAGCGTCCGCATCGTGCGCATCGCCACCGAGAGGTTCGCGAGGTCGAACGAGTCGGAGCCCGCGATCTCGTCCAGGGTCGTCCGGGCCCGGCCCAGGATCGCCCCGTTCTTCTCCTGCCAGGCCTCGAACCGCTGCTCCGGCGTGGAGGAGCCGTTGCCCACGGCCAGGACCTCGGCCGTCAGACCCGCGTGGGCCGCGTACAGATCCTCGCGGATCGCCGCCCGGGCCATCGAGTGCCACCGGTCCGCGCGCGGCAGTTCGATGATGCGGTCCATCAGCTGCGTGATGTTGAGGCGGTCGGCGAGGTCGTAGTAGACCTCGGCGACGTCCATCGGGTCCTTGCCGGTGCGGTCGGCCACCGAGACGATGTCGAGCGCCGGGAAGGCGGAGGAGAACCCGGCCACGCGCGTGGCGAGTTCGTCCGGGACGCCGGCGCCCGTCAGCTCGTCGTAGATCTTCTGCCACCACTCGAGGTCCGCGCCGCGCAGCAGCTTGGGCAGCCCGCTCCACACCTGCTCGACGCGCTCACCGAAGAACGCGATGGTCTCGCTGAGCTCCAGCGGCTGCGGCCGGTTGTTGAGCAGCCAGCGCGTGCCGCGCTCGACCAGCCGGCGGCAGTGCAGCCGGATACGGGTCTGGACCTCGGCCTCGACCTTGTTGTCCAGGTCCTCGACCGCGTCCCACACCGCGCCGGCGTGGAAGATCGCGCGGGACGCGGTCTGCGCCCGGACGATCTCCTCCAGCGAGGCGCCCGTCTCCTCGCGCAGACGGTGCAGAAAGCTCGTGCCACCCGTGTTGACCGTGTCGTTGACCAGCAGGGTCGTCACGATCTCCCGGCGCAGCGCGTGGCTGTCGATCTGCTCGGGGAACCGGTCGCGCAGCGCCGTCGGGAAGTAGGCGTGCAGCAGACGGCGCAGATACGGGTCGTCGGGCAGCGGAGTCTCCAGCAGCTCCCGGGACACCGTGATCTTGGTGTACGCCAGCAGCACGGCCGTCTCCGGGCCGGTCAGGCCCTGTCCGGCGTTCAGCCGCTCGCGGATCTGCCGGTCGGTGGGCAGGAACTCCAGCGCCCGGTCGAGGTGGCCCTCGCGCACCAGGTGGCGCAGGAACCGCTGCTGTGCGTGCAGCATGTCCTTGGACTGGTACAGGGCGTTGGCGATCGCCACGTTCTGCGCGTAGTTGTTGCGCAGCACCAGGGCGCCGACCTCGTCGGTCATCTCGGCGAGCAGCTGGTTGCGCTGCTTGACCGTCAGGTCACCATTGGCCACGACGGCGTTGAGCAGGATCTTGATGTTCACCTCGTGGTCGGAGGTGTCCACGCCCGCGCTGTTGTCGATGGCATCCGTGTTGATCTTGCCGCCCTGCTGGGCGAACTCGATCCGGCCGAGCTGGGTCAGACCCAGGTTGCCGCCCTCGCCCACGACCTTGACCCGTAGGTCCTTGCCGTCCACGCGGATGGCGTCGTTCGCCTTGTCGCCGACGTCCGCGTTCGACTCCGCCGAGGACTTGACGTACGTGCCGATGCCGCCGTTCCACAGCAGGTCGACCGGCGACGCGAGGATCGTCTTCATCAGGTCGGCCGGGGTCATCTTGGTGACCGAGCCCTCGATGCCGAGCGCCTCGCGGATGTGCGCGTTGACCGGGATCGACTTCGCCGACCGTGGGAACACACCGCCGCCCGCCGACAGCAGTTCGGTGTTGTAGTCGGCCCACGACGAGCGCGGCAGCTCGAACAGACGGCGGCGCTCCGCGTACGAGGTCGCCGCGTCCGGGTTCGGGTCGATGAAGATGTGCCGGTGGTCGAAGGCCGCGACCAGGCGGATGTGCTCGGACAGCAGCATGCCGTTGCCGAACACGTCACCGGACATGTCACCGATGCCCACCACGGTGAAGTCCTCGGTCTGGGTGTCGACGCCCAGCTCCCGGAAGTGCCGCTTGACCGACTCCCAGGCGCCTCGGGCGGTGATGCCCATCTTCTTGTGGTCGTAGCCCGCCGAGCCGCCGGAGGCGAAGGCGTCACCGAGCCAGAAGCCATAGCTCTCGGCGACCTCGTTGGCGATGTCCGAGAACGTCGCCGTGCCCTTGTCGGCGGCGACCACGAGGTAGGTGTCGTCCGAGTCGTGCCGGACCACGTCCGCGGGCGGCACGACCTCGCCGGCTACCAGGTTGTCGGTGATGTCGAGCAGCGCCGAGATGAAGGTGCGATAGCTGCGGATGCCCTCCGCGAGCCAGGCGTCACGGTCCGCGGCCGGGTCCGGCAGCTGCTTGGCGACGAAACCGCCCTTGGCGCCCACCGGCACGATGACGGTGTTCTTCACCATCTGCGCCTTGACCAGACCGAGGATCTCGGTGCGGAAGTCCTCACGCCGGTCGGACCAGCGCAGACCACCGCGCGCGACCTTGCCGAAGCGCAGGTGCACGCCCTCGACCTTCGGCGAGTACACCCAGATCTCGTACGCCGGGCGCGGCGCCGGCAGGTCCGGGATGGCCTGCGGGTCGAACTTCACGGAGATGTAGTCGTGCGGCTTGCCGTCGCGCCCGTCCTGGAAGAAGTTGGTGCGCAGGGTCGCCTTGATCAGGGTGAGGAAGGAGCGCAGGATGCGGTCCTCGTCCAGGGAGGCGACCTGGTCGAGCGCGGCGTCCAGCTCCTCCAGCAGGGCGTCGGTCAGCTCCAGGCCGGCCCGCTGCCGCTCCGGCGACATCCGCGCCTCGAACAGCGACACCAGCAGCCGGGTGGTGTGGACATTGTTGCGGAGGGTGTCCTCCATGTAGTCCTGGCTGAAGGTGGAACCCGCCTGGCGCAGGTACTTGGCGTACGCGCGCAGCACCATGGCCTGCCGCCATGTGAGCCCGGCGCTCAGCACCAGGGCGTTGAAGCCGTCGTTCTCCGCCTGCCCGGTCCAGGTCGCGGCGAAGGTCTCCTGGAACCGCTCACGGGCGTCGTCGCCGAGGTGGTCACCGTTGCCGACCAGGGACTTCGGCAGGCGCAGACCGAAGTCGTAGATCCACGCGGTCGTACGGTCCGCGCAGCGCAGCTCGTACGGGCGCTCGTCGGTGACCTCGACGCCAAGCCGCTGGAGCACCGGCAGCACGGCGGACAGGGAGACGGACTCGCCCTTGCGGTAGATCTTGAAGCGGCGCTCGCCGGGGCCGACGCCCACCGGCTCGTACAGGCTGAGCGCGAAGTTCCGGCCGCCCTCCTCGGTGCTGAGCTGCTCGAGGTGGACCAGGTCGGCGACCGCGGCCCGGGGGCTGTGGTCGGCCTTGTAGCCCTCGGGGAAGGCGCCCGCGTAGCGGCGCATCAGCTCGGCGGCGTGCTCCTCACCGCACTCGGCGTTCAGCGCCTCGGCGAAGCCGTCGGCCCAGGAGCGGGCGGCCTCCACCAGGCGCGCCTCGATGCGCTCCTTGTCGGCGTCGGACAGCTGCGGCAGCTCGGTGCCCTGGGGGACGCGCACGACGAAGTGCAGCCGGGAGAGGATCGACTCGGTGTTCCAGGCCGTGAAGTCGACGCTGATGCCGCCGAGTTCCTCCTTGAGGATGTCGATGATCCGCAGCCGGACGCCCGTGGTGTAGCGGTCGCGGGGCAGGTAGACGAGGGCCGAGTAGTAGCGCCCGTACTCGTCCTGGCGCAGGTAGAGCCGCAGCCGGCGGCGTTCCTGGAGGTAGAGGACGGAGGTGACGATGGAGCGCAGCTCGTCGGCCGGCGTCTGGAACAGCTCGTCGCGCGGGTAGGTCTCCAGGATCTGGAGCAGGTCGCGGCCGTCGTGGCTGTGGGGCGAGAACCCGGCACCCTTGAGGACCTGGTCGACCTTGCGCCGGACGACGGGCACGCGGCGCACGGACTCGGTGTAGGCGGCGGAGGAGAACAGGCCGAGGAAGCGGCGCTCGCCGACCACGTTGCCGTTCTCGTCGAACTTCTTCACACCGACGTAGTCGAGGTACGACGGCCGGTGCACGGTGGCGCGGCTGTTGGCCTTGGTGAGGATCAGCAGCTTGTGCTCACGGGCCTTGGCACGGGCGTCGGCGGGCAGCCGCTCGAAGGAGGGGCTCACCGGGTGGCTCTCGTCACCCGAGTGGTGCGGGTCCGATCGCAGTATGCCGAGTCCGGTGCCGGGCACGGCGGCCAGCGAGTCGTCCTCGCGCAGTTCGTACTCGCGGTAGCCGAGGAAGGTGAAGTGGTCGGCGGCCAGCCAGCGCAGCAGCTCGCCGGCCTCCTCGAGTTCGGCCTCGGGCAGGTCCCCGGGCACGGGCTCCTTCTGGAGCTGCTCGGCGACGCGCAGCGCGCACTCGCGCATCTTCTCCCAGTCCTCGACGGCCTCGCGGACGTCGGACAGGACACGCAGCAGATCGGCCGTGATCTGCTTCAGGTCGGCGCGGTCGGTCTCCCGGTCGATCTCGACATGGATCCAGGACTCGACATGCGCGTCGTGCGGCAGCTCGGCACCGGGCGCCTCGGGCAGCACCTCCAGCAGCTTGCCGGTCAGGTCACGGCGGACGACGAACTGCGGGTGGATCACGGCGTGGATCCCCCGGCCCTGCCGGGACAGCTCGTTGGTCACGGAGTCCACCAGGAACGGCATGTCGTCGGTCACGACCTCCACCACGGAGTGGCTGCACGTCCAGCCGTTCTCCTCGACGGTGGGGGTGTGGACCCGCACGTTCGCCGTGCCCTGTGGACGCGTTTCGGCCAGTCTGTAGTGCGAGAACGCGGCTCCCAGGACGTCGACCGGGTCACGGTCGGCCAGGTCCTCCGGGGCGGTGTGCAGGTAGTAGCGCTGGAGGAACGCGAGCACGGTGTCCCGGTCCGGGGTTCCCGCGCCCGTCGTCCCAGTCGGTAGGTGCCCCCCGACCGGGCTGTTCTCAGCTACCCGGGCGGCCCTCTCGAGCAGCTCGGCCTTGGCTTCGTCCAGCTTGGTCTGCATTGTCCTCTGGCTCCTGTCGCGCGCCGTTGCGTGACGTAGAAGGAAGTACGGTCTCTTCTCCGACGTAACGCCGTGACGCGGGGTGTCCGGTCTGGTTCGACGCTATGCCGCATGGAGAGATGGGCGGGGGGTTATCGGCCATTTCCGGCACCCTCGGCGACTGTGACGCTGCTCTCGGCGCGTTCCGCACCCCTCGCGTCCCCGGCGCCCCGGTTGCCGTGCCGGGCGCCTGCGGCGCCCTGCCCGACCGGCCCCGCGTGCGAAGACCAGCGACCGCCGCCCGGTCACGGACACCGTCCGTGCTCACCGGGCGCAAGGCAGGGACGACGACGTCCCCGCGAGGTATCGCGCTGATCACGCCACCAGGCTATCGCTCCTCACGGGGGGCACGTCATGAGCCGTATGTGTACAAAAGAGGGGGGCTAAGTTTGACGTTCTGCACAGGGGCGAAGGGGGCGCCGCCGTGCAGGGCCCCCGACGCAAGCCCTATCCAGGCCATAGGGGGCTTTCGGTAGCGGCCGCACGGGGCCTGCGGTGCGAGCATGGCGGTACGAACCGTACGGGCCCCCTTGGCAGCGCCCCCGGCTTGAGGCACGTTGCCCGAAGGCACGGACGGGCCGTCCGCACGAACGAGGGGAGCACAGCGGACATGACGCAGAAGATCCTGATCGTCACCGGCGACGCGGCGGAATCACTGGAGGTCCTGTACCCCTATCAGCGCCTTCGCGAGGAGGGCTACGAGGTCCATATCGCCGCACCCACCCAGAAGACCCTCCGTTTCGTCGTCCACGACTTCGAACCCGGTTTCGACACGTACACCGAGAAGCCCGGCTACACCTGGCCCGCCGACCTCGCCTTCTCCGATGTCGACCCCGGGGACTACGTCGCCCTGGTCATCCCCGGCGGGCGTGCCCCGGAGTACCTCCGCAACGATCCCGAACTACGCAAGATCGTCAAGTCGTTCTTCGACACCGACAAGCCGGTCGCGCAGATCTGCCACGGGCCCCTGCTCACCGCCGCGGTCGACGCCCTGCGGGGGCGGCGCGTCACGTCCTATCCGGCGCTGGAGCCGGACATGCAGGCGGCCGGTGCCACCTTCCAGGACGCCGAGGCGGTCGTCGACGGCACCCTCGTCTCGTCCCGTGCCTGGCCGGACCACTCCGGCTGGATGCGTGAGTTCCTGACGGTCCTGCGGGCGAAGGCTCCGGTGAGCTGAGTCGGGGCCGGTGCCGGCGCGGCGCCCCGGCGGGTGGCGCGGTGCGAGGCCCGGAGACCCGGGCGGGCGCCGCGGTGCGAGGCCCGGAGACCCGGGCGGGCGCCGCGGTACGAGGATCGGCTGGGCGCCGCGTCCTCTCATGCCGCCAGGCGCTCGGCCTCCGCGACCGCCTCCTCCAGCGAGTCGACCACGGGCACACCGGCCTCCTCCAGGCTGGCGCGGCCGTGCGAGCCCCCGGTGTACAGAACGGCCTGTGCTCCGACGTGCCGGGCGGCGAGCGCGTCGTCGGCGGCGTCCCCGATCACCACCGTGCGCGAGGGATCGACGCCGCCGAGCGCCCGTATATGGCGGACCATGTGCCCGGCCTTGCTGCCCCCGGAGGGACCGATCCGCCCCTCGACCCGGATGAAGTGCGCCTCGATCCCGAATCCCCGCACGAGCGGCACGAGTTCCTCGTGGACGTACATGCTCAGGAGGGACTGGCTGCGGCCCGCCGACCGCCATCCGGCGAGCAGCTCCACCGCGCCCTCGGTGAGCCCGCACCGGATCCGGTGCTCCGCGTAGTAGCGGTGGAAGATCTCGTCCATGACCTCCCACTCGGTGTCGGTGGGCAGCCGCCCCATCAGCCGCTCGTAGAACTTCGGCACCGGCACGCAGTACAGCGCCCGGTACCGCTCCAGCGTGATCGGCTCCAGGCCCAGCTCCGCGAAGGCCGCGTTCGTCGCCCCGATGATCGCGTCATTGTCGTGGAACAGCGTCCCGTTCCAGTCCCAGACAATGTGCGCGTTTCCCTGCGTCCCCATGCCGGAAAACGTACCCGGTGCCACGGACAATCACCGCCGTCCCGACCGAGAGAACCGGAAAAGGCCAGGTCAGCGGCCGATCCCAAGGAGATTCGGAATCTCCTGCGTCGCGTACCAGAGCAGTTCGTGGTCCTCGGCCCCGTCCACGACGAACTGCGCGTCGTCGTCCCCGTCCTCCGCCGCGGGGAGCGCTCGGGCCGCCTCGGTCACGTCCGCCTCCGCCTCGGCCGCGTCGACGTGCACCGCGGCCACCTTGGCCAGCGGCACGGCCCCCGAGATCCGCACCTCGCCGAGCGCGGTCGGATCCAGACCGCGATCAGGGTCGGCCGCCGCCGTGCCGTCCGGCACGTCGACCGCGACGACGACCCGGCGCCTGGGCGCCCCCGGATCCGCCGCCAGCAGCCGCAGGGAGGCCAGCGCTGACCGGCTCAGCGCCGCGTACTCCAGCTCCTCGATGTCGTCGGAGAGGTACCACTCGCGCAGGGCGGGCGTGACGGCGTACGCGACGACCGGTCCCGCGCCCAGCTCGCCCGTCTTGTACGCCTCGGCGAGACCGGAGAGGGTCAAAGGGACGTAGACGCGCATGACGAGCCGCTTTCGTAGTCGGTCAGGGGCGCCGGACTGGCCCGGGAGGGACACCGCGAAGATCGTTCCGCGCCTCCGGCGAGTCACCCCAGGATACGTGCGGGCGTCCCCCTTCGGGTCCCGTCGGCACCGTTCCACGTCGTCAACCAGGACACCCGTGAATCACCCGGTCCATCCCGGGCGCGCCATGGGCTCCCGCCCGCAGCCACATCCTGATGGGTGAACCCTCCTGCCGCCCGCGCACCGCGTCGGCCCCGTCGCGAGCCCCGTCCGTCTCGTAGAGGATCCCCACCGAGAAGTTACCGACCGGTATCCGCCGGTCCCGCGAAACGGGGATCCCGCATGAACAAGGTGATGACCAGGAACAGCACAACGCCCCCGACGAAGTCCCGGCGGGGCGGGCGCCCGCCGGTCCGCCACGACACCCGCCGCCCGGGCGGCACACCTCGCCGTACGGCCCCCGGCCCGGGCAGGACCGGCAGCGCGGCACCGGCCTCCCGCCGACCGGCCACCGCACCGGCGCAGGGTGCTCCGGGAATCGCCCCACCCGGCGCTCCGGGCCGGGCGGCGACCGTCCCCCAGCCCCGCCCGACGGATCTCTTCGCCGACCGTCTGCTGTCGGTGCTGAGCGGCCAGCGCCCGGTGCACAGCATGCTCCGCCACACCGCCGACCGCGCGTACGACGACCTGGCCCGGCTCGCCGCACACGGCCCGCTGCGCGCCCGAGGCACCCGTCCGGTGGTCCGGGACATCGGCTATTACGTGCCGCGCCCGGGTGCCATCGAGGCCTTCGCCCGGATCGGCGCGGGCGACCAGCTCCGCGCCATGGCGTTCCGCCTGGAGTGCGGCCCCGACCACCGCTGGCGCTGCACGGCGGTGGAGCTGGGCGGACCCCGGCCACCACGGAGGGACGACGACTGACCGCTGACGGCTGACGGCTGACGGCTGACGGCTGACGGCTGACGGCTGGCCCCCGGCCCCAAACCGCTGACCGCTGACCGCTGGCCCATAACCGCTGACCGCTGACGCGGCTGGCGGCTGACCGCTGACGCGGCTGGCGGCTGGCGGCTGGCGGCTGGCGGCTGGCGGCTGGCGGCTGGCGGCTGGCGGCTGGCGGCTGGCGGCTGGCGGCTGGCGGCTGGCGGCCCGATGCTCGCAGCCGACGGCCCCACGGCTGACAGCCGACCCGCCCGACCGACAGCCCGACGGCCGACAGCCGGGCGCACGACGGCCGACGGCGACGACATGAGGGGCCGGGAACCCAAGTCGGGTGCCCGGCCCCTCATGGCCTCGCTGCTGCCGCCGGCCGGCGGCGACGCGCATGGCGCCGACGTCCGTCGTCACGCCGGCGGTGGGGCGCGGCCCCACCGCCGGCGGCGGCGTCACTTCTTGCGGCGGCGTCCGCCCTTCGCCTGCTTGCGGCGCTCCGCCCGGGTGAGGCCGTCCGCCTCCGAGCGCACGGGCTCGCCGTCCTCGCCGGCGAAGTCGCCCTCGACGATGCCGCCCTCACCGTCCACGGTCGGCGCGGAGAAGTGCAGCCGCTCGCGGCGCTGCGGGGCCTCCAGGCCCTTGGCGCGGATCTCCGGGCGGGCCGCCTGGGCCGCGACCGCCTCCTCCTTCTCCAGGGAGGGCTGGGCGGCCTCGACGGGGACCTCCTCGACCTGCTGCTCGACCTGGACCTCCAGGTTGAACAGATAGCCGACGGACTCCTCCTTGATGCCCTCCATCATGGCGGTGAACATGTCGAAGCCCTCGCGCTGGTACTCGACCAGCGGGTCCTTCTGCGCCATCGCGCGCAGGCCGATGCCCTCCTGGAGGTAGTCCATCTCGTAGAGGTGCTCGCGCCACTTGCGGTCCAGGACCGACAGCACGACCCGGCGCTCCAGCTCACGCATGATCTCGGAGCCGAGCTGCTCCTCACGCTGCTGGTACTGCTCGTGGATGTCGTCCTTGATGGACTCGGCGATGAACTCGGCGGTCAGCCCGGCACGGTCGCCCGCGGCCTCCTCCAGTTCCTCGATGGTGACCTTCACCGGGTAGAGCTGCTTGAAGGCGCCCCACAGCCGGTCCAGGTCCCATTCCTCGGCGAAGCCGTCGGCGGTCTCGGCGGCGACGTAGGCGTCGATCGTGTCGTCCATGAAGTGCTGGATCTGCTCGTGCAGGTCCTCGCCCTCCAGGACGCGGCGCCGCTCCCCGTAGATGACCTCGCGCTGCCGGTTGAGGACCTCGTCGTACTTGAGGACGTTCTTCCGGGTCTCGAAGTTCTGCGTCTCGACCTGCGACTGGGCGGACGCGATCGCGCGCGTGACCATCTTGTTCTCGATCGGCACATCGTCCGGGACGTTGGCCATCGACATCACGCGCTCGACCATCTGGGCCTTGAACAGCCGCATCAGGTCGTCGCCCAGCGAGAGGTAGAAGCGGGACTCGCCGGGGTCGCCCTGACGGCCGCTACGACCGCGCAGCTGGTTGTCGATGCGGCGGGACTCGTGGCGCTCGGTGCCCAGCACATACAGGCCGCCGAGCTCCTCGACCTCTTCCTTCTCGGCCTTGACCGCGTGCTCGGCGCGCTCCAGGGCGGCGGGCAGGGCCTGCGCCCACTCCTCGATGTGCTCCTCGGGGTCGAGCCCGCGCTGGCGCAGCTCGGCATCGGCGAGGTCCTCGGGGTTGCCGCCGAGCTTGATGTCCGTACCACGGCCGGCCATGTTGGTGGCCACGGTCACGGCGCCCTTGCGGCCGGCCTGGGCGACGATCGCCGCCTCGCGCTCGTGGTGCTTGGCGTTCAGCACCTCGTGCTGGATGCCGCGCTTGCTGAGCTGCTGCGAGAGGTACTCGGACTTCTCGACCGAGGTGGTGCCGACCAGGATCGGCTGGCCCTTCTCGTGCTTCTCGGCGATGTCGTCGACGACCGCCTCGAACTTCGCGACCTCGGTGCGGTAGATCAGGTCCGACTGGTCCTTGCGGACCATCGGCCTGTTGGTCGGGATGGGGACCACGCCGAGCTTGTAGATCTGGTGGAACTCGGCGGCCTCGGTCATCGCCGTACCGGTCATGCCGGAGAGCTTTTTGTAGAGGCGGAAGAAGTTCTGCAGGGTGATCGTGGCGAGGGTCTGGTTCTCGTCCTTGATGTCCACCCCTTCCTTCGCCTCGATCGCCTGGTGCATGCCCTCGTTGTAGCGACGGCCGGCGAGGATACGGCCGGTGTGCTCGTCGACGATCATGACCTCGCCGTCGATGACGACGTAGTCCTTGTCGCGCTTGAAGAGCTCCTTGGCCTTGATGGCGTTGTTCAGGTAGCCCACCAGCGGAGTGTTCACCGACTCGTAGAGGTTGTCGATGCCCAGCCAGTCCTCGACCTTGGTGACGCCGGACTCGTGGATGGCTACCGTGCGCTTCTTCTCGTCGACGTCGTAGTCGCCGGTCTCCTCGATGCCCTTCAGCGGGTTGCCCGCCTCGCCGCGCTTGAGGCGCGTGACCAGCTTGGCGAAGTCGCCGTACCACTTGGTGGCCTGGTCGGCCGGGCCGGAGATGATCAGCGGCGTACGGGCCTCGTCGATGAGGATGGAGTCGACCTCGTCGACGACCGCGAAGTTGTGGCCGCGCTGGACCAGCTCGTCCTGCGACCACGCCATGTTGTCGCGGAGGTAGTCGAAGCCGAATTCGTTGTTCGTGCCGTAGGTGATGTCGCACGCGTACTGCTCGCGCCGCTGGGCCGGGGTCATGTTCGCCAGGATGCAGCCGACGCTCAGACCCAGGAACCGGTGGACGCGGCCCATCATCTCGGAGTCACGCTCGGCCAGGTAGTCGTTGACCGTGACGATGTGGACGCCGTCCCCGGAGAGGGCGTTGAGGTAAGCGGGCAGCGTGCCGACCAGGGTCTTGCCCTCACCGGTCTTCATCTCGGCGACATAGCCGAGGTGGAGCGCGGCGCCACCCATCAGCTGCACGTCGTAGTGCCGCTGGCCGAGGACGCGCTTGGCGGCCTCGCGCACGGTGGCGAACGCCTCGGGCAGCAGGTCGTCGAGACTCTCGCCGTCGGCGTACCGCTGCTTGTACTCATCGGTGAGGGCCCGCAGCTCGGCGTCGGAGAGGTCGACGAAGTCCTCTTCGATGGAGTTGACCTGGTCCGCGATGCGGTGCAGCTTGCGCAGGATCTTGCCTTCGCCTGCACGCATGATCTTCGAGAGGACGGACACGGGGGTTTGTCTCCTTGCCGGTCGGGCCTGGGACGGTCGGTTGTCTATGACAGCTTGAGCAACGGCCATCGTAAGCGAGGACCCCGCCACGCCGGGAGGTCTGTCTCCGACAGCCACTAGGACAACGGACGGGCGCGACGGAAGGTGCCGCGTCCGTGCCACGAAAAGTAACCGGACCCTCACGGCATGGCGGAGGAGGAGACGCGACGGCGTGGCGGACGCGCCCCCGTCCGGCGGGGCGCGGGCGGGGCGGCGGGAAATGGCGTGACGACCGGGCGGGGACCCTAGGAGAATCGGGCGATGGACCCCGTCACTCTGACCACCGACCGTCTGCTGTTGCGCGCCGTGGACCCGCAGGACGCCGACGCGGTGTTCGCGGCCGCCCAGGACCCCGAGATCCAGCGCTGGACCACGATCCCCTCGCCGTATCTGCGTGAGCACGCGGAGGGGTTCGTCGGCCAGATGGCTCCCGACGGCTGGGCCGACGGCTCGATGTTCACCTTCGGCGTCTTTCTGCACTCCGGGGAGCTGGTGAGCATGCTCGGTCTGACGATGCGCTCCCTGGGCGTCGCCGAGGTGGGCTTCTGGACGGCGAAGGAACACCGGGGCAACGGCTACATCACGGAGGCCACGCTCACCGCGGCGCGCTGGGCCTTCACCCGGCTGTCGATCGACCGCCTGGAGTGGCGGGCCGAGGTGGGCAACGCCGGTTCACGCGCGGTCGCGGAACGCGCGGGTTTCACCATCGAGGGCGTCCTGCGCTCCGCGATCAACAACAAGGGGGTCCGCCGGGACTGCTGGGTGGGCTCGCTGCTGCCCTGCGACCTGGGCCTGCCGTCGTCGGCGCCGTATCTGCCGGCACCGTCCCGGCCGGCGTAGGCGCGGGCGGGGACGCGAGGCCGGTTCCCGGCCCATCCGGCGTTGTCAGTGGCAGGCCCTACGGTGTCAGCATGCCGAGCCTTCCGCGTCCCGCCGCCGAACTGACCGCCGACGAAGCCCGCCGTATCGCCCTGCGGGCCCAGGGCTTCCTCGGGGCCCCCGACCGCAGGGCCGGCGTCCGCGGGGTCCTGCGCCACCTCGGCGCGGTCCAGCTCGACACCATCTCGGTCCTCGCCCGCTCCCACGAGCTGATCGCCTATGCCCGCCTCGGCGCGATAGGCCGCAGATCGGTCGACGCGGGGTACTGGACGCCGTCGCCGGCCGGCCCGGCCGTGCCCCACCCCCACGCCTTCGAGTACTGGTCGCACGCCGCCTGCATCCTCCCCATCGAGGAGTGGCCCCACTTCGCCTTCCGCCGCCGCGCCTACCGCTCCCGCCCGCACTGGAACCACGAGCTGCCGGACGGTGTCTACGACCAGGTCATCAAGCAGCTGCGCGCCGAGGGCCCGCTCACCGCCACGGATCTGGGCGGTGCGAAGAGGACCAGCGAGTGGTGGGACTGGTCCGGCACGAAGGTCGCGGTGGAGCGCGCGCTGATGTACGGAGAGGTGGTGTGTGTCGAGCGCCGCGGCTGGAAGCGTGTGTACGACCTCGCCGAGCGCGCCGTCCCCCAGGCCCTGCTCCACGACGAGCTGGACGATGCCGAGTGCCTGCGCCGGCTGGTGCGTCTCGCCGGCCGGTCCCTCGGCGTCGGCACGCGCGCGGACATCGCGGACTACCACCGCCTCAAGGGCGAGCAGGTCGATGCGGTGATCGCGGATTCGGGACTGGTCCCGGTGGCGGTCGAGGGCTGGGGGAGACCGGCATGGGCGGATCCGGCGGCGCTCGCGACCCCGCCCCGCGGCCGCCACCGTACGACGCTGCTGTCGCCCTTCGACTCCCTGATCTGGGAGCGAGCGCGCACGGAGCGCATCTTCGGCTTCACGCACCGCCTGGAGGCCTACGTCCCCAAGCCGAAGCGGGTCCACGGCTACTTCGCGATGCCGGTGCTCGCCGGCGGCCGGCTGGTCGGCCGGGTGGACCCGGCGCGCGAAGGCGGCACCCTGGTCGCGAAGCAGGTCACGCTGGAGGATCCCCGGGCGGTCCCGGCAGTGGCCCAGGCCCTGCTGGAGGCGGCGTCATGGGTCGACTGCACCAACGTACGCGTGGAGCGGGTGGACGCTCCGGCCCTGCGTGAGCCGCTGATCCGCGAGCTGGCCCGCGCCCTGGACTGAACCACGCCCGGGAGTGACTCCCGGCAGCCCGCTGCCGGGGTGTCCCGCCCGCTGGTCCCTGCGGCTAGCGGATCTCGAGGATCTTCTCCCGCATCGCGTAGACCACGGCCTCCATCCTGGAGTGCAGCTGGAGCTTCTCCAGGATGTTGCGCACGTGGTTCTTGACGGTGTTCTCGGAGATGAACAGTTCCTTGGCGATGTCCCGGTTGTTCATTCCGGTGGCGACGAGCTTGAGGACCTCCAGCTCGCGGTCGGTGAGCCGCGGCGCCGGGACCAGCCGGCGCTCGTCGGTCCGCTGGATCATGGACTTGAACTCGGTGAGGAGTTTCGAGGCCATGGAAGGGCTGATCTGCGACTGGCCGTCGGCGACCGCGCGAATGGCCGTGGCGACCTCGTCCGTGGAGATCTCCTTGAGGAGGTACCCGGTCGCGCCCGCCTTGATCGCGTCGTAGAGATCGGCTTCCTCGTCGCTGATCGTCAACATGATGATCTTGGCGCTGGGAGCCACCTCCTTGATGGAGGTGCAGGCCTCGATGCCGCCCCGCTTGGGCATGCGCACGTCCATGAGCACGATGTCGGGCAGCAGATCGGCCGCCTTGTCGACCGCCTCCGCGCCGTCTCCCGCCTCGCCGACGACCTGGATGTCCTCCTCCGCGGCCAGCACGATCTCCAGGCCGCGGCGGAAGAGCGCGTGGTCGTCCACGACGAGGACGCGGATGGGCTCGCCGCCTGAGGAGCCCGCCTCCGGGCCCATGCCGACGACGCCGTCGTCAGCATCCTCGTCATGCATCGGTCGGAAGCTGTCCGCCATCGTTCCTCCCCCTGAAGGCTGTGGCCTGTGGTCCTGTGCCATCGCCAACCCAAGGTAACGGCCCACCGGTTGAGCCGTTGCGGCCATGATTCCATGTCCGGACGGCCGCCAGGTGACAGAGCGCGGCCAGAAAGAGCCGCACACCGGTGCCCCTGGGGGCGCACGGGCTCTCCCAGGGGCACACGGGTACAACCATCACCCGGCGGAAATCAGCCGCCGACCACTCCCCCCGCCTCGGCCGCCTGCGTCTGAGTCACCATCTGATCGGAGCTCAGGTGGATGACGCCGTAGTCATAGGCGTGCCGGCGGTAGACGACGCTGGGTTGCTTGGTCTCGGAGTCGACGAACAGATAGAAGTCGTGCCCGACCAGCTCCATCTCGTAGAGGGCCTGGTCGAGCGACATCGGGGACGCGACATGTGTCTTCTCACGGACGATGAGGGGGCCTTCACCCTTTACCTCGAGCGATCCGATCTTCTTGGTCGGCACGCCGTCCGTGTCGTCCTCCGACACGACGATGCCGTTGCCGTTGAGGGTCGCGGCGCCCGGGACGTGGTCGGGCACCTCGGCCGCCGTGAGCCTGCGGACTCCGCGGCGGGTGTGGCGCTTGTCGTGCTCCTTGCGCAGCCGCGCCTCGAGCTTCTCCGACGCCAGGTCGAGTGCCGCATACGGATCGCTGGCCGCCGCCTCCGCCCTGATCACCGGACCGCGGGAGCGGAGGGTGATCTCCACTCGGTCGGAACGGTCGGCCTGTCGGGGATTGGGCTCCTTGGACACCTCGACGTCCAGGCTGATCACCTTGGCATCCAGCTTCTGGATCTTGTCCAGCTTCAGCTTCTCGGCCACGTGCTTCCGGAACCGCTCGGGCACCTCGGTCTTGCGGCCCTTGACGACGATGTCCACGCAGAACTCCGTTCCCGGATTGCTCCGCATTGCCGGCGGAGCATCTCCCTTGTGCACCAGGCTCCGGCGAACTCCGGAGCCGCGGACTCGGTGACTTCCACCTCCTCCTCCCCCGTGGGCGAGATTCCCATCCCAGGGCTGCGGGTGATTGCAGAATGCCCGCAGCACGCATTCGGATAAGCGAGGGATGGCCTGCGCCTTTCTCTCACAACCGAACATATCTCGCCCGGACGGATGTCGTCACCCTCTACTGCCGCGTACCTCCATTTCGGTGAAATGACCTGCTCATTACCTGCGACGATGCAAGTTCTCAGTCAGTTCCGGTTGAATTCGAAAGAATCCCGCGGTGCAGCGATCACGGCCGCGCGGATCCCGTTCGCTGCGCCGTGACCGGCGCTCTTTGTCGATGACGACCGCGCCCGGGCCGCCACTCCCGTCGCCTCCCGTGCGCTTCGTTCCCCCCTTGCTTCCCCTGCCACGCGCGCATACACCTCCGTGTCCCTCATTCGAGGGTGCCCGATCACCGCCCGTACCGCGCGCGCCGCCTCCGCCAGTGACGCTCCCGTCGTCATCAGATCGTCGACGAGCACCACCGGCGCGTCGGCCAGCAGCCCTACGCCCCCGTCAGCCACCTCCAGCGCGCCGGCGAGGTTGACCAGCCGCTGCCGGGAACCGAGCCCCGACTGGTCGGCCACCGCCCGCCGCTGCCGCAGCACGGCCGCCACCCGGGCCGCCGTCCCCGTCCGGCGCAGTTCCCCCGCCGCGGCCAGCGCGATCCGCCGCGCCGGGTCGTGTCCCCTCGCCCGCACCGTCCGGCGCGAGGAGGGCACGGGCACCAGCAGCACGGGCGGCCGTGCGCCACCGGCCCGCTCCCCCGCCTCGCCCAGCCCCGCCCGTACGGATCCCGCCAGCGCTTCACCGAGCGGCCTGGCGAGCGTCAGGACGCCCCGCTCCTTGTGGGCCAGCAGCATGGCGCGCACCGCGCCCTCATAGGGACCGGCCGCGTGCACCACGGGCAGTCCCGCCGGCTCCGGCACCGGTCGCACCCGCCGCGGTGCGCTCCCGTGCAGCGCCGCTCGGCACTCCGGGCAGAGCACCGTACGCGGCCTCCCACAGCCTCCGCACTCGGCGGGCAGCACCAGATCGGTGAGGTCCTGCCACCACCCCCGCATGGCCACCACTGTGCCAAGGCGGCATGAGGCCTGCCAGGCCTGTGGAAATCTCCCTGTGGACAACCGGGGCCCCTGTCGGCCGTGGCTCCCCCGTACCGGCAGTGGCTCGGCGGTTCACCCCGGATAGACCGGAGCCGTCCCCGCCTTGACCACCTTCTGCCACTGCGCGCCGGCCGACAGCCGCACGATCCCGTCCTCCGAGTAGGCCACCAGCGGCAGCCGCTCGTCCTCGGACGCCGCGATCTGCTTGACCCCGGTCAGCGAGGGCGGCGCGTTGCCCGACGGCACGGAGCCGTCGACCTGCACGTAGCGCATCTGCTGCACCCCGCCCGACTCGCGTCCTACCACCACGAGCCGGCTGTCCCCGGCCCAGGACATGGCCGTGACCTCCTCCAACTGCGGGGTGACGGACCGCAGTTCGAGGATCGACGCGGAAGGCCGGCCGTCGGTCCCGTGCTCCCGCTCGACCCGCCCGATCTGGAGGGAGGTCTTGCCGTCCTTCTTCACGATCAGCGCGATCCGCACCCCGTCGGCCGCCACCCGCACCGCCTCGATGCGTCCGTCGAGTCCCGGCGTGCTCACCACGATCGGCCGGCCGGCGCCCTTCCCCAGCACCACGAGCCGAGGGTGCTGCGGATCGCGGTCGGCCACCCACAGGTCGCCCCCGCCGTCCCAGCTCGGCGTCGTCAGCCGGTCGTCCTCCGACAGGCCCTGGCTGGTCAGCACGGGGTTCCCGAGGGGGACGCCCGACACCAGCGAGTCCACGTACAGGTACCGGCCGTCGGCCGAGACCCCGGCCGCCCGCTCCTCGTCGCGCGAGACGGCGGCCGCGCGCAGCTTTCTGTCCCCCTCGCCCAGGGCCCCCGGCACCGGGTCGAACTGGTTGGAACCGCTCCCGCTCGGCAGCCGGACCAGCCGCTGCCTGCCGTCGATGAAGTACTCGTACTCGGGCCGATCGCCCGTGCCGTGCGAGGCGATGATCTCGGCCTGGGTCTCGTTCAGCTCGCACAGCTTCCTGCCGTCGGAGCGCTCCAGCTCGACCTGGTTCACACCCGTCGGTGTCAGGTCCTGGAGCGTGAACAGCAGCTGCGCCGCCATGCGCGAGCACTGGGTCCGCCCGACCCGGTCGGCCCTGTCGTTGAGCGGCACCGTCAGCTTGTTCTGGTCGTCGGGCGACAGCGAGGTGACGTCCTTCCCGAGCGCCGTCCCCGAGGGGAAGCTCGAGGTCGCGACCGGGTCCAGCCAGCGCGTGGGGCCCTTCAGCAGCGCACGGACCGTGGACGTGACGGCGTCCACCTTGCTGCGTACGTACACCGGGTCGGCGACGGTGCTCAGCTGTCCGCCCTCCGCGGCGGGCACGTTCGAGGCGTAGTAGTACTTGTTGACCGACACATAGTTGCGCTGGAAGTCGGACCTGCCCATGACCACGCCCTGCGGCAGCGAGTCGATGCGCCACTGGCCGGTCTTCTTCTCCAGCGTGAGGTGCACCGTCCTGCTGTAGGTCCCCGAGTCCGGCGTGTACGCGTGCTGGGCGTCCACGACGGCGAACCTGCTGCCCGTCAGCGTGTACGAGTAGTCGTCGTCCGCCTCCCGGATCCTGCTGTGCTCGGACACGGGGTTCGGCCCGTCGGACAGTACCGTGGTGGACTGGTCCGGGCGCCATGTGCGCGACGCGCCGGCGGTCAGATACTCACGGGCCGTCTCGTACTGCGGGTCGTCACTGGTCAGCGCCTCCAGGAAACCCTGCACGATCTCAGCGGGCCCGGCGTCCTCCCGCGGCGGCATCGCGAACACCCGGACCTGGGCGTCCTGCCGGGGCGTCGACTCGACCCCGCGCAGATCCCCGCTGTCCGGCATCGAGGCACACCCGGCCAGCAGGACGGCACCGCAGCCGACGACTACGCCGGTGCGCGGCGCACGCCACCGCACGCCCCCCTCAGCGCCCACGAACTGCCTCCCCTTGCTCACTCACTCGTGCGGTCCGTCGCCCCGCGACGGGTCCTGTGTGCTGTCCTCCCGGTGCCGAACCGCCCCGGTGGGCCGCGGCACCACCCGCGCGCCGTTGCCCGGCAGCGCGGTCGGGTCGGCCGTGGGCGTCACGGCGGCCAGTCTCGGCGGGATCGAGGCCCGCTCGCCCGTGGACTGTGCGGGCACCGTGGCGAGCTTGCCCGAGCCGCCCTGGGGCAGCCCCGCCTCGCTCAGCCCGCGGTTGCGCCGCGAGTCCATCGGCTCCAGCGGTATCGGGGAGCCCCGCAGCGGCTCGTCCGCGGTCCGCGGCAGCGTCAGCCGGAACTGCGAACCGCCTCCCGGCTCGCCCCACGCCTGAAGCCAGCCGCCGTGCAGCCGGGCGTCCTCCAGGGCGATCGACAGCCCCAGACCCGTACCACCCGTGGTACGCGCGCGTGCCGGGTCCGCCCGCCAGAACCGGCTGAACACCCGGGTCGCCTCGCCCGGCTTGAGTCCCACGCCGTAGTCCCGCACCGCGATGGCGACCGCGCCGCCCGCCGCGGCGAGCTTGACGATGACGTCCTTGCCCTCGCCGTGCTCGACCGCGTTGACGACGAGATTGCGCAGCACCCGCTCCACCCGCCGGGCGTCGGCCTCCGCGACCACGGGCTGCTGGTCACCGACGACCCGTATCTGCGTCCCCTTGCGCTCGGCGAGCGGCTCCGCCCCGCTGACCACCCGTCGCACGACCTCGCGCAGGTCGATCGGCTCGGCCTCCAGGGCCGCCGCGCCCGCGTCGAAGCGGCTGATCTCCAGCAGGTCCGCGAGCAGCGACTCGAAACGGTCCAGCTGGTCCGCGAGCAGCTCCGCCGACCGCCCGGTCACCGGGTCGAAGTCGACGCGCGCCTCATGGATGACATCGGCCGCCATCCGCACGGTCGTCAGCGGCGTACGCAGCTCGTGCGACACGTCCGACACGAACCGCCGCTGCATCCTCGACAGGTCCTCCAGCTGCTGGATCTTCAACTGGAGGTTCTGCGCCATCTTGTTGAAGGCCTCGCCCAGGCGCGCGATGTCGTCCTCGCCGGTGACCTTCATACGTTCCTGAAGACGCCCGGCGGACAGCCGTTCGGCGATGCCCGCCGCCATCCGCACGGGGGTGACGACCTGACGCACCACGAGCCAGGCGATGGCCCCGAGAAGTACCACGACGAACAACCCGGCGGTCGCCAGCGTCCCCTTGACCAGGCTGAGCGACTTCTCCTCCTGGGTGAGCGGGAAGAGGTAGTACAGCTGGTACGGGTGTCCGTTCGGGTCGTTGATCTGCTTGCCGATGATCAGCGCCGGCTGCGGATCGCGGTCGCTGTCGGTGTAGACGATGCGGGTGTAGCTCTGGGCCACGCCCATGCCGGCACCGACGCGCCGGCGCAGGGCCTCCGGCACGCTCTGGCTGGGGTCCACGTCACCCGACGCGCGCGGACCGAGTCCGCGGTTGTCGCCGCTGTCCACGGCGGTGGTGCTCAGCGTGACCACGTCGAAGGCGCCCTGGCCGCCGCTGGAGAGCGACTCGACGAGGTCGCTCATCCACCCGCTGACGTTCTGCACCGGGTAGGTGCCGGTGCCCGGGTTTTCGTCGCCGCCGCTGGCGCTGACCGCGCTGTCGGCCTTCTGCCCGGCGACCGTGAAGCCGCCGACCGCCTGGCTCTGGGACGCCTTCACCTTGGCGTCGAGCAGACCGTTGCGCACCTGTCCGATGACGACGAAGCCCAGCAGCAGCACGACGCCCAGGGACATCAGCAGCGTCGTGACGACGATCTTGAGCTGGATGTTGCGCCGCCACAGCCGCATCACGGGCAGCAGGGGACGGCGCACCCAGCGCATGACGAGCCGGAGGATCGGGCTGCCCTGGACTCCGCCCTGGAGCAGCCCGCCCTCCATGAACCGTTCCCATCCGGAGCCCGCCGTGCGCCGTGCGACAGGCCGCTCCGGGTGGGCCCCCGGCCGGCCGGGGGCCGAAGCGGCACTGTCCCCCGGCACGTCAGTTAGGTCCTGCCTTGTAACCGACGCCACGGACCGTCACCACGATTTCCGGTCGCTCCGGATCCTTCTCGACCTTGGAGCGCAGCCGCTGGACGTGAACATTGACGAGGCGGGTGTCCGCCGCATGGCGGTACCCCCAGACCTGCTCGAGCAGGACCTCGCGGGTGAACACCTGCCACGGCTTGCGCGCCAGCGCAACCAGCAGGTCGAACTCCAGCGGCGTCAGCGCGATGGACTGCCCGGCCCGCTTCACCGAGTGACCGGCCACGTCGATGACGAGGTCACCGATCGCGAGCTGCTCGGGGGCCGGCTCCTCGGACCTGCGCAGCCGCGCCCGGATACGGGCCACCAGCTCCTTCGGCTTGAACGGCTTGACGATGTAGTCATCCGCACCCGACTCGAGGCCGACCACCACATCGACGGTGTCGCTCTTGGCGGTCAGCATCACGATCGGCACGCCGGACTCCGCCCTGATCAGGCGGCACACCTCGATGCCGTCCCGCCCGGGCAGCATCAGGTCGAGGAGCACCAGGTCGGGCTTGGCGTCGCGGAAAGCGGCCAGCGCCTTGTCGCCGTCCGCTACGAAAGACGGCTCAAAACCTTCACCACGCAGCACAATGCCGAGCATCTCGGCCAGTGCGGTGTCGTCGTCGACGACAAGGACTCGTCCCTTCATGGACCACATCATCCCATTATCTAAATTGTTACCTGGCGTGACCTGTCACACAGCGCAGCGAGTGCATCGGCCGTCACAGGGGAGACGACGCCCTCCTCGGTGACGATCGCCGTCACCAGCTCGGGCGGCGTCACGTCGAACGCCGGGTTGTACGCCTGGGTCCCCAGAGGTGCCACCGGTATCCCGCCTCCCGCTTCCGCTCCCGCCACCGGCACCCGGGGGGCGATGACCTCCGTCACCTCGTGTCCGGGCCGCTGCTCCACCTCGATGGACGCCCCGTCGGGCGTGCCCGGATCCACCGTCGTCACCGGCGCCACCGCGATGAACGGCACATGGTGGTACCGGGCCAGAACAGCGAGCGGATAGCTCCCCACCTTGTTCGCCACCGAACCGTCGGCCGCGATCCTGTCCGCACCGACCAGTACGGCGTCCACCTCGCCCGCCGCGAACAGGGAACCGGCCGCGTTGTCCGTGAGCAAGGTGTACGCCATCCCGTTGCGGGCCGCCTCGTACGCCGTCAAACGAGCACCTTGCAGCAACGGACGCGTCTCGTCCACCCACAGCCTGCGCAACCGTCCCGCCCGGTGCGCCGCGAGCGCCACCGCGAACGCCGTGCCCTCGCCGCCGGACACCAGCGTCCCCGAGTTGCAGTGGGTGAGCACCCGGTGCCCGCCGCCCGGCAGCAACTCGTCCAGCAGGGCAAGTCCGTGCCGCGCCATTCGCGCGCTGGCCTCGGCGTCCTCCTGGTGCAGGGCGCGCGCCGCGGCGAGCGTCGCCTCAGCGGCCCGCCGCAGATCCCCGTCGCCGGCGAGCGCGGTCCGGTAGGCGGACTGGGCCCTGCGCACGCCGACGCCGAGGTTCACCGCGGTGGGCCGGGCCCCCGCCAGCGCGGTGGCGGCCTCGTCCACGTCGAAGCCGCGCGCGGCGGCGAGCGCCACCCCGTACGCCCCGGCGATCCCGAGCAGCGGCGCGCCGCGCACGGCGAGCGTACGGATCGCGTCCACCAGCGCGGACGGATCCGTGCACACGAGCTCGACCTCCTCGGCCGGCAGTCTCCGCTGGTCGAGAAGGACCAGGACGGGCCCTTCCGGCGGCTCGTCCCAACGGATCACGGGTATCTCCGTCGACTGGTTGTCCTCGCCTGGTCGCGCGTACTGATCAGCCATGCGGTCAGTCTGCCCCGTATCCGGCCGACAATTGAAGGTGTACAGCCCACACCACCCCCGGTCCCTCGCCGGAGCCAGCGTGGCACGATGTCTGCCAACTCGCCGCCGCGACCGCGGAGCGGGCACCGTGAAGGAGCGACGATGAACGACACTCCGGGCTGGGCATCGCCCGGATCCGCCCCCTCCGACGGGGAGCAGCCGGACGCCACCGGCGCGCAGCCCGCGGAGCAGCCCTCGGACCAGAGCCGTGGCGACCAGCCGCAGCCTCCGGTGCAATGGTCCAAGGAGCAGCCCCCGGCCGGGCAGTGGAGCGCTCCGCACTCTCAGGTCCCGGGCCAGGCCCCGCCGTCGCCCGGGGCGGCCTGGGGCGGGGCCCCGCCTGCCGGCCCCGGCTACGGGGCTCCCGCCGGCGGTCCCGGCGGTTACGGGGCCCCTGCCGGCGGCTGGGGCGGTCCCGGAGGGCGGGGCGGTCCCTGGGGGCCGCCCGCCGCGGCCAAGCCCGGTGTGATCCCGCTGCGCCCGCTCGGGGTCGGCGAGATCCTCGACGGCGCGGTCTCCACCATGCGCACCCACTGGCGCGCGGTCCTCGGTATCTCGCTCGGCGTCTCCGTCCTGACGGAGATCGTCACCATCCTGTTCCAGAAGCTCGTCCTGGACGACCAGGCCACCAGCGGCACCCTCGGCGACCCCCGTTCCTCCGCGAGCGAGGTCGGCCGCGCCATGGGCGAGGTGCTGCTGAGCTCCGGCGCGGTCTTCCTGGTGACCCTGATCGGCACCATCATCGCGACCGCCCTGCTCACCACCGTCACCAGCCGGGCTGTGCTCGGCAGGCCGGTGACCATCACGGAGGCCTGGCGCGACGCCCGCCCGCAGCTGCCGAAGCTGGCCGGCCTGACCCTCCTGCTGCCGCTCATGGCCCTCGCGATCCTCGCCGTCGGCACGGTGCCCGGCATCCTCATCGCGGTGGCCGGCGCGACCGCCGTGGGCGTCACGCTGGCCGTCCTCGGCGGCCTCGGCGCCATGGTGGTCGCCATATGGATCATGATGTGCTTCTCGCTCGCCTCGCCCGCGCTGATGCTCGAGAAGCAGAGCATCCGCACGTCGATGAGCCGCTCCGCCAAGCTGGTGCGTGGCTCCTGGTGGCGGGTCTCCAGCATTCAGGTGCTCGCACAGATCATCGCGAGCATGGTGGGGTCGCTCGTCGTGATCCCCTTCGCCATCCTCGCCGCGATCCTCAGCGGTGACGGCATCGGCAGCTTCATGGGCGGCGGCGGTGCCGGCCCCGGCTGGACATTCCTGGTCATCGCCGGCGTCGGCGCGGTGATCGGCCGCACGCTCACCTTCCCGATCAGTGCCGGCGTGACCGTGCTGCTCTACATCGACCAGCGCATCCGCCGCGAGGCCCTCGATCTCGACCTGGCCCGTGCCGCCGGCGTCCAGGGCTACGGCGCCGACACCAGCGCCACCCCGGGGAGCTGAGAGGGTGAGTCCGACGGGGGTAGTCCTGGCCGTCGCGCCGGTGCTGTGGCGCTCGGGCGACCATCCACCGGTCACGATCCCGCGCGACCCGGCGCGCGAGGCGGCCCGGCGTGAGCTGACCAAGCGGATGTACCACGAGAACGACCCCAGCCTGCTCCAGCGCGCCCTGAACGCGTTCTGGAACTGGGTCAACGGACTGCTGGACACCGCGTCCGCCGCGGCGCCGGGCGGCTCTGTGGGCCTGCTCGTCATCGTGCTGGCGGTCGTGGCGCTCGTCGGGGCCCTGTGGTGGCGCCTGGGCACCCCGCGCCGCCTGCCCACCTCGTCCGCCGCCCTCTTCGAGGACCGCCCCAAGAGCGCCGCCGAGCACCGTGCCGCCGCCGAGGCGCATGCCGCCCAGGGCCACTGGAGCCAGGCCGTCCAGGAACGCATGCGCGCCGTCGTCCGCTCCCTGGAGGAACGCGCCCTGCTCGACCCGCGCCCCGGCCGCACCGCCGACGAGGCCGCCACCGAGGCCGGCCGCGCCCTCCCCGACCACGCGCACGGACTCCGCATCGCCGCCCGGGACTTCGACGACGTCACATACGGCGGCCGGGCCGCGGGCGAAGGAACGTACCGGCGCCTCGCCGCCCTCGACGACGACCTGGAGCGCAGCAAGCCCCAGCTCGGCGACAGCGCCCCCACCACGGCCTCCCCCACGGCCCCCCACGCCCACCACGGAGCCGCCGGATGACCTCCGAGGCCACGCTCCCCACCACCTCCGCCTCGCCCACCGCCCGCCAGCTGTGGACCCGGTCGCGCGGTGTGCTGCTCGCCGTCGTGCTTCTCCTGGTCGGTGGCGTCGTGATCGCCGTGGTCCGCTCCAGCGCTCATCACGGCCGCCTCGACCCGCGCTCGGCCGACCCCTACGGCAGCCACGCCGTCGCCGCGCTCCTCGCCGAACGGGGTGTCTCCACCCGGGTCGTCACCACCCTCGACGAGGCACGCACCGCCGCCGCCCCCGACACCACGCTTCTGCTCGCCGCACCGGATCTGCTGACGCGCCGTCAACAGGACCGCCTTCGCCAGGCGACACAGCACTCCGGTGGCCGGACGGTACTGATCGCGCCCCGGACCTCCCTCGAGGGCCTCCTCCCGGGAGTCTCGGCGGAGGACCCCACACCCGGCTTCGAGTCGCTGCTGGAACCCGGCTGCGCACTGCCCGCCGCCCGGCGCGCGGGCACCGCCGACACGGGCGGGATCCGCTACGTCACGGTCGCATCCCACGCCGACCACTGCTACCCCAGCGACGGCCTGCCCACCCTGCTGCGGCTCCCGGCCGCGTCCGGAAGCGGCGACACCGTCGTCCTCGGCGCGCCGGACATCCTCTACAACCAGCAGCTCGACGAGCAGGGCAACGCCTCCCTCGCCCTCCAACTCCTCGGTTCCCGCTCCCATGTGGTCTGGTACCTCCCCTCGCTCTCCGACACCTCGGCCACCGCATCGGGCAGCCGCAGCTTCTTCGACCTGCTCCCCCCGGGCTGGCTGTGGGGCACACTGCAGCTCTTCATCGCCGCAGGAGTGGCCGCCCTCTGGCGGGCACGCAGGCTGGGCCCGCTCGTCCCCGAGAAACTCCCCGTCGCGATCCGCGCCTCCGAAACCGTCGAAGGACGCGCCCGCCTCTACCGCAAGGCGCGTGCGCGCGACCGCGCGGCCTCCGCTCTGCGCTCCACCACCCGCACCCGCCTCGCCCCCCTCGTAGGCGTCCCCCTCGCCCAGGCGCACGCGCCCGAGGCCCTGCTTCCCGCACTGTCCGCCCATCTGCACAACGACGGACAGTCCCTGCACCCCCTCCTCTTCGGCCCGCCGCCCGGTGACGACGCGGCCCTGATCGCACTCGCCGACCAACTCGACGCCCTCGAAAGAGAGGTACGCCGTCCATGATGGACCCGACCACTGACAACGCCGGGAAAGCCGGGGACGCGGACACCGTCCGGGCCTCCCTGGAGGCCCTGCGCGCCGAGATCGCCAAAGCCGTGGTCGGCCAGGACCCCGCAGTCACCGGCCTCGTCGTCGCCCTTCTGTGCCGCGGCCATGTCCTCCTCGAAGGAGTCCCCGGGGTCGCCAAGACCCTGCTCGTCCGCGCCCTTTCCGCGGCCCTCGAACTCGACACCAAGCGCGTGCAGTTCACACCGGACCTGATGCCGAGCGACATCACGGGCTCCCTCGTCTACGACGCTCGCACCGCCGAGTTCTCCTTCCAGCCAGGACCGGTCTTCACCAACCTGCTGCTCGCGGACGAGATCAACCGAACCCCGCCGAAGACGCAGTCGGCCCTCCTCGAAGCCATGGAGGAGCGTCAGGTCACGGTCGACGGCACCGCGCGTCCGCTCCCCGATCCTTTCCTGGTCGCCGCGACCCAGAACCCGGTCGAGTACGAGGGCACCTACCCCCTCCCGGAGGCCCAACTGGACCGCTTCCTGCTCAAACTGACGATCCCTCTCCCGTCCCGCCAGGACGAGATCGACGTCCTCGCCCGCCACGCGGCCGGCTTCAACCCGCGCGATCTGCGCGCCGCCGGCGTACGCCCGGTGGCGAACGGCGCCGACCTCGAGGCGGCACGCGCCGCGGTCGCCAAGACGACGGTGTCTCCCGAGATCACCGCCTACGTGGTGGACATCTGCCGCGCCACCCGTGAATCTCCGTCACTCACCCTCGGGGTGTCGCCCCGTGGGGCGACGGCGCTCCTCGCCACTTCCCGCGCCTGGGCCTGGCTGACGGGCCGTGACTATGTCACCCCCGACGATGTGAAGGCCCTGGCCCTCCCGACGCTCCGTCACCGGGTCCAGCTCCGCCCGGAGGCGGAGATGGAAGGCGTGACCGCGGACTCGGTCATCAACGCCATCCTCACCCACGTCCCCGTGCCCCGCTGATGGCACTCACCGGACGAGCCGCGCTCCTCGCGGCACTCGGCACCCTCCCGGTCGGCATCTGGGCACCCGACTGGACGGGTGTCCTCGCCGTCAACGGCTCACTCGCCCTGGCCTGCGCCTGCGACTTCGCACTGGCGGCGCCCGTGCGCCGACTCCGCCTGGCCCGGTCCGGCGACACCTCCGTCCGCCTGGGCGAGGCGGCCGACGTGACGCTCACCGTCACCAACCCGTCCGGCCGGCCGCTGCGCGCCCACCTCCGTGACGCCTGGCCGCCCAGCAGCTGGCAGCCGGGCACCGAAGTGGCCGCCTCCCGCCACCGTCTGATGGTCCCTCGGGGGGAACGCCGCCGGGTCACGACCCGTCTCACGCCCACCCGCCGGGGCGACCGTCACGCCGACCGCGTCACCATCCGCTCCTACGGCCCCCTCGGACTCTTCTCCCGCCAGGGCACGCACAAGGTCCCCTGGACGGTGCGGGTCCTGCCTCCCTTCGCCAGCCGCAAGCACCTTCCCTCCAAGCTGGCCCGCCTCCGCGAACTGGACGGCCGGACCAGCGTGTTGACCCGCGGCGAGGGCACGGAGTTCGACAGTCTGCGCGACTACGTGCCCGGCGACGACACCCGCTCCATCGACTGGCGCGCGACGGCCCGTCAGTCCACGGTCGCCGTGCGCACCTGGCGGCCCGAACGCGACCGCCACATCCTCCTGGTCCTGGACACGGGACGGACTTCCGCCGGGCGGGTCGGCGACGCGCCACGCCTGGACGCCGCCATGGACGCGGCACTGCTCTTGGCCGCCCTGGCCTCGCGGGCCGGTGACCGGGTGGACCTGCTCGCCTACGACCGTCGAGTGCGCGCCCTGGTCCAGGGCCGCGCCGCCCGTGAGGTCCTGCCGGCCCTGGTCAACGCCATGGCGACGGTGGAGCCGGAACTCATCGAAACGGACGCCCGGGGGCTGACGGCGACCGCGCTCCGCACGGCACCGCGCCGCTCCTTGATCGTCCTGCTGACCACCCTCGAAACGGCGCCCGTGGAGGAGGGGCTGCTGCCCGTTCTCTCCCGTCTCACCCGGCGCCACACGGTACTGCTCGCCTCGGTCGCCGATCCGCATGTCGCCCGTATGGCGACGGCGCGCGGAGACATAGACGCGGTATACGAGGCCGCCGCGGCGGCTCGGGCCCGGGCGGAGCGCACCCGCACGGCGGAACAGCTCCGCCGGCACGGCGTCACGGTCGTGGACGCGGCACCGGACGATCTGGCACCGGCAGTGGCGGACGCCTACCTGGCGTTGAAGGCGGCGGGCCGTCTCTGAGCGATGGAGGGAACAGAGGGAGAGGAGCCTCTTCGGAGGCTTCTTGAACGCAGAAAACCCCCGTGCTGAAAAGCACGGGGGTTTCCCTCACATTTTGTTCGGCGGCGTCCTACTCTCCCACAGGGTCCCCCCTGCAGTACC
>NZ_JBIVNO010000002.1:0-72021 GCF_044753645.1 Streptomyces sp. NPDC093261
GCGGCGAGGGCGGCGATGCCCGGCTGGTAGCCGAGGGTGGAGAAGTAGTCGACACCGGTCAGGCACATCACCCGCCACCAGCGCTGGCCCTTGTGCGCCGGCTGGGGCTGGGCATACGGGCCCTGCGAGGTGCCCTTGCCCATGTCGGACAGCCCCTCCAGCATCCACGATCGCAACCGGCTCGGGCGGGCGTGCTCCGTAGCGGCCATCGGCGTGCTCTCCTGGCGTACGGCTCTGCGAACGATTCCGGCCATCGAGAAGTCGGCGTTTCCAGCCTAGGCAGAGAGCGCGCCGGGGGCCTGCGCACCGGGACCCGCCGATGCGCCGGAGCCGGGACGACCCCGCGACGACCCCGGGACGCCCCGCGGCGACCCCGCGACGACTCCGGGGCGTCGCCTGGGGACGTATCGGCCTTCGGGGCAACTGCCTGTGAGAGCAGCCGAGTTCAGTCCCTATCCGCCCCTGCCGGACGGGTGCTGCGGCGCCGGCGGGGCGGACCCGGCCCCGGCGGGCACGCTTCCCCGGCGGGGGCGTGGCGGACGGGGCGCGCCTGTCGCCGTAGGCGTCGCGGCCGGCTGGTTCACATGAGCCGAAGGTAAGAAGTGGAGCGCTCGAAATTACGCAAATGACCTGGCCCTATCACAGATGGTGACCACTTTTCGGACTCTTTCGTTACTGCAATCCAGTGACGGCCGGGTCGCCGCCCGGACGGCTCCATGGAAGCCTCGAAGGTGCGCGCAGTTGGGGGAATCCGTCAGGGGGGATCTGTCACAGCACAGGAGAGAAACGTGAAATCCTCGCTTCGTACCCGCTCCGCCCGTGTCCTCCCCACCGGTGTGCTCGCCGTCGCGCTGCTGACGGCCGGGGCGCCCGGTGCCTTCGCCGCCACCCACACGGACGCCAAGAGCGCGAATGTGATCGCCGCGTCGATCACCGTGCAGCCCTCCAAGACCGAGCTGCGGATGGGTGAGTCGGTGACCTTCACCGGCCGCACCCAGGGCCTGAAGGCAGGCGACGTGCTCAACCTCGAGCGGTACAGCGGTGGCAAGTGGGTCATCGTGAAGAGTGTCAGGGTCGCGCAGGGTGACACCTACACCATCTCGGCCACCAAGCTCGCCGTCAGGGGCACGGAGAGGTTCCGTGTCATCCACGGCAACACCATGTCGCCGACGGTGACCGTTACCGTGAAGTGACCTGACGCCACTGGGTATCTCACGCGAGTGACGCCGAAAGGCATCGCTTCGACGTGACGCCGAGAGGCTGAGGGGCGCCCCGGGCCCGGGGCGCCCCTTTCCCGTATCCGTCGGCTGGGCCTGGGCCGGCGCCGCCTGCTACTCCTCGCTGCAGAACTGCTTGGCGGCCAGGGCTGCCCCGTCCTTGAAGCCCTTCTCGTAGTTGGGGTCGACTCCGGCTATGCCCTGCGGCATCTTGCCGCTGCAGTTCTTCTTGATCGTTGTGAAGCCGTCCCTGAAGCCCTTCTTGTACTGGGCCTCGGCGTCCTTGGACCCCTTGGACTTCGGTGTGCTGCCGCAGTTCACCTTCCCGTTCGTGCTGCTGGAGGCGGTGTAGTGCCCGGCGGGCAGGCCGCCGATGGAGAAGGTCCCCGTGGTGGTCTTGACCCCTCCCCCTGCCTTGCTGCCGGAGAACGACACGAATCCGGGCTCGAATCCCGACCCGACGAGGGTGAACGTGGGGTTGTCGGATGTCGACTTCGCGTCCTCGGTGAGCAGACACCTCGCCTTGGCGGGCACGGTGGTGGGTGCCTGTCCTGTCGCTGCGTGGGCGGCGACCGCTGGTCCGAAGGCCAGTGAGGAGACGACCAGCGGGGCGATCATCGCGAGACGGCTCGTGCGGATCATGTTCTACCTCCCGTGAACGGGATGGGGGCCCGCCGGCGGAGCGGCGGCCCTCTTTGCGGAAGGCGCAGCGCGGCGAAGGTGGGTAACAGGGCGCGAGAAACGGCGGCGATCCTGCCCGGACTCGGGCGTCACCGCGGGGCCGGCCACCGACCCGTGGATCCGAGCCGCCCTCTGCTGCGCCCGCCGCGCCCCGTGCCCGAACGGGGGGCACCGGACGTGCGGTCGTGCGGGGCGCCACGCGTCTGCCGCCGCAGCGCGTCCACGCGGTCACCTTCGAACAGGTGTGCCATCGCCTCCATGCTGCGCCGCCCCGCGGGACGTGTCCACCGGAGGCCTCACGGGTCACTCTGTCACCGGGTGTACGGTGCCGGGTCCGCGCCGAGGGCGTCTGTACCCGCGGCACGCTACCCGTGGATGCCGTAGGCAGGCGCCCGCTGTACGGCCTGACGCTCCATCAACATGCCCTCCCCGCCGCCATGCTGGGGAGGCGGCGAACAAGCGGTGGCCACGGTGCCGCCGCCCGTGCCCGACGCCCGGTGCCGTGCTCCGGGCGCCATGGGTGGTGACGTTCCGCTTCCGCGCGCCCTCGGACACCCCGCCGTCCGCCGGCCGGCCCGCGGAGGCTACCTTCCCCCTGGGAGCCGAGCCGGCTCGCTACGGTACGGACTGAAGGAGGACGATCCGTATGCTTGATCACGCAGTGGCCGATATGTCCGCTCTGTCCGCGGGTTCGCTCGCGGAGCTGACCACGGGACGCCTGCTGTCCTCGTGGCAGTGGGACGTCCCCGCGCTGCTGCTGGTCGTCCTTCTGGGCGGGCTCTACGGCTGGGGTGTCGCCCGGCTACGGCAACGGGGCGAGCCCTGGCCGCTCACCCGTCTCGCCGCCTTCGTGCTGCTCGGACTCGGCGCGCTGGTGGTGGCCACGATGTCCGGACTGGCCGTGTACGACCGGGTGCTGTTCTGGCCGGCGGCCGTGCAGAACATCCTGCTCGACCTGGTGGCGCCCCTCGGCCTGGCCCTCGGCGATCCCCTGCGGCTCGCCGTCGAGGCGCTGCCCGAGGCGGCCGCCGGCCGGGTCCGCCGGGGGATGACCGGCCGGGTGGTGCGGGTGCTGACCTTCCCCCTGGTCAGCACCGCCCTGGTGCTCGCCACCGAGCTGACCGTCTACTTCACGCCCTACTTCGCCACGGCCCTGCGCGTCGGCTGGCTGCACGAGCTGATGTACCTCCATCTGCTCGCGGCCGGATCCCTGTTCGTCGTGCCGGTGCTCACCCATGAGCAGACGCTGCCCGCCTGGTGCACCCATCCGGTACGGGCCGCGCTGGTGTTCCTGGACGGCATCGTCGACGCGGTGCCGGGGGTCGTCGTCATGACGCACGGCACGCTGATCGCGGGAGCCTGGTATCTGCACCATGCCCCGTCCTGGGCACCGGACGTCCACCACGACCAGCAGATCGGCGGCGGGGCGATGCTCAGCATCGCCGAACTGGTCGCGCTGCCCTTCCTGCTGGCCATCCTCGTGCAGTGGGCACGCGCCGAGCGCGTCCAGGCGGCGGCCCTCGACCGCCGCCTCGACGCGGAACTCACCCCCGCCCCCGTGGCCGCCCCGCACCCCGGCGAGACCCCGCCCGCCGACCGCGTACGCCCCTGGTGGGAGACCGAGGAGAACGAGGTGGCGGCCAGGATCCGGCGCCAGCACGGCGAGGACTGAGAGGGCGGGACCGTTCCGGCCCGGCGCGGCGTTGCGGCAGGACGTCGGGGCTGTTCCGGGCGAGGGCCGCGGTGGCGATCAACCGCGCCCCATCTGCCGGTGGTCGACGTGGGTGCGGCCGGTGCGAGGCCGGTTTCACGAGGCCCGCCCACGCGGAACGCGGCTGCGGCGTCGGCGCGTTGGCCGCCTGGCCGCCGGATACTCTATGGGGTGCCGATGCCTCGATCCGTGGCTGTCGTGGACGTGGGGGGTCGGCTGGAACCGCTGCTCAGCAATGCGTGTGGATCGTCGATCACGGCCATCGAGGGGACCCAGCATCGGTGCGGAACGAAGCCCGGCGGCCCACGCCGACGTATGACGCCTTCATCAGCTACAACTCCGCCGACCTGGACGTCGTGCAGCGGCTTGCCGAAATGCTCCGTGAGCGGGGCTTCCAGGTGTTTCTGGACGAATGGTGTCTCGTGCCGGGCGAGACATGGCAGGAGGCCCTGGTGGACGCGCTGGACCGCAGCAAGTGCTGTCTTGTCATGTGCGGTCCGCAGGGGCTCGGTCCCTGGCAGAACGAGGAGGTGCACGCCGCGATCGAGGCGCGGGTCAGCGGTCGCAGGACGCGCGTCGTTCCCGTCCTGCTGCCCGGCTCCGCCGACTCGGCCTACAGATCCGTCCCTTTCCTGTGGCGGTTCACCTACTGCGACTTCCGCCAGGCCCTTGAACAGCCCCGCGCCTTCGAACGCCTCTGCGCGGGCATCCAAGGAGAGGCACCAGGCCCTTCGTTTCCGGCCACGTCGGCGGCGTCCGATGAGCCGGCACGGATGGATTTCCGATCACGCTTCAACGTCATGGCGGCCAACTGGCGGCGCGTCTCCGTCGTGGAAGCGGCTCGCGGAGCGGTCGCAGCAGCCAGGACACCCCTCGTGCTGTACGGACTGCCGGGCGTCGGCAAGACCACCGTGCTGTGCGACGTGGCCGACGAGAACCGCTCGGGCCGGAGGGTGCTCGCGCTGCCGGTGGGCGGGACGGCCGCGGCGGAGCCGCGCTATCTCGTGGACGAGGTCAACACCTGGTTGGCCACGAACTTCGACGGGGCGCTCGCCGCAGAGGACCTGTACAGGCACGAATGGCCGGACGCGCTCGCCCTCCTGTTGCGGCAAGTGGCCGACGAACGGCTCCTGGTGCTGCTGGACGACCTTGTCGCCGGCTCATTCGTGGACACGGTGCTGCGGGTCTTCTCGGCGCTCCCCGAAGGCCTGGTGCTGGCCACCGCTCGCGGTCATCTCGGCGCCGCTCATGAGGCCGGCCATGTGGTCGTGCCTCCGATGTCACGAGAGGAGAGTGCCGAGTTCATCGCCCATGTGGTGGAGAGCATGAGCCTGCCGGTCGATCCGGGGGACATCGCCGACCGGCTACCGGGCGACGTGCTCTCTCATCCGCTCGCACTGCGCACCTTCCTCGCGCACACCAGGTTCGTGCCGACGCCCTTGCTCGTCGATCCCGAGCTGCCGACCGACGTCCTCTCGGCGCGGTCCCTGGTGGCCACGGTGGTCGCCCAACTGCCTGCCGAGCACCAGGACGCCTTGGCCCACGCCGTGGTGCTCGACCAGGTGCCGCTCGCGGATCTCCTGAAGGCCGGTGTGGTTCTGCCGCCCGGGTTCACCGTCGCCCTGCAGGACCTGGCCGGTCGCTGCCTGGTCAGTCATGTCGCCGGCGGCATCGAGGTACCGCGACTGGTCGCGGAGGCGCTCGACATCGCCGCCCCGTCCGCTCGGCGAGCGGCTTTGCGCGACGTCATGGCCCAACTCGGCGAGGCCGTCCGAGAGGCGGACGACACTGCCCTCGTGTCCATGGCTCGTGTGCTGCCGCGCATCGCGCTCATGCTGGCTTCCGCCGGACAGTGGCGGGAACTGCGGGAGATCATCCCTCCACGCTTCCTCGACCGGCTCAACTCCGGCGGGTTCTGGAAAGAGTACGTCCTGCTCGCCCGGGCCCTCATCAGTGCCGCCGACCATCTGGGGGACGAAACGGCACGGGTGGGGCTGCGTGTCCGTGCGTCGCGCAAATTGGGGCAGCTCGGCGATACCCGCACCGCCTGGGATCTCCTGCGTGAAGCCGAAACGGTGACAAGTACGCTGGACTCGCCCGCCCTGCGCGGCGATCTGGCAGGGCTGCGAGCCTTTCTCTCCTATCTGCAAGGGGACGACAAGTCCACGTTGCGGGAATTGAAGGACTGCGTGGAGTGGCGGACGCGTGAAGGTGACGCAGGCGGTCTGCTGATCGCACACAAACTGGAGGGAAACGTCTACCTGCGCCAGCAGAAGCACAAGAAGGCCGCGGCTGCTTATCGTGCCGCGTTGACAGCCGGCGGAGACGAAGCCGACGCTCGGCACCGCTTGGACGCGGAGACGAGCCTGGCGATATGCGAATCCCGGCAGGGGATCAGTGAGACGGCCGTGCTTCGCTTGGAACGGGTGGTACGAGAGATGCGCGCACTCTCGGTGCACAGTGAACTGCCGCGAGCCTTGCACGCGCTCGCGCTGCTGTACGAGAGGCAGGGACTGTCCACACGGGCCCTTGAAGTGGCCCGGCAGGCGGCGTTGGCAAGGGCGAACGACCCGGCGGTACGGGCGGCGGTGGACCGTCTGGTGTGGCGCCTGGAGAATCTGAGGCCGGGATCCGGCCACCGGACAGGTCGGGCGGATTCGTGAGGTGGGCAAGGGGTGCACGTCGCAATGCACCGGCACGGGTGATGAAGCAGGTCCTGCGCAAGGCCGGAGTTCCGGAATACCTCCGCAACGCGTTTCTGGAGGCCGCTCCCGCCCGCTTGAGCCAAGAGACGGGTGCCCTTCTCATCACCTGTCTGCTGCTGCCCGCCCACGACGCAGGGGGCACGGAGGTGACCCTGGACACCGAGAGGTTCCAGGCCGACCTGCTGAGCCGGTGGTCCGCCGAGGGAGGATCGTCTGCGAAGCTGCTCAGGCTGGTCAAGATGATGGAATACCGAAGCCGGGCTCTGCATCCGGCACCCACGAAAAAGCCGGGCGAGGACGGTGACGCGGCCGCCGCCTTCTCGCACTTCTGGGTCTCCAGCGGTCATGACATCGAGGAATTGTCCGTGTTCCTCTCGGACGTCGATCACGAAGCCGTCGACTGGCTCCCGCAATGACGAAGGGTATGACCACGGCGCTCGCCGAACTGCTCGATCACGCCCGCCGCCACGTCCCGTACTACCAGGGGCTGATTCCCCCGACTCCCGTCACCCACGACAACGCGGTCGCAGTCCTCCGCCGGCTCCCCCTGCTTCAGCGGGACGAGGTCAGACGGGAGCGGCCCCGCCTGTGGTCGGCGGCGGGAGACCCGCGGCGCTGGCGCACCGTCCACACCACGGGGACAACCGGCACGCCGCTGGAGATCGTCGTTGACCAAGCCGCACAGCGAGCTGAACTCGCCTCCCTGATGCGGCATGTGGAAAGCCATGTCGGAGCACGCTCCGGGTTTTCGATCCTCCACCTGACGCTCCATCTGGCGTCGGTCTCCCGTACCTCAGTCGCGCCCGAACCGCCCCGCACCAGATTGTCGAAGTGGAATCTCAGCCGTGTGTGGCAGTTGCCCGACGAGGAGTTCAGCCACGCCCTGGAGGAGTTGGCGGGGCAGGTGATCACCGCCATGCCCAGCGTGATGGCCGCGCTGTGCGACCGCCTTGGCCGGTGGCGCGGTCGACTCGCCCGACCGCGGCTGGTTGTTCTCTCCGGCGAGCATGTCACATCGAGCGTTCGTGCACGGGTGGCACAGACCTTCGGCTGCCCCGTCACCACGCTCTACACACTCGCCGAGGCCGGCGTCGCCGGGCACGAATGCGGCGAGAGCGGCAGCTATCACGTCGATGAAGCCGGTGCGTTCCTGGAAGTGGTCGGAGACGAGGGGCTGCCACTGCCGACCGGCGTGCCCGGCGACGTCGCCGTGACCCCTCTCGCGAACCACGCGATGCCGCTTCTGCGCTACCAGACCGGGGACAAGGGCGTCTGGGTCGACGGTCCCTGCGACTGCGGACGTTCTGGCCCTCGCCTGCGGCTGCGGACGGCTCGGTCCGAGCGTGCGGTGGTGACCGGCCCGAGTGGCCGGGATCTGCGAATGATCGATCTGGCCAAGCTCTGCAGGCACCTCGACCTCGGCGTGGCTCGCGTCATCCGCGACGGTGACGAGGTGGTGCTGGAGCATCGAGACGAGCGGCCGGCTTCGGAGGTGCAGCGCACGGTGGTCGCCGCTGCGGTCAGAAGCCTGCTGGGGGCCGAGCTGACGGTCCGTACCCGGCAGGTGACCGGTGCTCCGACTGCCGATGGGCCCACGGCGGAAGCGGGGCGCCCGGCAGAAGGGGCCGTCGTCGGGCGGCCCGGTGTGCCCGCCCTTCCGGCGCCCGGGGAAATCGCGGCTTGGGCCCGGAAGCTGCTCCTCGGAGAGCGGGATGTCCTGGCGGTCGTCCTCACGGGGTCGGCGCTCGATCCCGCCTCGGTCAGCCGCTTCAGCGACATCGACATGTCCGTCATCGTCGACGGTGACCCCTATGGCGAGTACTGGCGCTCCCGGGCGACGGCCATGAACCGGCACATCGCCACCTTGAGAGTGAACGTCACCCAGGCCGCCGCGGTGGCCCGAACACCGCTCGTCGCGTGCCGACTCCTGTCGGAACGCCACCCTGTGGTGGGTTCGCTGGAGCAGGCAGGAGTGGCATGGCCGACCACGGACGCTCTGGCGGCTGAGGGCAGGTTCTGGGCGCAAACCGCGGAGAACGTCCTCTGGACGCGGTTGACCTCGTCCGATCGGGCGCGCACAGACCCCCTTCGGGACGCCTGGCTCGCCTCGCGCTTCTGCCTTGACGCACTGCGCTACAAGTTCCTGTGCGAGGGCGTCCGCGTGACCGCGGCCCGCAGCGTCCTGCGGCTGGCAGCCGAGTCCGAGGTGCCCAACGCCACAGGCATCGGACACGCCTTCGCCGTCGGCCGCGAGCACCGACCGCCCCCGATGGCCGGAACGCCGGAAGCGGACCGATTTCTGCTGGACGCCCTGTCCTGCGTGCGATGGGTCGGGGACTTGTTGTAACGCGGGGGCTTCTTCGAGGGGCATGGTGTCCCGTCCATGCCCCGGACAGCCCCAGCCTGTGCCCCACGCTGCCGCGCAGCCCCTCGACCGCGTTCAGGGGGTGAAGCTCGCCCAGGCCACCCGACGGCCCCTCCCGGCACATGAAAAGGGCGAGGTCCTAAAACCCCGCCCAACCCCCGCAAAGCCCCGGCTCAGGGCCACACCAGGCAATACGGCTGATGCCCCGCCTCATGCAACCGATGGCTGAAATCCTGCCATTCGTGCAGCGATTGGGAGGGGCGGGGCGCTGGCCTGGGGTTTCTCTGTGAAGCGTGCGTTGACCTGCGGAAACACTCCTCGGTAGTTCTCACGGGTCAACGCCGTTTCCCGGACTCATGTGCCCTGGATGTGCCCTCCGGGGACCTGGCTGGGGAGGCGTTCATGCCCAGTTTTCGCGCCTAGGGAGCTCTCGACATGCGACGGACGTCCTGTGTGCTGCATCCGTTCCCTCCGGGGCCGGACGAGGGGGAGCTTCGGAGATGCCGTCGCGCGTGACACCAGGAGTAACGTGGCAGGTGCGGGGCGGAGTCCCGTCGTCGCACCGGCCCTACAGACGGGTGGTCATCATGACCAGCTCGGATACACCACCTGTTCCCCGGCGTCTGCCCAGCGGCGTCCACGAGGCGGTGCGGCCAGGGTGTGCGCTTCTCCGGCTGGAAACGACCGAATCACGCGAAGGCGTCCTCGACGGCGCGTGGTGGCCGCGCTCGCGCGACATCGGTGCTGAGCTGCCCGCGCTCCTGAGCGCCCTCATTGCCCACCTCGGCCCCGTGACCCGTGTGGGACTGGACACCGCGGCCTGGGAAGGTCTCCCGACGCGTATCGCCGTGGACGACCGGGTGGTGCACATCGATGCCTTCCCGGTCGGTGACGACACGGTCCTGATTACCCGGGGCGACACGGACATCTTCTCTCTGCTCGTGGTCCCGCCGGACGCGGCACCGGACGCCGCCCGCGCCGCGATGGCCCAGGCGGTCCGGGCAGACAACATCAGCCAGGCCGAGCAGATTCTCATCGACACCGGGAGCGGGCACGGTTCGCCGCGCTGACGGGCCTGCCGCTGGGCGTGACCGGCCGAGCGGTGTCGGACGGCGGGGGAGATCAGCCGCGCCACTCCACCATGAGCAGCGTTGCGTCATCGCTGGTCTGTCCGCCCCGCGCCTGCTTGAGCGTGTGGGACAGGGAGCGCGTCACCGCCCGGATGCCGCGGCCGGTCCTCTCCAGATGGTTCACGCAGTCGATCAGCTGGTCCTCCCCGAACTCCTCCCCACCGCTCCTGTGCTCCTCGACCACTCCGTCCGTGAAGCAGAGGACTCGGTCCCCGGGCGCCAGCCCCAGCTCGCTGATCCGGGGCTCCGAACCACCGAGGCCGACGGGGAGGGTCGTCGGGGCGGCCAGACGCCGCGCGACGCGGTGGTCGCGGACGAGGATCGGCGGCGGGTGTCCGGCGTTGACCCACTGCACCCGTCCCGTCGTCGTGTCCAGCTGCATCATCTGCGCGGTGACGAAATGCTCGGGACCGAATTGCCTGGCCACGGCGCGGTCCATGAACGCGTAGATCTCCGACAGTCCGATGCCGGCGCGGCGGGCGTGGCGGTAGGCGCCGATGGCCACCGTGGCCATGGTGGCTGCGTCCAGTCCGTGGCCCATCGCGTCGATCATGGCCACGTGGAGGACGTCGTGGTTGAGCGCGTAGTCGAAGCTGTCGCCGCCCACGTCGTAGGCGGGTTCCAGGATCCCGGCCACAGCGACCCGGGGCATGATCATCGCAAGCGGTGGCAGCAGTGACCACTGGATCTCCGCGGCGACGCTCATCGCCTCACCGCGTCGGACGTCGAAGAACAGGTCGGAGTAGCCGTGCTTGGTCACCAGAAGGTCGGCCACCAGGCCGGAGATCCTGAGCAGCAGGCGGCGGTCGTGGGCGTCGATGCTGTCCAGCGTCACCGCCATGACCCCTACCTGGTCACCGCCGTCCAGCAGAGGCAGATGGATCCGGACGCCGTCTTCCTGGGGCACCTCCACGGGGACCGCGTCGAGAAAGCAGCGGCCCGCCTCGGAGTCGTCGATAACCTGCGGTTCCCCGCCGGCGAGGCACTCACCGGGCAGCGGTACGAGCAGCAGCTGGCCGTAGTCCTGCAACAGCACCTGTGGACGGCGGCCACCGAGCCGCTCCACGACGTCGGCGACCAGGGGCCCGATGAGGTGGGGCGGGAGTTCGTGCGCGCTGTCGAGGATCTTTCCCAGGAGAGCTTCCCCGAAGCTTTCGGACCGGTCCGTACGCTGTACTGCCGTCATCCCCTCACCTGCCGCGGTCACGCTTCGTGTGGGGGCGGGCCAGGATGACGAAGGGTCTGTCGGTGCCATGGCTCCATCACGGGGTCGTGGACGCCCGGCCTGCCGGCCACGGAGTCGGCCGGGTCGGGCTGCTCATCTCGGTCCGGCTCCGCCTTCCGACTCCCAAGCGTTCTGTCCGTCGAGGCCGCTCTCGGCGAGTGCCAGCAGGCGCGGAGCCGACAGTGGGTTCCCGGCGTCGGCGGCGGCGGTCAGCAGCCTGGTGGCTACTCCGACCGGCTCGTCCGGGGGGATCACCAGCAGTTCCCAGCGTCCCACGGTGCCGCAGTCCACGGTGATGGCATGCGCCTCGGCGGCCGAATCGGTCAGGACCACCTCGATCACGTGGCCGGGCGCCATCACCTCCTGCGGAGCATCGGGCCAGGCGGCGGACCCCACGGTAACGCGGGTGACGGTGCCGCTGCTCGGATCCAGGGAGCCGACCAGCGCGGGCAATTCGAGTTCGAGTGCGTCGCAGCGCGGCCACCATGCGCCGTCCAGCGGGCCATGGCTGACGTCCGGCGTGAGGCGCAGCCGGGGCATGGGCATCCGGTAGGAGTGTCCGTAACCTGGCGCGGTACCTTCGGCGGGCTTTGTGATGGCGTTCATCGTGCGATCCCGTTCCGGGCGCTGCTTTCCGGCTGCCCGTGTCAGTCACTCGCCGGGAACGGCGCCGCCGTGGTCGTACGCCCGGAAGTTCTCGGTACCTCCCACGCTACTCCCAGCCGTGGCGGGCGGCGTGGTGCGCAGCCATCGCGCCGAGAGGCAGGCAGCCATCGCGTGGAGGCACCTCGGTACGGCGGACGACGGGTCACGTGACCGCCCCGGCCGGTACGACCGCCGGCTCATCGCTCCTCTGCCACGTCATCGGCGTGCCGAGGGCTGCCCTTCGGCGGACAGGGTCAACACGCAGGGGGCTACGGAGCCGGGCAGCCCGACGACCTCACCCATGTTCTGCCAGCCCCAGGACGAGAAGGCGGCTTGTCCTGCCCGGTCGGCAGGATGCAGCAGGGTGATCCCGAGGGAGGAGTGCAGCTCTGTGAGCAGACGCTGTTGCAGCCGGCGGGCGATGTCGCGGTGCTGAACGTGCGGGTGGGCCACGACCTGGGTGAGGACGACGAACCGTGCGCGGGAGGTGAGCCGCTGGATGATCTCCTGGAGCGTTCCGTCGGACCCCCGGCTGCCGGGGCCTTCAGAGCCCATCGGAAAACCGAAGGCGCAACCGACCAGCACCGTCGTCTCGGCGACCAGCAGGGCGAAGCCGGGGCGGCGGGCGGTGATCGACAAGCGGTGCAGGAAGTCCCCGCGGTTGTGGTACCGCTCGCCCGTGGTGCCTGCGACGGACTCCGCAGCCAGGTCCGCGATGTCTGCGCCCATGTCTTCTGCCTGCCAGCGGGTCAGCCGACGAAGGCGGATCCCGTCCTTGAGGACCGGCTGGTCCGGTCGGCGAGCGGAGTCCTCGGGCGCCCCCGTCGCCGCACTCATGAAGCCGTCGGATGCGGCGGGCGGCACGGGACTCGCGGGGGCCGTAGGGAGCAGCGAAGTCGATCCCGTGGCATCGAGGACCCGGGTGATCTGAGCGCACGGATGGTGCAGCCGCAGGCGAGCGTGGACCCGGCCGGCGCGCTGTGCTGCCGACAGGAGGACGTCCAAGCCCCTGGCGTCGCAGGAGCCGACTGTGGTCAGGTCGATGTCGATCACGGTGACACCGTCCAGCAGACACTGCTCCACTGCGGCCCGCAGCAGCGGCGTCGTGGCCGGCCCGATGTCGCCGGCAAGCGTGACGAGCGTCCGCTCTCCTCGGTTTCGCCGATGGATGTCCAGCCGGGAAAAGGTCATCACGTCTCCCCTCGGCGAGGTTGCGGACCTGCACGGGCGCTCAGCGCGACCCTTGCCGTGATGAGCTTGCGCTGAGTTGCTTCGACCGCGGCGTACATGGCCCCGACCCGTCTCCGCGCCGACCGCTGGGGCGGCCCGGATTCACTCGTCTCTCGCCGAGGACGACCCGGCGTGGTGGCCCGGAGTGCGTGATGCCCTCGGTACTTCAACCGTACGTCTGCCGCAACCGGAAGCGGCTGGGTCGAAGGGCGCGGCACGGTAGGGGCCGCGTCACTTGAAAGGCCGTTCTCCAACGTCAGAACGGTGGTGATGCTGCGGCTGCTGGTACGTGTGCGCCTCACAGCCGAGGGCCGGCAGGGTAAGGGGGCACCACCTCGCCCCTGCCCTGTCGCGACAGGTGCCCGGATGCGCGCCGCTCTGGACACAACACTGGCCGCCGCGCAGTTCCCCTGGACACAGCACAACACTGCCGCCCGCGATCGAAGCCGGGCGGCAGAGCGGGCGGACGAATTGAATGCCAGCTCACTTCCGAACCCACACGCGACACGACCTCCACTCACCGGGTCTCCGAACCCATTCGAGCGAAACGTCGCACGCCAGGAGGATCGGTCCCTACGTGAAAGCCAGCGCTCATGGAGCAGATGACCCACCTGTTACCGAAACCGTCCCGCGAAGGGGGACGTGGCAGGGGCGAGCATGTAGCGGAGGAAAGCGGCGAGGTCGGCGAAGCTGAACGCGGTCACTCATCTCACCGTGGGGGCGAGACGCTATCCCAGAAGAGGCGCTCGGTCAGTTCCAACCGTCCAGCGACACCTGAGGCCCGCCGGCCAGGTAGCGATGAAGGGCGCTGGCGGTGGTCTCCACGAACTCTTCGGGGATGGCACCGGTGTCGACCCAGCGGACTTGGGCGTGCTTGCGCGGTTCGCGGTTCTCCGGCTCGCCGGACCATTCATGGGCGACGAAGACGACCGTGAGGAAGCCGTTGGGGGCTTCCACGCCCCAGGCGCCGTGGATGACGTGGGCGACCTTGAGCGCTTCCGGCTTGACGGTCATACCGGTCTCCTCGTACAGCTCGCGGAGGCCGTCGCGGTGATCGGCTAGCCGGGCTCGCTCTTGCCGACCGGGAGATCCCACTTGCCCCTGCCGAATTTGGCCTGGTCGCTGCGCTGGAGGAGGACCACGCGGCTGGTGGCCTTGTCATGGACGATGACGGCGGCGACCAGCAGGGGCATGGATTCCAGGGTGGGCATGAGCGCTTTTGGCTGGTCATCGGTTGTCGGCTGAGCCACGGGGGTCCCTTCGCCGACCGGATCGGTGGGCATCTCGGCCGTACCTCTCGATCGGCTCCTCTACTTGAAGGCGAGCTCTCGGAAGTTGTTGCGGACATCGGTCAGCGGTGCGCGGTCGCGGGTGTAGTAGAGCTTGTTGGTCAGGAGCACCGCCCAGCGGTCCTTGGTGGGTGAGATCCACATGCCCGTGCCGGTGAAGCCGTAGTGGACCCAGACGTCCTCCTCGATGGTGGTGCCGGGAGCGGGGTGCCAGAACAGGCCGCGAGCGGGCTGGAGCTGCCCCGTCTCGATGGCCAGGGACCCGTTGATCCACTCGATGCCGAAACCAGCCCGGAGCTGTGACGCTGCGGGGGCGAGCATGTACTGGAGGAAGACGGCGAGGTCGTCGAGGACGGTGAAGGCGCCGGCGATGCCGCAGACGCCGCACAAGAGGCGGGCCGAGAAGTCGTGGGCGACTCCCTTGAGGTGGGTGTCGGTGTCCTGGTCTAGTTCGGTGGGCGCGCAGCGCGCCGCGAGGCTGGCGGGCAAGGGGCCGAAGCGGGTGGAGGTCATGCCCAGTGGGAGCCAGGTGCGGGTGGTGGCCAGTTGGTCCAAGGGCTGGCCGGAGAGGTGTTCGGCGAGATAGCCCAGGATGAGGGCGGCCCGGTCGGTGTACTCGACGGCTTCTCCGGGTGTCCGATGAAGTTGTTCTTGGAGGACGCCTCGGCGAATCTCGTAGGGGTCGGTGCCGTAGAGGTTCTTCAGCTGCGCCCGCAGTGGGACGCCGGCGGTGTGCGTCAGCAGCTGCCGGGCGGTGACGGATCCGAGCGGGTGCCCGGTGACCTCCTGCCAGAAGCTGCCGAGCGGCTGGTCGAGGTCGAGGGTGCCGTCCTCCCACAGGGCTCCGATGGAGGACCAGACGGCCAGGATCTTGGTGAGGCTGGCGGCGTCGAAGACGGTGTCGGTGCGCATCGGCACCTCCGGCTCGTCGGGGTCGAGGACCCCGGTGGTGCCCCGGGCGAGGGTGCCGGTGGCGTCGCCGAGGGCCCACACGGCGCCCGGGTACACCTTGTCGCGGACTCCCTCGTCGAGCAGGGCTTCGATGCGGTCGCGGTCGTACGTCATGGTCTCCCTCTTCGCCGGGGTGTCCCGCCGGTCAGCGTAGTGACGTTCGTGGAGCGGTTCGGGTAGTGACGTGTCGGGTCGTCTGGCGGTCGGTTCAGGTGAGCTGTCGGCCGAGGTCGGTCAGGGATCGTGCGGTCGCCGAGAGGGGATAGCGTGCCGCGTTGGCATAGCCCGCCTGCCGGAGGGCAGTCATCAGCCCGGGTGTCCTTCTCAGCCGGTCGAGGTCGCGCGCGAGTGCGGCGGAGTGGGTGAAGTCGGTGGCCATGCCGGAAGCGGCGAGGGCTTGATTGAGGCCGGGGACGGGCTGGTAGAGGACGGGGAGCCCGCACGCTTGGGCTTCCAATGCGACGAGTCCCATGGCTTCCAGGGTGGTGGACGGCACGACTAATACGTCGTGTTCGGTGAAGGCTTTCCATAGCTGTGGGCGGCGGAGCCAGCCGAGGTAGCGGACCCGTACGCCGGCTCGCTGCAGCAGTGGGGCCAGTACGTGGAACTGGGCTTTGGGCGCTGCGACGCTCAGCTCGATACCGGGCACGGGAGCCAGGCTCTTGATCAGGGCCTCGGCACCCTTTTCGTTGGTCAGGCGTCCTGCGTACAGGAGCCGCAGGTGGCTGGCGGAGGTGCGTGCCGGCCGGGCGGGCGGGGCGGTAAGCAGGTGGTCGGGGATGCCCCAGGGGATGTGGGTGATCTTGCGGCGTTCGATCTGCGGGGCGAGCTTGAGGAGGCGGTCGGCCATTGCGGTGGTCGGGACCACGATGGCGTCGGCGGCCCTGGCTGTTTCGCGTAGCACCTGGAGCTGGTCTCGATGGGTCTCGGCGAAGAGCAGGTCTGTGCCGTGGACGAGAGCGATCCGGGGATGCGCGGGCAGAGCGTGGATGAGGGCTGGGGTGGCGCCGAACGCGAGGTGCTGCAAGTGGAGGACATCGATCTGTGTGGGATCGACCGCAGCTGTGAGCGCTCTGCGAAGCGTGGCGACGTAGCGGCTGAAGGCCGTTCCTTCCAGGCATTTGCCTGTAACGGGTAGCAGGTTGAGCCCGACGGGCGGTCGGGGATCGTGACCGGGTGGCGCAAGCATGAAGGCGCGGGCCGGGATGAGGGGCTGCTGGCCGGTGTAGAGGTCGAGGAAGAGCTCGACGCTGCCGCCGGGACTTCCGGCGGGAAGGTCCAGGAAGGTGGCGGCCATCGGGCCGGTGGCCGAGCGAGCGTTCACCGCGTGCCTCCGTCGATCTCCTCGTAAAGGCGCGAGACGTCGATGCCTTCCGTGGTCGCGTACTTGGCGGGCTGTTGCTGGTAGCTGGCCGGTGCGCCGAAGGTGGTGAGGAAGACGAGCTTGCCGAAGGTCATGCCCGGATACACGCGCACAGGTCGGGCGGCGCGGATCTCCAGCGTCCACCGGATCGCATGGCCCTGGTGTCCGAGCGGAGCCGAAACGTGGACCCAGATGCCCAGGGAGCCGGTGGTGCGGTCGCCGTTCAGCAGCTGCGCGTACGTCTCCGAACCGGTCCGCTCCAGGGTGATGCCGAGGTAGAGCAGGCCAGGGCGCAGCACGAAGCCGGCGTCGGGGATGGACTGCTCGGTGAAGGCGGTGGGGGTTGCGGCGTCGAGGTCGCCGTCGCAGACGCGGATGGTGGCGCCCAGCCGCCAGTCGTAGGCGTTGGGGGAGACGCGGCTGGGCTCGTACGGCTCGATGGTGATCTCGCCGGCCTGGACGGCGGCGGCGATGGCGGGACCGGTGAGGATCACGATGCCACCACCTGGAGCCGGGCGAGGTCTCGCCAGTAGGCGGAGGGCTGCGGCCCTGTGGCGGCCTGGTACTTGCCGCGGTAGAGGTCGATGGCGCCGGTGGAGAGGAAGAACATGATCTGCCCGATTTTCATGCCGGCGTACACGCGCAGCGGTCGGATCGGGGTGAGCATGAGTGTCCACTGGCCGTGGAAGCCGATGTCGCCGATAGGGGCGGTGATCTCGACGAACAGGCCGAGGCGGCCGACGGAGGAGCGGCCGAACAGCAGCGGGACGAAGGTGTCGGAGCCGACCTCTTCGAGGGTGTGGCCGAGGTAGAGCTCGCCTGGCTGGAGGACGTGCCCGTCCGGGCCGATGGTGGTTTCGCGGGTGGGGTTGGGCCGGTGGGCGTCCAGGACCGTGCTCGTGTACGTGATCAAGGTGGGGCCCAGACGCACGTTGTAGCTGTTGGGGTTGACCTGGTCGGCGGCGAAGGGGGTGATGCGGAGGCGGCCGTCGTGAGCGGCTGCGGTGATCTCCGGGCCGGTGAGGATCATTAACTGCCTCCTTCCGCGGTGTCGGGGGCGGTGAGGACGTGCTGGACAGCCTGGTCCAGACGCAGGCCGGCCTCGTGCGTGCGCTCGCCGAGGTAGTTGTCGGCGAGGTAGTCGGTGGTCAGCACGGTGGTGACGGCATCCGGCAAGGGATCGGGGGCGGTGACGAGCGGGCCGGTCTGGGTGGTCAGATGTGACAGCCAGCCGGGGAGGTCGCTGCGTGCCGGCTCAGGTACGTGGGCGTGCACCAGCTGGTTGGCGAACGGTTCGATGGAGAGCAGGTGGCCCTGGGTGAGGGTGTCGCCGAGTGGTACGGCGCGTAGTGCCGTCTCGTTGAGGATGACCGTGTCTGCCCCGAGTGCCGTACGCAGGCGGGCGGTGAGGTCCACGAGCAGGCTGCGCCGGTCGAGGGACTGGTGGCGGTAGGCCGGTCTGATCGGGCCGAGGACGCCGGCCAGCTGCTGCTTGACGTCCTCGATGCGTGAGTGCAGGCCCGCAAGCTCCGTGGGAACGACGCTCGGGGCCCGATCCGGGAAGGACGTGGTGCCCGCACCCCATCCCGTGCCCACGGGCGTGGCGATGGTATAGCCGCCGGCGAGTTCCCGACCCTTGACGACCAGGGTGTCGTCGACCCGGACCGGCCCGTACTGATCGCTGTGGCAGTGCCCGGCGAAGACCACATCGAGGAACGGACAGGCTGCCGCGAGTTTCCGGTCCTCGTCGAAGCCGGAGTGGCTGAGCAGGACCCAGCTGTCCACCTCGTGGTGGTGAGCGAGCATCAGCTCGCGTAGGGCCTGGACGGGATCAGTGACGCAGTGGCCGGCTCGCTGGGCGACCGGGATCGAGTGGAAGGCTTGTCGGCCGATCACAGCGGTTACGCCGATGCGACGTCCAGTGATGTCCGCGATGTACAAGCGGCGGAAGAGTGCGTCGCCGGTGTTGGCATCGACGGCGTTGGCACAGACAGTGTGCAGGTGGAGGTCGGGTTCGAAGTGGTGGGGCCAGCCGTGGTTGCCAGGGGCCAGCACGTCGTACAGCCCGAGCAGGATCTCGCGCTCGATCGTGCCGCGACCGAGGCGGTAGTACCCACTGCCTTCGAAGAAGTCGCCGCAGTCCACGATGAGCGAGGTCGGGCGCAGCGCGTGGAGGTGGGTCAGGAAGGGCGCGGCGTTGTCGAAAGCGGAATGGACGTCGGTCGTGGCGACGATCTGGCGCAGGTTCCGGCCGTCGGTGGTCATGGGGTGACCTCGCAGATGTCGGCGCCCAGGATGCGCAGCTTGCCGGACAGGTCGGCGTGGCCGCGGCGCAGCTGGTCGAGGCCGCCGATGGTGGTGACGCCCCGGGCCGTGATGCCGACGACCATGAGGGCGGACCCGGTGCGGATGTCGGTGGCTTCGACGCCCGCGCCCGTCAGCTGCTGGGGCCCGGTCAGGCGGCATTCGGTGGGGGAGATCTCCTCGATCCCGGCGCCCAGGCGGGTCAGCTGCGGCAGCAGGTTGCCGTGGCGGCCGGGATTGATGGCGTCGGCGAACAGATGCGTGCCGGGCAGTCCGAGGGCGAGTGCCATGAGCGGTGGTTCGAAGTCGGCGTCGAGGCCCGCAGGGCTCAGAGAGGCGACGGCCCGCAGGGGACGACCAGTGGGGGCTGTCTCATGCGCGCGGACAGTAAGGCCACCCGGCTCCGCGTCTGCGGGGATGCCGAGCTGATGAAGGGCAGCCACGAACGGGCCTACGTCCTTGCCCTGCACGCCGTCGATACGGGCAGTACCGCGCGTCGCGGCGATCGCGCAGGCCAGCGTGGCTGCCTCGATCTTGTCTCCGGGCACGGTCCAGGCAGCGGGGGCAGTCGGCGGCGAGGAGGGCGGCGAGAGAGTCAGTACATGCTCGTTGGCGCGCGTCTCCCAGCCCACCGAACTCAGGGCGTCGAGCACGCTCAGGACTTCGGGTGAGAGGTTGGGTTGGCCCAGCCGTAAGGGGCGGCCGGTTGTGAGGGCGCGCAGTATCGCGGCCACGGTCGCACCGCGAGAGCGGAAGGGCAGTGCGATGGAGACGGTGCCCGTGTGAGAGCTGAGGGCTTCGATGCCGTAACCGGAGCTGTTCTGCCGGCTCCGGTCGCCGAACGCCTCGTACACCTTGAAGTGCAGCTCCATCCCGCGCGCACCGATCCGGCAGCCACCCGGCCAAGGCAGCCGCGCCTGGCCGTAACGCGCGAGCAGGGCGGGGACGAGGTAGTACGAGGCGCGGATGTGGGCTGCCTGCGCCAGATCGGGCAGTCGTTGAGATGCCTCCGTCGGCAGGATCACGTAAGTGGCTGGTTCGCCGACGGGCTGCGTGACATGCCAACCCGCCTGGTGCAGCAGAGTGAGCATGATCTGGACGTCCGTGCTGTCCGGGACGTTGCTCAATCGGCCCGGGCGACCGAGGGCCGCCGCGGCGGCCAGGAGCGGCAGAGCGGCGTTCTTGGAGCCGTCGACGCTCACGGTGCCGGCGAGCGGCGGCCCGGGGCGTACGGCGATCACCTCGGCGGCCACGCCGGGGGCGTGGGTGGTCGTCATCATCAACTCCTCTGGAGGGGCAGGAAACAGGCGACTTCCTGGCTGGGTTTGCTGGTCAGATCGATCTCGGCCCAGCAGAACTTGCCGTTCTTCGTCGGTTCGGCGTGGTACCGGTCGGCGAGAGCGGCGACGAGGAACAGACCCCGGCCGCCCTCGCTGTCCGCGTCGGGCAGAGCCGGCTGGGGCAGGACCGGGCTCGTGTCGCAGACCTCGATCCGCAGGACGGCCTCGTCGAGACAGACCGCGAGCGAGACGGATCCGGTGCCGGCGTACTGGACCGCGTTGGTGACGAGCTCGCTGACCAGCAGTTCGGCTGTGTGCACCACCTCGGCGCCCAGTCCCGAGCCCCAGCCCGCTATCGCGTCCACGGCCTGGTGCCGGGCCTGGCTTGCTGCGGCGGGCGTCGCGGGTAGGGAAAGAGCGAGCTGGTGCGCTTCCATGAGCGGCCTCCCGGTGTAGGTGGGGCCACACCAAGCAACCAGTCCGTCGCCGCGAGTGGTGAGCCCTGACGCGGGCGATGCATGACTTATGCAGGGGCTGCATCACGGCCAACTACGGCTGATCTATGCTCGATTGAGCAGGCAGGATCAGCGACGGCGGAAGGAGCCGTGGCAGATGGCCGACGCGCATGGGGAAGCGAGACGGATCGGAGACCGGATCCGTCGGGCACGGGTGTTACAGCGGCGTTCACAGCACGGCGTGGCCGCAGCGCTTGGGTATCACCAGTCCAAGGTGAGCCGTCTGGAGAGCGGTCGCGGCACGGAGGACATCCGCGTATTACGCGCCATCGCGCAGGAACTGAACATCCCGCCTCATGAGTTGGGCCTCGCCCCGTCTCAGGACGTCTCCGCCGCCGATCGAGAAGCTGACGACATGCACCGCCGCACCTTCCTCGCCGCGAGCATCGCAGCGCTCGCGGCCCCGGCCGGCTCTTCGGCCTCGCACACCGCCCTCGTCCAGGCCCTCCTGCCCGGTCCCGGCCCCGCGGGCACCGGTGGCCCCCAGGGCACGGCCGTCCTGTACGAACGCGTCGGATCAGCACTGAGGCTCTTCCACACCTGCCAATACACGGAGTTGGAGCGCACCCTCCCGAGCCTGATTGCCGACCTGCGACTGGCGGTCGGTGATGCGACGGACGGGGACACGGTGTCCCGGCTCCTGGCCACGGCGTACCAGACGACGACGAGCCTGCTGCTCAAGCAGCACGACCAGGGCAACGCATGGCTCGCCGTCGGCCGGGCGATGGCAGAAGCCGAACGCTCAGGCGACCCAGTCGTCCTCGCCTCCAGCGTCCGTGTCCAGGCCCACGTGCTGGTCCGTGAGAAGCACGCCACGGAGGCCGTCACCTTGGTCCGGCACACCGCCGACCAGCTCACCGGCTCCTACGACCGGCGTTCACCGAAGTACCTCGCCGCCGTGGGACTGCTGCTCCTGCGCGGTGTGACCGCGGCCAGCAGTCGTGGTGATCGCGCGGCCACGAAGGAATTCCTCACCGAGGCGAAAGAAGTCTCGCGGTACGTCACTCTCGACCGGCCCGACGCCTGGGCCACCTTCAGCCCGACCAACGTCGCCCTGCACGAGCTGAGCGCCCTGGTGGCCTTCGGCGACGCCGGCCTCGCCCTTCAGGCGGCCAGGCCCCTCATGCGCCGGCACATCCCGGTCCCCGAACGCCGGGCCGCACTATGGGTCGAAGCGGCTCGCGCCTACAGCCAGCAGGGACGCCTGGCCGACGGCTACCAAGCCCTGAGGATCGCCGAGACCTGCGCCGCCCAGGACATCCGCCGCCCCGACGTCCGCAACCTGGTCGCCGATATGGCCGCCCGCGACCGCCGACGTACCCTGCCGGAACTGCACCACTTCAGCCGCCAACTGGGAGTCCCCGCGTGACCGAACCGACTGCCCCGGACAAGAAGCCCTTCCTGTACGTCGTCGTGTGCGCGGCAGGCGTGGCCCGTGACGTCGGCAAGCTGATCACGGCCGCCCAGGAGGCGAACTGGGATGTCGGCGTCATCGCCACACCGCAGGGATTTGGCTTCATCGACGCTACGGCGATCGAGGCACAGACCGGCTACCCGATCCGCTCCGCCTGGCGTTCACCGGGAGACCCGCGCCCACTGCCCCCGGCGGACGCGATCGCCGTGGCTCCCGCCACCTTCAACACGATCAACAAGTGGGCCGCCGGGATCTCCGACACCCTCGCCCTGGGCATCCTGTGCGAGGCGTACGGCATGGCCATCCCGACCGTGGCACTGCCCTACCTGAACTCCGCCCAGGCCGCCCACCCCGCCTACCAGCAGAGCCTGGACCGGCTACGGGGGATGGGTGTCCTGATCGGTTCCTGCGAACCGCACCGGCCGAGGGCCGGCGGCGCGGCGGACCGCTTCCGCTGGGAGGAAGCACTGGACTTGCTGGAGCCTCTGGTCAACACGGTGCGGTGACGCTGTTCCCTCGGTGTGGGAAACCTGAAGGGTGGACGCGACAGGTACCTCCGCGCCCGCTGACGGCATCACCGGTGTCGAGCAGGTGCCGCCAGGCCAGGCTGTGACGGGCTGGATGGAGTCTGGCCAGGCTGTGCCGGTCGGGCTGCAACCCTGGTGCGGGCTTGGGCAGCCCGTGCTCGGGCGCTGGGAGCCTGCCGGGCGGCGAGGCGTTGGACGCGCCAGGTGAGGGTCCTGGCGGTGGAGCGGGCGTCGTCGAGGGTGCGCTGACGTGCGGCGTGCTGGAGGAGTTGCTCGGGGTCGTGGCCGGCGTTCTCGGCTTCGGTGAGGACTGCGGCCAGGGCGGGCCAGGCAGGGTCGTCGAGGACCTGTTGGGCGTGGTCTGGCAGGATCACGAGGATCCACTGGGCGTGCCGTTCCATGGCGCGTGCCGGTGGTTGGCGCTGAGCCAGGGCGGCCAGCGGCCCGGCAGCAGCCTGTCGGTAGGCGGTCTGGAGATGGGCCAGGGTCTGGTGGGCGGCGGCGACCTGCTGGTTGTGCCGGCGGGCTTGGTGCCAGCGAGCTGTGGCGATGACGATGAGGACGGCGATGTCGAGGAACATCGCCAGCCCGGAGCCGTCGCTGGTGACCGGCGCGGTGCGCAGGGCTCGGACGGCACCCCGCAGGGCGCGGGCCTGGTCCTGCTGGGCGCGGATGCGGGAGCGGGTGGCGCGCTCGAAGGCGACGGCGGCCTGCTGCAGATGTGGCCGCAGGTGGCTGGGGGCGAGCAGCGGCAGGACGTCGATGGCTTCGCCGAGCGCAGCGATGTGGGCCTGGGCGGCTTCGTCGTCGCCGTGGTCGAGGTGGTGGAGGATGCGCTCGGCTGCTGCCGTGGCCTGGTGCCACGGGTTGGGCCTGCGTCGGCTGCCCGGCTCCGCTGCGGGCGGGGCATCGATGGCGGTGAGGAGTTCGCGGATCTTGGGGAAGGACAGGTCGGGGGCGAGTTTGGCGCCGGAGAACCAGATCGGCTCGCCGGCGGCGTTGGTGTCGCCTTCCACGGCGACCTTGTACCCGCGCACGTCACCGGAGGGAAAGTGCTGCACGTCCACAAGGACGCCCTCGACGCCGTCGAGCAGAAGGAGGAACTCCTCCGGGCTGGTGGCGATGGACACTAGCTGGCGGACGGTGGTGCGCAGGCGTTCGCGGGAGGTCTGGGTCTTGCCGACGCGGCGGGCCTTCTCCGTCTCGGCGCGGGTGGGGCGCTTGGCGGCGGTGCGGTCGCCGCGCACGACCTGCTTGAGGCCGTATTCCTTCTCGATGGCGGCGAGTTCCTTGTCGGCGGTCAGGTAGTCGTTCCAGTGGCGGGCGGTGCGCAGGTCGCCACGGACCTTGGTGGCGGCGATGTGGATGTGGTCGTCGGCGTGGCGGACGGCGACCCACCGGCACCCGTCCGGATCGCCTTGTGGCGCGATGCCAGTGGCCGCCACAACGCGGCGCGCGATGTCCGCCCACTCGGCGTCGGTGAGGTGCCGGTCGCCGGGGGCGGCACGTACCGAGCAGTGCCACACGTGCCGCTCGGGCGCCCGGCCCAGTCGGCGGGCTTGCTTAACCCGCAGGTCGAGGTCGGCCACGAGCCGCTTCTTTGTGGCGTCGAAGCCGTCGGCGCGGCCGGGATCGGGAGCGAAGCCGTCCCAGGAAGCGACCAGGTGCGGGTCGGTGTGGTCCTTGGCCTTCTTCGTGTCGAACAGATACCGGATCAGGCCGGCGGTGCTCTTGCCGCTGCCGATCTTGGCGATCACCAGGCCGCCTTCACGGAGACGGCGTGGTTCATGGTCTGCGCGATGTCGCTGATGGCGCCGCGGACGGCGACCAGGGTGCGTTCGGTCTGGGCGAGGACGGTGGCGTCCACAGGGTGTGGATCGCCTCCGGCGTTGAGGCGGTGCGCGATCTGGTTGACGTTGTTGCCGATGCGCGCGACTTCGGCCCGTAGGGCGTCGAGCTTGTCGAGGCAGTCATCGAGCTGGGTGCGCTGCCCGGCCAGGCCCACGGCGAGATCACCGTCGAGGTAGGCCGTGATCACGGCGCCGACGAGGTGGGCGCCGGCGATGCCCATCTTGCGGGCACGGGTAAGGATCCGGGCCTTCTCATCGCTGCTGTAGCGGACATCGACACGTTGCTTGCGCTGGACGCTCTCGCGGGTACGGCGGCGAGCGATGCGACGCAGGGTGACTTCGTCGGCGGGGGCGGCGGGCGGCTGTTCGGCTGCGTCGCCGGGCGTTACCTCCTCGGGCACCCCCTGGTGCCCGAGGTCCTCCGCCACCCCCGGGGCGGAGGTGCCTGCGTTGGACCGGCCCTTGGACGGTCCAACGCCATACCTTGCTGCGCTGGTGGCGATGGTCATCATCTGCGTCCGGTCGGTGGCGAGTTCGGGGTGCTGGTCGTGCATTGAGGGGTTCTCCGTGCGGTGTTGGGGGGCGAGGCCGTGTCGCCTAGTGGGCCGCTCGTCCCCGCTCCGGGCTGTGCGGGAACGAGCGGAGGGGGTCGATCGGGGTGGGGCGGCGGCCCTCAGCGCGTGCCGACGGGGGCCGTGTCGGGCTCGGCCTGTCGCTGGCGGGCAGCCCGGTCGAGTTCGGCCTGTACTCGGTCCTTGAGCTGAGTGAGACGGTCCTTGCCGATGCGGTACTCAGCGGCTCGGATGGCCGCCTCGATGTTGCGGCGTGAGGCACGGTCCCCGCGTCCCAGCGGTGCGGTGCGGGCGATGGCGAGGAGTTCGTCGAAGGTGACATCCCGTTCGTGGCCCTCGTCTTTGGAGAGCGGCTTCGGGGCCCGCGGCACGTTGGCGGCTGCCTCCGCCAGGTCTGGGCGCTCGGCCACGTCACGCGAGCTCTGTGCCTCCTTCGGCAGGAAGTCATCGTCTTGCGAACGGGCAGGCCGCATGGCGCTGTGCGTGCCGTTGTGGCTGTGGCCAGAGGAGTTGTGGCCCGGTGTGGCGGCGGCCTCTTCGCCCAGACTCGTGGGGTGGCGGCGGATGACGAGGTCGAGGTGGACCGCGCCGGCCAGGGCGAGCGGAGCTATCGCGGACAGGGCGCCGACGGTGACATCGTCCAGATGGAGCCCGGCGGTGTGTGCCTGCTGGTTGAGGCGGACGGCGTGCAGAGCGTTCGCCCAGATGCTCGTGACGGTGGCGAGACCGACCAGTGCCCAGACGTACAGGCGAGAACGCCAGGGCGCGGTACGGAGGATGAGCAGGGCGGCGACGCCGATGGCGATGAACCCGTCGATCATGAGGGGGAAGGCGTAGGTGAGGACTCCGCGGATGTGGATGGCGACGGCCATCTGCCGCAGGGCGTCGTAGGAGAGGGCGAAGCCAATCGTGCCGACCAGGGCGACCCCGAGGCGGATCGCTACGGTCACTGGCGGCACGGGGGCTTGGGCGGTGAGTGAGGGCAAGCGTGGTACTCCAGGGGGAGACGGGTGCCTAGGCACGGTGCGGGGTTGCCAGTGGGGAGGGCGGCGGACTCGTCGCACCCGTCGCATGCCTGGTCAGGGCAGGTACGGGAACCTGGCGTGATACGGGAGGACCCGTCACAGTTGCCGGACCCGTCACGGGGATGACCTGCGGTGCGACGTGTGCGACGGGTGTTTACGGGTGTACGGCCGACCCGTGACGTGTGGTCTCACCGCCGTCGGGTGGCTGCTCCTCGGGGCAGTAGCGGGCCCAGGCATCGGTGAACTGTGCGTGGGTGAATCCCCGGGCCTGCCGTCCGCCTTCGAAGCGGAGGACGGCTGCCTGGATACCGAAGTCCTTCAGCAGGATCCCCAGGTAGCGCGGGGTCAGACCGGTGTTGCGGTACTCCGCCCACGGCGCCTCCTGGTCCTTGAGTAGCTCTTCCAGCAGGTCCCGCGTGCGCACGGTGTCAGGATCGCCGTAGCACGCGAAGACGCGGCGGATGTCCTTCAGCAGGCGTGTCTTCACGTTGGACTCGTCGTCCTGGCCGACCTCGGCGGCACACATGGCCACGCACGCTTCGCGTGCTCGCTCCGGCCAGGAGTCGCCTGCCAGTTCGGCGACGACCACCAGCGGTTCCCAGGTGTCGGCCGCACGGTCCTGCACCGGCATCGGCGGCACCAGGTCGGCTGCGGTGTCCATCAGCGGGCGCAGCCAGGCAGTCAGCCGGTCACGTAGGGCGTGCAGGGCGGGTATGTCGCGGCGGGAGCGGAACTGTTCCACCCGCTCACCTGGCTTGCGCCGCTGCATTCGGATCACCACGGCCCGGTCCATGACCGTGTCCGGCAGGTCCCCGATGCCGGCGAGCGCGGCCATGGCGAAGGTGGGGAACGCCTGCGGCTTGTGCTCCGGCCCGGAGATCCGCAGGGCGGGCCGGTTGCGCTGGTGGCCGGCGTTGAGGAGGCCACGCAGCTCCTCGTTCTTTTCGGCGGCCTTGATGCTGCCGAAGATGGTGTCGGCCTCGTCCACCAGCAGGGTGGGCGGGTCCGCACCGATGGCGCGGAAGACCACCGCCGGGCTGGTGTTGACCGTGATCAGCGGCTCGCGCACAGTCTCGGTGAGCACGTCCAGCAGGCGGGACTTACCGCACCGCTTCGCAGGCCCGACCACGGCGAGGCGAGGTGCGTGCTGGAGGGCGGGCTGGATGTGCGTGGCCGCCACCCACAGCGTGACGGCGGTCAGCGCCTCACTGCTGGGCAGGATCACGTACCGCGCGATGGCTTCCTGCAGCTCGTCCAGTAGCTGTGCGCCTTCTCCGGGCTGCCCTGGCTCGTCGTCCTCCGAGGTCGAGGCTTTCGCGGTGGCGTCCTGGCCCAGGGCGGCGACGGGCGGCCAGGTGGGTATCGAGGATGCGGCGGAGGAGTCGGGGGACGTAGATTCGTCCATAGGCGTTCCTTCCCGGTGGGCCGGACGGGCAAGGCCCGGCCCACCGATTCGATCGTTCAAGGGCGATGGGGGCGGGGACTCTGTGGCTCTCGGCGGTGGCTCGCGGAGAGCCGCTTCGCTGTCCCGGCAGAGCGGCTTCAGGCCGTGAGGTCGTACGCGGACTGGGCGTTCACCCAGGCGTCCACCTCGGACCAGCGGTAGCGGAGGTGGCGGCCGACCTTGTGCACGTTGGGGCCGATGCCCCGGTACTTCCACTGGTAGAGCGTTTTCACCGGCACCCCGAGATAGGCAGCGACTTCCGCCGGGGTGGCCAACGGGCCGCGCCGGGCAGCGTCGGCGGAGGAAGGGGCGTTCGCGCTGCGGAGAGAGGTATTCGGCACAGGGCTCCTTTTCGGTCTTGGACAGCGTGCCTGGACAACACAGCCACACCGCCAGCGAAGAAGTCCAGCGTTGGTTCTAAAACTCTCCACTAATTCCCTCGGCGTGGCTGGGAGGGGTAATAACCGTAGAGGTGGATCGGCCGTTGACCAAAAAGTTGGCGACTACCTCCTCATCCCTGATCGCCCGGGGGGGGCACCGACCGGGCCCGTCTCGTCGGTTGGTGCAGGCCGGAGCCTGTCTGGGCAGGTGATCAGGTGAGCTGAAGCAAGCGGTGAGCACATCATCGGTTACCGGCTCAAAACGCCCAAAGTTCACGCGCGACGGCAAGTTAGCACGGCGACTCCCGGAATTACCCGTCCGTGCCTCGTGAATGGGCGAGATAAACGCCACGCCGCCCCATGGTCACCCTGCAACGACTTCTGTAGAGTTTTAGAGCCAACTCTTGCCATAAAGGTCGGCTGCAAGTTACAGCTACCTGTCATGGCAACTCGACCCGTTGAAATAGGCCCCGCCGGCCTCCACGCCGCCCGCGCCATAGAGCGAATACGCATCGCGCGCGGCCTGACCCAGCACCAGCTGGCTGCCCGATGCACCGCGCTGGGCCGCCCGATGTCCAACACAGCCCTCAGCCGCACCGAGCGCGCCCACCGCCGCTGTGACGTCGACGACCTCGTCGCGATCGCCGCCGCCCTCGGCGTCTCGCCCGCAGTCCTGCTGCCTCTGGAGACCTCTGCGATCCAGACCTGGGAGCGCATCCAGGGGGTCCTTCTTGGCTGACGTGTACGACCGCTGGCACAAGTCCCATCCCAAGCCCACCGAGGCCGAGTGCGGTGAACACAAGAGCCGTACGCGGCAGATGGTCCCCACCGCCGATCACGGCGTCGGCAAGCGGTGGCAGGTCCGCTACCGCGATCTGGACGGCCGCCAGCGCAAGGAGAACTTCGACACCAAGGCCGAGGCGGACAACCGGGCCGCCGAGGTCGACGTCGAGATCCGGCGCGGCTCCTACGTCGTACCAGCCGAGACGAAGCAGACGCTCGGCGCCTACGCGCAGAAGTGGCTGGACGCGAACTCCGTCGGTCCGACGACAGCCCTCCGCTACGAGGCGACGGTCCGCAACCACATCGTCGAGCACCTCGGGCGACGCGAGCTGCGTTCCCTCAACCAGCCCTCGGTCATCCAGGGCTGGATCCGCAGGCTCCAGGACGCCCGCCTGGAGGTGTCGACGATCGAGGGCATTTTCGACATCCTCTCCAGCATCCTCGGCGCGGCCGTGGAGGATGGGCTGCTGCCGAAGAACCCCTGCAAGGCGAAGTCGGTCAAGCTGCCGACCGCGACCAAGAAGAAGATCATCCCTTGGCCGCTGGAGCGCGTCCGGGCAGTCCTCGCCGGCCTGCCCAAGCGCTTCCAGGCCGGCGGCAAGCTCGCCTTCGGCTGCGGCCTGCGTCAGGGCGAGGTCTTCGGCTTTGCCGTCGAGGACATCGACTTCAAGACCGGCTGGATCCACGTCAACCGCCAGGTACGGCTCGTCGGCACGAAGCCCGTCTTCGCCCTGCCCAAGGGGAACAAGATCCGATCTGTGCCTCTACCGGCCCAGCTTGCTGCCGCCCTCAAGGCCCACACGAAGGAGTTCCCGCCGGTCGAGGTCACCCTGCCGTGGGCCAAGCCGGACGGCGAGCCGAAGACCTTCCGTCTCCTCTTCGTCGACCAGAAGGGGCGGGCCTACAACCGCAGCGTCTTCAACATGGGCGACTGGAAGCGCGCTCTGGCTGCCGCCGGCGTGATCCCTCCCCGCGAGCGCGGCGCGAGGTACCTCCAGGCGGCCCCCGAAGACGGGATGCACGCCCTCCGGCACGCCTACGCCTCCGTGCTCCTGGACGCGGGTGAGAGCATAAAGGCGCTCTCCGAGTACCTCGGCCACTCGGACCCGGGCTTCACGCTCCGGACGTACACGCACTTGCTGCCGTCCAGCGAGACCCGCACCCGCAAGGCGATCGACGACGCCTTCACGGAAACGGAAGCCGAGGCGGAAAACGACGGCGACCCACCCGCAGCCCAGGGCACATCAGCACCCCCAGCAAAACCAATGTGCCCTCAATGTGCCCTGGCCGCCTGACGGCCCTCCCCGGCACCAAAAAGGGCGAGGCCCGAAGACCCCGCCCAACCCGCAAGAAACCCCAGCTCAGAGCCGGTCAGGGCCAAACCAGGCAGTACGGCTGATGCCCCGCTTCATGCAGCCGGTGGCTGAAGTCCTGCCACTCGTGCAGCAGTTGGTACACGTTGAAGGCGTCCCGGGGGCCGCCGCGGTCCGGAACCGTGGACCAGATGAAGGCCGCCGCGCCCACGGCCTCCTCGCCGATGCCGCGCAGCGGGTCCACGACCGTCATGGGGAGTTTGACCACCGCGTAGTCGGGATGCAGGACCACCAGTTCCAGCGGCGGGACCTTGTGCAGCGGGACGCCCTCGATGCCCGTGAGGACCATCGCCGCCATCGTCTCGGGCTTGATCTTGGTGAACATGCCGCCCATGCCGAGCTCGTCGCCGCCCAGCTCCTCGGGCCGCATCGAGATCGGGACGCGGGCTGCCGTCGCGCCGTCCGGCGCGCCGAAGTACTTGTACGTCACCCCCACCCGACCACCATTCCCGCTCCCTACCCTGAGCCGGTCGACCGCGCGGCCTCTTCTGTCCATACGCGCCGCACGCTCGATTCGCTCAGGATCAGCCGGCGAAGCCTTCGAACCCTGCGCACCTTGTGAACTCTGTGAACTTTGCGAACCCTGAGAAATCGGTCGATCCGCCGGGTTCTGGGGAACCTGGGAACCGCGCGAGCCCTGCGGCTCGTGCGCCTCGTAAGGACCCTGCGCCCGATGTGTTTCCGTCGTTTCCTCCGCGTCGCGCCGGTGCCTTCCCCGCCGGGCACGCCGAGGACCCAGGTCATCGGTCCCCTCGCCCAGTCCGCCACCGCGATGCATATCTCCACCCGACTGCTGTTCTAGGACGCGTGGCCCCCGCCGCGCAACCCGATCATCGTGTCAGTGACCTCCCCCACGGCCGCCCGCCGAAACGTGCGGTGAAACACCTGTCCGCAGGATCTTCGCGGCCTCTGACACCATGGCTAGTGTGAGCTATCCGTACGAAGCCCCAGTTTCGCAGACTCTTTTCGAGCGCGCGGCGGCCGTCACGCCCGGCGGCGTGAACTCTCCGGTGCGCGCCTTCCGCGCCGTGGGCGGTACGCCCCGGTTCATGGTGTCCGGTAACGGTCCCTATCTGACCGATGCCGATGGACGCGAATACGTTGATCTTGTTTGTTCGTGGGGGCCCATGATTCTCGGGCACTCCCACCCCGAGGTGATCGCCGCCGTCCAGGAGGCCGTCTCGCGCGGTACGTCCTTCGGCACCCCCGGTGAGGGCGAGGTCGCGCTCGCCGAGGAGATCGTCGCCCGGGTGGAGCCGGTCGAGCAGGTGCGGCTCGTCTCCAGCGGGACCGAGGCCACCATGTCGGCGATCCGGCTCGCCCGCGGATTCACCCGGCGGTCGAAGGTGGTCAAGTTCGCCGGTTGTTATCACGGGCACGTCGACTCGCTGCTCGCCGCCGCCGGCAGCGGCGTCGCCACCTTCGCCCTGCCCGACACGCCCGGCGTCACCGGTGCCCAGGCCGGGGACACGATCGTGCTGCCGTACAACGACCTCGACGCCGTGCGCGCCGCCTTCGCCGCCCACCCCGGTGAGATCGCCTGTGTGATCACCGAGGCGTCGCCCGGGAACATGGGCGTGGTGCCGCCGCTGCCCGGGTTCAACCAGGGGCTCAAGGATCTCTGCCACGCAAACGGGGCCCTGTACATCTCCGACGAGGTCATGACCGGATTCCGTACCAGCCGCGCGGGCTGGTACGGCATCGACGGCGTGAAGCCGGACCTGATGACCTTCGGCAAGGTCATGGGCGGCGGTTTCCCCGCCGCCGCCTTCGGCGGGCGCGCCGACGTCATGGCGCACCTCGCCCCGGCCGGCCCGGTGTACCAGGCCGGCACCCTCTCCGGGAACCCGGTCGCCACCGCCGCCGGCCTCGCCCAGCTGCGGCTGCTCGACGACGCCGCGTACGAGAAGGTCGACGCGGTGTCGGCCGAGATCCGTGCGCTCGTCACGGACGCGCTCGCCAAGGAGGGCGTGGCGCACCGGCTCCAGAGCGCGTCCAACATGTTCTCCGTGTTCTTCACCGACCGTCCGGTGGTCGACTACGAGGACGCCAAGGCGCAGGAGTCCTTCCGGTTCACCGCCTTCTTCCACTCCCTTCTCTCCCAGGGCGTCTATCTGCCGCCCTCGTCGTTCGAGTCCTGGTTCGTCTCCACCGCCCACGACGAGCGGGCGATCCAGCGCATCGCCGACGCCCTTCCGGCGGCGGCCCGGGCAGCAGCGGAGGCCACGGCAGCATGAGTGACATCACCGTCGTCCACCTGATGCGCCACGGCGAGGTCGCCAACCCGAGCGGGGTGCTGTACGGGCGGCTGCCCGGCTACCACCTCTCCGAGCTCGGCCGGCAGATGGCCGAGCGGGTCGCCGAGCATCTCGCCTCCCGGGACATCACCCACGTCGTCGCCTCCCCGCTGGAGCGGGCCCAGGAGACGGCCACCCCGATCGCCAAGGCGCACGGCCTGGACCTCGCCGTCGACGAGCGGCTCATCGAGGCCGAGAACGTGTTCCAGGGCAAGACCTTCGGGGTCGGGGACGGCGCGCTGCGGCGGCCGGAGAACTGGAAGCACCTGGTCAACCCGTTCAAGCCGTCGTGGGGCGAGCCGTATGTGGAGCAGGTGGTCCGGATGACGGCGGCGCTGGACGCCGCCAAGGACGCCGCGCGCGGTCATGAGGCCGTGTGCGTCAGCCACCAGCTGCCGATCTGGATCGTGCGCAGCTTCGTGGAGAAGCGGCGGCTGTGGCACGACCCGCGCAAGCGGCAGTGCACGCTCGCCTCTCTTACCACGTTCACGTACCAGGGCGACAGAATCGTGTCGGTGGGGTACAGCGAGCCGGCCCGGGACCTGGTACCGCCTCATCTGCTGGCGGGCGCCAAGCCGGTGAAGGGGGCGGGCAAGGCGTTCGGGGCCTGAGCGCGCGGGGCTTGACCGCCTGGCGGTACGGGGCCCTGAGTGCGTGGTGGGTGTACGCCTCTCGGTGAGGCGTACACCCGCGACAAGGCGTACGGCTTACGCGAAGGCGTACGCTGCGTCACAAAGCGTATTCGGTCCCGTCATCCACTGGTATCTTCGTAAAATCCCCTACATATAAGTGCGTTCGGCGGAACCGCGGTCTCGGTTGTGTCCTCTCATTGTGTGACCACTGAGAGGACGCTATGAGATGGGGACGGGATGCGGGACATCAGCCGACGGGGACTGATCGGGCTCGGGGCGGGCACCGCGGCCGCTATGGGACTGGTCGCGTGCGGCACCCAGGGGCGTAAGGACGCCCGGTCCGGCGGTGGTTCCGGCAAGGGGGGCTCCGACGCCCCCGACAGCCCCACGGCCTCCGCGCGTCCGCTCGGTGACGGCTCCACCGCCGACACCGGCAAGCAGCCCCACCAGCCGGCCAAGCCGGTGCCCCTGGAGCCCGGTGAGACCCCGCCGCAGTTCGTGATCTTCTCGTGGGACGGGGCCGGCGAGGTCGGCAACGGTCTCTTCCCGCGCTTCCTGGACCTCGCCAAGGAGCACGGCGCGCACATGACCTTCTTCCTCTCCGGGCTCTATCTGCTGCCCGAGTCGAAGAAGCGCATGTACCTGCCCCCCAACAACCGGCCGGGCGCCTCCGACATCGGCTATCTGACCGACGCGCACATCCGCTCCACGCTCCAGAACGTCCGCCGGGCCTGGCTCGAGGGCCACGAGATAGGCACCCACTTCAACGGCCACTTCTGTGGCGAGAGCCACACCTCGGTGAAGTGGTGGACGCCCAAGCAGTGGCACAGCGAGATCCGGCAGGCCAAGGCCTTCGTCAAGGAGTGGAAGACCAACACCGGGTTCACGGACCTGCCGCCGCTGCCCTTCGACTACGACAAGGAGCTGGTCGGCGCACGTACGCCCTGCCTGCTCGGGCAGGACAACCTGCTGCCCACCGCCCGCGAACTCGGCTGGCGCTACGACGCCTCCTCGCCCGGTGGCCGGCAGATGTGGCCGGTCAAGCGGCAGGGCGTGTGGGACTACCCGCTCCAGGCGATACCGTTCCCGGGGCACACCTTCGAGGTGCTGTCCATGGACTACAACATCCTCGCCAACCAGTCGATCGCGACCACGAAGGCGCCCCCGTCCAACTACCCCGGCTGGCGCACCCAGGCGACCCAGGCGTACGTAGCCGGATTTGAGCGGGCATATCAGACAAACCGTGCGCCCTTCTTCATAGGGAACCACTTCGAGCACTGGAACGGCGGCATCTACATGGACGCGGTCGAGGCGGCGTTCAAGCACATCGCGCGCGAGAAGGAGAAGGGCGCCGATGTGCGGCTCGTCTCCTTCAGGCAGTTCACGGACTGGCTCGACGTGCAGCGGCCCGAGACCGTCCGCAAGCTGCAGAGCCTCGGTGTGGGACAGCAGCCGACGGGCGGCTGGAAGCAGTTCCTCGCGGACAGCGGCAAGGGGGCTTCGAGTACCCCGTCGAAGACCGCGTGAAATGCGGTTTTCCGTCCGCGAGGGGGGTGCGCAAGATCCCCGGAACGGACATGCGAAACTTTTCACATGAGTGCCGCCTGCCGCGCCCCCCAGCGCCTGAACCGCACCCGTAGCCGCAGTCGCCGCCGCGCCGCCCTCGCCTCCGCCGGGGCCGCCGTGGCGGCGCTTGTGCTGTCCGCCTGCGGTTCCGGCGGTACCTCCGGGGGTTCGGGCAACACCAACTTCATCACCGGCAAGGACGGCATCGCGACCGTCAAGAAGGGCGAGCGGGCCGCAGCCCCCGACCTGTCCGGCACGACGATCGACGGGCAGAAGCTCGATGTCGCCGACTACAAGGGCAAGGTCGTCGTCATCAATGTGTGGGGCTCCTGGTGCCCGCCGTGCCGCGCGGAGGCGACGAACTTCGTCAAGGTCGCCAAGGACACCGCGGACAAGGGCGTCCAGTTCGTCGGCATCAACACCCGCGACACCAGCACCGAGCCGGCCCGCGCCTTCGAGAAGCAGTACGGCGTCACGTATCCGAGCCTGTACGACCCGACCGGCCGGCTGATGCTCCGCTTCAAGAAGGGCACCCTGAACCCGCAGGCGATCCCCTCCACGCTGGTCCTCGACCGGAACGGGAAGATCGCCGCGCGGACCCTGCAGCCCCTCACCGAGGACAAGCTGCGCGAGATGGTCGACCCGGTCGTCGCGGAGAAGTGACGTGCCCGGAGTGACCCTGCTCGCCGCGACCACCGGCTCGGCCCTGCCCGGTGCGCTGCTGCTCGCCCTGCCGGTCGCCGTCCTCGGCGGACTCGTCTCCTTCTTCTCGCCGTGCGTGCTGCCCCTCGTGCCCGGCTACCTCTCCTACGTCACCGGGGTCGCCGGTACCGACCTCGCCGAGGCCAGGCGGGGCCGGATGGCCGCGGGCGCCTCGCTGTTCGTGCTCGGCTTCACCGCCGTGTTCGTGTCCGGCGGGGCGCTGTTCGGGTACTTCGGGCACACGCTTCAGGAGCACGACGGCACCCTCACCAAGGTGCTCGGCGTGCTCATGATCCTGCTGGGCGTCTTCTTCATGGGCCTGATGCCCTGGCTCACCCAGCGCGAGTTCCGGTTCCACCGGAGGCCCGCCACCGGCCTGGTCGGCGCGCCCCTGCTCGGCGCGCTCTTCGGCATCGGCTGGACCCCGTGCATCGGCCCGACCCTCGCCTCCGTGCAGGCGCTCTCCTTCGACCAGGCGAGCGCCGGACGCGGGGCTCTGCTGACCGTCGCGTACTGCCTCGGCCTCGGTATCCCCTTCGTCCTCGCCGCGGTCGCCTTCCGCAAGGCGCTCGGCGCGTTCGGCTGGGTCAAGCGTCACTACGTCTGGGTCATGCGCATCGGAGGCACCATGATGATCGTGACCGGCCTGCTGCTGCTGACGGGCGTCTGGGACGGGATCGTGCAGCAGATGCAGAGCTGGTCCGACGGCTTCACGGTGGGGATCTGATCCATGAGCGACACACGGAGCACCGACGTGCACAGCGAGACGACGGACACGACCCCCGACGGCGATCTCGGTGAGGCCGGCTCGCAACTGTCCACCGCCCCCGCCGAGGTCGCCATGCCCGGCTCCTTCGGCGGCTCCCGGGAGCCCGGCGCCCTGGGCTGGACCACCTGGGCCGCGCGTGAGGTCACCGGCTGGGCCCGCTGGTTCTGGCGGCAGCTGACCTCCATGCGGGTCGCGCTGATCCTGCTCTTCCTGCTCTCGCTCGGCGCGATCCCGGGCTCGCTGATCCCGCAGGCCGGCACCGACGCGCTGAAGGTGCAGGACTTCAAGGACGCCCACAGGACACTGGGCCCCCTCTACGACAGGCTCGGGCTGTTCCACGTCTACAGCTCGGTGTGGTTCTCGGCGATCTACATCCTGCTGTTCGTCTCCCTCATCGGCTGTATCGTCCCGCGCACCTGGCAGTTCGTCGGCCAGCTCAGGGGCCGCCCGCCGGCCGCCCCCAAGCGGCTGACCCGGCTGCCCGCGTACGCGACCTGGCGCACCGACGCCGACCCCGAGCAGGTCCGCGAGGCCGCGCTCGAGCTGCTCAGGCGGCGCCGCTTCCGGTCGCATGTGGCCGGGGACGCGGTCGCGGCCGAGAAGGGCTATCTGCGCGAGGCCGGCAACCTGGCCTTCCATCTCGCCCTGATCGTGATGCTGATCGCCTTCGCCTGGGGCCAGCTCTTCAAGTCCGAGGGCAACAAGCTGATCGTCGAGGGCGACGGATTCTCCAACACCCTCACCCAGTACGACGACTTCAAGTCCGGCAACCTCTTCACCGACGACGACCTGGTGCCGTTCAGCTTCCGGCTGGACGACTTCAAGGGCACCTACGAGCGCACCGGTCCCAACAAGGGCACCCCGCGCACGTACCAGGCGAACATCACCTACAACGTGGGCGCCTACGGCAAGGACCGGAAGACCGCCGTCAAGGTCAACGAGCCGCTGAACATCGGCGACGCGAAGGTCTACCTGGTCAGCCACGGATACGCGCCCGTCGTCACCGTCCGCGACGGCAAGGGCGGCGTCGTCTTCCACGACGCCGTGCCGCTGCTGCCGATCGACCCCAACGTCACCTCCCAGGGCGCCGTCAAGGTCTACGACGGCTACCGCAACGCCCAGGGGCAGGCCGACCAGCTCGGCTTCGCGGCCTTCTTCGTGCCGACCTTCGCCGGCGCCGGCAAGGGCACGATGTTCTCCCAGTTCCCGGCGCTGGACTTCCCCGTGCTCGCGGTGTCCGCGTACCACGGCGACCTGGGCGTCAACTCGGGCATCCCGCAGAACGTGTACCAGCTCAACACGAAGAACCTGAAGCCCTTCAAGGACGCCAAGGGCAACCTCGTCAAGGCCCGTCTGCTGCCCGGCGAGACCATGCAGCTGCCCGGCGGCAACGGCTCGATCACCTTCGACAAGCAGGTCAGGGAATGGGCCGGCTTCCAGATCGTGCAGCAGCCGGCGAGCGGCTGGGCGCTCGGCGGTGCCGTCGCCGCCATCTTCGGTCTGGCAGGCTCCCTGTTCATCCAGCGCCGCCGTGTCTGGGTGCGGGCCGCGGCCGGCCCCGACGGGGTGACCGTGGTGGAGATGGCGGGCCTCGGACGGAGCGAGTCCGCGAAGCTGCCCGAGGAACTCGGCGACCTGGCCGCGCTCGTCCACGACCGGGCACCCGCCAAGACCGACGAGAAGGACGACGCCGACCCCGACCAGGAGCCGGGCGCCGAAACCCCCGTACCCGCCGCTGAAGGGGCTCAGAAGAAGTGACCCTCGCCACCGCCACCAACGAACACCTCGCGGACATCAGCAACACGCTGATCTACTCCGCGATGGCCGTCTACACCCTGGCCTTCTTCGCCTACATCGCCGAATGGCTCTTCGGCAGCCGCAGCAAGGTCGCCCGCACCGCGCACGCCCTCACCGCGGGCGGCGCGCAGCAGGCCGAGGCGCCCGCCGTCACGGTCAAGAAGGCCGGGGGCACCGCGGTGCTGGAGCGACCGAAGGTCGTCACCCGCTCCGCGGCCGGCGCCCGTGACGTGCCGGACGGCCCCGGCGCCCACGGCGGTGACGCCCAGGGCGACCTCTACGGCCGGATCGCCGTCTCCCTCACCGTGCTGGCCTTCCTCGTGGAGCTGGCGGGTGTCATCGCCCGCGCGGCCTCCGTGGAGCGGGCGCCGTGGGGCAACATGTACGAGTTCAACATCACCTTCTCCACGGTCGCCGTCGGCGTGTACCTCGCGCTGCTCGCCCTGAAGAAGAACGTGCGCTGGCTCGGCCTCTTCCTCACCACCACGGTCCTGCTCGACCTCGGTCTCGCCGTCACCGTGCTGTACACGGCCAGCGACCAGCTCGTCCCCGCGCTGCACTCGTACTGGCTGTACATCCACGTCTCCACGGCCATCGTCTGCGGCGCGGTCTTCTACGTCGGGGCGGTCGGCACGCTCCTCTACCTCTTCAAGGACTCCTACGAGAACAAGCTCGCGAACGGCGGCAAGCCCGGCACCTTCGCCACCTCCGTCCTGGAGCGGCTGCCCGCCTCGGCGTCCCTCGACAAGTTCGCCTACCGCGTGAACGCCGCCGTCTTCCCGCTGTGGACGTTCACGATCATCGCGGGCGCCATCTGGGCCGAGTCGGCCTGGGGCCGCTACTGGGGCTGGGACCCCAAGGAGACCTGGGCCTTCATCACCTGGGTCGCGTACGCCTGTTATCTGCACGCCCGCTCCACGGCCGGCTGGAAGGGCCGCAAGGCCGCGTACATCGCGCTCATCGCCTTCGGCTGCTGGCTGTTCAACTACTACGGCGTGAACATCTTCGTGGGCGGCAAGCACTCCTACGCGGGCGTGTAGCGCCCTGTCGCGAAGGCCGGTTCCCTGTGACCTGAGTCACCGGAACCGGCCTTTGCCGTACGGACAGACGGGGAGCCGCCCAGGGTGAGCCCCGCCCTCCACCGGGCCGCCGCGACGATCCCCGGCGTCCGGCTGGTCCGCGGAGTGGAGGACCCGGCCGGCCGCGAGGGGGTCGCGGTCACGCGGACGATCGGGCGCCAAAGCGAGCGGCTGATCCTCGACCCGAAGAGCCACACCTTCCCCGGGGAGCGAGAGCTGGACACGAAGGGCCAGGTCACGGGCGCGAGCGCGGTGCTCACACGGGCCGTGGTCGACAAGGCGGGCGAGCGTCCGTAACACGTGCGGAACCCCGGCCGCCGGGCCAGGCTGGTGTCATGACCAATCCCATCCAGGGGGGCAACGCCGAGCACCGGGGGGATCTGCACGTACGCCACTATCTGCTGCGCCTGGCCCGGCCCGTGGAGGAGGTCTGGCCCGCCCTGGCCACCTCCGCGGGCCTGGGGGAGTGGCTGGCTCCCGTCGAGCCGTTCGAGCCCCGGCTCGGCGGAGCGGTGGCGCTCCGGCTGCCGGAGGGCACGGCCAGGGGCCGGATCACGGCCTGGGACGTGGAACGGGTCGCCGAGTACACCCTGGAGGGCCGCGGCCGTATCCGCTTCCATCTGGAGCCGGGCCGCCCGGTGGGCACCACCGTGCGCTTCACGCACGAGAGCAGGCAGGACGTCGACCCGGGCTGGCGCAAGCGCTTCGAGCGTCTGCTCGCCGTCGTGGAGGCCGACGTCCTCTGACGGGACGGGGCTCACGCCGGCGGCAGGCACTCCTTTGCGGGCGGCTTGCCCTCCGGCCAGGCCAGTTTCACGAACCGCGAGCCGCCCGAAGGGGTCAGCTCCACGACCGCCACGGCCTTGTCGTAGGGGTTCCCGTGCCCGTCGAGGCAGATCCATCCGCTCGCGCCGTTCACCCGGTGCGAGCCCTTGATGTACGACCACTCGTTGACCACGTCGGCGAGCGGTGGCACGGCCTGGCCGGTCGGCGTGGCCTCCCGCAGCCCCTGCACCGCGAGCCGCATCCCGTCGTACGCGATGATCAGCTGTCCGTCCCCCAGGGCCGTCGGTCCGATCGGCCCGATCGGCTGGTCCTCGCTCCGGGCGAGCAGATCGTCCAGCGCCTTGGCGTCCGCGGTGCTGCCGCCCGTCGCCGGGGTCTGTTTCCGCCAGGCGTCCGGGTGGGCCAGCGAGGTGTAGCGGACGGCGAGGTTGCGGGTGAGGGCGTCCCGGTTGAGCTTTCCGTCGCCGGTGAGATACGACCCCTCGTCTCCCGTGAGCACGGTGAGCCTGCGGTCCGTGCAGCCTCGGTCCCCCAACGCGTTGACGAACTGGCGCAGTTGGGTGTGCCGTCCGGCGAACAGGATCGTGTTCATGGACGCCGGGGTGTCGCACACGAGGGACGCGATCTGCCGGAACTGGTTGCCGGTCGTGCCGTCCAGCGTGCGGTCGGCGGGCGGGGTGAACGCCTGCGGCGCGATCCGCGATCCGGACAGCAGCCGCTGGAAGGAGTCCTGGAGCGTCCGCGTGTAGGGGTCCCCCGGCTTGTCGTACACCAACAGCGCCTGCCCGCCCGACACCCCGGCGAACGAGGCGAGGGCGCGGGCCTCGTCCGTGTTGGTGGGGGCGACCCGGGCGAGCCCCGGGTAGGGGTCCTTGCCGCCCTGTCCGTTGGCCAGGTCGTCGGCGGTGATCGAGGTGCCGATCACGGGGATGCCCCGCCGGGTCAGTGCCTCGACCGCCTCCTTGTTGGCGTCGGTGCTCTGCCCTATCCCGGTGACCGCCCGCAGGGTGTCCGGACCCTTGGCCATCGCGTCCAGCCGGTCGACGACGGTCTGCCAGTGCGACCCGTCCGCACCGGGGTTGGCGAGGACGAGCCGGATGGACGGGGACTGGCCGGTGGTGTCGTGGTTGGCCTGGTACTGGGCCAGATAGGCGCCCTGCAACTGGTGCTGGATGTCGTTGAGGCTGGCCGGGGCCGACGCGGTGAACGGCAGGAACAGGGCGACGGTCACATAGCTGCCGGGCTTGAGCCGGCGGTTCTCCCGGTCGATCGCCCGCACGGTGGCGGTGAACGGGGAGCGGCCGAAGTCGTACGCCGTCGCCGACACGCCCACGCAGTCGTCGCTGTCCTGGGGACGGGACACCCCCGGCGCGCAGGAACGGTCCTCCTTGGTCATCACGAGACCCGACCACACGGCCGCGGCCACGACCACGGCGGCCAGCAGCAGCGCCACATACCGGCGGAAGCGAATCTCCCAGACGTCCTCGCGCAGCCATCTCCACAGCCGTGCCGCCATCATCGACCCCCGCCCTCGTACAAAGACCCGTCAGTTCCCAAGGCCACCCATGCCACGCACGTCACCCCTGGCCCCCGCCCCCGCCCCCGTCCCCGTCCCCGTCCTCGGCCGGGATCCGCAGGGGACGGCCGGCCGACGCGTCCGAGGGCCAGTCCCGCGAGGCGCGCCACAGCAGGGCCGTGCCCCCGGGCCGCAGGTTCGACAACTGCTCCAGCTCGAAACGCAGCCGCTCGGCCACCTCGGGGTCGGGCAGCACCAGCGGGTCGGTGAGCTGCCACACCGCGTGCAGCAGCCGCCGTACGCGCAGGTGCAGGGCGGCGTCCACGCCCTCGGGCGGCCGCTGTGCCGGGTCCGTACGGCCGAGTGCCACCGCGGCCCGATGGTCGTGGCCGTCGAAGTCGTGGCCCTCGGGGTCGTGTGCGTGGTAGTAGGGCGCGGACGCGATGAAGACCAGATCGGACAGCCAGGCGCCGACCTCCGTGACCGGGAAGGTGTCCCGCAGATGGGCCACCGCGAAGTCGGCCTTGCCGAGGGCCAGTTCATGGTGCAGCCGATAGCGGGCCGCGTCCGGGGTGCCCCGCTCGCCGTAGTGGTCGATGACCGCCCGGTGGGCCGCCTGCCACTGCGCGTGGTCCGCGTCGAGGTGGTGCAGCCGCAGCAGGAGCAGTGCCCGCAGGAACGGGTCGCCGACGAACTGCCCGGCCGCCGTCGGCCACCCCTCCTCGGCGAGCCGCTCCTGTAATCCGAGCACCCCGGCGGCGCCGAAGTCGTCCGGGAGCCGGTCCGCGGCGAGCGCCAGCGCCGAGTCCCGGTCGTGCGCGGCGGCGAGCACGGTCAGTTCGTCGAGCCGGCCGCCCGGCACCAGCCGGTCGAGTAACTGCCGGTAGGCGGGATGGCCGTCGTGGTCGGCGTGGAGGGCGACGTCCGCGGTGAGCAGCGCGCCGAGGGAGCGGGCACCGCGGGGCAGGTTCTGCCGGGCGGACTCGGCGAGCAGGGTGATGCCGAGCGGGCTGCCACCGGTCAGGCGGTGGGTGACGTGCGGAAGCCGGGGCGGCACCTGAAGGCCCTGGCACGCGGCGCCCACGAGGTGCAGGGTGGCGTCGGGCGTCAGCGGCGGCAGCGACACGAGCAGCGCCCGGGAGGACGGGGAGGCAGCCGGCTCCCAGCCGGTGGTGCGGGCGACCTCGGTGAGGGCCCGACGGCCGGCGTTCCGGAGCGCGGGGTGGGCGTATCCGCGCAGGGCGGCGAAGAAGACGACCTGGTCACGGATGCCGTCCGCGCGGTCGCGCAGCACGGACTCCATGAGGCCGCGCCCGGCGGGTGCCTGCACGTTGTCGATCAGCACGACGGGGCGGCCCAGCCGGTGGGAGCGCTGCATGACCCCGGCGTACGCGTCGTCGAGGTCGGCCAGCAGGGCCCGTACGAGATAGCGCTCGGCGTGGGTGCGGGCGTCGCCGCCGGCCCGGAAGTGCCCCGAGAGCAGGATCAGCCCGAGCTTGGGGTTGCCGCCCGCGTTCGGGTAGTCCCGATACCAGGTGGCGGCCCTCCGCAGCCGCCGGTGGGTCGGCGAGACCCCTTCGCTGAAGGACTCCAGGGTCGCTTCGATGATCGGCTCGACGACGGGCCCGGTGTTCGACATGGAGGCGACGAGCTTGGCGACCACCTTGCCCACCCAGCGCCCCGCGAACCCGTCGAGGAAGGACCGGGCGTCGTTCAGCAGCAGGATCCGCTCCGCCTCTTGCCGGATCCTCGGCACGTCCCGGTCGTTCCAGCCGCCGGCCGCGACGGCCAGCAGCCCCGAGGCAAGCCGCGGGAAATTGATCCGGCCCGCTCCCTTCACCGGCTCGGCGAGCTGCTCGGCGACGGTCGTGAGGGCCTGGGAGACCGGCGACCAGGCCTCGCCGGGCCGTTCCGGGGGCGCCGCCGCGAACTGCGCCTCCTCGGCGTCGATCAGCGCGACGGGCGTATGCCCCTGGTAGGCGGTGCGCGTCTCGGCGAGCAGGGCGCTCTTGCCGAGCCCGCGCCCGCCGGCGAACACCACGAACGGCAGGTCGCCCTCGTGTTCCCGGGGCGAGGAGCGGAGCTGGTACGGACGCAGACCGACGAGCCGCGCAGCGAGGCCGGGCGGGTCGGTGTCGAACAGCGGCCCCCGGCCGTGCAGCGGTCTGTGCACCGCGTCTCCCCCCGGAGCGGTCCGATCCGATGTGCTGCTGTGAGGTCTACCAAGGCCAGTGTAAAAAGGGGGAGTTGATTCGGACTAGGGTGCGCGATGTCCGTTGGGTTACGAAAGTCTTCCGCTGCCGGCCGCGAATGATCGTCCCTCGGGTCAGCGGTGTTCATGCGCGGTCGTCAGGTGTGGCAGGTGACGTGCAGGCCGGCCCAGGAGTTGTTGGCGTATCCCCTGGGGTTCCAGACCGTCGCCGGTGATTCGGGCTCTACGGCTCCGGTGGAGTCCCAGGCGCGGGCGAGGAGTTCCGTCTCGCCGGCGGGCAGCGTGAGCGTGGTGCGCCAGTGCTGCCACGTCCAGGGGTTCTCCGGTGCGTCCAGATCGGCGTGGGTCCAGCTTCCGCCGTTGTCGGGGGAGACGTCGACGCGCGCCACGGTCCGGTCCTCCCCGGCGAGGGCGTAGCCGGTGACCTCGGTGGGTCCGGCGGGCAGCCGGGCGTCCCTGTCCGGCTGGAGGATGGCGCAGTGGAGGGCGATCGGGCCCAGCGTGATGCCGTCGCCCGGTGCGGCCGTGCGCGGGTCGGCTTCCGGCGGCAGGATGCTGTATTCGGTCTGGAAGTAGTTGTCGGACGGTTCTGTTCGGGCGGTGATGCGCTGGAGCCATTTGACGCTGCGGGCGCCGATCCAGCCCGGGACGACCACGCGCAGCGGAGCGCCGTGCGCGGCGGGCAGCGGCTCGTCGTTCATCGCCCAGGCCAGCAGCACCTCGTCGGAGAGCGCCTTCGCCGCCGGGACGGAGCCGCCGAAGGGCGCCGGCGGGTCGGTCTGCTGCGAGACGTCGGTGCCGGTGAAGGCGATATGGGCGGCCTCCCGCCGGAGTCCGGCCGATGCCAGCACATCCGCCAGACGCACCCCGCTCCAGCATGCGGTGGAGGTGGCTGCCGGGCCCCAGGGGACCTGGCCCGGTATGTCGCGGAACTCCATGAGATCGGCGCGGCGGTTGCCGGCGCACTGCAGGGTCGCCACCAGCTTCCGCTCGGGGAAGCGGCGCCGCAGCTCGTCGATCGACAACTCCAGCGCGTGATCGACGAGACCGTCCACCCGCAGCCGCCAGCGGGCCGGGTCGATGCGGGGGATCGGCCCGTGATTGCGGCCGTAGAAGGTGTCCAGGGGGGTGAGCTGAGCCAGGAGGGCGCCAGGAGGTGGTTCAGCGTTGTACGGTTCAGTCTCATGCACCAGCATATTGTCCCGTTTATTCCATATGCCCATATAACTCCCGTTCCCCGAACTGTCCGAGACGATACGTTCGCCGCCTCCTGAGTCCGCGTCCGCGTGCCGCGTCAGACGGACCTCGAGCGGCGGTGTCACTCTCGGTCTCCATCTGTCACGCCGGGTAGTCCGACGACAGGGCGAAGCCGGGAACCGGACGTCCCCGTGACTCCATCGTCTTCAACTGGGTCCCGCTGTTCGAGGCGAAGTCCACGGGTTCGAGCGCGGTCAGTTCCCGCTCGAACAAGTCCCGGTAGGCGCAGGCGGGTTCGGCGGCCGGCAGGGGCTGCCCCACGAGATCGGCCGCCGGATGCGGCCGCCGAGCCGGCCGAAGAGTTCGGTGCCGAGCGAGGATTCCAGGGCGCGCACCTGACTGGTCACGCTGGACTGCGCGTACGCCGGTTCCGCCGCGGCCGGGTGAAGCTCAGGACGGCGGCGACCTTCTCGAAGGTGACGAGCAGCCGAGTTCCATCGGTCGGCCCCCGGTCCGCTCAGTCCTTGGCGTCCTCGCCGCGTTCCCGGCGGCGCAACTCCTCCTCGCGGCGGCGCAGATCGGCCTCCCAGTCCTTCAGCAGTGCCTCGTCCTTCTTGTTCTCTTCCTTCAGCGACCTGAGGAAATCGGGATTGTCGTCGGGAGCGACCCAGTCCATACGGTGGTTGCGGTGCCACTCGGAGGGCGTCGAGCCGTTCGCCGGGGCGTGGCGCACCTTGCCCGCGACGAGCCAGGCGATCGGTCCGACCAGCACCTCGCCGAAGAGCAGGATGACGATGACCCAGACCACCTTGGGCAGGCCCCGGATCTGCTCCTCGGGGGTGTTCAGGCAGTCGATGAAGGCGTATATCCACAGCGCCAGGACCAGCAGGTAGGGCAGATACCTGAACATGGTGGTCGGATCCCCCAGGAGACGACGGCGGGGCGTGGGACGGCCCCGGTGACGGGGCCAGGTTAGCCGGTACCCGATACTGGAACGCATGGCTTACGACGATCTTCGGTCCCTGCTCCGGGCGCTGGAGCGCGAGGGCGACCTCAAGCGCATCAAAGCCGAGGTCGACCCCTTTCTGGAGGTCGGGGAGATCGTCGACCGGGTGCAGAAGTCGGGCGGCCCCGCGCTGCTCTTCGAGAACGTGCGCGGGTCGCGTATGCCGCTGGCCATGAACGTGTTCGGTACCGACCGCCGTCTGCTGAAGGCGCTCGGCCTGAAGTCCTACGGCGAGATCTCCGACAAGATCGGCGGCCTGCTCCGGCCCGAGCTGCCGCACGGGTTCGTCGGCATCCGCGAGGCCTTCGGGAAGCTCGGCGCGATGGCCCACGTGCCGCCGAAGAAGGTCAAGGCGGACAGCGCTCCGGTGCAGGAGGTCGTCCTGCACGGCGACGACGTCGACCTGAACGCCCTCCCGGCCCTGTTCACCTGGCCCCAGGACGGCGGCTCCTTCTTCAACCTCGGCCTCACCCACACCAAGGACCCGGAGACCGGGATCCGCAACCTCGGGCTGTACCGCCTCCAGCGCCACGACAAGCGCACGATCGGCATGCACTGGCAGATCCACAAGGACAGCCGCAACCACTACCAGGTGGCGGCCCGGCGTGGCGAGCGGCTTCCGGTCGCCATCGCCTTCGGATGTCCGCCCGCCGTGACGTACGCCTCGACCGCGCCGCTGCCCGGCGACATCGACGAGTACCTCTTCGCCGGGTTCATCGCGGGCCGGCGGATCGAGATGGTCGACTGCAAGACGGTCCCGCTCCAGGTGCCCGCGGGTGCCGAGGTCGTCCTGGAGGGCTGGCTGGAGCCCGGCGAGATGCTCCCCGAGGGGCCGTTCGGCGACCACACCGGCTTCTACACGCCCCAGGAGCCCTTCCCGGCCCTGAGGATCGACTGCATCACCATGCGGAAGCGCCCGCTGCTGCAGTCGATCGTCGTGGGCCGCCCCCCGACGGAGGACGGGCCGCTCGGCCGGGCCACCGAGCGCTTCTTCCTGCCGCTGCTCAAGATCATCGTGCCGGACATCGTGGACTACCACCTCCCCGAGGCGGGCGGCTTCCACAACTGTGCGATCGTGTCGATCGACAAGAAGTACCCCAAGCACGCCCAGAAGGTGATGCACGCCGTCTGGGGCGCGCACATGATGTCGCTGACGAAGCTGATCGTGGTCGTCGACTCCGACTGCGATGTGCACGATCTGCACGAGGTCGCCTGGCGCGCCCTCGGCAACACCGACTACGCCCGCGACCTCACCGTCGTCGAAGGACCCGTCGACCACCTCGACCACGCCTCCTACCAGCAGTTCTGGGGTGGCAAGGCGGGCATCGACGCGACGAGGAAGTGGCCCGAGGAGGGGTATACGAGGGACGGCGGCTGGCCCGAGATGGTCCTGTCGGACCCGGAGACGGCGGCGAAGGTGACCCGCCGCTGGAAGGAGTACGGCCTGTGAGCAGCGCCTCCGCCGCGATCCCGCAGCCGGGACGCACCAAGGCGTTCCTGCGCCTGGTGATGATCGAGCACTCCGTCTTCGCGCTGCCCTTCGCGTACATCGCCGCGCTGACCGCGATGTACCAGTGGGACCGGAACATCCACTGGGGACGGCTGCTGCTGGTCACCGTCTGCATGGTGGGTCTGCGCACGTTCGCCATGGCGGTCAACCGGATCATCGACCGGGAGATCGACGCCCGTAACCCGCGCACGGCACAGCGGGAGCTGGTGACCGGGGCGATGTCGGTCCGGCATGCCTGGACCGGCGCCCTGATCGCCCTGGTGATCTTCCTGGGAGCGGCGGCCCTGCTGAACCCCCTCTGCCTGGCCCTGGCCCCCATCGCGGTCATCCCGATGGTGGTGTACCCCTACGGCAAGAGGTTCACGAACTTCCCGCAGGCGATCCTGGGCCTCGCCCAGGCCATGGGCCCGATCGGCGGCTGGCTGGCGATCAGCGGCAGGTGGGACTGGGACGCGGTGATCCTCGGTCTCGCGGTGGGCGTCTGGATCGGCGGCTTCGACCTGATCTACGCCTGCCAGGACGTGGAGACGGACCGGGAGATCGGGGTCATGTCGGTGCCCGCCCGCTTCGGCATCCCGGCGGCGATCCGGGCCGCCCGGGTCTGCCACGCGATCGTGACGGCACTGTTCGTCTGGTACGCGGTCGTCACCGGCGCGGGCTTCTTCTTCTGGCTCGGCCTGGTGATCGTGGCGGGTGCTTTCCTCTACGAGCACTCGATCGTGCGGCCCCACGATCTGAGCCGCCTGAACCGCGCGTTCTTCAGCGTCAACGGGTTCATCGGGATTGCCCTGTTCGTGTGCGCGCTGCTCGATCTTGTGGTTCGGGGCCTGGGCGTCTGAATACCGTGCGGCCTACCATCGAGGGCAGGAACCCAGGGAGGCCACCGTGACCGTCTCGGGCATCGACCGCCTGCACTCGCAGCTCAGCAGGCTGGAGGACCTGTTCCCCGGCTATGTGACGGAAATTGTCGAGGGCAGCATCGTGATGAACCCGGTCAGGCCTTTCCACGGGAAGACGATCCAGAGGGTGTGGGCACTCCTCGAGGAACAGCTGCCGTCGGGGTGGGCTCTGGTCAGCGATGTGGCGTTCCCCTTCGACGACGCCAACGAGTTCTGCCCGGACATCGCGGTCATCCCGGCCCAGGCGGAGGCCGAGAACCGCAGCGCGTACCCGCCCGACCTGATCGAGTTCGTCGCCGAGGTGGTCTCCCCGGAGAGCGTGCGCCGCGACTACGAGCTCAAGCCCTGCCGGTACGCCTCCCAGGGCATCGCCAACCACCTGGTCCTCGACCCCCTCGAGGGCCATGTCGTCACGATGTGGAACCCCGGCCCCGACGGCTACCGCGGCCGAGACACCGTCCCGTACGGCCCCGACCTGACCGTCGACTCCCCGCTCGGCAAGCTGACACTCGCGACCGGCCGTCTGCCGGTGGACCCGAAGGCGCGCGCCGGGTCCTGACCCCGGCCCCGGTCGGAGCCCCGAGCCGGGACCTTGGCCGGTCGCCCGTGTGCGACGCCGGATAGGCTCGGGGGCGTGAACCCAGTCAAGCCAGGAGAGACGCCGCGCAGGCCTTGGATCGTGGGGGTGTCGGGCGCCTCCGGCACCCCCTACGCCGCTGCCGTGCTGCGCGGGCTCCTCGACGCGGGCGAGAGCGTCGACCTCGTGGTCAGCCGCGCCTCCCGGCTCACGCTGCTCGACGAGACGGGCCTGCCCTTCCGGGACGCCCACTGGCAGGACGATCTGCGGGTCTGGCTGTCCCGCGGTGCCGACGGAAAGCCCGGGACCTTCGACGTGGACATCGCGGGGGTACGGCACTGGAGCGCCGGGGACCTGGCCGCCGGGCCGTCCTCGGGGTCCTATCCGGCCCAGGGGATGCTGATCGTGCCGGCCTCGACGGCGTGCGTGGCGGGGGTCGCGCTCGGGCTGTCGAAGGACCTGCTGCAACGGGCGGCGAGCGTGACGCTGAAGGAGGGCCGTCCGCTGGCCGTCGCCGTACGGGAGACCCCGCTGAACGGGCAGACGCTGCGCCACCTGGTGACGCTGGACGACTCGGGCGCGGTGGTGGTCCCCGCCTCGCCCGCCTTCTACGCCGGGGCCACGCACATCCAGGACCTGGTGGACTTCGTGGCCGGGCGGGTGCTCGACGCGGTGGGTGTGGAGCACGGGCTCTACCGCCGCTGGAAGGGCGAACTGGGCGGTGGAAGCCGTACGACGTGAGAGCCGGCCGAGCGCGTCACCGGGCGGGCCGCGGTAGCACGCGGCAGCCCGCGTCACTCTCAGGACCTCCTTCAGACTCTGCATCAGATCTCTCCGAACCTCTGCACCGACCTCTCAGACCTCTGTATTCAGACCTCTTCAGTGGAAGGCTTCGATCGCATGGACGCGGTGGACAGGCAGCTCATCCAGGCCCTGAGGGAGAACGGCCGGGCCTCGTACGCGGAGCTGGGACGCCTTGTGGGCCTGTCCGGGCCGAGCGTCACCGATCGCATCAACCGGCTCGAGGCGGCCGGGGTCATCACCGGGTACCGTGCGACCGTCGACGCGGCCTCCCTCGGCCTCGGGGTGACCGCCCTCATCGGCATCTCGCTGTCCGACGCCGCGGACCACGAGGACGTGGCACACCGGCTGAAGGACCTTCAGGAGATCGAGGACTGCTGGTTCATCGCCGGTGACGACTCGTTCATGCTCAAGGTGCGCGCGACCGACGTGGACGGCCTGGAGAAGACCATCCGCCGGCTGTCCGGCACCAAGGGCGTCTCCCGTACGCGCACCACGATCGTGCTGTCCACGAAGTGGGAGAACCGGGTGGGGGAACTTCCGGAGTCGCGCTAGGCGCGGAACGCCGGGGCCGGGTGGGGGCGCCGCAGCCCGCGGGGCGGGGAGTACGGTGGGGACGGTTTGTCCAAAGGGAGAGGCAGAAGCATGGATGTCGGGCTCAAGCGCGAGCTGGAGGACAAGGTCCGGGCCGGTGAGCGGCTGACCCGCGAGGACGGCATCGCGCTGTACGAGTCGGACGACCTGGCCTGGCTCGGCGGCCTCGCGCACGAGGTGCGGACCCGCAAGAACGGTGACGTGGTCCACTTCAACGTCAACCGCCACCTCAACATGACCAACGTGTGCACCGCGTCCTGCGCCTACTGCTCGTTCCAGCGCAAGCCGGGCGAGAAGGACGCGTACACGATGCGCATCGAGGAGGCGGTCAAGCTCGCCAAGGCGATGGAGTCGGAGAACCTCACCGAGCTGCACATCGTCAACGGCCTGCACCCGAACCTGCCGTGGCGTTACTACCCGCGGTCGCTGCGCGAGCTGAAGGCCGCCCTGCCGAACGTCTCGCTGAAGGCGTTCACCGCGACGGAGATCCACCACTTCGAGACCATCTCGGGCCTGAGCGCGTCCGAGATCCTCGACGAGCTGATCGACGCGGGTCTGGAGTCGCTCACCGGCGGCGGTGCCGAGATCTTCGACTGGGAGGTCCGGCAGCACATCGTCGACCACAGGACCCACTGGGAGGACTGGTCGCGCATCCACCGCCTGGCGCACGAGAAGGGTCTGAAGACCCCGTGCACCATGCTGTACGGCCACATCGAGGAGCCGCGCCACCGCGTGGACCATGTGCTGCGCCTGCGTGAGCTCCAGGACGAGACGGGCGGCTTCCAGGTCTTCATCCCGCTTCGCTACCAGCACGACTTCGTGGACATGAAGGACGGCAAGGTCCGCAACCGCCTCCAGGCGCGCACCCAGATGGCGACGGGCGCGGAGGCGCTGAAGACCTTCGCGGTCTCCCGGCTGCTCTTCGACAACGTCCCGCACGTCAAGGTCTTCTGGGTCATGCACGGTGTGCAGACGGCGCAGCTGGCCCTCCAGCACGGCGCGGACGACATGGACGGCTCGGTCGTCGAGTACAAGATCACGCATGACGCGGACAACTACGGCACGCCCAACAAGCTGACCCGCGAGGATCTGCTCGACCTGATCCGGGACGCCGGCTTCCGCCCGGTGGAGCGGAACACGCGGTACGAGATCATCCGCGAGTACGAGGGTCCGGACCCCGCCCGTCGTGACGCTCCCCAGCCGATGCGGGTGTGACCCCTCCTCCGGCTCCGAGCGGGCCCCGGCACACGCCGGGGCCCGCTCGTCTCTGTGCGGCGAAGAGTCCGGGGTGAGGGATGCCACACTTGCTTGAGCCCGCAACGAGGTAATAGATAACCTCCCTCTATGCCCCTTACGTTCGTCCTCGATCCGCCCATGACGCCCGGCCTGCGCGACGGCGTCCTCGACCTGTGGACGGATGTGTCCAACGCCGGCGGGGCCGTCGGGTTCGTGGCACCGGTCAGCCGTGAGGTCGTACGGCCCGAGCTGCTCAGGCATCTCACGGCGATGACCGAGGGGCGCACCCGGCTGCTCGCCGGGTACGACGCACAGGGGCGGGTCGCGGCGACCGCGTTCCTCACCTTCAACACCCACCGGCTGATGAGGCACTGGCTGTGGCTCTACACGGTGATGGTGCACCCGCGGCACCAGGGCAAGGGCTACGGCCGCGACCTGCTGGCCGCCGCCGCGGAAGCGGCCCGCGGTATCGAGGGCGTCGAGGCGATACGGCTCACCTGCCGCGGCGGCCTCGGACTGGAGCACTTCTACGGCTCCTGCGGCTACAAGGAGGTCGGCCGGGTGCCCGGGGCGATACGGGTGGCGCCCGGGGACGACCGCGACGACATCACGATGCTGCTGCCCCTGGGCTGACCGGCCCGTCCACACCCCCGTGCAAGATCGGGGGCGGTGCGTGCTTCACTGGACGGTGACCAAAAGGGAGATTCCCACGGAACGGAAGAGTGGATTGAGATGCTCCGCTACACGCTGATGCGCCTCGGTATCCTCGCGGGCTGCCTCGTGGTCGTCTGGGGCCTCGTCTACTCGGGCCTCGCCCCGCGCGGCCTCGGTGCCTCCAACGGGCTCTGGATCATTCTGCTCGCCCTGGTGATCTCGGCCCCGCTCAGCTTCGTCCTGCTCCGCGGGGAGCGCGACCGCGCCTCCGTGCAGATCGTGCGGAAGGTCGACCGCATGAAGGCCAACATCGAGGCGAACCGTGCCCAGGAGGACGAGGCCGACGACACGGCCCGGGTGCAGGGCCGGGCGTCATAGCGGGACGTCGGTCCGGGCGCGCGCCGCGCTCACGGGGACCGACGGCAACGCGCCCCGAGTGCGCCGTCTCCGGGTGCGCAACTCGGGCCGCCGGGGCGGCTTACGCTACGCGTATGGGTTCCGTGAAGACCAAGCGGATGCCGCGGGCCGTGCGCGAGCAGCAGATGATGGACGCCGCCGTGCAGATATTCGCCCGGCGTGGCTACACCGCCGCGTCGATGGACGAGATCGCCGAACTGGCGGGCGTCTCCAAGCCGTTGGTGTATCTGTACCTGAACTCCAAGGAAGACCTCTTCACCGCCTGCATCCGCCGCGAGGCCGCCGCGCTCACGGCGGCCGTGCGCTCCGGCGTCCGGCCGGAGCTGCCCGCCGACCGCCAACTCTGGGAAGGGCTGCGCGCGTTCTTCACCCACACCGCGCGGAACCCGGACGGCTGGACCGTGCTGCACCTCCAGGCCCGTACGCACGGTGAGCCCTTCGCCGCCGAGGTCGACGCGATGCGCGAGGGGATTGTCGCGTTCGTGACCCAGCTCATCGTCGTCGCCGCGCGCGACGCACACCGGGACCCCGACCTGCCCGAGCGCGAGGTCGCCGGGCTCGCCGAGGCCCTGGTCGGCGCGGCGGAGTCCCTTGCGGCATGGGCCAACGCCACCCCCGAGGTCTCCGCCCGGCAGGCCGCCGCGACGCTGATGAACTTCGCCTGGGCGGGCCTCGGCGATCTCATGCAAAGCCGCCCCTGGTCGCCGCCGGACCACGACTAGCCCCATTCCCTCGGATGCCACTGCCGTCCGGAAGGGGCCGGGGATCGAGGCAACTCGCCGGTCGGCTGAGGCAGTACGGGGACGACACCGGACAGCCCGGGGTTCGCCGCCCGCATGCCGGCCTCCTTCTCCGGACAGCACCCTCAGGTGCCGTCCGGGGGGTGTTCCTCCTCCTTGCCGCCTCCTTCGGGGGGCGGGTGGCCCTCGCCGCCTTCGGGAGGGGCGTGCGGGGGATGGTCGAAGTGGACCATCACCTTCTCGAAGCCCTTGAAGGACTCCGTCGCCGCGTACGAGCGGTAGGCGCGCAGATCGCCCGGGCTGAGGTGGACACGGTCGGTGAAGGGGCTCAGCAGACTGCGGGGCCACAGGTGCAGACACCGCACCGCGCAGATCTCCGCGGTGGTGAGATACACGAACGCGCCGAGGTAGAGCCAGGCGATCAGGCCCAGCACGATCCCGAACAGTCCGTAGGTCGCCGTGGTGCCCTTCAGCACATGGCCGACGTAGTACGAGCCGGCCCACTGGAGCACCTGCCAGGCGCAGGCACCGCCCAGGGCCGGGCCGTACATCAGCCGCACGGGCAGCCGGCGGCGCGCCAGGATGCGGTAGCTGAACATCAGCAGTGCGGCGTTGAGCACGATGGCCGTGGCCGCTGCGGCGAGCCGCACGCCGATGGCCAGCCGGGCGCCGAACACGCTGGCCTCGGACTCCCCGGCGGACAGGGCCGTGGTGACCAGGAGCCCGAGCGCGAGCAGCGACAGGAACTTCAGGCCCTTCAGCCGGGAGCGGAGGGGATCGGGGCGGGCATGGCGGGGCACCGCGAAGATCTTGTTCAGGGCGAGCTGGGCGGCCTGTGCGATGCCCAGGGCGCCGTAGAGACTGCCCACGACACCCACGGCGAGGGCGACGCCGTTTCCGTGGAAGGAGTGGATGTTGTGCCCGAGCTGGTCACCGATCACCGGGAACTCGCTCAGCGCCGAGTTCAGCACCGCATGCTGAAGCTGCGGGTTGCCGCTGAGCAGGGAACCCAGCAGGGCGACGAGGAAGAGCAGCAGCGGGAACAGGGACAGAAAGCCGTAGTACGTCAACAGCGCGGTCAGATATGCGGCCTGGTCGTCGAAGAACTTGTAGGCCACGGCCAGAGAAAAACCCGCCCAGCGATGCTGTCGCTGGTAACCGTCCAGGCGGGCCACCACACCCATGTTTCCCCCGTACCCTTCCGGGCCGGACCCATGCGGATTCCGGACCGAGCCGACGAGGGCCCTCTGCGGGATTTCGGCCGGGTTCCGCCCGATATTCCGGGCGGTGTTTCCCAGCAGGCTTTCGGCGGCTTTCGGGGCTTTCCCGAGGGACTCCGAGCGGTCGCCGCCGGTTTTCCGCTCCGGTCTGAGGGCTTCCGTCCGGAATTCCCGGACGGGTCCTCTCCCACGGTGCCCGGCGGCGCGCGCTCACTCCCGCGGGGGCCGTATCTCCCCGCCGAGGTGGAGGCGCCCGTCCGGGCCGCGCAGTTCGAAGCGTCCGCCGTCCGCGGCGTAGCTCACCGTGCCCGGGAGCAGGACGGGCGCCTTGAACTCGGCCCGCAGGTGCACGGCGGTGCCGACGGGCTGTTCGGCGAGACAGCGGGCGACGGTCCACATCCCGTGCGCGATGGTCCGCGGGAAACCGAACAGGCGGGCGGTGAGGGGGTGCAGATGGATGGGGTTGCGGTCCCCGGAGACGGCCGCGTAGCGCCGCCCCACGTCGCCGGCGAGACGCCATTCGGCGAGGGCGGGCAGGGGGGCGGGCCCGGGCGGCGCCGCCCCGGCCGGGGCGGAGGTGCGGTGCCGGGCCAGGTAGGTGCTGGCCGACGCCCACACCGGCCGCGTTCCCCGGTGGGCCTCGGTGACCACGACGGCCTCGGTGCCGCGCCGATGGGGCACGAGCTCCCGCACCCGTACGCCGATGTCGTACTCCCCGTCCGGGGTGAGCGGCTCGTGCTGGATGATCTCGACGGACGTGTGCACAAGACCGACCAGGGGGAGTGGGAACGCCCGGCTCGCCATGATCCGCATGGCGAGCGGAAAGCCGAGAACATGGGGGTAGGTGAGGGGCAGCGCGTCGATCCCGGTCGGGAAGCCGCAGACCCGCTCGTAGGCGGCGAGCCGGTCCGGGTCGATGCGCACCCCGGGCAGCACGAGCCGGGCCCGGGGGAAGGGGGCGTCGGGCCGGGGGCGCTTGAAGGGGGAGAGAAGCGCGCCCCGGGCCAGCAGCGGGGTCAGGGCGGGGGCGCCGGTGTGGACGGTCATGGTCTACGCCCCCAGCAGGCTCTGGCCGCAGACCCGCACGACCTGCCCGTTCACGGCACCCGAGCCCGGGTGGGCCAGCCAGGCCGTCGTCTCCGCCACGTCCACCGGCAGTCCGCCCTGCCCCAGCGAGTTCATCCGCCGTCCCGCCTCCCGGATGGCGAACGGAATCGCGGCCGTCATCCTCGTCTCGATGAATCCGGGGGCCACGGCGTTCACCGTCACCCCGTGCTCCGCGAGCGCCCGCGGGGCCAGCGACCGTACGAGCCCTATCACGCCCGCCTTGCTCGTCGCGTAGTTCGTCTGTCCCGCGTTGCCCGCGATCCCGGCGATCGACGCGGTGGCCACGATCCGTCCCCCGGTCCGCAGCACCTTCCGGGACAGCAGGGCGTCCGTCGTGCACAGCACGCTCGCGAGGTTCACGTCGAGCACCGGGCTCCACCCATCCGCCCCCATGTTCGCGAGCCTGCGGTCCCTGGTGATCCCCGCGTTGTGGACGAGGACGTCCAGCCCGTCGGGGAGCGCGTCGGCGATCCGCGCGCCCGCGTCCGCCGCCGTGATGTCGAGGGTCAGCGCGCTCCCACCGAGCCGCCCGGCCACCCGCTCAACCTCCGCCCGGGCGGCCGGCACATCCAGGCACACCACCCGCGCCCCGTCCCGCGCCAGCACCTCCGCGACCGCCTCGCCGATCCCGCGCGCGGCCCCGGTCACCAGCGCGGTCCGCCCGGTGAGGGGTCGCGCCCCGTCCTCGGGCGTGGCGACGGGCCCCCCGCCGACCTCGATGACCTGCCCGCTCACATACGCGGACATCGGTGAGAGCAGGAACCGCAGTGTCGACTCGGCGGCCGCGGCGTCCGTCAGCCGCAGCAGCGTCACGGTCCGCCCCCGCCCGATCTCCTTGCCGAGGGAGCGGGTGAACCCCTCAAGGCCCTGCTGCACCGCCGCCTGGTGGTGGTCGGCCGCGTCGAGCGGCGCGCCCAGCACCACCACGCGCCCGCTCTCGGCGACCGAGCGCACGACCGGGTGCAGCGCGGCGTGCACCTCGGCGAGGGCCTCGACCTCCCGTACGCCGGTGGCGTCGAGGACCACCGCGGCGGGACGGCCGTCCCCGGCGGACAGTCCGGTCCGGGCGAGCACCGGGGCCGGGTCGAGTGCGGACGTGCCCGCCGTGAGGTGCAACAACGGCCCGTCCAAGGTGGGGCGTTCGGCCGACCAGCGGTGCAGCGTCACGGGCTGGGGCAGACCGAGCCGCCGGGTGAGGAACCGGCCCGGGGCGCTCCCCGTGAAGCGCAGATAGCGGTCGGTCATCGTCCGGCCTCCAGCTCGTTCGACTGCTTACTCCAGAGTAAGGTTACCGGGGGTAAGGTTATGTCGTACAGGAGGAGCGAGTCGAGATGACCGGTTCCCTCGGGATCGGTGAGGTGCGCGGAGTCGCCGTGGTCGACGGCAGCCGTACCCCCTTCGCCCGCTCCGACGGGTCCCACGCACCACCGGCAGCCAGGAGACGCAGACCGCCGCGGTCGACGCACTCGTGGTCCGCCACGGGCTTCCGGGGTCAGGGCGCGGTCGGCGAACCGGTCGCGTCCGCCCTCGACCCCGTACGGGTCCGCCGGGGCCGCCTCCCAACCCGTACAGACCCACCCCCGAACCCCCCGGACCCGCCGCCGCCCGACCCGCACGGGCCCACCCCCCGGACCGCCCCCCGTCCCCTCAACCCGCACACCCCCGCCCCCGGACCGTCCCCGGACCCTCCCCGAACCCGCACAGACTCCCCACGCGGGGCCCGTACGATCCGGGTCCTAACCGGCGGTAACAGTGAGCCGTGCCGCCGCTGAACACATCGGTGCGCCCGGCGCGTACCTCATGCAGCGAAGCAGTGCACCGCTGCAGGCCCCAGGAGCTGCCCATGCCCATCTCGTACTCGTCCGCTCCCGTCCCCGCCGCCCCGGTCGACCTCGACCACGACGGCGGCCCGGTCCTCGTGGAACCCGAGACCCGGCGGCTGAACGGTGAGGTGCGGGAGGCGTATGTGCCCCCGCTGGTACCGCAGGTGACCCACGGATCGCTCGCCGACCTGCCGTTCGAGAACGCGGCCGAGGCGCCCGGCCACCGTGTCCTCAGCCGCCGCGACGCGGACGGCGACTGGACGGATGTGACGGCCGCTCAGTTCGCCGACCAGGTCATGGCCGTGGCGAAGGGCCTGATCTCCGAGGGTCTGATGCCGGGCGACCGGATCGCCGTCATGGCCCGTACGACGTACGAATGGACGCTGCTCGACTTCGCGGCCTGGGCGGCGGGTCTGGTGACAGTGCCCGTCTACCCCACCTCCTCCGTGTTCCAGACCCGCTGGATCCTCCAGGACGCGGGCGTCGCGGCCCTGGTGACGGAGACGGTCGCCCAGGCGGTGGCCCTCGGCCCGGAACGCCCTCACATGCCCGGCCTGCGCCATGTGTGGGTGATGGAGAAGGGGCACGTCGACCGCCTGGCGGAAGTGGGGCAGTCGCTCCCCGACCAGGAGATCGCCGTACGCCGGGGCGTCCTGGGCCCGGACACCCTGGCCACCCTCGTCTACACGTCGGGCACGACGGGCCGCCCCAAGGGCTGTGCGCTGACGCACGGCAACTTCCTCGCCGAGGTCGACAACGCGACCGAACTCCTCCATCCGATCTTCAGCGCGAAGAGCAGCGACGAGCCGTCCACCCTGCTGTTCCTGCCCCTGTCGCATGTCTTCGGGCGGATGGTGGCGGTCGCCTGCATCCGTGCCCGGGTGCGGCTCGGCCACGCGCCGAGCCTCCAAGCGCAGGATCTGCTGGCCGACCTGGCGAGTTTCCGGCCGACCTTCCTGCTGGCCATCCCGTACATGCTGGAGAAGGTCTACAACAACGCGCGGGCCGCCGCCGAGCGCGGCGGGCGGGCGGCGCTGTTCGACCGCGCCGCGGAGGTGGCCCGCCGCTACGGCGAGGCGACGGAGGCCCGGCAGCACGGCACCGGCCCCGGCCCCGGTCGCGCCCTGAAGACGGCCCGCGCCTTCTACGACCCCCTCGTCTACCGCCGTATCCGCAACGCCCTGGGTGGCAGGGTCCGGCACGTCATCTGCGGCGGCTCCCCGCTGGGCCACCGCCTCGCCGCCTTCTACTCGGGCGCCGGCATAGGGATCTACGAGGGCTATGGCCTGACGGAGACGACCGGCGCCGCCACCGTGACCCCACCGCTCAAACCCCGGCTGGGCACGGTCGGCTGGCCGCTGCCCGGCACGAGGGTGCGCATCGCGGCCGACGGCGAGGTGCTGCTGTCCGGCGGCCAGGTCTTCCGCGGCTACTGGGACCCCCATGCGGGCGGGGTGGTCCCGGCGGGCCCGGACGGCTGGTTCCCCACCGGTGACATCGGCCGCCTGGACGACCAGGGCTACCTCACGATCACCGGCAGGAAGAAGGAGATCCTCATCACCGCGGGCGGCAAGAACGTGGCCCCGGCCCCGCTGGAGAACTGGCTCCGGTCCCACCCCTTGATCTCCCAGTGCCTGGTCCTCGGCGACGGCCGCCCCTACGTCAGCGCACTGATCACCCTCGACCCGGAGGGGATCACCCACTGGCGCCAGGTGATCGGCAAGCACCCGGTGCCCCCGGAACTCCTGCTCGACGACGAGGAATTGTTCGCGGTCCTGCAGCGCGCGGTGGACGAGGCGAACCAACTGGTCTCCCGCCCCGAGTCGATCCGCCGCTTCGCGATCCTTCCCGTGGACTTCACGGAGGAGGCCGGCCACCTGACCCCGTCGATGAAACTCCGCCGCGAGGCGATCCTGCGAGACTTCGCGCGGGAGGTGGAGGGGCTGTACGCGTCGTAAGGCCGCGCCGGCATTCACCCTTGCGGCGCTGAGCCCGGGCGGAGTGCGCCGCTGATCAGGCGGCGATCACGGCCGCCGTCGTGCGGCCTCCGGCCACGTCCAGGGTGATGCCGTGGACGAACCCCGCCTCGTCCGAGGCCGGGCAGACGGCGGCCTGGGCCGGGGTGCGCGCCATGCGGCAGGGCGGCCACCTCGGGCACCTGCCCGGCAGCGTCGATCCGGAGAAGACGGCGGCGGCTCTGCTCGCCGGTCTTCGGGGCGGTGTGGCGATCCTGCTCTCCACCGGCCGGTCCGCCCACCTGCGCGCGGCACTCGACTGGGGGATCGCCCGGCTGGGGGCCGCCTCCCAGGAGGCTTGGGGGAAGGCGCCCCCCTGTGGCGCCGGGGCGTCCGCGCCCGGTCGGCGAGCGCCGCCCGGCGTCCCCCGGCGTCACCCGGTGTGCTGACGGGTGATTGGGCCACCTGGCCCCGGGCGGCGGCGGTGCTGGCGGATGTGGGGGGCGCCGCGTGCTTCCATCCCGTCAGGAGGCGCACATGATGGCTGAGCACCGACCGCAGGACTCCCGACCGGACACCGGCACCTCACGGCGACGGATGGTGGCCACCGCCGCTCTGTCACCGCTGCTGGCCGGAGTGCTGACCGGTGCCTGCGCCCAGTCCACCGAGGGGACGAAGGGGCGGGGCCGAGAGGCGGTCCGTCCCGTTCCCACCGCCCTGTCGGACTGGAGGGCCGTCGCCGACGCGCTCGGCCGGACCGGCGACATGAAGCGGAACGTGATGTACCACACGGGTTTCGCCCGCCGGGACCTCACCGTCTTCTCCCGTGGCGTCCACGTCGAACCCCCGCTCGCCCTGGCGTCGCACATGGCCTTCGTCCGCTATGCCGACGGCGGCACCATGGTGATGGGCGACATGGTGGTCACCGAGACCGAACTCCAGGGGTTCTCCGACGTCCTGCACCGGCAGGGCATCGAGCAGACCGCGCTCCACAAGCACCTGCTCGCCCAGAGCCCCGATGTCTGGTGGGTGCACGTCCACGCCCACGGACACGACCCGGTGATTCTCGCCCGGGGCCTGCGCGCGGCGCTCGACCGCACCGGCACCCCGCCCCCGGGCCACCTCCCGCCTCCCGCCCTGCCGCGCCCCGTCGACCTGGACACCACCGGCATCGACGCCGCGCTGGGCGTCAAGGGCAGCATCGACAACGGGATCTACAAGACCCTCTTCGTCCGCCGGGAGACCATCGCCTACGGGGACCGGGTGCTGCCACCGGGCCTGGGGTCCACGACCGCGATCAACTGGCAGCCGCTGGGCGGGGGGCGGGCCGCCCTCAGCGGCGACTGCTGCCTGGTCGCCGAGGAGGTTCAGGACGCCCTCGCGGCCCTGCGGCGGGCCGGGGCCGAACTCGTGGAGCTGCACCACCACGGTCTCAGGGACGAACCCCGTCTGTTCTTCGTCCACTTCTGGGCCGTCGGCGACGCCGTGAAGCTCGCCCGGGGCCTGCGCGCCGCGGTGGCCGCCACCAACGTCAGGCCGGTGACGGAGGACTGACGGGGCCAAGGGCTGACGGGCCAAGGGCTGACGGGCCAAGGACTGACGGGGCCAAGGGCTGACGGGGCCAAGGGCTGACGGGCCAAGGGCTGACGGGCCAAGGACTGACGGGGCCAAGGACTGACGGGGCCAAGGGCTGACGGGCCAAGGGCTGACGGGCCAAGGACTGACGGGGCCAAGGGCTGACGGGCCAAGGGCTGACGGGCCCAAGGACTCACGGGCCCGCGGAGCACGGATGGCAGGCGCACGGAACACGAAGGCCGCTGGAAACGGAGACCGCACGATGACCCCAGGCAACGAACCGCTCATGTGCCCGTTCGACTTCAGCGAGGGCCTGGAGTTCGACCCCTCGCTCGCGAAGCTCATGGCCCGCGACTCCCTCACCCGTATCCGGCTGCCGTACGGCGACGGCGACGCGTGGCTGGTCACCGGGTTCGAGGGGGTGCGGCAGGTGACCAGCGACCAGCGGTTCAGCCGGGCGGCGATCATCGGCACCGACTACCCCCGGCTGACGCCGGAGCCGATCGTCTCCCCGGAGTCCATCAACGTGATGGACCCGCCGCACAGCAGCCGGCTGCGCCACCTCGCCTCCCAGGCGTTCTCCCAGCGGCAGGTGGAACGGATGCGGCAGCGCATCACCCGGCTGGCGGACACCCTGCTCGACGAGATGGAGGCGCAGGGGCCGCCCGCGGACCTGGTCGAGCATCTGTCGAATCCGCTTCCTCGGCGCACCATCTTCGACGTCCTCGGGATCCCCGAGGAGGACTGGGACCGGATGCAGGAGTACGTCCACCAGCTGCTCGCCACCGGCCCGGACAGCCGTGAGACGGCCGCGGCCGCCAAGGCGGAGCTGCGGGCGTACTTCGGCGAACAGGTCGAACAGCGGCGGCGTGCCCCCGGCCCCGACCTGATCAGCGCACTGGCCGCCGCGCGGGAGGGCGAGGACGCGCTCGACGACCAGGAGCTCGCGGTCATGGCGCTGACGCTGGTCCTCAGCGGTCAGGACACGGCCACCTGCCAGATCAGCGACATCACCTATCTGCTGCTGACCCGCCCCGCGCTGATGCGGCGGCTCCGCGACCGGCCGGAGACCCTGTCGGCCACGCTGCACGAGATCCTGCGCTACATCCCCTTCCGCAAGGGGGTCGGCATTCCCCGGGTGGCGCTGGAGGACGTGGAGATCGACGGGGTACGGATCCGGGCGGGCGACTACGTCCATGTGTCGTATCTGACGGCGAACCGCGACCCGGAGCGCTACCCGGACCCGGACCTCATCGACCCGGACCGGCCCACCCTGCCGCACATGACCTTCGGCTGGGGCGGCCACCGGTGCATCGCCGTACCGATGGCCATGGCGGAACTGGAAGTGGCCATCGGGCGGCTCCTGGAACGCTTCCCGGACCTGCGGCTCGCGGTACCGCCGGGCGAGATCCGCTGGGACACGGAGACGATCCGCCGCTTCCCGCTGGAGCTGCCGGTGGAGTGGTAGCGGGTCGGGCCACATGGCCGACTCCCGGACGACGAGCTGACCCTCACCCGGCGGGGCGCGCGCCTGGCCCGCAGGCTTGTCCCCCAGCGGCTGCACGGCTGGGGCGTGCCCCCAGGACGGCTTCCGGGCGCCTTTCGGGTGCGGCGCGGAAGCGTGGGCGATCCTCTGCGGGACCCGAGAGCCGGGGGACATCCGGGCCGCGGTGGGAAACCGGCGGGAAACCGGTGGCAAAGGCGCTCGTGAAAAAAGCAGGAGCCCCCTGCGCCGGCCGGCGCGCGGGGCTCCTTGGGTACTGCTGTCCGTTCCGGATCAAAGCATCGGACTCAATGGGCCGGAAGGCCGTGAGCCGAAGGCCTGGAACCGAAGACCGAAAACTCCGGGTCAGCGACTCAGATGGCCGTGACGTTCTCCGCCTGCGGACCCTTCGGGCCCTGGGTCACGTCGAAGCTCACCTGCTGGTTCTCCTCAAGCGAGCGGAAACCGTTCGCATTGATCGCGGAGTAGTGGACGAAGACGTCGGGGCCGCCGCCTTCCTGGGCGATGAAACCAAAGCCCTTTTCGGCGTTGAACCACTTCACGGTTCCGGTAGCCATAAGCCCTCCTTGGGCCCAAAGGGTTGCCCTGCTCCAGAACCTGCAAGTGTGAAAACTGAAGCGCCGCACAACTGCACGTCTCTGAAAACGACGAGAGCCCGCGGTCACATGCTCCGCAGGCTCTGTACTGCAAGGAAACCAAACTGCAACTTGCGGCGAGCCTAGCACGCGGGCAGCCGAAAGCAATAGAGGCCAAGATCACTTCACCCGAATGTTTGAACGGGTGTGAGCTGAACTGACGACACAGTGTCGCATGGTGGACGCAGGGGTTGACGCCAGTGGTCCGGAAGGGGTGCGAGTTCGCTCGCGGACCCTGAAGCCTGCACCGTACCGCACGGGGTCTAGTCTCGCGATGTGGACATTTCTCGCACCCGGCCGCGCGTCGGCCACATCCAGTTCCTGAACTGCCTGCCCCTGTACTGGGGGCTCGCGAGAACCGGAACGCTCCTGGATCTGGAGCTGACCAAGGACACCCCCGAGAAGCTCAGCGAACAGCTCGTGCGGGGCGATCTCGACATCGGCCCGATCACCCTGGTCGAGTTCCTGAAGAACGCCGACGACCTGGTGGCCTTCCCCGACATCGCGGTCGGCTGCGACGGCCCCGTGATGTCCTGCGTGATCGTCTCCCAGGTCCCGCTGGATCGGCTCGACGGCGCCCGCGTGGCCCTCGGCTCCACCTCCCGGACCTCCGTGCGCCTCGCCAAGCTGCTGCTCGCCGACCGGTTCGGGGTGACGCCGGACTACTACACCTGCCCGCCCGACCTCAGCCTGATGATGCAGGAGGCGGACGCCGCGGTCCTCATCGGCGACGCGGCCCTGCGCGCCAACCTCCTCGACGGCCCGCGCTACGGCCTCGACGTGCACGACCTCGGCACGCTGTGGAAGGAGTGGACGGGCCTTCCGTTCGTCTTCGCGGTGTGGGCCGCCCGCCGCGACTACCTCGAGCGCGAGCCCGAGGTCACCCGGCAGGTGCACGAGGCGTTCCTGGCCTCCCGCAACCTGTCCCTGGAGGAGGTCGGCAAGGTCGCCGAGCAGGCGGCCCGCTGGGAGGCCTTCGACGCGAAGGTGCTGGAGCGGTACTTCACCACGCTCGACTTCCGCCTGCAGGGTCCGCAGCTCGAGGCGGTCACCGAGTTCGCCCGGCGGGTCGGGCCGACCACGGGCTTCCCCGCGGACGTGAAGGTGGAGCTTCTGGAGCCCTAGTGGGTGCCCCCGGGGGCACTACCCTGCTGGCAGGTCATACGGGGGAGGGGTGGCGCCATGCAGCCGCTGGAGGCCGGTGAACCCACCACGGTGGGGCCCTACCGACTGCTCGGCAGACTCGGCTCGGGCGGAATGGGCCGGGTCTACCTCGGGCGCAGCGCGGGCGGGCGCACGGTCGCGGTCAAGGTCGTGCATCCGCACTTCGCGCCGGACGAGGAGTTCCGCGCCCGCTTCCGCCGCGAGGTGGACGCCGCGCGGCGGGTCGGCGGCCCCTGGACCGCGCCCGTGCTGGACGCGGACCCCGGGGCGCCGGTGCCCTGGGTCGCGACCGGGTACGTGGCGGGGCCGTCCCTGGCCGCCGCGGTGGCGGACGGCGGTCCGCTGCCCCCGCATTCGGTACGGGCGCTGGGCGCGGGCCTCGGGGAGGCGCTGGCGGCGGTGCACGCACTGGGCCTGGTGCACCGGGACGTGAAGCCGTCCAACATCCTGCTCACCCTCGACGGCCCGCTCCTGATCGACTTCGGCATCGCGCGGGCCACGGACGGCACGGCGTCGCTGACCTCCACGGGCGTCTCCGTCGGCTCGCCCGGCTATATGTCCCCCGAGCAGATCCTCGGCAAGGGCGTCACGGGCGCGGCGGACGTCTTCTCGCTGGGTGCGGTGCTGGCGTACGCGGCGACCGGACAGCCCCCGTTCCCCGGTGACTCCTCGGCGGCGCTGCTGTACAAGGTCGTCCACGAGGAGCCGGACCTGGGCGCCCTGGCCGGTGAGGTGCGGGACCTGGTGGCTGCCTGCCTCGCCAAGGACCCGGCGGCGCGCCCCGCACCGGGGGACGTGGCCCGGCGTCTCGCCCCCGAGGGCGCGTCCCAGCTGGTGAGCGGCGGCTGGCTGCCGGGCCCGCTGGTGGAACAGGTCAGCCGCAAGGCCGTACAGCTGCTGAATCTGGAGGCGTCGGGGGCGCAACCGCCTCAGGCGCCCCCGTCGGGGCCGGTGGGATTCAGCAGGGCGTCGATGGACGGGCTGTCCGGTGCCGCCAGGGGCACGGACGCGGGCGCGCTCTCTGTGAGCCGTCCCGATCCGGCGCCCGAAGTCCCGGCGCTCGCCGGGGCCTTCGGTCCTCCGCCCGCCATGAGCCTGTCTCCCTCACCGGATCCCGAGGCGCAGCCCCAGGATGCCGTACCCGGCGCCGACGGCGGCCCGGGAAGGCTCTCCGTGAGCGTCGCCGCGACCTCCGTTCCCGCTTCCGGCGGCCGCGGCCGGCGCATGAGCTGCACGGTCGCGCTGGCGGTCGCCGGAGCGCTGGCGGCGGTGACGCTCGGGTCGCACTTCGTCTTCAGGCTGTTCGACGGCGGCCCCGGCGGGGACAGCTCCGGCGGAGCGGCCCCCAGGTCCCCGTCGGCCACGGGCGGCGCGCCCGCCCCGGCGCCCGGGAACTCCGCCGTACCCGCCTTCTACCTCGGCACCTGGGAGGGCGACGCCCTCGCGCTCGGCGGCACGCTGCCCGCGGGCACGTTCCGGGTCACCCTCCGTCAGGCGGCCGTCGGCGGGCAGATCGGCATCTTCCGATCCACCGACCAACTCGGCGGCGTATGCGACGACGTCCTGTTCCTGAAGCGGGCCTCGGCCGGGCAGCTCGTCGCCACGAGCGTCGCCGAGAAGTCCAACCCGTCGACGTGCACGACCGGAAGCCACGAGGTCCGGCTGACCCCCGCCGGCGCGGACCTGAAGTACGAGACGGACAACCCGGATGCGGGGAACCCGACCTCACGCATGGGGAAGGTCAAGTAGCCCTCCGCCGGGCCCGGTCGGGGACGGCCCCCGGCGCTTACCCTGTGCCCGTGGATCTGGACCTCTGGGTGGCCCTCGGGGCCGCGGTGTGGGGTGCGGGCGTCGGGGTGCTGGTGCCCCGCGCCGCGTACCGGCTCTGCGTCGAGCCCGAGCAGCCATGGCGGGACCGGTGCCCTCAGGGGCACCCGATCGACGGGTGGCTCGGCCGGGCCCGGTGCGCCGACGGGCGGGCGTACGGCCCCGGGACCGCACCGGTGTGCGGCGTCACCGCCCTGGTCTGCGCCGCCCTCGCCCTGGCCACCGGCACCCGCCCCGAGTTGGCGGTCTGGCTGCTGCTCGCCCCCGTCGGCGTCCTGCTGACGATCGTGGACTTCCGGGTGCAGCGGCTGCCGGACGTGCTGACCCTGCCGCTCGCGGCCACCGCCCTGGCCCTGCTCGCCGCCGCCGCGGCCCTGCCGGGGCACGCGGGGCACTGGCGCACCGCGCTGTCGGGCGCCCTCGTCCTCGGCTGCGCGTACTACCTGCTCTTCCTCGTCAACCCGAACGGCATGGGCTTCGGTGACGTCAAACTCGCCCTCGGGCTCGGCGCGGTCCTCGGCTGGTACGGCTGGCCGGCCGTGGTCCTCGGCACCTTCACGGGGTTCGTGCTCGGCGGGCTGTACGGGCTCGCGCTCGTGCTGGCGCGCCGGGCCGGGCGGCGGACCGCGATCCCCTTCGGGCCGTTCCTCATCGCGGGCGCCCTGGTGGGGCTGCTGACCGGCGCGGGCGCGGCCTGACATCGGCCCGGCGAAACCCCTGACGTAGGCTGGTTCGGTCCGTCCACAACCCTTACGAGAGGGATGCCCGGTGACCGAGAAGGCCGACGACCTCACGTCTTTTGATGTCACAGCCGTCCTCGACCGTGCCGCCGCAGGTGGGCGGATCACCCCCGAAGAGGCGCTCGTCCTCTACCGGGACGCCCCGCTGCACGCGCTGGGCGCCGCCGCCGACGCCGTACGCCGCCGCCTGTACGCCGGTACCGAGCACATCGCGACGTACATCATCGAGCGCAACATCAACTACACGAACGTCTGCGTGACGGCGTGCAAGTTCTGTGCCTTCTACGCGGCTCCGAAGGACACCGCCAAGGGCTGGACCCGCGACCTCGACGACATCCTGCGCCGGTGCGCGGAGACCGTCGAACTCGGCGGCACCCAGATCATGTTCCAGGGCGGCCACCACCCGGACTACGGCGTCGAGTACTACGAGAAGCACTTCCGCGCCATCAAGGAGGCCTTCCCGCAGCTGGTCATCCACAGCCTGGGGGCGTCCGAGGTCGAGCACATGGCACGGATCTCCGGCGTCTCGGTGGAGGAGGCCATCACGCGCATCCACACCGCCGGGCTCGACTCCTTCGCCGGGGCCGGCGCCGAACTTCTGCCCGAGCGGCCCCGCAAGGCCATCGCGCCCCTGAAGGAGAGCGGTGAGCGCTGGCTGGAGATCATGGAGGCCGCGCACAACCTCGGTGTGGAGTCCACCTCCACCATGCTCATGGGCACCGGTGAGACCAACGCCGAGCGCATCGAGCATCTGCGGATGATCCGTGACGTACAGGACCGCACGGGAGGCTTCCGCGCCTTCATCCCGTACACCTACCAGCCCGAGAACAACCATCTGAAGGGCCGCACCCAGGCGACCATCTTCGAGTACCTGCGCATGATCGCGATCGCCCGCCTCTTCCTGGACAACGTCCGCCACATCCAGGGCTCGTGGCTGACCACCGGCAAGGAGATCGGCCAGCTGTCGCTGCACTACGGCGCGGACGACCTCGGCTCGATCATGCTGGAGGAGAACGTCGTCTCCTCGGCCGGCGCCAGGCACCGCTCCAACCGCCAGGAGATCATCGACCTGATCCGGAAGGCGGGCCGGGTCCCGGCGCAGCGCTCGACGACGTACGAGCACCTCGTCGTGCACGACGACCCGGCGAACGACCCCGTCGACGAGCGGGTCGTGTCCCACATCTCGTCGACGGCGATCGAGGGTGGCACGGCCCACCCCGAACTGAAGCTGCTCGCCTCCAACTAGGGCGCGCGTGCTGACCATCCACACCGCCGATCTCCTGGTCACCGGGGATCGGCGGCCCGCTGTCCCCGGTGGCGCGGTGCTCGTCGACGGCCGGGTGTGCGCGGACATCGGCCCCTACGAGGAACTGGTGGCGGCGCACCCGACCGCGCGGGTCCGGCGCTGGCCGGGGCTTCTCACACCGGGTCTGCTGAATCCGTACGGGCCCGAACTGCTGGAGCAGGCCTACCATCCGGATCCCCGCGAGGCCGCCGAACTGGGCACCGAGCCGATCACGGGCGAGGCCCTGGCGGCGCTGGCGATGAGCGACACCCGCTGGGGCGCGAGCGCGCGGCGGGGAGTGCAGCGGATGCTGGCCCACGGCACGGTCGCCGTGGCCGGATGTCTGGCGCGGCCGGCTGCGGTGGACGCCGTGGACCGGGCGGGGCTGACGCGGGAGGAGCGTTTCGAGCGTCCCGTCGGCCCGCCGTCACTCGACCCGCTGTCCGGGCGGACCGTGGCGGAGGCGATGCTGCTGCCGCTTCCGCCCGAAGGCGCGGACGGCTGGGACGCGACGTTCGCCGTCTTCGACGTCCCCGACGAGGCCGCACTCGTCGAGCGCGGGGCCCGGACATGCGTGGCGACGGTCGTCGCCGGGCGGCTCGTCCACCGGCGCCGCTGACGACTCCCCCCACGAACGCCCATCCGAAGGCTCCCGAAGTCTGCCGGACACCACTGCGGTTCGTGGCCGCGTCGGCCCCCGTGCCGACGGCGCCGACGGCGCCTCGGGCGCGGCTCCTCATCCCGGACCTCATTGCGTATGCGCCCGCGATCTGTCTCCGGAAGGAGATCGCGCTCGTCCTCGCCGTGCCGCTGATCCACCGGTTCCGGGGCGTGCCCGCGTTCGAGCGAGGGCTGCCGCTGGACGGCCGGTGGTTCCTGTACCGCCTCGGCTGGGTGCTGATCCGGGTCGCGATCCCCCTCGTGGGATGGGTCGAGGACGTGGCCGCCCGGAAGAAGCCGAGGCTGCTGCCGTGAGGCCGAACCCCGTACTGCCACAATGGGACCGTGACCCGCGCATCCCTGGACAAGCAGCCGCACGAAGTCGCCTCGATGTTCGACGACGTGGCGGAACGGTACGACCTGACCAACGACCTGCTGTCGCTCGGCCAGGACCGGGTGTGGCGCAAGGAGGTCGCGAAGGCGGTCGACGCGCGCCCCGCGCAGAAGATCCTGGACCTGGCCGCGGGCACGGCCACCTCCTCGCTCCCCTTCACACGCGCCGGGGCCTACGTGGTGCCCTGCGACTTCTCCCTCGGGATGCTCCAGGTCGGCAAGCGGCGGCACCCCTGGATGCCGTTCACGGCGGGCGACGCCACGCGACTGCCGTTCCGGGACGATGTCTTCGACGCCGTGACGATTTCGTTCGGGCTGCGCAATGTGCAGGACACCGACGCGGCGCTGCGCGAGCTGTACCGGGTGACCAAGCCGGGCGGACGGGTCGTGATCTGCGAGTTCTCGCATCCCACGTGGGAGCCCTTCCGCACGGTCTACACCGAGTACCTGATGCGGGCGCTGCCACCGGTGGCCCGCGCGGTGTCGTCCAACCCGGAGGCGTACGTCTACCTCGCCGAGTCCATCCGCGCCTGGCCCGACCAGCCGGCCCTCGCCGGGCGGCTGCGCAAGGCGGGCTGGTCGAGCGTGGCGTGGCGCAATCTGACGGGCGGCATCGTCGCGCTGCACCGCGGGTTCAAGAACGCCTGACGGAAGCCGCCCACGCCCGGGAGCGGACCGGTGCCGGGCTCACTTGAGGAGTTCGAAGGTCTCTCCCGGTTCGTCGAGTTCGCGGCGCAGTCCGCCCGGTGGCGGGATGGGCAGCCGTGGCTCGCGGACCCCGGCGCCTCCGCCGCCCTCGCCCTCGCCGAGGTCGAACCACACGGTGACCACGGCACCGCGCGGGACCTCGGCGCCGGGCAGGGGATATTGGCGTACGACGTAGTCGACGACGATGCGGTGGAAGTCCGGCCGGTCGGGTGCGGCGAGGGCCACACCCTGCTTCGCGGCGGTCTCGCGTGCGTCCATGGCCATCAGGCCGATCAGACGCGGCACGCGAACTTCGGGTGTTTTGGGTGTTATAGGCACAGATGTCACCCCCAGCGGTACTGGAAGGGTAACCGGCCGAGGGTGCCACCCGGAAGCGCTGCGTTTCTTTCTGTAGCAGTTGGCTACTCCACGTCACAACGCCAGGCGGTAGCAGTGTGCCTCCTGCTGCGACACCGGCGTCGTGAGGACCTCGGCGAGGCTCATGCCCAGCCGCCGGGTGACCGCGATCGACCTGGCGTTCCGGGCGTTGACCATGGCCACCACACCCTCCACGCCCGCCGCGCGCACCCGCTCCAGGGTCATCCGGGCGGCCGCCGTCACATACCCCTTGCCCCAGTGCTCCCGCCCGAGCCGCCAGCCGATCTCGATCTCGCCCCGCGGTCCCCACTCCTGCGGCCACGGCTGGGCGCCCGTGAAACCGACGACCTGACCGGATTCGTCGAGCATCGTCCACAGACAGAAGCCGCGCTCGGCGTCGTGCCGCCGCTGCCGGGCGGTGAGTTCCTCGTAGACGGACAGCTCGGCGGATCTGCCGCCGTAGAACTCCATCACGTCCGGGTGGTCGAACACCCGGTGCCAGGCCACGGCGTCCTCGTCGGTGGGAACGCGCAACCGTACTGCGGGGAGAGCTCGGTTCACGGGGGCAGCCCTTCAGCCGGGTGATCAATTCTGCTGAATAGACTGCCCATGTCCAGTGCCCGTCAGCACGCAGATTCCGAACCTGGGGAGATCCCGCCGTGACCGAGCCCCTCTCCGACAACACCGCCGATGTGATCGTCGTGGGCGCGGGGCCAGCCGGCTCCACGACCGCGTACCACCTGGCCAGGGCCGGGCTCGATGTCCTCCTGCTGGAGAAGACCGAGTTCCCCAGGGAGAAGGTCTGCGGCGACGGCCTCACCCCCCGCGCCGTCAAGCAGCTCGTGGCGATGGGCATCGACATCTCCGAGGAGGCCGGCTGGCTGCGCAACAAGGGCCTGCGGATCGTCGGTGGCGGTGTCCGTCTCCAGCTCGACTGGCCGGATCTCGCCTCCTTCCCGAACTACGGACTCGTCCGCAAGCGCGACGACTTCGACGAGCAGCTCGCCCGGCAGGCCCAGAAGGCGGGCGCGCGCCTGTACGAGCGCTGCAACGTCAGCGGCCCCGTCGTCGACGACCGCACCGGCCGCATCACCGGCGTCACGGCCAAGCTGGGCGAGGAGAAGCGCGAGGTCACCTTTCACGCGCCGCTCGTCGTCGCCGCGGACGGCAACTCCACCCGGCTCTCCCTGGCGATGGGTCTGCACCGCCGCGAGGACCGGCCGATGGGCGTCGCGGTGCGCACGTACTTCACGTCCCCGCGCCACGAGGACGACTACCTCGAGTCCTGGCTGGAACTGTGGGACCGGCGCGGCGCTCAGGAGCGGCTGCTCCCGGGCTACGGCTGGATCTTCGGCATGGGCGACGGCACGAGCAACGTCGGCCTCGGCGTCCTGAACACCTCCGAGTCCTTCAAGGAACTGGACTGGCGCGAGGTGCTCAAGGCGTGGTGCGCCTCGATGCCACAGGACTGGGGCTACACCCCCGAGAACATGACCGGCCCGATTCGCGGCGCCGCCCTGCCCATGGCCTTCAACCGCCAGCCGCACTACACCAAGGGCCTGCTGCTCGTCGGTGACGCGGGCGGCCTGGTGAACCCCTTCAACGGCGAAGGCATCGCGTACGCCATGGAGTCGGGCCAGATCGCCGCGGACGTCATCGTCCAGGCCCTGGCCCGCGCGACGCCCGCCCAGCGCGAACTGGCCCTGCACAACTACCCGAAGATCCTCAAGGACACCTACGGCGGCTACTACACGCTGGGCCGCGCCTTCGTGAAGCTGATCGGCAACCCGAAGGTGATGAAGATCGCGGCGCAGCGGGGCCTGACGCACCCGATGCTGATGAAGTTCACGCTGAAGCTCCTGGCCAACCTGACGGATCCGACGGGCGGCGACGCGATGGACCGGGTCATCAACGGCCTGTCCAAGGTGGCGCCGAAGGCATAGGCCTGCGGGCCGTCCGCACGGGCGTGGGGAGTGGCGCTCGTGCGGGCGCGGGGGAGCGGGCTTGTGCGGGCGTGGGGAGTGGCGCTCGTGCGGGCGCGGGGGAGCGGGCTTGTGCGGGCGTGGGGAGTGGCGCTCGTGCGGGCGCGGGGGAGCGGGCTC
>NZ_JBIVNO010000002.1:72120-537558 GCF_044753645.1 Streptomyces sp. NPDC093261
GCGGGGGAGCGGGCTCGTGCGGGTTACGGGGCGGGAGTGGCGCTTGTACGGGTGCGGGGGAGCGGGCTCGTGCGGGTTACGGGGCGGGAGTGGCGCTTGTACGGGTGCGGGGGAGCGGGCTCGTGCGGGTTACGGGGCGGGAGTGGCGCTCGTACGGGCGCGGGGAAGCGGGCTCGTGCTGGCCGCCGTCGCCGAAGCGGTGCGCCGTGAACTCGGCCGGTGCCGGGACCGGGAACAGCGCCTCACGCTCCGCCCCACCGGGCCCCGCCCCGTCGCCGTCGTGACGCGGGTGTTCCCTTTGGTGTGAATTCGGCCCGGTGGAAGGGCACTCCTGGCCCTCGTGACGCCGACGGGCGCCGCGGGCGCGCCTGGGCAGCCCGGCGGGGAGGTCGGCGCACCCGGTCGACGCCCCCGTCGGCGGGGAGCGTCAGGGCAGCCGGAAGGCCGCCGTGCCCGATGGCAGCGGCGGCCCTCAGTCCGTGGCGCCGGCGACGCGTCCGTGGTGCCGGCGACGCTCGTACGCGTCCTGGCGCCCGTAAGGGACGTGGTGCGGGTCAGAACACCCGGACCGCGCCGGTCGGCGGGTCGTACGACAGCGGCTTCTCCACGACACCGCTGGAGGGGTTCTGCGCGCCGACGAACATGCCGTCGCCGACGTACACCGCCACGTGGTACGCGCTGCCCGCGCTTCCCCAGTAGAGGATGTCGCCCGGCTGAAGGTTGCTCAGCGAGACCTGGGTGCCGACGGTCGACTGGTCCTGCGAGACGCGCGGCAGGCTGACGCCGATCTGCTTGAACGCGGTCTGCACCAGACCGGAGCAGTCCCACGAGTTCGGTCCGGTGCTGCCCATGACGTACGAGTCGCCGATCTGCGCCTTGACGAAGGCGACGACCGCCGCGGCGGACCCGGTGGCCGTGGACGTGCTCGTCGAGGTGCTGCCGGAGGTGGCGGCCAGAACGGTCCGCTCGGCGCTGCGCGAGGCGGCGGCTGCCGTCTTGCGCTCGGCCTCGGCCTTCCGCTGAGCCTCCGCTTCCTTCTTCTTGGCCTGCGCGAGGTCCGCCTTGGCCTGCTTCGCGGCATTCGCGGCGGCCGCGTCGCGCTCGGCCTGAAGCTGGTAGTCGGCGGCGGTCTGCTGGGTGGCTTCCGCGGACTGCGCGATCTGCGTGGCCATGTCGGCCGTGAGGGTGGGCAGTTCAAGGGTCTGCGTCACCGGCTCGGCGGCGTTCGCCGAGGCCGACGCGCCGGCTACGGCCAGCGTGCCGAGGACGCCACCCGCAACTCCGGCCCGCATCGCGATCGTGGACGCGCTGCGGTTGCGGGGCTTCCGGTGGCTGCGTATGTGAGCGGTGTGGGACATGAGTACAACGGGTATCAGGGGCTCCTCCATACCTTCAAGAAACGTGTGGTGCGCCACAGTTGTTCAATCGGCCCCCCAAACGCCGGGCGTGCGGTTCTTTATTGACGCCGTAACGGGCATTGCGGACACTGGTGATCAAGCCTGTGATCACGTGCTTTCGTCGTTACGCCCGGATTGCGCCGCACCTATCACCGGTTGCGGCACATGGCCAAGCCCGCTTTATGGCGGCCTCACACAGATGTGGCGCAGGTCACGGAACGGTCACCGCGGAGGTGGCGTCTCGCGCGCGATCGGCACTTCTCCCCCTTCACACGTGCGCGCACCTTCACGCGTGATCACGTCTGCCCCTGCTTGTGAACGTGTGCACGCGTCCACATCGCTCCCCGCCCCTCACTCCCGGGTGTGAACGCGTCCCTTTATCAAGGGATCCAGTGCAGCGCGAATTTGCTTTCAGTGGCCTGCCTTTGATAGTGCAAGGCGCCGTCGACCAGCGGAGACGAGCGAAAATGTCACCTCTTGGTGATCACTCGACTGCTTCGCGTACGAAGGTCACCGCTCATCCGACTTCATGATCCTTCGCCAGGTGGTGGAGATCACAAAGTACGTCGTGACCCCCGTGTCGCAGATCACATACCGGCGGGCATAAGATGCGGGGCAGTTGGGCTTGTGACCTGCTTCACATGTCCGCGATCTTCGCCGGGGCGGGCGGGGCTCGTGGGGCCGGTGAGGCCGGTGTGAGTCCAGCGCAACCGCCAGCAGTCAGTGCCGACTGAGAGGAGCGAGGAGCGGTGAACGCGTATGCGCCCATCCTCGTACTGGGAGCCCTCGGGGCAGGCTTTGCGATCTTCTCCGTGGTCATGGCCACGCTGATCGGTCCGAAGCGGTACAACCGCGCCAAGCTCGAGGCGTACGAGTGCGGCATCGAGCCGACCCCCACGCCGGCCGGCGGCGGGCGCTTCCCCATCAAGTACTACCTGACGGCGATGCTCTTCATCGTCTTCGACATCGAGATCGTCTTCCTCTACCCCTGGGCTGTCACCTTCGACGCCCTGGGGATTTTCGGGCTCGTGGAGATGCTGCTCTTCGTGCTCACCGTCTTCGTCGCCTACGCGTACGTATGGCGGCGCGGCGGCCTGGAATGGGACTGAGGGGCCTTTAGTCATGGGACTCGAAGAAAAGCTGCCGAGCGGTTTCCTTCTGACGACCGTCGAGCAGGCCGCGGGCTGGGTGCGCAAGGCGTCGGTCTTCCCCGCCACCTTCGGCCTCGCCTGCTGTGCCATCGAGATGATGACCACCGGCGCCGGCCGATACGACCTGGCGCGCTTCGGCATGGAGGTCTTCCGCGGCTCGCCCCGGCAGGCGGACCTGATGATCGTCGCCGGCCGGGTCAGTCAGAAGATGGCGCCGGTGCTGCGGCAGGTCTACGACCAGATGCCGAACCCCAAGTGGGTGATCTCCATGGGGGTCTGCGCCTCCTCGGGCGGCATGTTCAACAACTACGCGATCGTGCAGGGCGTCGACCACATCGTCCCCGTGGACATCTATCTGCCGGGCTGTCCGCCGCGGCCGGAGATGCTGATGGACGCGATCCTCAAGCTCCACCACAAGATCCAGACCTCGAAGCTCGGCGTCAACGCCGAGGAGGCGGCCCGTGAGGCGGAGGAAGCGGCCCTCAAGGCCCTGCCGACGATCGAGATGAAGGGGCTGCTGCGATGAGCGACGCGAAGAGCAACGACGCGAACGCGCCCCGCAACGGATCGGGCGCGCCGGGTAACGGCGCGAACGGCGCCGCGGTGAACGGCAACGGCGTCAACCCCGAGAAGGACCTCGGCGCCGCCAACCTCCCGGGCAGGCGCGGCGACCACGGCGAGGAGATCCGCGTCCAGCGCGGCATGTTCGGCGCCAACAACGGCGGCGACACCTCCGGCTACGGCGGCCTGGTCCGCTCCATCCGGCTCCCCGGCGCCGCCACCCGCCCCTACGGCGGCTGGTTCGACGAGGTGGCCGACGAACTGGAGGGCGCCCTGGAGGAACAGGGACTCGCCCCCGGGAACGCCATCGAGAAGACGGTCGTCGACCGCGGCGAGCTGACCTTCCACATCGAGCGCGAGTACCTTCTCGCCGTCGCCCAGACACTCCGCGACGACCCGGCACTCCGCTTCGAACTGTGCACCGGCGTGAGCGGAGTGCACTATCCCGGCGACAAGGGGCGTGAACTGCACGCCGTCTACCACCTGCGGTCGATCACCCACAACCGGTTGATCCGCCTGGAGGTCAGCGCCCCCGACGCCGACCCGCACCTCCCGTCGCTCGTCTCCGTCTATCCGACGAACGACTGGCACGAGCGCGAGACGTACGACTTCTTCGGCCTGATCTTCGACGGCCACCCGGCGCTGACGCGGATCATGATGCCCGACGACTGGCAGGGCTTCCCGCAGCGCAAGGACTATCCCCTCGGCGGCATCCCCGTCGAGTACAAGGGCGCCCAGATCCCGGCTCCGGACCAGCGGAGGTCGTACTCATGAGCACGCAGACTCCGTCCTCTGCCCACCCGTCGCCCGACCATGACCCCTCATGGGGCCCCCTCGGGACGCAGAGTTCTCCCCGCGAGACGACCGAGGGCACCGTCTACACGGTCACCGGCGGCGACTGGGACGAGGTCGTCCAGTCCTCCTCCCGCGCCGACGACGAACGCCTCATCGTCAACATGGGTCCGCAGCATCCGTCCACGCACGGGGTGCTGAGGCTCATCCTGGAGATCGACGGCGAGACCGTCACCGAGGCCCGCTGCGGCATCGGCTACCTCCACACCGGCATCGAGAAGAACCTCGAGTACCGCACGTGGACCCAGGGCACCACGTTCGTGACGCGCATGGACTATCTGACGCCGTTCTTCAACGAGACGGCGTACTGCCTCGCGGTGGAGAAGCTCCTCGGCATCGAGGACCAGATCCCCGACCGCGCCACGATCCTGCGCGTGCTCCTGATGGAGCTGAACCGGATGTCCTCCCACCTGGTGTGCATCGCCACCGGAGGAATGGAACTCGGCGCGACCACGATCATGATCTACGGCTTCCGCGACCGGGAGATGATCCTCGACATCTACGAGCTGATCACCGGCCTGCGGATGAACCACGCCTACATCCGCCCCGGCGGACTCGCCCAGGACCTGCCGCCGGGCGCGGTGGACCAGATCCGTGAGTTCGTGAAGAAGATGAAGAAGAACCTGCCGGAGTACGACAAGCTCGCCACCGGGAACCCCATCTTCAAGGCCCGTATGCAGGACGTCGGCTATCTGGACCTGGCCGGCTGCATGGCCCTCGGCGCCACCGGCCCGATCCTGCGCTCCGCCGGCCTCCCGCACGACCTGCGCAAGGCGCAGCCCTACTGCGGCTACGAGACCTACGACTTCGACGTCCCGACCGCCGACACCTGTGACGCCTACGGCCGCTTCCTCGTCCGCCTCGAGGAGATGCGCCAGTCGCTCGGGATCATCGAACAGTGCCTGGACCGGCTCCAGCCCGGCCCGGTCATGGTCGCCGACAAGAAGATCGCCTGGCCCGCCCAGCTCGCCCTGGGGCCGGACGGGCTCGGCAACTCCCTCGATCACATCAAGAAGATCATGGGCACCTCCATGGAGGCACTGATCCACCACTTCAAGCTGGTGACCGAGGGCTTCCGCGTCCCGCCGGGACAGGCATACGCGGCGGTCGAGTCGCCCAAGGGCGAACTCGGCGTGCACGTCGTGTCCGACGGCGGCACGCGCCCCTACCGGGTCCACTTCCGCGACCCGTCCTTCACCAATCTGCAGGCCATGGCGGCGATGTGCGAGGGCGGCCAGGTCGCCGACGTGATCGTCGCCGTCGCGTCCATCGACCCCGTGATGGGAGGCGTCGACCGGTGACCACCAGTTCCTCGGAGCGCGGCGTCAGCCTGGGCATGCCCGAGCTGCCCGCGCCCGCCTACCCGGACGACGTCCGAGCGCGCCTGGAGCAGGACGCGCGCGACATCATCGGCCGCTACCCGGACTCGCGGTCCGCCCTCCTGCCGTTGCTGCATCTCGTGCAGTCGGAGGAGGGACACGTCACCCGCACCGGGATGCGGTTCTGCGCGGACATGCTCGGCCTGACCACAGCCGAGGTCTCCGCGGTCGCCACCTTCTACACCATGTACCGTCGGGGTCCCTCCGGCGACTACCAGGTGGGCGTCTGCACCAACACCCTGTGCGCCGTGATGGGCGGCGACGCGATCTTCTCCGCCCTCCAGGAGCACCTGGGCGTCGGCAACGGCGAGACGACCGCCGACGGCAAGGTCACCCTGGAGCACATCGAGTGCAACGCGGCCTGCGACTTCGCGCCGGTGGTGATGGTCAACTGGGAGTTCTTCGACAACCAGACCCCCGAGAGCGCCAAGCGCCTGGTCGACGACCTGCGGGCGGGCCGGCAGGTCGATCCCACCCGCGGTGCGCCCCTGTGCACCTTCAAGGAGACCGCGCGGATGCTGGCCGGCTTCCCCGACGAGAGGGACGGGGCCGTCGAGGCGACCGGCAGCGCGGGCCCCGCCTCCCTGGTCGGGCTGCGGCTGGCCAAGGGGGAGAGCGCCGCCGCGCGCGTGGTGCACCCGCGGGACGGCGGGCCGCACGACGAGCCGCGGGACGGGGCGCCGGAGGATGCGGCGGTGCATGAACCGTCACCGACCGAACACCTCAGCTCGCACGACGCGCCGCAGGACACATCGGCCTCCGACCCAGCCCACCCCGCTGGGCCCGTCGACGAGGAGGGGTCGTGATGACGTTGGCACCCCAGATCAACGAGACCAGCCCGGAGAAGCTGCTGGCACCCGTGCTGTCGGCCTTCTGGGACGAGGAGAAGTCCTGGACGCTGGACGTCTACCAACGGCACGACGGGTACGAGGGGCTCCGCAAGGCGCTCGCCATGTCGCCCGACGACGTGATCGCTTACGTCAAGGACTCCGGGCTGCGCGGCCGGGGCGGCGCGGGATTCCCGACGGGAATGAAGTGGCAGTTCATTCCCCAGGGTGATGGCAAGCCCCACTATCTGGTTGTCAACGCCGACGAATCGGAGCCCGGGACCTGCAAGGACATCCCGCTCCTCTTCGCGAACCCGCACAGCCTCATCGAGGGCATCGTCATCGCGTGTTACGCCATCAGGTCGTCGCATGCCTTCATCTATCTGCGGGGTGAAGTCGTCCCCGTACTGCGGCGGTTGCACTCCGCCGTACGCGAGGCGTACGCGGCGGGCTACCTCGGCGAGAACATCCTCGGCAGCGGACTCGACCTCGACCTCACCGTGCACGCGGGCGCGGGCGCGTACATCTGCGGTGAGGAGACCGCACTGCTCGACTCGCTCGAAGGCCGCCGTGGCCAACCGCGGCTCCGTCCCCCCTTCCCTGCTGTCGCGGGCTTGTATGCGTGCCCGACTGTTGTGAACAACGTCGAGTCGATCGCGTCGGTTCCCGCGATTCTGCACCGGGGCAAGGAATGGTTCCGGTCGATGGGCAGCGAGAAGTCCCCCGGCTTCACGCTCTACTCGCTCAGCGGCCATGTGGCCAGCCCCGGTCAGTACGAGGCTCCGCTCGGCATCACGCTCCGCCAGCTCCTCGACATGAGCGGCGGCATGCGCCCCGGCCACCGGCTCAAGTTCTGGACGCCCGGCGGCTCCTCGACGCCGATGTTCACCGACGAGCACCTCGACGTCCCGCTGGACTACGAGGGCGTGGGCGCCGCCGGTTCCATGCTCGGCACCAAGGCCCTGCAGTGCTTCGACGAGACGACCTGCGTGGTGCGCGCCGTCACCCGATGGACCGAGTTCTACGCGCACGAGTCGTGCGGCAAGTGCACGCCCTGCCGCGAAGGCACGTACTGGCTGGTGCAGTTGCTGCGCGACATCGAGGCGGGCAAGGGAACGATGACCGATCTCGACAAGCTCGCCGACATCGCCGACAACATCAACGGCAAGTCCTTCTGCGCCCTCGGCGACGGCGCCGCCTCGCCGATCTTCTCCTCCCTCACGTACTTCCGCGAGGAGTACGAGGAGCACATCACGGGCCGGGGCTGCCCCTTCGACCCGGCCAAGTCCACGGTTTGGGCGGACAAGCCCGCGGAGGTGACCGCATGACTGTGACCACCAACGCTCCCTCGGGAGGGGGGCAGGCGGCGGTCCCGCCGGAGGACCTCGTCACGCTGACGATCGACGGCATCGAGATCAGCGTGCCCAAGGGCACCCTGGTCATCCGCGCCGCCGAACAACTCGGCATCGAGATCCCCCGCTTCTGCGACCACCCCCTTCTGGACCCGGTCGGCGCCTGCCGCCAGTGCATCGTCGAGGTCGAGGGCCAGCGCAAGCCCATGGCGTCCTGCACGATCACCTGTACGGACGGGATGGTCGTGAAGACTCATCTCACCTCGTCCGTCGCCGAGAAGGCCCAGAAGGGTGTGATGGAGCTTCTGCTCATCAACCACCCGCTGGACTGCCCCGTCTGCGACAAGGGCGGCGAGTGCCCGCTGCAGAACCAGGCCATGTCGCACGGCAACGCCGAGTCCCGCTTCGAGGGCAGGAAGCGCACCTACGAGAAGCCCGTCGCGATCTCCACCCAGGTGCTGCTCGACCGCGAGCGGTGCGTGCTGTGCGCCCGCTGCACCCGGTTCTCCAACCAGATCGCGGGCGACCCGATGATCGAGCTGCTGGAGCGGGGCGCGCTCCAGCAGGTCGGCACCGGCGAGGGCGACCCCTTCGAGTCCTACTTCTCCGGCAACACCATCCAGATCTGCCCGGTCGGCGCCCTCACCTCGGCGGCGTACCGCTTCCGCTCCCGCCCCTTCGACCTCGTCTCGTCGCCGTCGGTGTGCGAGCACTGCTCCGGCGGCTGCGCGACGCGCACCGACCACCGCCGCGGCAAGGTCATGCGCCGCCTCGCGGCCGGCGATCCCGAGGTCAACGAGGAGTGGCTCTGTGACAAGGGACGGTTCGCGTTCCGCTACGCGCAGCTGAAGGACCGGCTCGACACCCCGTTGGTCCGGGGCGAGTCCGGTGAGCTGGAGCCCGCCTCCTGGCCCGAGGCGCTCCAGGCCGCCGCCCAGGGCCTGCTCGCCGCGCGGGGCCGGGCCGGTGTGCTGACCGGTGGACGGCTCACCGTCGAGGACGCCTACGCGTACAGCAAGTTCGCGCGCGTGGCCCTCGACACCAACGACATCGACTTCCGTGCGCGTGTGCACAGCGGCGAGGAGGCCGACTTCCTGGCCGCGAGGGTCGCCGGACGCGGCCGTGACCTCGACGGCACGGGTGTCACGTACACCGCCCTGGAGAAGGCACCCGCCGTCCTGCTCGTCGGCTTCGAGGCCGAGGAGGAGGCGCCCGGCGTCTTCCTGAGGCTGCGCAAGGCCTGGCGGGCCCACGGCCAGCGGGTGTTCGCGCTCGCCACGCACGCCACCCGGGGTCTTGAGAAGGCCGGCGGCACCCTGCTGCCCGCCGCGCCCGGCACCGAGACCGAGTGGCTGGACGCGCTGGCCGGCCGGGTGGGCCTGGAGGAGGACGGCGTACGGGCCGCGGAGGCGCTGCGCACCGAGGGCGCGGTGATCGTCGTCGGGGAGCGGCTCGCCGATGTGGCGGGCGGACTCACCGCGGCGGTACGGACCGCGGCCGCCACCGGCGCGCAACTGGTGTGGATCCCGCGCCGGGCCGGGGAGCGGGGCGCGGTCGAGGTGGGCGCGCTGCCCACGCTGCTGCCGGGCGGCCGTCCGGCCACCGACCCGCGCGCGCGGGACGAGGTCGCCGCCGCCTGGGGAGTCGCCGAACTCCCGCAGCGCTTCGGCCGGGACACGGGCCAGATCGTCGAGGCCGCGGTCTCCGGCGAACTGCGGGCCCTGCTGGTCGCCGGTGTCGAGGTCGCCGACCTGCCGCATCCGGCACGCGCGCGTGAGGCGCTCTCCTCGGTGGGCTTCCTGGTGTCACTGGAACAGCGCCCCAGCGAGGTCACCGAGCACGCCGACGTGGTGCTGCCGGTCGCGGCGGTCGCCGAGAAGGCAGGCACCTTCCTCAACTGGGAGGGCCGGGCCCGCTTCTTCGAGGCGGCGCTCAAGCCCGACCAGATGACGCGCTCTCTGGCTCCCACCGACGCGCGCGTGCTGCACATGCTTGCCGACGCCATGGACGTGCATCTGGGGCTGCCCGATCTGCGGACCGTGCGGACGGAGCTGGACCGGCTCGGCCCCTGGGACGGACCGCGGGCCGCCAACCCCCTGGAGATCGGGGGCCAACTGCCCCGTCCGGCCGCCGGGGAGGCGGTGCTCGCCGGGCACCGGCTTCTGCTCGACCAGGGGCGGCTCCAGGACGGCGACGAGGCGCTCGCCGGGACGCGCCACGCGGCACACGCGCGTGTGTCGGCCGCGACCGCCGCCGAGGTAGGCGTCAAGGACGGTGATCCGCTGACGGTGAGCGGTCCGTCGGGGACCGTGGAACTCCCGTTGCAGATCACCGAGATGCCGGACCGGGTGGTCTGGCTCCCGATGAACTCCACCGGCGGGGGCGTCGCCTCCGACACCGGTGCGCTGCCCGGCAACCTCGTCCATATCGGCCCGGCGACGCCCGCCGCCGCGGCTCCCAAGGAGGTGGAGGCATGAGCCCGTACCTCGCCGCTGAAGACCTCTCCATGTTCGGCCGCGATCCCTGGTGGCTGATCGCGATCAAGGCGGTGTTCTGCTTCGCCTTCCTGATGGTGACCGTGCTGTTCTCCATCGTCTGGGAGCGCAAGGTCGTCGCCTGGATGCAGCTGAGGATCGGCCCGAACCGGCACGGCCCCTGGGGCATGCTCCAGTCGCTCGCCGACGGCGTGAAGCTGATGCTGAAGGAAGACGTCATCGTCAAGCGCGCGGACAAGGTGGTCTACGTCCTCGCGCCGATCGTCGCGGCCATCCCGGCCTTCATGGCGATCGCGGTGATCCCGTTCGGCCCCGCCGGCAACGAGATCTCGATCTTCGGTCACCGCACCGCGATGCAGCTCACCGATCTGCCGATCGCGATGCTCTACATCCTCGCGGTCGCCTCGGTCGGCATCTATGGCATCGTCCTCGCCGGCTGGAGCTCCGGATCCACCTATCCGCTGCTCGGCGGTCTGCGCTCCTGCGCGCAGATGATCTCGTACGAGATCGCCATGGGCGCCGCCTTCGCCTCCGTGTTCCTCTACTCGGGGTCGATGTCGACGTCGAGGATCGTCGAGCAGCAGCACGACCGCTGGTACATCCTGCTGCTGCCCGTCTCGTTCATCATCTACATCGTCACGATGGTCGGCGAGACCAACCGCGCCCCGTTCGACATGCCGGAGTCCGAGGGCGACCTGGTCGGCGGCTTCAACACCGAGTACTCGTCGATCAAGTTCGCGATGTTCATGCTCGCCGAGTACGTGAACATGGTGACGGTCTCGGCCGTGTCGACCACCCTCTTCCTGGGCGGCTGGCGGGCGCCCTGGCCGATCAGCGGCTTCTGGGCGGGCGCGAATCACGGCTGGTGGCCGCTGCTCTGGTTCGTCGTCAAGGTCCAGCTGCTGCTGTTCTTCTTCATCTGGCTGCGCGGCACGCTCCCGCGCGTCCGTTACGACCAGCTGATGAAGCTCGGCTGGAAGGTCCTCATCCCGGTGTCCGTGGTCTGGCTGATGCTCGTCGCGACCGTGCGGGCGCTCCGGAACGAACACTACGGATTCGCCGACATCGCCCTCTATGTCGCGGGCGGTGTCCTCACGCTGCTGGTGCTCTCGTTCCTCGTCGACCTGTTCCGCGAGAAGGCCAAGGAGCCCGAGCGGCCCTCGGCGGGGCCCGTCGCCTTCGACCCGATGGCGGGCGGCTTCCCCGTGCCGCCGCTGCCGGGACAGACGCTTCCGCCGGTGCCCAGGCGCCGTTCGCGCCGGGAGCGGGAGCTGATTGTCAGTGGTGGCCCGGACACTGTCAGTGACGGATCTACGGATGGAAAGGAGGCGTCCGATGGCTGAGGAACCCAAGGAGCCCGGGCAGACGAAGCCCGGATTCCAGAACCCGGTGGCCGGCTTCGGCGTGACCTTCAGGGCCATGTTCAAGAGGCGGCTGACCGAGCAGTACCCGGAGCAGAAGAAGACCACGGCTCCGCGGTTCCACGGACGGCACCAGCTCAACCGCCATCCGGACGGCCTGGAGAAGTGCGTCGGCTGCGAGCTGTGCGCCTGGGCCTGCCCCGCCGACGCGATCTACGTGGAGGGCGCGGACAACACGGACGAGGAGCGCTACTCCCCGGGCGAGCGGTACGGGCGGGTGTACCAGATCAACTACGCCCGCTGCATCCTGTGCGGCCTGTGCATCGAGGCGTGCCCCACGCGCGCACTCACGATGACGAACGAGTTCGAGCTCGCCGACTCCAGCCGCGCCAACCTCATCTACACCAAGGAACAGCTGCTCGCCGGCCTCGAGGAGGGCATGGTCGACACGCCCCACGCGATCCACCCCGGGATGGACGAGCAGGACTACTACCGGGGCCTGGTGACGGAGGCCGCGCCCGGCACGGTGCGCCAGGTCGCCGTCTCCCAGGGAGAACAGCCTCAGTTCGCGGGCCCTTCGGGCGCGCCTGACGAACAGGGGGAGGACGCATGAGCGCGCAACTCGCCGCCTACACCACCTCCACCGGTGAGGCCTTCCAGTTCTGGGTCCTGGGCACGATCGCGGTGATCGGCGCCCTGTGCACCGTCTTCATGAAGAAGGCCGTGCACAGCGCGCTCTGCCTGGCCGGCACCATGATCGTCCTGGCGGTGTTCTACCTCGCCAACGGCGCGTACTTCCTGGGCATCGTGCAGATCGTCGTCTACACCGGCGCGATCATGATGCTGTTCCTGTTCGTGGTGATGCTGGTCGGTGTCACCGCGGCGGACTCCCTCAGGGAGACCATCAAGGGCCAGCGCTGGCTGGCGCTTGTGTGCGGGGTCGGCTTCGGCGTCCTGCTGCTCGCGGGCATCACCAACGCGTCCCTGAAGGACTTCGACGGCCTGGGCAAGGCGAACGCGAACGGCAATGTGGAGGGCCTCGCGGCCCTCATCTTCACCAAGTACGTGTTCGCCTTCGAAATCACCGGCGCCCTGCTCATCACGGCCGCGGTCGGCGCCATGGTGCTCACCCACCGCGAGCGCACCGAGCGGGCCAGGACCCAGCGCGAGCTGTCGGAGCAGCGTGTACGGGAAGGCAGGCACGTCCCGCCGCTGCCGGCCCCCGGCGTCTACGCCCGGCACAACGCGGTGGACGTCGCCGGCCTGCTCCCGGACGGCACCCCGTCCGAGCTGACCGTCAATAAGACGCTCCGGGCCCGCGGCCAGATCCGTGATGTGTCCGACGAGGCGATCGGCGATCTGAAGGCACTGGAACAGCGCACCGCCGAACGCCTGGAGCGGGACGAGGACGAGCGGCCGGCGCTCAAGAGGACCGAGGAGGCGTCGAAGTGAACCCGGTCAACTACCTGTATCTCGCCGCCCTGCTGTTCACGATCGGCGCCACCGGCGTGCTGATCCGGCGGAACGCGATCGTGGTGTTCATGTGCATCGAGCTGATGCTCAACGCCTGCAACCTCGCGTTCGTGACCTTCTCCCGGCTGCACGGCAATCTCGACGGCCAGATCATCGCCTTCTTCACGATGGTCGTCGCCGCCGCAGAGGTCGTGGTCGGTCTCGCGATCATCGTGTCGCTGTTCCGTACCCGACACTCGGCCTCGGTCGACGACGCCAGCCTGATGAAGCTGTAAGGGGTCGGAAGAATCGTGGAGAACCTGATTGCGCTGCTGATCGCGGCGCCCCTGCTCGGAGCGGCCGTCCTGCTGTGCGGCGGCAGAAGGCTGGACGCGGTCGGCCACTGGATCGGTACGGTGCTCGCCGCCGCCTCCTTCGCCCTCGGCGTCGTCCTCTTCGCCGACATGCTGGGCAAGGCGGCCGACCACCGGGCCGTGACACAGCATCTGTACAGCTGGATCCCGGTGGCCGGCTTCCAGGCCGATGTGACCTTCCGGCTCGACCAGCTCTCGATGACGTTCGTTCTGCTGATCACCGGTGTCGGCTCGCTCATCCATCTGTACTCGGTCGGGTACATGGAGCACGACGAGCGCCGGCGCCGCTTCTTCGGCTATCTGAACCTGTTCCTCGCGGCGATGCTGCTGCTCGTCCTCGCCGACAACTATCTGCTGCTGTACGTCGGCTGGGAGGGCGTCGGTCTCGCCTCCTACCTGCTGATCGGGTTCTGGCAGCACAAGCCCAGCGCGGCGACCGCGGCGAAGAAGGCGTTCCTCGTCAACCGTGTCGGCGACATGGGCCTGTCGATCGCGATCATGCTGATGTTCACGACGTTCGGGACCTTCGCCTTCGGCCCGGTCTTCGCGGATACGCACGGGACGGGCGAGGGCAAGCTCACCGCCATCGGGTTGATGCTGCTGCTCGCCGCCTGCGGCAAGTCCGCCCAGGTGCCGCTGCAGTCCTGGCTCGGTGACGCGATGGAGGGCCCGACCCCGGTCTCGGCCCTCATCCACGCCGCGACCATGGTGACCGCGGGCGTGTATCTGATCGTCCGCTCCGGGGCGATCTTCAACGCCGCGCCCGACGCCCAACTGGCCGTCACCGTGGTCGGCGCCGTCACGCTCCTGTTCGGTGCGATCGTCGGTTGTGCCAAGGACGACATCAAGAAGGCGCTGGCCGGGTCGACCATGTCGCAGATCGGCTACATGGTGCTCGCCGCGGGTCTCGGCCCCATCGGCTATGTCTTCGCGATCATGCACCTGGTGACGCACGGCTTCTTCAAGGCCGGGCTGTTCCTCGGCGCCGGTTCGGTCATGCACGGCATGAACGACGAGGTCGACATGCGCAGGTACGGCGGGCTCAGGAAGTACATGCCGGTCACGTTCGTCACCTTCGGCCTCGGCTATCTCGCCATCATCGGCTTCCCCGGCCTGTCCGGCTTCTTCTCCAAGGACAAGATCATCGAGGCGGCGTTCGCCAAGGGCGGCACCGAGGGCTGGATCCTCGGCGGCGCGGCCCTGCTGGGCGCGGCCATCACGGCGTACTACATGACCCGCGTGATGCTGATGACGTTCTTCGGAGAGGAGCGCTGGCGCAACGCCCCGACCCCGTCGCCGGCCGAGCCCAGCGTGGAGCCCGCCGCCGAAACCCGGGGCGAGCACGCCGAACCGCATCCGCACGAGTCGCCGGGTGTCATGACGATCCCGATGATCGTGCTGGCCTTCGGGTCGGTGTTCGCGGGCGGCCTCTTCTCGGTCGGCGACCGCTTCCTGCACTGGCTGGAGCCGGTCACCGGGCACTCCGAAGGCCATTCGCCGGTCAGCGCCCTGACGGTCACCGCCGCCACCCTGGTGCTGCTCGTCGTGGGTGTCGGCATCGCCTACGCCCAGTACGGCCGCCGTCCGGTCCCGGTCGTCGCCCCGCGCGGGTCGCTGCTCACCCGGGCCGCCCGGCGCGACCTGCTCCAGGACGACTTCAATCATGTTGTCCTCGTCCGCGGCGGAGAGCACCTCACCCGCTCCCTGGTGTACGTGGACCACACCCTGGTCGACGGCGTCGTCAACGGCACGGCCGCCTCGGTCGGCGGCCTGTCCGGCCGGCTCCGCCGACTCCAGAACGGCTACGCGCGCTCGTACGCGGTCTCGATGTTCGGCGGTGCGGCGATGCTCGTCGCCCTGACCCTGCTGATGAGGGCGGTCTGATAGCGATGTCCTTTCCCCTGCTGACAGCGACGGCGGTGCTCCCGGCCGTGGGGGCGATCGCCACGGCCGCGGTCCCCGCCGCCCGGCGCACCACCGCCAAGTGGCTGGCGCTGCTCGTCTCACTCGCCACGCTCGCGCTCGCCGCGGTGATCGGGTTCCGCTTCGAGCCGGGCGGCGCCCGCTACCAGTTCACCGAATCGCACGCCTGGATCAGGGACTTCGGGGTGCGGTACGAGCTGGGCGTGGACGGCATCGCGGTTGCGCTCATCGCGCTGACCGCACTGCTGATCCCGTTCGTGATCACGGCGGGCTGGCACGACGCCGACCCGATGGAGACCGGAAGCCGCCGCTGGCGGCCGACGCAGGGCTTCTTCGCCCTGATCCTGGCCGTCGAGGCGATGGTGATCCTCTCCTTCGAGGCCACCGATGTCTTCCTCTTCTACATCTTCTTCGAAGCCATGCTCATCCCGATGTACTTCCTCATCGGCGGCTTCGGGGACCACGCCCACGAGCACGGCGAGCAGGCGGCGTCCACACAACGCTCGTACGCCGCCGTGAAGTTCCTCCTCTACAACCTCGTCGGCGGCCTGATCATGCTGGCCGCGGTCATCGGTCTCTATGTGCAGGCGGGGAACTTCTCGCTCCCGGAGATCGTGCAGGCGCGGGCGAACGGCTCGCTGCACATGGCGACCGGCACCGAACGCTGGCTGTTCCTCGGCTTCTTCTTCGCCTTCGCGGTGAAGGCGCCGCTGTGGCCGCTGCACACCTGGCTGCCCAACGCCATGGGGGAGGCCACCGCCCCGGTCGCCGTCCTGATCACGGCGGTCGTCGACAAGGTGGGCACGTTCGCGATGCTGCGGTTCTGCCTCCAGCTCTTCCCGGAGGCGAGCAAGTGGGCCACGCCCGTCATCCTCGTCCTGGCGCTCATCAGCATCATCTACGGGGCGCTGCTCGCGGTCGGCCAGCGGGACATCAAGCGGCTGGTGGCGTACGCCTCGATCTCGCACTTCGGCTTCATCATCCTGGGCATCTTCGCGATGACCAGCCAGGGCCAGTCCGGCGCGACGCTCTACATGGTGAACCACGGGATCTCGACCGCCGCCCTGATGCTGGTGGCGGGCTTCCTGATCTCGCGCCGCGGCTCGCGTCTGATCGCGGACTACGGAGGCGTCCAGAAGGTCGCGCCGGTGCTCGCCGGCACCTTCCTGATCGGCGGTCTGGCCACGCTCTCCCTACCGGGACTCGCGCCCTTCGTGAGTGAGTTCCTGGTCCTGGTCGGCACGTTCACACGCCATCCGGCGATCGGCATCATCGCCACCCTCGGCATCGTTCTCGCCGCGCTGTACACCCTGGTGCTCTACCAGCGGACGATGACGGGCCCGGTGAAGGCGGAGGTCGCCGCGATGCCGGATCTGCGCGTGCGCGAGCTCCTCGTCGTCGCCCCGCTGATCGTCCTGCTGATCTTCCTGGGCGTCTATCCGAAGCCCGTCGCCGACATCGTGAACCCGGCGGTCAGACAGACCATGTCCGACGTACACCAGACCGATCCCAAGCCCGCGGTGGAGGCGGTCAAGTGAGCACAGCAGCCGTCCACAGCCTGTGGACAACCGCAGCCGACCCGATCTCGAAGATCCAGGCGCCGAAGATCGAGTACGGGCAATTGTCGCCGACGTTGATCGTCATCGGCGCGGCGCTCATCGGGGTGCTGATCGAGGCGTTCGTCCCGCGCGCATCCCGCTACTACGCACAGGTGTTCGTCTCGGTCGTCGCGCTCGCCGCCGCGTTCGCCGCGGTCGTGGCGCTCGCGGCCGACGGCTACGGCACCACCAAGGCGCACATCGCGGCGATGGGGGCCATCGCGGTCGACGGGCCCTCCCTGTTCCTGCAGGGCACGATCCTGCTGGCCGGTCTGCTCGGCGTGTTCACCTTCGCCGAGCGGCGCCTCGACCCCGCCGCACACGGCCAGCGGGTCGACTCGTTCGCCGCGCAGGCCGCGTCCGTACCCGGCAGCGAGGGCGAGAAGGCCGCCGTGAAGGCCGGCTTCACGACCACCGAGGCCTTTCCGCTGCTGCTGTTCGCGGTCGGCGGCATGCTTGTCTTCCCCTCGGCCAACGACCTGCTGACGCTCTTCGTGGCCCTGGAGGTCTTCTCCCTGCCGCTGTACCTGCTCTGCGCCCTGGCCCGCCGCAAGCGGCTCATGTCGCAGGAGGCCGCGGTCAAGTACTTCCTGCTGGGCGCGTTCGCCTCCGCGTTCACCCTGTTCGGCATCGCGCTGCTGTACGGGTACGCGGGCTCGGTGTCGTACGCGACGATCGCCCAGGTCGTCGACGGGACGGTCACGAACGTCGACCCGGCGCTCGCGAACACCATGGGCAACGACGCGCTTCTGCTGGTCGGTTCCGCGCTGATCGGGATGGGCCTGCTGTTCAAGGTGGCCGCGGTGCCGTTCCACATGTGGACGCCGGATGTCTACCAGGGCGCGCCGACCCCGGTGACCGGCTTCATGGCCGCGGCGACGAAGGTGGCGGCGTTCGGCGCTCTGCTGCGGCTGCTGTACGTCGTCCTGCCGGGCATGCGCTGGGACTGGCGGCCGGTGATGTGGGCGGTCGCGATCGTCACCATGCTGGGCGGCGCGATCGTCGCGATCACCCAGACCGACATCAAGCGGCTGCTGGCGTACTCGTCGATCGCGCACGCCGGCTTCATCCTCGCGGGTGTCATCGCGACGACCCGCGACGGTGTCTCCTCCGTCCTCTTCTACCTGGCCGCGTACTCGTTTGTGACGATCGGCGCCTTCGCCGTCGTGACGCTGGTCCGCGACGCGGGCGGCGAGGCGACACACCTGTCCCAGTGGGCCGGGCTCGGGCGCAGGTCGCCATTGGTGGCGGCCGTGTTCGCGGTGTTCCTGCTGGCCTTCGCGGGCATCCCGCTGACCTCCGGCTTCGCCGGGAAGTTCGCCGTGTTCAAGGCGGCCGCGGAGGGCGGGGCCATCCCGCTGGTCGTGATCGGTGTGATCTCGTCGGCGGTCGCGGCGTTCTTCTACATCCGCGTGATCGTGCTGATGTTCTTCAGTGAACCGCGTCCCGAGGGTCCGACGGTCGCGGTCCCCTCCCCGCTGACCATGACGGCGATCGGGGTGGGCGTGGCGGTCACGCTGGTGCTGGGTGTGGCGCCCCAGTACTTCCTGGATCTGGCGAGTCAGGCGGGCATCTTCGTGCGCTGAGGAGCCCCCGCCGCACACGACGGCCCGGTGCCCGCTCGGGGGGTGCCGGGCCGTCCGCCGTCAGGTTTACCGCACGTCCTCAGGACGTGCCTTGATCTCGGCGAGATCCAGGAGGCCGGCCTGTGGACAACTCCGGGGCTGTCGGCGCGGCCCCCTATCGTGGATGGCGTGGTCGAGGGACGACACACGGGGGACGGGCGATGGACGGGACGGCTGTGATGACGGAGGCGGGCGTGATGCCGGCGCCGAGTGACGGGAGCGAGGCGCGGGCCACGCTGCACCGGATCTTCGGGTACGAGAGCTTCCGCGGCGAGCAGGAAGCGATCATCGAGCATGTGGTGGCCGGCGGCGACGCCGTGGTGCTCATGCCCACCGGCGGCGGCAAGTCGCTGTGCTACCAGATCCCGAGCCTGGTCAGACCCGGCACCGGCGTGGTGGTCTCACCGCTGATCGCGCTGATGCAGGACCAGGTGGACGCGCTGCGGGCGCTCGGTGTGCGGGCCGGGTTCGTCAACTCCACGCAGGACTTCGACGAGCGGCGCGTGGTGGAGGCGGAGTTCCTGGCCGGCGAGCTGGACCTGCTCTATCTGGCCCCGGAGCGGCTGCGCCTGGAGTCCACCCTTGATCTCCTCTCGCGCGGCAAGATCTCGGTGTTCGCGATCGACGAGGCGCACTGTGTGTCCCAGTGGGGCCACGACTTCCGCCCCGACTATCTGTCCCTGTCCCTGCTCGGCGAGCGCTGGCCGGAGGTCCCCCGGATCGCGCTCACGGCGACGGCCACGCGCGCCACGCACCAGGAGATCACCCAGCGGCTGAACATGCCGACGGCCCGCCACTTCGTGGCGAGCTTCGACCGGCCCAACATCCAGTACCGGATCGTCCCGAAGGCCGACCCCAAGAAGCAGCTGCTGTCGTTCCTGCGCGAGGAGCACCCGGGCGAGGCGGGCATCGTCTACTGCCTCTCACGCAATTCGGTGGAGAAGACGGCGGAGTTCCTGACCCGCAACGGCATCGACGCGGTGCCCTACCACGCGGGTCTGGACGCGGGCACGCGCGCGGCGCACCAGTCCCGGTTCCTGCGCGAGGACGGCCTGGTCGTGGTCGCGACCATCGCGTTCGGGATGGGCATCGACAAGCCGGATGTGCGGTTCGTCGCACACCTGGACCTGCCGAAGTCGGTCGAGGGGTACTACCAGGAGACCGGCCGGGCGGGCCGCGACGGCCTGCCGTCCACGGCCTGGATGGCATACGGGCTGAACGACGTCATACAGCAGCGCAAGCTCATCCAGTCCGGGGAGGGCGACGAGGCCTTCCGCCGCCGGGCCCAGGGGCACCTGGACGCGATGCTGGCGCTCTGCGAGACGGCCCGGTGCCGCCGCGGCCAGTTGCTCGCCTACTTCGGCCAGGACGCCGAGACGGGCGACTGCGGCAACTGCGACACATGCCTGGTGCCGCCGGAGACCTGGGACGGGACGACCGCGGCCCAGAAGGTGCTGTCCACGGTGTGGAGACTGGACCGGGAGCGGCGGCAGAAGTTCGGCGCGGTGCAGATCGTGGACATCCTGCTGGGGCGGCGCACGGCCAAGGTCATCCAGTTCGACCACGACCAGCTGTCCGTCTTCGGCATCGGCGAGGAGCTGACCGAGGGCGAGTGGCGGGGGGTCATCCGGCAGTTGCTGGCCCAGGGCCTGCTCGCGGTCGAGGGGGAGTACGGGACCCTGGTGCTGACCGAGCCGAGCGGGGCGGTGCTGCGGCGGGAGCGCGAGGTACCGCTGCGTAAGGAGCCTGCGAAGCCCGCGGCTGCCGCCCGCTCCTCGTCGCCGAAGGGCGAACGCAGACCGAAGGCCGCCGCCGAGCTGCCGCCGGAACTGCTGCCCGTCTTCGAGGCGTTGCGCTCCTGGCGCGCGGCCCGGGCGAAGGAACAGGGCGTTCCGGCATATGTGATCTTCCACGACGCGACGCTGCGGGAGATCGCCACCGTCCACCCCACGACGGTGGCGGAGCTGGGGACCATCGGCGGGGTCGGCGAGAAGAAGCTGGCCACCTACGGCGAGGGAGTGCTCGAAGTGCTCGCATCGCTCGACGGGCCGTCGGCGGACGGCGCGGCCCCTGCGGCCGAGACGGCCCGGGCGACCGGCGGGACACCGGTGGACGACTGGCCCGAGTCGGAGCCGGACCTGGAGCCGGAGCCCGAACCCGACGACTGGATATGAGCGTCGGGACGGGCCCCGGGACGGCACGGCCACGGCGCCTCTGAGTCGAGGGTCCGACCGGAAGCTGGGCAGGATCCGCCTCCGTGGACGCTGCGGGCGCCGGGGGCGGGGCGCCGGCCCGGGATGCTCGTCCGTCGGCGCCGACGGCCGGCGAGCCCCTGGCCGGAACGCCGTGCGGGCCTAGGGGAGCGGCTCCAGGCGCTGCGGGCCCCGAGGATGGCTCAGGTGCCGGGCACCACCCGGCCCGTCACCTCCCCGAGCCCGACCCGCGTGCCGTGCGGCCCCGGAGCCCAGGCGGTCATGGTCACCACGTCCCCGTCCTCCAGAAACGCCCGCTTGCCGTCGGGGAGTTCGAGCGGGTCCCGCCCGTTCCAGGTCAGTTCGAGCAGCGAGCCGCGCTCGTGCTCCGTCGGGCCGCTCACGGTGCCCGAGCCGTAGAGGTCGCCCGTCCGCAGTGACGCCCCGTTCACCGTCATGTGCGCCAGTTGCTGGGCCGCCGTCCAGTACATGGTCGAGAACGGCGGCTCGGAGACCACATGGCCGTTGATCGCGACGGAGATGCGCAGGTCGTAGCCCCCGGGTTCCTCGTGTGCGTCGTCCAGGTACGGCAGCAGCGGGTGCGTGCGCCCGGGGGGTGCCACCCGCGCCTCCTCCAGGGCGTCCAGGGGGGTGATCCATGCCGAGACGGAGGTGGCGAACGACTTGCCGAGGAACGGGCCGAGCGGCACGTACTCCCAGGCCTGGATGTCCCGTGCCGACCAGTCGTTGAGGAGGCAGAGCCCGAACACATGGTCGCGGAAGGCCGACAGCGGCACCGGCCGGCCCAGCTGCGACGGCACGCCCACCACGAATCCCACCTCCGCCTCGATGTCCAGGCGGACCGAGGGCCCGAAGACCGGCGCCGGGTCCGTGGGCGTCTTGCGCTGTCCCTGGGGGCGTACGACGTCCGTGCCGGACACCACGACGGTTCCCGCCCGGCCGTGATAACCGATGGGCAGATGCTTCCAGTTGGGGGTCAGGGAGTCCGCCGCGTCCGGGCGGAAGATCTGCCCGACGTTGCGGGCGTGGTTCTCGGAGGCGTAGAAGTCGACGTAGTCCGCGACCTCGAAGGGAAGGTGCAGGACCACCTCGGAGAGCGGGTGCATCAGCGGCTCGATGGTCTCGCGGTGCGCGGGCACCGTCACCCACGCCGTCAGCGCCCGGCGCACATCCGACCAGGCGGTGCGGCCGGCCGCCAGGAGGGGGCTCAGCGAGGCCTGGGCCAGGAGGGAGGCGTACGGGGAGCCGAGCGCCTCGGCGGCGGCGCCCGCGTCGAGCACGTGGTCGCCCAGGCGGACGCCGACCTTCCGCTCATCGGAGCCGACCGGCGAGAACACGCCGTAGGGGAGGTTGTGCGGACCGAAGGGGTCGCCCTCGGGGACGTCGATGGGGGGCATGGGAATGCTGCCTCGCTTTCGTGCACGTCGGGTGTGTCGTGCATGGGGGTGCGTTCCATGTGGTCGCCGCACACGTTACGGGTGAGTTGCCTGTCTTGGGCAGTGTCTAAAGAGTTCGCAATGTCCGAATAGGCCTTGTCGGAGCACCCAATTCCGGCTTAGCGTCCTTTGGGGACACGGACGGGGTGGGTCCGGTCCGTAGGGGGGACACGTGGGGGGACCCGTGGCCAGGAGCACCGGCGTGCCGTTCGACGCGGACCGCGGGGTGCCGGGGCTCATCGTGAAATTCGGCGACTATCCACTGCACCACGGCGGCGTGGGTGCCATCCGGAGCCTGGGCCGGCTGGGCATACCGATGTACGCGATCACCGAGGACCGTTACACGCCGGCTGCGGTCTCCCGCTATCTGCGGCGCGCCTTCGTGTGGCCGACCACCGGGACGGAGGAACCGGAACGGCTCGTGGAGGGCCTGCTGCGCGTCGGGCGCCGTGTCGGACGGCCGACCGTGCTCATTCCCACCGACGAGGAGGCCGCCGTACTGATCGCCGAGCATCAGGACGTGCTCGCCGGTCCCTTCCTCTTCCCGAAGGTGGATGCCAAGCTTCCGCGCCGCCTGGCCAGCAAGCAGGGCCTGCACGAGCTGTGCGTGGAACACGGCATCCCGAGCCCGCAGGCCGCCTTCCCGCAGTCGTACGACGACATCGTGCGCTTCGCCGAGAAGGCCCGCTTCCCACTCGTGGCCAAGAACCGGGAGGCGTTCGTACGCCGTGAACGGCCCGCGGTGAACGGCACGACCAAGATCACCACTCCTGAGGGGCTGCTCGCGCTCGCCCGCGACTGGGGCGAGCGCCCGGGCGTGATCCTCCAGGAGTACCTGCCCAGGGAGGAGGCCGAGGACTGGATCGTGCACGCGTACTTCGGCCAGGACTCCGCCCCGCTCGCCCTGTTCACCGGCGTCAAGGTCCGTTCCTGGCCGCCGCACGCGGGCATGACGGCGAACGCGTACGTCGTCGACAACCCGGAACTCGCCGACCTCGCGGCACGTTTCATCAAGCAGATCGGCTTCACCGGCATCGTCGATCTGGACCTGCGCTTCGACCGCCGCGACGGCCGTTACAAACTGCTCGACTTCAACCCACGCATGGGCGCCCAGTTCCGCCTCTTCGAGAACGCGGCGGGGGTGGACGTCGTCCGCGCCATGCATCTGGACCTGACCGGCCGCCCGGTACCGGAGGGGGAACAGCGCGCCGGTCACCGGTACATCGTGGAGAACATCGACCTGCCGGCCCTGATCGCCTACCGGCGCAGCGGCTACACGACGCCGCACGCGCCGGCCCGAGCGAGCGGCACCGAGCTGGCCTGGTTCGCGAGTGACGACCCGCGGCCGTTCTTCACGATGCTCGCGCGCTTCGTGCGGCCGGGCGCGAAGCACCTGTATCAGCTGTGGCGGACCAACCGCCGCGGTTCCACCAGCCGTACGCGTTAGCGCGTACGGCCGAACCACCGGTACGCCCTGTGCGTACGGCTCCACCACGAGGTAGGCACGTCGCGTCCTGGGGAGGGACTTCGTGATTCAACCGGTAGCAGTCATCGGCGCCGGCCCGTTCGGCCTGTCCACCGCCGCCCATCTGCGGGCGCGCGGTATCCCGGTACGCGTCTTCGGTGAGCTCATGGTGAGCTGGCGCGACCACATGCCCGCGGGCATGCTTCTGAAGTCGACCCCGGCCGCCTCGAACCTCGACGCCCCCCAGAGCGGTCACACCCTGGCCGACTACTGCGACGCGGCAGGCATCGCCCGGCTGGTGACCGACGAGGACATCATCCCGATCGAGACGTTCATCGCCTACGGCGAGTGGTTCCAGCAGAAGCTGGTGCCCGAGCTGGAGCGGGTCAGGGTCGTCTCCGTGGACCGCCGTCAGGGTGGCGGTTTCGATCTGAAGCTGGACTCGGGCGAGCAGTTCGCGGCGCGGGCGGTCGTGGTGGCCACCGGCCTGTCGGGCCTCGCCCACCTCCCGCCGGAACTGGCCACCGCCGCGGCGGACGGCCCCTCGCCCACGGGACCGGTCTCCCACAGCTCCCAGCACCATGACCTGACCCGGTTCTCCGGCAAGGACCTGTTGGTCATCGGCGCGGGGCAGTCCGCCCTGGAGACGGCCGCGCTCGCGGCCGAGGCGGGCGCGCGGGTGCGGGTGATCTCGCGCGGCCAGGGCAAGGTGGCCTTCGGCGCGGCCCCCTGGGACCAGCCGAAGTTCCGCCCCGAATCGCCCTTCGGGCGCGCCTGGTCCCTGTGGGCGCTGAGCTACTACCCGCACCCCTACCGGTTCCTGCCCGACCAGACCCGTCACTACCTGGTGCGCCGGGTTCTCGGCCCGCTCGGGGCGTGGTGGCTGCGCGACCGTTTCCAGAGCAAGGTGCAGGTGCGTGAGGTCGCCGGTGTGGTCGGCGCGTCCGTGCCGGACGGCAGCCCCGTCCTGACGGTCCGGACGCACACGGGCACCACGGAGGAACTCACCGCGGACCATGTGATCGCCGCCACCGGCTACCGCGTGGACATCGCGGCGATGGACTTCCTGGGCCACGGACTGCGCACGGCACTGGCGGTGAGCCGGGGCACGCCGAGGCTCGGCGCGGGATATGTGTCCTCCGTACCGGGCCTGTACTTCACGGGCCTGCCGGCGGCGTCCTCGTACGGCCCGGTGATGCGCTTCGTGTGCGGCACGGAGTTCGCCTCTCCCCGGCTGGCGAAGCACCTGGCGGCGGCGCACGGCTGAGGGCGCGCCGGGCCGGGTGGTCCGGCCGGGGATCACCGATGGCGGGCTGGGGCGTGGCGCCGTGGCGGGTCACGCCCCAGGCCGGAGGCCGGTACGCGTCGTTCGGAAGTCGATGCGCAGCACGGCCCGCCGTAGCGGGGGTCTGCTCACCTCCCGGAAGCCGGTCTGGGCGAACACCTCGCGGCTGCCGACGTGCGGCGCCCCCAGGTGATCTCGAGCCCGGGGCACGTGATCACCGGATAGGCCTCCGACGCGCGGGCGCCCCGGTCCCGCGCACGCCCGACCGTGGCGCGGGCGAGCGCGTAGGTGATGCCGCGGCGGCGGTAGCCCGTACGGGTGAGGAAGCAGGCCACGGCCCGGACGCCGTCGTCCACCTTGTCCTCCTGGCGTCCGGACCAGGGGACCCGGGCGCGGGCCGGCTGCGGATACGACGTCCGGGCCCCACCGCGCACCAGCCCACGGGATCGCCGTCCAGCCGGGCGACGAGCCCACTCGTCGTGGCCGTCCCCGGATCACCGCAGTGGGTCTCTTCTCGCAGCCGTTCGGCGCGTTCCGTGGGGGAGACCGGGCCCCAGGGGGAGATCGAAGCGGCGCCGACCGTGGCGCACAGACCCGCCGCGTCCAGCCCCTCGCACTTCCACACCAGTGTCACCACGCGGCTGGTCACCACGCGCCTGGTCACCACGCGGCTGGTCACCACGCGCCTGGTCCCCCCTGGTCGCCACCACCGACGAGCCCGACTGGTACGCGGAACAACTGATCGCGGTCAAGGCGCCGTTGCGTACCGTGCGGCCCCGCGAACTCCGCGAGGTCGCCGCGCGCCGAGGCGCCGCCTGCTGGATGCGGGCGCCTGAGCGCCCGATGCGTGCACCGGCCGCGCGAGGTGCTGCCGCGCGCCGGGCAGGGCACCGTCGTGCGGCGCCGGCACCGAACGGCGGTGCCGGCGCGGGGCCCACGCCGGGGCGAGGGGCGTGCCGGGGCCGGGCGCCGTCGTGTCCCCGGGGCGCGAGGCAACTCCGGTGCTGGGCTACGGGAGTTCGGTGGCGGCGGGATACCGAACGTCGTCCGGTTCGCGCCGAGTCGGCGGGGCGTTCCATCCGTATTCTCTGATCATGGCCGCACCCTTCGCATATTCACTCATCGCCACTGACCTGGACGGAACGCTGTTGCGTGACGACGACACGCTCTCCGACCGGTCAAGGGCCACGCTGGCGCGGGCCTCGGCGGCAGGCGCACAGCACCTCGTCGTGACGGGGCGCCCGGCGCCCAGGGTGCGGCCGCTGCTCGACGATCTCGGCAGTACGGGGCTCGCGGTGTGCGGGCAGGGCGCGCAGGTGTACGACGCCGGCACGAACCGGCTGCTGTTCTCCGTCACTTTGGACCGGGAACTGGCCGAGACCGCGCTCGGCAAGATCGAGGCGGAGGTGGGGCAGGTGTACGCGGCCGTGGATCAGGACGGGGTGGACGGGCTCACGCTCATCGAACCCGGCTACCGGATGCCGCACCCCACCCTGCCCGCGGTACGGGTCAAGCGGCGCGACGACCTGTGGTGCGAGCCGATCAGCAAGGTACTGCTGCGCCATCACGCCCTCTCGGACGACGAGTTGGCGGCGGCGGCGCGCGCGGCGGTCGGTTCGCTTGCGACGGTCACCATGTCCGGGCCCGGTACCGTCGAACTCCAGCCGTGCGGCATCACCAAGGCCACGGGGCTCGCACTGGCCGCCGAGCATCTGGGGCTGGGCCCGTCCCAGACCATCGCCTTCGGCGACATGCCCAATGACATCCCGATGTTCGACTGGGCCGCGCACGGGGTGGCCATGGCCAACGCCCACCCGGAACTCAAGGCCGTGGCGGACGAGATCACCACGTCGAACGAGGACGACGGCATCGCCGTCGTCCTCGAACGACTCCTCGGTGGCCACCGGCCGACGGCCGACAGCGCCGGCCGACGGTCCGTCGGCTCTTGCCAGGCCCACTAGTCGGCTACGAGGCTTGCTCGTCCTGCCGGTCGGCTGTGAGGCCTGCTCGTCCTGCCGGTCGGCTACGACGCCTACTCGGCGACTACCGGGCCTACCGGCCGGCGATCGTCAGGAACGCCGCCCGGAGATCGCCAGGCCTTCTAGTACGCGCTGTTGACGTTGTCGATCGAGCCGTACCGGTGGGCGGCGTAGTTGCACGCGGCCGTGATGTTCGCCACCGGGTCGTAGGGGTCGAACGACGTGCCGGGCACGTGGTACGCGGCGAAGGTGGGGTCGATGATCTGGAGCAGGCCCTTGGAGGGGATGCCCTTACGGGCGTTCGAGTCCCACAGGTTGATGGCCTTCGGGTTGCCGGACGACTCGCGCATCACATTGCGGTAGATGCCGTTGTACGTGCCGGGGATGCCGTGCTGGGCCATGACCTCCAGCGACTGGCGGATCCAGCTGTCGAGGGTGGTGCCTCGGGTCGTGACGGACTTCATGGTGGTGGCGGTCACCGTCGCCGGCTTGCCGGGCGCGGCGGAGGCGCTGGTCGCCCCCATGACCGGCAGGGCGAGAAGGGCAGCACCCGCCCCCGCGATTGCGAGGGCACGGGTGAGACGAGTGGCCTTGGAGCCACGGTCCCGACGGCGTGCGGGCAGTGCGAAAGCGGACATGTCGCATTCCTCTCCGGCGCCTGCGAGGTGAGCTGTCGGGTTCGGGCGGGGAGGTGCCCGGCCGCGTCCTCGACGCCGAGGTCGCGACTTCACCCCTAGCCGTTCCGGTGTGGTGTCCGGATCGGCGGTTTACCTGGGTCCCCCGCTCCTGCCGTCGTGGGTCGATGGGCTCCCGAGCGGCGGCAGGATTCGGCGTTCCGCTCGGATCGAGGGGAAGGTATGCGAGAGCACATGTCGGGAACAAGCCCGCACGTCACAGTCATTCCGGATTGGCCATGAAATGGGGGAATAAGGTCGTTGATCCATTTTGTTGAGAAGGGTTCAAGTTGCCATTAGCAAAGCGTGAGTTGGCGACACGCCCGCGATGCCTCGCCTGTCGCGCACGTGAGCTATTTCACTTCCGTTCCCGTGGTCGTCATCAGCACTCCCCTGCATAACGGTCCTATTCGGACAAAACGGCCACATGTCGCGTGGTGAGACCCGGGCCCCGGGGCGGGTGGCCGCCGACCGTTCGACCCGGACTCCGGTGCCCCTGAGGGGAGTTCTCCCGGTGGGGCGGCGGGTGGGACGAGCCTCCGGGCGGCGTGTGCGGGGGGCGTGCGGAACGTGAGCGCGGGCAGTCGTAGGGGGAGTCGTCCGGTGGCCGAAAAGGTGGCACTGGGTGGCCAGGCGGTGATGGGTGAGGCGCGGCGAAGGGGTGTCCGGTGCTCGTGGGGCAGGGGGCAACCTGGCTGATCCCAGCCGTAAGGGCTCTTTGTCTGTTATGTCAGTGAATGTCTGTTCGTATCGAATGATCAAGAACATGCCCTTCCTGATCCGATACCGCCCGGCCTGGAACAGTGGGCGCTCGTGGTGATCGAAACGTGACCGGATACGCTGACTTGAGTGATGGCGGCGACAGATCGACAAACTCGATACGCCACGTCGACAGGCGACGTCATCGACCAAGTGACCGTCCTTGAGACCGACCGTGTGATCGTCAGCAGACGTCAGCAGACAGGAGACCCCACGTGACCGTCGTCGGGCCGTTCGGGCTGAGCGTGCGGGACCAGGCTCTGGAGGCCGATGTCCAGGCCGGATTGGCGGCTGTCGAGGAAGGGCTGCTCGAGGCCACCAAGAGTGAGGTGCCCTTCATCACGGAGGCCGCGCAGCACTTGCTGCGTGCGGGCGGGAAGCGGTTCCGGCCGCTGCTCGTGATGCTCGCGGCCCAGTTCGGCGACCCGTACGCGCCCGGGATCGTGCCCTCGGCCGTGGTCGTGGAGCTGACCCACCTCGCCACCCTCTACCACGACGACGTGATGGACGAGGCCGAGGTGCGGCGCGGCGTGGTCAGCGCGAACACCCGCTGGGGCAACTCGGTCGCGGTCCTCACGGGTGACTTCCTGTTCGCGAGGGCGTCACACATCCTGGCCGATCTCGGTCCGGAGGCGGTCCGGATCCAGGCGGAGGCGTTCGAGCGCCTGGTCACCGGTCAGATCCTGGAGACGGCGGGTCCACGGGACGGCCGTGACCCCGTGGAGCACTACCTCGACGTCCTCGGCGGCAAGACCGGCTCGCTGGTGGCGGTGGCGTGCCGCTTCGGGGCGATGATGTCTGGCGCCGACGAGACGGTCGTGGATGTGCTCACGCAGTACGGCGAGCGGCTGGGCGTGGCGTTCCAGCTGGCCGACGACGTCCTGGACATCGCGTCGGACTCGCGCGAGTCCGGGAAAACGCCCGGAACGGACCTGCGTGAGGGTGTCCCCACGCTCCCGGTGCTGCGTCTGCGTGAGCGTGCGGAGCGCATGGGGCTGGCCGAGGACATCGCCCTGTGTGAGCTCCTGGATTCCGACCTCACGGATGACGCCCGGCACTCCGAGGCCCTCGCCCGTCTGCGCGTTCACCCGGCCCTGGAGCAGGCGCGCCGCGACACGGTCCGCTATGTGGAGGACGCCCGCTCGGGCCTGGCCCCGCTGCCGGAGTGCGACGCCAAGGCGGCCCTGATGGAGCTGTGCGACGCGGTGGTGCACCGGGCGGGCTGAGGCCGCTTTTCCGTCACTCCTCGTACGCGCTCGTGTGAGCCGTGTCACGTAGTTGGGTTGAGTCCGTACCGAGATCGGCTCCGTACTCCTGCCCGAAAGCTGACGCAGGGGGCGTCGGCTGTGAAACGGGGAGAATCACGATCATGCGTACGACGGCCACGTTCGCAAAGCGCCGCACCGCCCCGCTCCTCACCGGCGTCGCCACGGCCACGGCGGCAGCGCTCGTCGCCGTCGTCGTGCCGGCCGCCGCAGCGGGACGGACCGGAGGGCACACCGGGGCGGACCACGCCGGGCACACTGCGGGGACCGTCGCCACCGGGAACGGCACCACCCGCCCCGGCAGCGGCTCCCCTGGCACCACCCTCGTCGCGAGCCTCCGTGGGGCCGACGAGGTACCCGTCGCCGGAGGCCCCGCCGTCGGCGACAAGGACGGCGCCGCCCTGGAGTTCGTCAGGATCGAGGGCGACACGGTCTCCGTCGCCGTCACCTGGCGCGGCACCGGGCGGCCCACCATGCTCCACATCCACCAGGGCCCGAAGGGCGTCAACGGCGGGGTGGTGATCGACTTCGGCAAGCTGCTGGACAACGGCGTGAAGGGCTACACCGTGGTAGGGAGCGTGAAGGTCGGGGACACCGCGCTGCTCACCCGGCTCAAGACCGACCCCGGAGTCTTCTACGCCAATCTGCACACCGCCGCGTTCCCCGGTGGAGCGGTGCGCGGCCGGCTCCACAACGTCACCACGGCCTTCGACTTCCGCCACGCCCTGGACAACCTCCAGGCCTCCGTGGTGACGGGCCGGCAAATCTACGAGTGCAAGCGAACCACCGGCGGCGGCTACGCCTTCGCCCAGCGCGATGTCGCGGCCCTGCTCGGCGGCGGCATCCTCCACTCGTTCGTGAAACCCGGCTCCGGTACGCCACGGTGGGTCGCCCCCGACCGCAGCGCCGTCACCGGCGCGGTGGTGTCCAGGACCCCGAACGGCGACACGAACATCCCCGAACTCGACCTGCTGGCCACCCCGTCCGGCAAGCGCCACGGCCTGCTCGCGGACACCGCCGAGGTCCTGCGCCTGAACACGGCCGGCGGCATCGCCCCGGCCGGCTCCTGCACACCCGGCACGATCGTGGGCGTCCCCTACCGGGCGGACTACGTCTTCGTGCAGCACTGAGCGGGAAACGCGCGGCGCCCTCCCTGTGGAACCGCAGAACTGTGGAACCCGTGGAACCCGTAGAACCGTGGGAACCCGTGGAACCCGTAGAACCGTGGGAACCCGTGGAACCCCTACGGGTCGGGGCAGGCGCCGTCCCGCGATGTCATACCCCAGGATTACGCGGAGTTGGGCCCGCGGTCTGACGCTTCCGCCGGGCCGATTTGGTCAGATGGGAGACACCACCTCAAAGGAGTTCGGGTGAGAATGGCGGCACAGGGGTGGGCCAGGGCACGGACGGTAGGCCGCCGCCGACGACGGAGGTAAGGCACACATGGCACCGTACGAATCCGACGGCAGCACGCACGCCGGCGAGGCCGAGGACGTACGCGACGGGCGGCGCACCGCCGCACGGTACGTCGTCCCGGCCGCGGTGGTGGGAGTGGCGGCCGCGACCATCGGGCTCGTCCCGGCATTCGCGGGATCCGGCGACCCCGACCTGCCGAAGATCAGCGCCCAGCAGCTCATCGAGAAGATCGCCAAGTCGGACGTCCAGCAGATGTCCGGCACGGTGAAGATCAGCACGGACCTCGGCCTGCCCAACCTGGGCGGTCTGGAGAACAGCCTCACCTCGGGCGCGCTCTCGCAGGGCGCGGGCGGCAAGGGCGGCTCGGCCGCGGACCCGAGCGCCAAGCTGCTGGAGCTGGCCTCCGGCACCCACACCGTGCGGGTCGCCGCCGACGGCCAGGACAAGCAGAAGGTCTCCCTCCTGGAGAAGGCCGCCGAGTACAGCGTCATCCGCAACGGCGACCAGGTGTGGGCCTACGACAGCGCGTCCAACGAGGCGTACCACTCGACCGGCGCGGGTGACCACAAGGGCGCGAAGGCGGCGCCCGAGGACGTGCCGGCCACGCCGAAGGACCTGGCCGAGCAGGCCCTCAAGGCCGCCGGCAAGACGACGTCGGTCACGGTCGACGGCACCGCCCAGGTCGCGGGCCGGGACGCCTACAAGCTGCTCATCCGGCCCAAGCAGTCGGGCACGACGGTCGGCGCCATCAGCATCGCGGTCGACGCGAAGACCGGGCTCCCGCTGAAGTTCACCCTGACCCCGGCGTCGGGCGGCGCGGCCGTCGTCGACGCCGGCTTCACCCAGGTGTCGTTCAGCAGGCCGGCCGCGTCGACGTTCACCTTCACCCCGCCCAAGGGCACGAAGGTCACCCAGGGCGACGACCTGAAGGACGAGGGCGCAGCGCGATCCCACGGCACCGAGAAGTCGGCGCACGGCGACGGGAAGGCGGCGCGGGGCTCCGAGAAGGCGGCACCCGGCGCCGAGCCCAAAACCATCGGCGAGGGCTGGAACACGATCGTCGTCCTCGACAGTGGCAGCAAGGGCGGCCTGCCCACGGACGCCAAGTCCAAGGACGGCGCGTCCAAGGACGGCGCGTCCAAGGACGGCGCGGTCGCCGGCTTCCTGGGCTCCCTGGGCGACCATGTCAAGGGCAAGTTCGGCTCGGGCACGGTCTTCTCGACCCGCCTGGTCAACGCCCTGATCACCGACGACGGCAGGGTGTACGCGGGCGCGGTCACCAAGGACGCGCTGGTGAAGGCGGCCGACGCGGGGAAGTAGACCCCGCACGGCACGGATGGCTGGAGCAGGAGAGTCCATGGAGGAACTGTCCGCCGCGGAGGGGGAGTCGCAGGGCTCCGGGGCGGCGGTGGGCGACCCGGAGGCCCGGCAGGCCCCGGTCATCGCCACCCGCGCCCTCACCAAGCGCTACCGCGGCGGGCAGCTCGCCGTGGACGGACTCGACCTGACCGTCCCGGCGGGAAGCGTCTTCGGCTTCCTCGGGCCCAACGGCTCGGGCAAGACCACCACCATCCGCATGCTGATGGGCCTGATCGAGCCCACGTCGGGCACGGTGCGCGTGCTGGGGCGGTCCATGCCCCGCGCCTCGCGCGCCGTGCTCCCGCACGTCGGCGCCCTCATCGAGGGCCCGGCGCTCTACGGATTCCTCTCCGGCCGCGACAACCTCCTGCGCTACGACTCCGCCGACCCCACCGCCGACCCGCGCACCCGGCGCGCACGCATCGAGGCCGCGCTGGACCGGGTGGGTCTGACGGCGGCGGCCGGCAAGAAGGCGAAGGCGTACTCCCTGGGGATGAAACAGCGCCTGGGGCTCGCGGCCGCCCTGCTCCAGCCCCGCCGCCTCCTCGTCCTGGACGAGCCGACCAACGGCCTCGACCCGCAGGGCATGCGCGAGATCCGCTCCCTCGTCAGGGAACTGGCGTCCGAGGGCACGACCGTCTTCCTCTCCTCCCATCTGCTCGACGAGATCGAACAGGTCTGCACGCACGCCGCCGTGATGGCGCAGGGCCGGCTGATCGCGCAGGGCGCGGTGGCCGACCTGGCGTCCGGGGCACGCGGACGTCTCGTCGTGACCACCCCGGATGTGACGGAGGCGGCCCGCGTTCTGAAGGAACAGGGTGTCGCCGACGTGGTCGTGGGGGAGGGCCGGGTGACGGGGGATCCCCCGGAGGGCGAACCGGCCGACGTGAACGCCGCGCTGGTCACCGCCGGAATCCGCGTCCGCGGTTTCGGTGTCGAACGGGCCTCCCTGGAGGACGCGTTCGTGGCGCTGACGGGAGAGGGATTCGATGTCGCAGGCTGAGGGGGCGGGGCCGGTCCGGATCCGGGTTCCGCGGAGACAGAACCCGTTGTGGTCCCTCGGACTGCTGCGCAGCGAACTGGTGACGACCGTGCGGCGGTGGCGCACGCTCGCGCTGCTGGCCGTGCTGGCGACCGTACCGGTCCTGGTCGGGATCGCCGTGAAGGTGGAGACGGGCGGCGGTTCCGGTGCCGGCGGACGAGGCGGCGACGGTGGCCCCGCGTTCATCGCGCAGATCACCAACAACGGCCTGTTTCTGGTCTTCACCGCGCTCGCCGTGACGCTCCCGTTCTTCCTGCCGATGGCGGTCGGTGTCATCGCGGGCGACGCGATCGCGGGCGAGGCCGACTCCGGCACACTGCGCTATCTCCTGGTCGCCCCCGCGGGCCGCACCCGCCTCCTCCTCGTCAAATACGCGACCACGCTGGCCTTCTGTCTGCTCGCCACTCTTGTCGTCGCGCTCTCGGCGCTCGCGGTGGGCGCCCTGCTCTTCCCGCTGGGCGATCTGACGACGATCTCGGGTACCCGCATCGGCTTCGGTGACGGCCTGGGCCGTGCCCTGCTCATCGCGCTGACCGTCGCGGTGTCCCTGACCGGCCTGGCGGCCCTGGGGCTGTTCGTCTCCACCCTCACCAACAGCGGGATCGCGGCCATGGCGACCACGGTCGGCCTGGTGATCACCGTGCAGATCCTCGACCAGGTCCCCCAACTGCACGCGCTCCAGCCGTACTTCTTCCCGCACTACTGGATGTCCTTCGCGGACCTCATGCGCGACCCGGTGTACTGGGACGATCTGGTCCGCAACCTCGGCCTCCAGGCCCTGTACGCGGCGGTCTTCGGCTCGGCGGCCTGGGCGCGGTTCACGACGAAGGACATCACTGCCTGAGCGCCGAGTGTCGGGGGCCGTGGTCTGTCTGGGGGGCGAGTGCCTGGGGCCGTGGTCTGTCTGCGGGGCGAGTGTCCGGGCCGTCGACTGTCGGAGGGGCGACCGTCTGAGGGCGTTGTCTGTCTGAGAAGGCCGGCTGGCTGCGGGCGCCTGACCGCCCGGGGATCACGATGCCCGTCGCCGCGAGGCCGGCGTCGAGCAGGAGCGCGGTGTCGCTGCGGGTCGGGGCTGGTCGGGGTCCTGGGACAGGTCCTGGGACAGGTCTGTGACGCTGCGGTGACGCCAGGAGCGTATGGCGGCCACAGACTTCACGTAGGCCGATACGGCACCGTGGCCGGGCCAGGTGAGGAGGGAAGGATGACGAGTCAGAGGCTCACGGCGCGTACGGCGCGTAGGGGAGGCTCCGTCCCGTCCTGCCCGCGTACGCTTGCCTGCCGTGTGCTCGTCGTCGTGGGCACCTCCGTCGCCGTCCTTTCCTCGACCGGCCGACCCGAGTGAGGGGAACGATGTCTCGACTCAGCCGCGAACACGAGCGGGAACGCTCCGCCGACGTGGCCGCGTCCACGGAGGGAACGGAGTCCGGGATGGCGCCGATCCAGGTCCATGTTCCGATGGGGGCGCTGGACGGGGCTGCCGATGCCGGGACCGGGGCGACCGTCGGCGGGATGCCGGTGGTCGCGGCACCGGGGGAGCCGGTACAGCAGGCCGTTCTGAACCACCTCCACCGTCTCGCCCTCGCCACGGGCCACCCGGTTCTCGCGGCCGTCCGTGACGAGCGGATCGGGTATGTGGTACCGGTCCGGGTGCTGGTCGACGGGTCGAGCGAATTCACGGGGGAGCCGATGCGGGTGGACGCGCTCGAGACGTCCGCTCACCAAGCCGACGCGGCCGCCATGGTGGACGCCCCCGTTTCCGCCATCGAGGAAGCTCCCGCCTCCTGCGCGGTGGACGCCCCCGTGAGCCCCGGAGGTGCCGTCGCGACCTGCATGGTGCGAGCGGTGCCGGAGCAGGAGCCGTTGATCAGCGCGACGTCCGGACTGGCCCAGGAGTGGCCGGCGGCCGGGTCCGCGGCCGTGCCTCCGGGCACGGTCCAGACCCCGACAGGAGCCTTCGGCCCCCCGACGGGAACTTTCGGTTCCCCGGTGGGAGCCCTCGGCCTCCCGCAGGTGACCGCCGAGACCGCGCCCGTTTGGCCGGCGCCTGCGACCGGGCCGGACGAGCCGCAGACGGCGGGGCCCGACTTCGGGCCCGGTCCCGAGTCGTACTCCCCGCCCGGGTGGCAGCCCGCCCCGGCCCCGCGGGCTGTTCCCGTCGTCGCGGTCGAGGCGGAGACCAAGGAGGCGCCGGTACGTGAGTTCGACTCCGTCGCCGAGGCCGTACTCGCGCCGGACCCGGACATGGGCGGGCCCCTCGCCGGACCCCTGGCCCGGATCCACGAGGCCGTGAAGCAAGGCCGGATCGCGGAGGCCGTCGAGACGGCCGAGCGAACCCTCGCCGGGGCCTTCCGAACCCTCGGCGCCGACCACCCCGATGTACTGCGCCTGCGCGAACTCACCGCCTATGCGGCCTACCTCGCCGACGACCCGTTGCGCTCGTTCCGCCTCTCGCTGGACCTCGCCCGGCTCCGCCACCGTATGCGCGACGCGCGCGGCGCCTACGAAAACGTGCAGAGCGCGGCAGCCGCCTGGCGTGCCGTCCGCGATCCGCTCCAGAGCCTGGACCTCGGCCGCGAGCTGATCGGAGTGTGGGGCGACGTCGCCGCCGCACCGGGCCCCGCCGCCAACGACCTCGAGCAACTGGAGCGCGCCCGTACCCGTATGGGCCGTCTGACCGAGCGCGCCCGCGCCGCCACCGGCGGAGAGCCGGCCGGCGTCCAGTGACCCGAGGGGCGGCGGCCTGTCGGGGAGCAAGGGTTCCGTAGGCGGCAGGCCGCGTCCTGGGGGGAACCTCTGGCTCCGGCAGGAGCCGGCCGCCCTGGACTACGGCGTGGCGTCCACCGGATCGGGACCGGCCGCCACGCTGTCCGGCTTCCGAGGCGCGCTCACGGTCCCGGCGGCCGTGGGCGCGGAGGCCTGCACCGCGGACCGGCTCCTGAGCGCGCGCGCCGCCGCGCGAGCCGTGCGCAGCGCGTCCCCGGTCAGCAGGGCCAGCGCGATCCAGACCAGCGCGAAGCCCGCCCATCGCTCGGGCGGCATCGCCTCATGGAAGTAGAGGATGCCCAGCAGGAACTGGAAGACCGGCGCCAGGTACTGCAGCAGACCGAGCGTGGACAGCGGCACCCGGATCGCGGCGGCACCGAAGCAGACGAGGGGGAGCGCGGTGACCACTCCGGTGGCGGCGAGCAACGTCGCATGCCCGGCGCCCTGAGAGGTGAACGTCGACCGGCCCTGCGCCGACAGCCACAGCAGATAGACGAGCGCCGGGACGAACTGCACAGCGGTCTCCGCGGCCAGCGACTCGATGCCGCCCAGGCCGATCTTCTTCTTCACCAGCCCGTATGTGGCGAAGGAGAAGGCGAGACACAGGGAGATCCACGGCGGACGGCCGTACCCGACCGTCAGCACGACCACGGCGGTGAAGCCGACCGCGACCGCCACCCACTGGACGGGCCGCAGCCGTTCCTTCAGGAGCAGCACGCCCATCGCGATGGTGACGAGCGGGTTGATGAAGTAGCCGAGCGAGGCCTCCACCACATGGCCGCTGTTCACGGCCCATATGTACACGCCCCAGTTGACGGTGATGACCGCCGCCGCGATCGTGATCAGCCCCAGCTTGCGGGGCTGCCGCAGCAGCTCGCCCGCCCATGCCCAGCGCCGCATCACCAGCAGCGCCAGAGCGACCAGGACCAGTGACCACACCATCCGGTGGGCCAGGATCTCCATCGCCCCGGCGGGCTTCAGCAGCGGCCAGAAGAGAGGGACGAGCCCCCACATCCCGTACGCCGCGAAGCCGTTCAGCAGACCTGTCCGCCGCTCGCCCTTCGACTTCTCGGCCACGGGCTCTCCTCACTCGCTCGACTGGTTGATGCAACCTTCAAGAAGGTAACGCGAGCGCCCCCGCCGGTCATACCCGTATCGCCATACGGTCATGACAGGCGGAGGCCGCGATGATCGAGCCCGCCGGGGAAGGGTCAGCCCTTGAGCGCGGCGGTGATCGACTCGGCGACCGGGGTGGTCGGGCGGCCGGTCAGGCGGGAGAGGTCGCCGGTGGTGACGGCCAGCTCGCCCTTCTCGATGGAGACGTCCACGCCGGCCAGGATCTCGGCGAGAGGGCCGGGCAGTCCGGCGCCGGTCAGGATGCCGCTGTAGACGTCCAGCGGGACGGCGTTGTAGGCGATCTCCCTGCCCGTCTGCCGGCTGAGTTCGGCGGCGTACTCGGCGAAGCTCCACGCGGTGTCGCCGCTCAGCTCGTAGGTGGCGTTCTCGTGGCCCTCGCCGGTCAGCACCGCGACGGCGGCGGCCGCGTAGTCGGCGCGGGAGGCGGACGCGATCCGGCCCTCGCCGGCGGCCTGGGTGACCGCGCCGTGCTCCAGGACGGGGGCCAGGTTCTCGGTGTAGTTCTCGTGGTACCAGCCGTTGCGCAGCAGCACATACGGCACGCCCGACTCCAGGATCAGCCGCTCGGTGGCCCGGTGGTCGTCGGCCAGGGTGGCCGTCAGGCTGCCGGGGGCGCTGGTGTAGGCGAACAGCGCGACCCCGGCCGCCTTGGCGGCATCGAGGACGACCTTGTGCTGGCCGACCCGGCCCTTGTCGAACTCGTTGCCGGAGATCAGCAGTACCTTGTCGCCGGCCGTGAAGAGGCCGTCGAAGGTCTCGGGAGCGTTGTAGTCGGCGACCGCGATCCGCACCCCGCGGTCCGCGAAGTCGGCGGCCTTCTCGGGGATGCGGACGACGGCGGTGATCTGGTCGGCCGGCACCTTCTCCAGCAGCTGCTCCACCACGTGGCGGCCGAGGTGTCCGGTGGCTCCGGTGACGACGATGCTCATGACGGGATCTCCTTGTGGGGTGTGTCTGACACTCACCCTAGGAGCGGCACTAACTGATGGAAAGTACCCACTTTGAAGTAAGGTACTGGCGTGACGGTAAGTGCCTCGCCCTCCTCCAGCGCCCCGGCGGTCCGTTCAAGGGACGCCGACGCGGCGCTGTGCCCCTACCGGCTCGTCCTGGAGCACGTCACCAGCCGCTGGGGCGTCCTCGTCCTGATCGAGCTGCTCGACCGCCCCTACCGCTTCAGCGAGCTGCGCCGGGCGATCGAACGGGTCGGCCGCATCAGCGAGAAAATGCTCACCCAGACGCTGCAGACCCTGGAACGGGACGGTCTCGTGCACCGGGACGCCAAGCCCGTGATCCCACCGAGGGTCGACTACTCCCTGACCGACCTGGGCCGCGAGGCGGCCGAGCAGGTGCGGGCGCTGGCGCTGTGGACGCAGCAGCGCATCCCCGACGTCGAGCGTTCCCGCCGGGCATACGACGAGGCCCGGACGCAGAGCGCCCAGGCCTCGTAGAACAGCCGGCCGGCTTTGTGCTAGCCGACCACCGTCCAGGTGTCCCCGCCCGCCAGGAGCGTGGCCAGGTCGCCCTTGCCGTTCTGCTCGATGGCGGTGTCGAGCTGGTCGGCCATCTGCGCGTCGTAGACGGGCCGGTCCACCGAGCGGAAGACGCCGATGGGGGTGTTGTGCAGGGTCTCCGGATCGGCCAGCCGGGACAGCGCGAACGCCGTCGTGGGGGAGGCGGCGTGGGCGTCGTGGACCAGGACCTCCGCCTCGTTCTCCGGAGTGACCGGGACGATCCTCAGATCACCGGTGCGGATGTCCCGGACGACACCGCGCGAACCCTCCGGCCCGAACCGGATCGGCTGCCCGTGCTCCAGCCGGATCACCGTTTCCTCGGCGGTCTGCTTGTCCTTGAGGGCGTCGAAGGCGCCGTCGTTGAAGATGTTGCAGTTCTGGTAGATCTCCACCAGCGCGGTGCCGGGGTGGGCGGCGGCCTGGCGCAACACCTCGGTCAGGTGCTTGCGGTCGGAGTCGACCGTACGGGCCACGAAGGACGCCTCGGCGCCGATCGCCAGCGACACCGGGTTGAAGGGCGCGTCCAGCGAGCCCATGGGCGTCGACTTGGTGACCTTGCCGACCTCTGAGGTGGGCGAGTACTGGCCCTTGGTCAGCCCGTAGATCCGGTTGTTGAACAGCAGGATCTTCAGGTTGACGTTGCGGCGCAGGGCGTGGATGAGGTGGTTGCCGCCGATGGACAGCGCGTCGCCATCCCCGGTCACCACCCACACCGACAGATCGCGACGCGAGGAGGCGAGTCCTGTCGCGATCGCGGGCGCACGGCCGTGAATGGAATGCATACCGTACGTGTTCATGTAGTACGGGAAGCGCGACGAACAGCCGATGCCCGAGACGAAGACGACGTTCTCCCTGGCCAGGCCCAGTTCCGGCATGAAGCCCTGGACCGCGGCAAGAATCGCGTAGTCGCCGCAGCCGGGGCACCAGCGCACTTCCTGGTCCGACTTGAAGTCCTTCATGGACTGCCTGGCCACAGCCTTGGGGACGAGGGAAAGCGCCTCGATCGTATCCGTGCCTTCCATGGTCGTCTCAGCCATCGATGGCCTCCTTGAGAGCCGCGGCGAGCTGCTCGGCCTTGAACGGCATACCGTTCACCTGGTTGTACGAATGGGCGTCGACCAGGTACTTCGCCCGGATGAGCGTGGCGAGCTGACCGAGGTTCATCTCGGGGATCACCACTTTGTCATAACGCTTCAGAACCGTGCCGAGATTCCGCGGGAACGGGTTGACGTGCCGCAGATGAGCCTGCGCGATCGACTCGCCCACCGTGCGCAGCCGCCGTACCGCCGCGGTGATCGGACCGTAGGTCGACCCCCAGCCGAGGACGAGGGTCCGCGCGCCGTGCGGGTCGTCCACCTCCACGTCGGGTACCCCGATGCCGTCGATCTTCGCCTGGCGCGTGCGCACCATGAAGTCGTGGTTGGCCGGGTCGTAGGAGATGTTGCCCGTGCCGTCCTGCTTCTCGATGCCGCCGATGCGGTGCTCCAGGCCCGGTGTGCCCGGGATGGCCCAGGGGCGGGCGAGGGTCTGCGGGTCGCGCTTGTAGGGCCAGAACACCTCGGTGCCGTCGTCCAGCGTGTGGTTCGGGCCCTGGGCGAACTGCACCCGGAGGTCCGGCAGCTCGTCGAGCTCGGGGATGCGCCAGGGCTCGGACCCGTTCGCCAGATAGCCGTCGGACAGGAGGAACACGGGGGTGCGGTAGGTGAGCGCGATGCGGGCCGCCTCCAGGGCCGCGTCGAAGCAGTCGGCCGGGGTGCGCGGGGCGATCACCGGAACCGGCGCCTCGCCGTTGCGCCCGTACATCGCCTGGAGGAGGTCGGCCTGCTCGGTCTTGGTCGGCAGGCCGGTGGACGGCCCGCCGCGCTGGATGTCGATGACCAGCAGTGGCAGCTCGAGAGAGACCGCGAGCCCGATGGTCTCGCTCTTGAGGGCCACACCGGGGCCGGATGTCGTGGTCACCGCGAGCGAACCGCCGAACGCCGCACCCAGCGCGGCGCCGATACCGGCGATCTCGTCCTCGGCCTGGAAGGTCCGCACGCCGAAGTTCTTGTGCTTGGACAGTTCGTGCAGGATGTCCGAGGCCGGGGTGATCGGGTAGGAGCCCAGGAACAGCGGCAGGTCCGCCTGGCGCGAGGCGGTGATCAGGCCGTAGGACAGGGCCAGGTTCCCGGAGATGTTGCGGTACGTGCCCACCGGGAAGGCCTTGGCGGCCGGTGCGACCTCGTACGAGACCGCGAAGTCCTCCGTCGTCTCGCCGAAGTTCCAGCCGGCGCGGAAGGCGGCGATGTTGGCGGCCGCGATGTCCGGCTTCTTCGCGAACTTCGATCTCAGGAACTTCTCGGTACCCTCCGTCGGCCGGTGGTACATCCACGACAGCAGGCCCAGCGCGAACATGTTCTTGCTGCGCTCGGCCTCCTTGCGGCTGAGGTCGAACTCCTTGAGGGCCTCGACGGTGAGCGTCGTGAGCGGCACCGGGTGGACGCTGTAGCCGTCCAGCGTGCCGTCCTCCAGCGGGCTGGCGGCGTAGCCGACCTTCTGCATCGCCCGTTTGGTGAACTCGTCCGTGTTGACGATGATCTCCGCGCCGCGCGGCAGATCGCCGACGTTGGCCTTCAGGGCGGCCGGGTTCATGGCCACCAGGACGTTCGGCGCGTCGCCCGGGGTCAGGATGTCGTGGTCGGCGAAGTGCAGCTGGAAGGACGAGACGCCCGGCAGGGTGCCGGCGGGGGCGCGGATCTCGGCCGGGAAGTTCGGCAGGGTGGACAGGTCGTTGCCGAAGGACGCCGTCTCCGAGGTGAAGCGGTCACCGGTGAGCTGCATTCCGTCACCGGAGTCGCCCGCGAAACGGATGATCACTCGGTCGAGCTTGCGCACATCCTTCGTGCCCGCCGGTTTGCGCTGTTCTCCTACGACGGCTCCGTCGGCCTGCTCCGTTGTCCTGCTGACCTGGCTGGTCACTGAACTGGACCTCCTTCGAGGCAGCTGTCTGGGCGCGGCCGTCCCGTCGGCCCTCCCGGAATCAACCCTACGTCGGTAAGGGTCGCCTTCCCTCGGTATCTCGCACGGTGGACACCACCGAGGGGCCCTCCGACGACCTGATGTGCCATGTTGTATCCGCCTCCCGGCGCTGCTTTCGAGGACGCTCCCTGTCCACACTGCGGTGCTGGTACGTCCGGGGCGTGCCGCGAGGCCGCGCCGGAGTCCGGCTCCGGCCCCGACAGGCCGTCGGGTCCGCGCCTGAGCGTCCCGTTGCCTGACAGAGTGTCAGTCGATCAGGAGTTGAGGTACGTGAGCACGGCCAGAACACGCCGGTGATCCCCGTCGCTCTGCGCCAGGCCGAGCTTCAGGAAGATATTGCTGACATGCTTCTCCACGGCTCCGTCGCTCACGACCAGCTGTCGGGCGATCGCGGAGTTCGTCCGTCCCTCGGCCATCAGGCCGAGGACCTCCCGCTCACGCGGAGTGAGCGCGGCGAGCACATCCTGCTTGCGGCTGCGCCCGAGGAGCTGTGCGACCACCTCCGGGTCCAGTGCCGTACCCCCCTGGGCCACTCGCACCACGGCGTCCACGAACTCGCGCACCTCGGCGACCCGGTCCTTGAGCAGATAGCCCACACCGCGACTGGAATCGGCCAGGAGTTCGGTGGCGTATCGCTCCTCCACGTACTGCGACAGCACCAGCACACCGAGCCCGGGGTGCGCCTTGCGCAACTGGACCGCGGCCCGGACACCCTCGTCCGTGTGCGTGGGAGGCATCCGGACGTCGGCCACCACCACGTCGGGCAGCTCGCCCCGGTCCGCCAGCTCGGTGATGGTCTTGATCAGCGCGCCCCCGTCCCCGACGCCGGCGACGACCTCATGTCCGCGGTCGGTCAGAAGCCGGGTCAGGCCCTCCCTGAGCAGCACTGAATCCTCGGCGATGACCACCCGCACCTTGTCCTCCACGATCCTCGGCCCCCCGTGCCCTTCGTCTTCGGCCGTGCGTCTGCGCGTCCGGCGGTGTCCTGGACTCCCGACGTCCGGCCCCCTTCGGCACCTCAGTATCGCGCGATCCACACTTCCACATCGGGCCTGTGGATAAGACTCCCGCGGCCGTGTTGAGGGTCGCTTTCGTGCCGTCGAGGGGGTGGGTCGGCCGGGGGTGAGGTGGGTCGATGAGGCATGGGAGTGGGGACGCGTTGGGGCTGCGGGTCACGGAGGCGGGTAGTGGCGGGGCGGCAGGTCGGGGCGGTGAGCTGGGCGTTGGGGCTGCGGGTCAGGGAGGCGGGTAGGGGCGGGGCGGCAGGTCGGGGCGGTGAGCTGGGCGTTGGGGCGGTGGGTCAGGGAGGCGGGTAGGGGCGGGGCGGTAGGTCGGGGCGGTGAGCTGGGCGTTGGGGCGGTGGGTCAGGGAGGCGGGTAGGGGTGTGGCGGGACGGCAGGTCGGCGGTGAGGCAGGCGGGTGCGTGGTGGGGCAGGGCGGTACTGGGTGGGGGTTCCGCAGGTGTCGTGTCGTGGGCCGGGTGGGTTCAGGCGTTGCGCGCGGAGGCGTGCTGGAGTTCCGGTGTCCTGCTGGGGGCGGTGCGGACGGTCAGGACGATCGCCATGGCAGCTCGGCGGTGATTCTGGTCGGCCCCCCGGTCGGCGAATCCACCACCAGAATCCCGTCCACCGCATCGAGCCGCCCGGCCAACCCGGCCAGCCCCGACCCACTGGAGGCGTCCGCGCCTCCCACCCCGTCATCCACCACCTGCAGCAGCAACCGCTCCTCCGCCCGCCACACGTCCACCGTTGCCCGCGACGCCCTCGCGTGCTTGCTGACGTTCTGCAGCAGCTCCGACACCGTGAAGTACGCGATCCCCTCGATCGCCGGGGCCGGCCGCGACGGCAGGTCCACCTCCACCTTCACCGGCACGGTGCACCGAGAGGCCACCGCCGACAGTGCCGCGTCCAGCCCCCGGTCCGTCAGCACCGCCGGATGGATCCCGCGCGCCAGGTCCCGCAGCTCCCGCAGCGCCGTCTTGACCTCTCCATGCGCCTCCTCCACCATCTGCGCCGCCGCCCGGGGGTCCTGTGCCAGCTTCTCCTTGGCCAGCCCCAGATCCATGGCCAGCGCCACCAGCCGGGCCTGCGCCCCGTCGTGCAGGTCCCGCTCGATGCGCTGGAGGTCCGCCGCCGCCGTGTCGACCACCACGCCTCGGTCCGACTCCAGCTCCACCACCCGAGTGGCCAGGCGGGACGGCCCGAGGAGCCCGTGCACCAGCAGCCGGTCCACGGTCGTCAGCCCCCGGACGATCCACGGTGTGGCCAGCGTGATCAACAGACCGACCAGGGCGGTCACCATGATCTCGAACGGGTTGTCGAGGTAGACGCTGTGTGTCTCGTCGCCGTACAGCTGAAGCCCGCCCTGACCGCCGTACATGGGGAACACCCAGAACCACAGCGGATAGGTGAGCAGCGTCCATCCGGACGTCCAAAAAGTGACCCCCACGACGAACGAGAAGACCGCCCAGGGGAACTGCAGCGCCGTGTACAGCACGTGCCGCCACGACACCCCGCTCCTGAGCATCGCCGCGATCCAGGCCATCGGCCCCCGCCGCTTCATCATCAGGGGCTCCGGATCGGCCACCTCGAGCCGCAGCAGTCCCCGGGCCCGCGCCCGCTCCAGGGCTCCGAAGCCCCGGCATCCCGCGAGGGCCGCCGCGAGCACCGGTATCCCGAGGAACGTCACCAGCAGACCGGCGCCGAGCGAGAGCATCGTGACGCTGTAGGTGAACATCAGGATCCCGAGGGGCAGGCTCAGCAGCAGATAGCAGAACTCACTCCAGCTGCGCGCCTCGAACGGCGCCCGCAGCACGACCGGAAGCCGGTGCGGCTGCCTTCCGGGGCCCGGGGATGCCGGGTCGTCCCACTCTCCGTACCCCTGCCCGTAGTACGTGGCCATCGGTGTCGTCCGTTCCCCTCGTCGTCCAGCCCGGTGTGGTCGGCCTGCTCGGCTGTCTCCGGGTTCGTGGCTCCACACTCCCGGTTCCGCGCCCGTCCGACCATGGAGCCCATCGGCCTCTTGGAGCGGGGGTTTTCCCCACCTTCTACGGCGGGCGCACCCGAACCCCTCGTGTGACGGCAGAAGCGGCCCGCACGCTGTCACGTACGACCGCTTTCTGCCTCCACAGATCGCGGGTGCCCCTACCGTCCGGTTGCCTCGTCCTCTCGGTCGCGCCACGGCAGTTCCGCCGTGACCGTCGTCGGACCGCCCGCCGGGGAGTCCACGACGAACAGGCCGTCGACGGCGCCCAGCCGCTCCGCCAGCCCCGCCATGCCGGTACCCCCGTCGAGGCGGGCGCCGCCGCGACCGTCGTCCTGGACCTGGATGAGCAGCCGCTCCTCCGCCTGCCACACATCGACGGAGGCCGACTTCGCCCCGCTGTGCTTGCTGACGTTCTGCAGCAGCTCGGAGACCGTGAAGTAGGCGATGCCCTCGATCGCCGCGGCCGGTCTTCGGGCCAGATCCACGGTCACCTTGACCGGCACCGTGCAGCGGGTGGCGACCGCCGACAGCGCCGCGTCCAGGCCCCGGTCGGTCAGGACCGCCGGATGGATGCCCCGCGCGAGGTCCCGCAGCTCCTGCAGCGCCAGCTTCACCTCGCCGTGCGCCTCCTCGACCATCGCCGCCGCCTCGTCCGGGTCCTCCAGCAGCTTCTCCTTGGCCAGTCCGAGCCCCATCGCCAGGTTCACCAGCCGGGCCTGTGCCCCGTCGTGCAGATCGCGCTCGATGCGCCGCAGGTCGGCTGCCGCCGTGTCCACGACCACCCCGCGGTCGGACTCCAGCTCGGCGATGCGCCGCTCCAACTCGTCGGAGGGGGACAGCAGGCCCCGCGCCATCGCCCGGTCGACGTTCGTCAGCCCGCGCGCCAGGAACGGAAGAACCGGCCACAGCAGGAACAGCGACACGAACGTCACCGTGAAGGTCAGGATCCCCCATGGCAGCCGGATGAAGCCGTACAACATGGTCCGCCAGCCCACGGGATCCTTCAGCGCCGTCCACAGCCGCTGGAACAGCCCGCCTCTTCTGAGCAAGCGGAGTGGTGTCGGCTCGTCCACCCGCACCCCGAGCAGCGCCCCGGCCCGTGCCCGCTCCAGCCTGCCGAGCTGCCGCGCACCCCCCAGCCCGGCCGCCACCAACGGGAGACCGATCACAGTCACCGTCAGCCCCGCTCCCGTGGACAGCACCGTCACCACGTAGATGAACCCCGCCAGCGACATCGGCAGGTTCGTGAGCAGATACGCGATTTCCCGCCAGGTGTGCCCGTCCAGGGCGAAACGCGCGGGCGGCGGGTGCTCGCCGCGGTCCCGGACGCCGTGGGTCGTCATGCGTTCGGTCATATCTGCCGGCCTCGTTCGGTCATGTCGTTCAGCGTGCCGTGCCGCCCGCCGCGACACCATGAGGCGGGCCGCCGCGATCCGGTGGGGGAAACCCCACCTCCGGGGCGGTGAGGTCGGCTTCCGACGGCAAGCGGCACGCTTTCGGGGCCGGGTAGCGTGCTTTCGGGGTCCCCTGAGGCGTGCGCGGAGTCGCACCATGGGTACGTGATCGGAGCGCGCGGGGAGTACCAGCGCGTCTCGAGGTGTGACGGGCTGCTTACCGTCTCTTTAGCAGGGCCTAGACTCCCGTGCGTACAGATCGTCGAACACAAGGTTCACCAGGGTCACGAGGTCAGGGAGTGAGGGGCTGACGTGCCGGATCCGACCGCCGTTGCCGTCATGGCGGAGACCGGGAGCGCGAGGACCGCCGCGAACGCGGGGAACGTAGTCGCGGCGGGCTACTTCCACTCCTACTCCGTCGTCGGGCTGCTCGCCCTCATCGGCGTGCTCTTCGTCGCCGTCGCCTTCGGCGCGGGCCGCCTGCTGCGTCCCGTCGTGCCCACCCCGGAAAAGCTTCTGACGTACGAGTGCGGTGTCGACCCCGTCGGCGAGGGCTGGGCCCATACACAGGTCCGCTACTACGTCTATGCCTTCCTGTACGTGATCTTCGCGATCGACTCGATCTTCCTGTTCCCCTGGGCGACGGTCTTCGCCGCCCCCGGCTACGGCGCGGCGACGCTCGTGGAGATGTTCATCTTCCTCGGCTTCCTCGCCGTAGGCCTGCTGTACGCATACAAGAAGGGCGTCCTGGCATGGACGTGAACCCCTCGGCCACCCCTGCTTCCTCGGTCCCGGAGCCCGTGCTGCTGCCCGAGCCGAAGCGGCTCGGCGCGCTCGCACGCCTCGCCCCCGAGCCGATGAAGGTGGTTCTGAACTGGGGCCGCCGTTACTCGCTGTGGGTCTTCAACTTCGGCCTCGCCTGCTGCGCGATCGAGTTCATCGCCGCGTCGATGGCCCGGCACGACTTCATCCGCCTCGGGGTGATCCCGTTCGCGCCAGGGCCACGCCAGGCCGACCTGATGGTGGTGTCCGGCACGGTCACCGACAAAATGGCCCCGGCGATCAAACGCCTGTACGAGCAGATGCCCGAGCCGAAGTACGTCATCTCCTTCGGCGCCTGCTCGAACTGCGGAGGCCCCTACTGGGACTCGTACTCGGTCACGAAGGGCGTCGACCAGATCATCCCGGTGGATGTGTACGTTCCCGGTTGCCCGCCGCGTCCCGAGGCGCTGCTCCAGGGCATCCTCAAGCTTCAGGAGAAGATCGCGCGCGAGTCGCTGGGGGAGCGGTACGGCACCTCGCGACCGTCCGCCGCCGCCCTGCGGAGCGGGCTGGTCCAGCCGCCGTCCGTTGTTCCGAGCGCGGGCTCGGACCCGGATGCTGCCGCGGGCTCGGGTCTCTCCTCCGGCGCGAGCTCTGTCTCCGGTGCGGACTCGGGTTCCGGGGTGGCGCGATGAGCGCCGCCGGCTGGCTGCCCGTATCCGTCGAGGACCTCTTCGGGCCGGAGGCCACGGCCGAGGAGTCGTACGAGGTCCTGACGGTGGACGTGCCCCCGGCAGGCTGGATCGCGGCGCTGCGGGTCGCGCGCGACGAATTGGGCTGCACCTATTTCGACTGGCTGAGCGCGGTCGACGAACCGGGCACCGGCCTGCGCGTCTCGGCGCATGTGGTGGCTCTGTCCCCGGTCCGCCGTCTCCTCGTACGGACCACGGTCCCGCACGAGGCCCCCGTCCTGCCCTCCGCCGTGGAGATCTACGCGGGCGCCGCCTGGCACGAACGCGAGACCCACGAGATGTTCGGCGTCGCCTTCGAGGGTCACCCGGCGCTGGACCACCTGCTGCTCCCCGACGGCTTCGAGGGCCACCCCCTGCGCAAGGACTTCGTCCTGGCGGCCCGGGTCGCCAAGGCCTGGCCGGGCGCCAAGGAACCGGGGGAGTCCGACCACGGCGGCCCCAAGCGCCGTCAGATGCTGCCTCCGGGCGTCCCCGACCCGAACGAGTGGGGCCCTCTCAAGGGGCAGCTGCCCCCGGCTCCCGCCCGTCCGGCCCGCGCCGCCGGCCGTGCCACGGGCGAGCGCCCGGTGCGCCGCACTCGCACGACGGCGGAGGGTTCGGCGAGCCAGGCCCCGACAGGCGTCGAATCGGGGGAGGCCACACCGGCGCCTCGCCGCGCTCGTAGCGTGTCGGAGGGCTCGGCCTCGCAGCGCGGGGCGGAGCCGAGCACGCAGCCGGCGACTGCGGCGGGTCCGCGCCGCGCCCGGAGCGCCTCGGAGGGCTCGACCTCGCAGCGCGCCGAGGGTGCAACGGGGGCCACGGCCGCCCCGGCCGGCCCCCGCCGTGCGCGGAGCGTGTCGGAGGGCTCGGCCTCGCAGCGCGCTGCCGAGAGCACCGAGGGTGCCGCGCCGCCCGCTGCTCCTGCCGGGCCTTCCTCCGGCCCCCGCCGGTCGCGCAACGCCTCGGAAGGCTCCGCCTCCCAGCGCGCGGATGCCGGCGCGGCAGCGGGCGCGGACCCCGAGCCCCCCATCGCCCCGCGCAGCGCGGACGCCCCGTGGCACCACGCCCGCCCGGCCTTCGACGAGCCGGAGCCGACCGCCCCCGAGCCGACCGCCCCTGAGCCGTCTGCGGAGCCGGAGGCCGGGGCCGTGCCTCCGGCGGCCGAGACCGTGGTCGAGCCGACCGCGAAGCCGGGGGCCGGCGTCAAGCCTCCGGCGAAGGAGACCGCGGCCGAGCCGTCTGCGGAGCCGGAGGCCGGGGCCGTGCCTCCGGCGGCCGAGACCGTGGTCGAGCCGACCGCCGCCGAGACCGTGGCCGAGCCGCCCGCGAAACCCGATTCCCCGGGCACCGCAGCGGACGTCACGCCCACAGCGGAGCCCAAAGCCACTGACCGGGAATCCCGCTCCGGCGACGACCAGCCCCCCAAGCCGGCCACCCCAGACGACACCCTCCCCGACGAGACCACCCCCGACGATTCCTCCGGAGGCACGCAGTGAACGGCGCTCTCGACGTCGCTCTGCGACTCGTCGTCGTGTTCGTCGTCTTCCTCACCTTCCCCCTGATCGTCGGCCAGACCGAGCACAAGGTCATGGCCCATATGCAGGGCCGCCTGGGTCCGATGTACGCAGGCGGCTTCCACGGCTGGGCCCAGCTCGTCGCCGACGGCGTGAAGTTCGCCCAGAAGGAGGACGTGGTTCCGGCGGGCGCCGACCGCCGTATCTTCCAGCTCGCCCCCGCCGTCGCCCTGTTGCCCTACCTCCTCGTGCTCCTGGCCATCCCGATCGGGCCGAGCCAGGGCGCGGTCGGCCAGGTCATTGACGCGGGCATCTTCTTCGTCCTGGCCGTCATGGGCGTCGGCGTACTCGGCTCCCTCATGGCGGGCTGGGCCTCCGCGAACAAGTTCTCCCTCCTCGGCGGCCTCCGTACCGCCGCCCAGCTCCTCGCCTACGAACTCCCCATGCTGCTCGCCGCCGCATCGGTCGCCATGGCGGCGGGCACGGTCTCGCTTCCCGGCATCGTCAACGCCTTCCAGTGGTGGTGGCTGCCCTGGCAGATCATCGGCGCGCTGGTCTTCTTCGTCGCCGGCCTCGCCGAGTTGCAGCGTCCGCCGTTCGACATGCCCGTCGCTGACTCGGAGATCATCTTCGGTGCGTACACCGAGTACACCGGTCTCCGTTTCGCCCTGTTCCTCCTTGCCGAGTACGCCGGAATCGTCGTCCTGTGCGGCCTGACCACGGTCCTCTTCCTGGGCGGCTGGCACGGCCCCTGGGGCGCCGAAGGTCTCGGCTGGCTGTGGACGCTCCTGAAGACCGCGATTCTCGCCTTCGTGGTCATCTGGCTGCGCGTCACGTACCCGCGCCTGCGCGAGGACCAGCTCCAGAAGTTCTCCTGGACCCTCCTCGTCCCCCTGTCCCTCGCCCAGATCGCCCTCACCGGCATCGTCAAGGTGGTGATCTCGTAACCATGTCCCGCCCGTCGCCCGACCACCACGCCTCGACGACGCCCTCCGCGCGGCCCCGCCTGTCGATCCCCGGCTCCGGCCTCGCCAAGGGTCTGGCCGTCACCCTGCGCACGATGACGAGGAAGTCCGTCACCGAGCAGTACCCGGAGGCTCAGCCGGCCCTCCCGCCCCGCAGCCGCGGTGTCATCGGTCTGTTCGAGGAGAACTGCACCGTCTGCATGCTGTGCGCACGCGAGTGCCCGGACTGGTGCATCTACATCGACTCCCACAAGGAGACGGTCCCGCCCGCCGCCCCCGGCGGCCATGAGCGCAGCCGCAACGTCCTCGACCGTTTCGCCATCGACTTCTCCCTCTGCATGTACTGCGGTATCTGCATCGAGGTCTGCCCCTTCGACGCCCTGTTCTGGTCCCCGGAGTTCGAGTACGCCGAGACCGACATCCGCGACCTCACCCACGAGCGCGACAAGCTCCGCGAGTGGATGTGGACCGTGCCGGCCCCGCCCGCCCTCGACCCCGGCGCTGAGGAGCCCAAGGAGATCGCCGCCGCCCACAAGACCGCCGAGAAGCTGGCCGCGGCCCAGGCCGAGCCCGCCGGTCCGCAGGAAGGAGTGTCGTGAGCCTCGCCTCCGCGACGGCGGCCACGGCGGCCGCCCCCACGCACGGCTTCCTCTCCCCGACCGGTGTGGAAGTCGCCTTCCTCCTCGTCGGCCTGGTCACCTTCGGCGCCGCGCTCGTCACCGTCACCACCCGGCAGCTGGTGCACGCCGCGCTGTGGCTCGTGGCGACCCTCGGCGGGCTCGCCATCGAGTACCTGCTGCTCACCGCCGAGTTCATCGCCTGGGTTCAGGTCCTCATCTACGTCGGTTCCGTCGTCGTCCTCCTCCTGTTCGGACTGATGCTCACCAAGGCCCCCATCGGCCGCTCCCCGGACGCCGACTCCGGCAATCGCTGGGCCGCTCTGACCGTGGCCGTCGCCGCGGCGGCCGCGCTGGTGTGGGTGGTCGTCGACGCCTTCCGCACGACCTGGATCGACCTCGGCGGCGCCGCCTCCGGCTCCACCAAGGTCACGGGCGCGAGCCTTTTCCAGAACTGGGTCCTCCCCTTCGAGGCCCTCTCCGTCCTCCTCCTCGCCGCCCTGGTCGGCGCGATCGTCCTGTCCCGCAGGGCCAAGGCGAACGCGGCGACCACCACCGCGGGCACCCCGGTCGTCCCGGGCAGCCGGAGTGAGAAGGAAGGCGTCCGCTGATGCACCTCGCCTATCCCGCCGTACTCTCCGCTCTCCTCTTCTGCACCGGCCTGTACGGCGTCCTCGCCCGCCGCAACGCGGTCCTCGTGCTGATGTCGGTCGAGCTGATGCTCAACGCCGTCAACCTCAACCTCGTCGCCTTCGACGTCTGGCTGAGCAGAACCGCCCGCGAGACGCTGCACTCAGGCCAGGCCCTGACCCTGTTCACCATCGCCATCGCCGCCGCCGAGATCGGCATCGGCCTGGCGATCGTCCTCGCCGTCTACCGCAACCGCGGCACCTCGGACATCGACCGGCTCCGCGACACCGCCGAGGGTCGCGACGGCGACACTCCTGCGGCTGAGAAGGCTGAGGCCACCGCGTGACCACGACCACCCTCGCCGTCCTCGTCCCCCTCCTTCCCTTCCTGGGCGCCGCGGCCGGCCTGCTGCTCGGCCGCACGGCCCCCGGCTTCGTCCGTCCCTTCGCCGTCCTGCCCACCCTCGCGTCACTCGTGATGGCCGTGCTGGTCGCCGCGCGTCAGGGCGGCGGCAGGGCCGTCGACTCCGCCACCGAACTCACGCCCACGGGCTCGGTCCCGGTCGAACTCGCCCTGCACATCGACGGATTCGCCGCCCTCGTCGCCGTGCTGGTCGGCGTCGTCGCCACCTGTGTGCAGATCTATTCGACGGGCTATCTGCGCGACGACCCGCGCTACCCCTCGTACGCCGCTCTCGTCTCCCTGTTCACCTCCGCGATGCTCCTGGTCGTCTACTCGGGCGACCTGATCGTGCTGCTGGTCGGCTGGGAAGTCATGGGCATCTGCTCCTACTTCCTGGTCGGCCACTACTGGGAGACCCCGGAGGCCCGCGCCGCCTCCATCAAGGCCTTCCTGGTCACCAAGCTCGGCGACATCCCGTTCCTCATCGGACTGTTCGCCCTCGGCACCGACGCCGGCTCCTTCCGCATCACCAGGGTCCTCAGCACCGTCGCGAGCGGCGGACTGCACCACCCCACCCTGGTCGCCCTGCTGCTCCTGGCCGGCGTGGCGGGCAAGTCGGCGCAGTTCCCGCTGCACACCTGGCTTCCCGACGCGATGGCGGGCCCCACCCCCGTCTCCGCGCTGATCCACGCCGCGACCATGGTCGCAGCGGGTGTCTACTTCATCGCCCGGCTCCTCCCGGTCTTCGAGGCCTCCTCGGCCGCGATGGTGGTCCTCGCCGTGATGGCCGCCGTGACGATGGCCGGATCAGCGCTCGCCGCGCTCGCGCAGGACGACATCAAACGCGTCCTCGCCTATTCGACGATCGGCCAGCTCGGCTACATGACCGGCGCCCTCGCCGTCGGCGACCGGGGTGCCGCCGTCTTTCACCTCCTGTCGCACGGCGCCTTCAAGGCGCTGCTGTTCCTCGCCGCAGGCGTGATCATCCACGCCGCCGGCACCAACTCGCTGGCCGCCATGTCCCGTATGAAGGACCTGCGGAGCCGCGTCCCCGACGCCTACTGGACGATGACCGTGGCGCTGCTGTCACTCGCCGCGATCCCGCCCTTCGCGGGCTTCTTCTCCAAGGAGTCCGTGCTCGGCGCCGCCGAGCACGTCGCCACCGGCCACACCGAGCACGCACCCGGCGCCGCGGGGTGGATCATCCTCGTCACCGGTCTGGTCACCGCCCTGCTCACCGCCGCCTACGCGACCCGACTGTGGCTGCTCGCCTTCCGCGGCCACGGCCCCGAGGCCCCCGACCACGGCAAGCAGCCCCTCACCATGAACGCGGTGCTGTGGGTGCTCAGCGTCCCGTCGCTCGCCTTCGGTCTCGCCTACGGCGTGCTGCCCGACTGGTTCGACGGCCGCTCCCTCACGCCGGCGCTCACGACCTCCGTCCTCGGCACGGGCCTCGCCCTGGTCGGCGGACTCGTCACCTACGGAGCCTGGCGACACACCACCGCCCTCGGGAGCCGCGTCCCGCTGGGTGCGGTCGCGGCCCACCCCGAGGCGGACGCCGGACTCGTCGAGGCGGAAGCCATCGCCAGCCACACGCCCGTCTACGGAGATGTCGCGTACGCGCCCGACCCGGCGGACCCGGGCCGCCTGCTGCTCGGCCCGCTGCACCGCCACGCGGCCGTCGGCTTCCACCTGGACGCCGTCTACGACGTGCTCTTCGTCCGGCCCGTCAGGGCCGGGGCGAGCCTCGTCAGGTTCCTGGACCGCGAGGTCGTCGAAACCTACGTACGCGGCGCGGGCGCCCTGCCCCGTCTGCTCGGGGCCGCCGTACGACGAGCCCAGACCGGCAATGTGCAGACCTATGTGAGCGCGCTGCTCGCTGGCACCGTCCTCCTGGCGGTGGCCGCCCTCCTCGTCGCCACGGGAGTGTGAGCAGACGTGATCGATATCAGCGAGTCCGTGATGCAGTTCCTTCTGGCATTCATCGTCGTCGTGCCGCTCATCGGCGCGCTCGCCGCCCTTGTGCCGGCCCCGCCCGGGCTGAAGGGGAAGTCGCCCGCGCAGGCCGTGCTGCGGCACGGTGTCACCGTCACCGGCGCCGTCCTCGCGGCCGCCATCGTCCTCGCGCTCGGCTTCGACCACGGCCACCCGTCGAAGATGCAGGCCACGACCGACATCAGCTGGATCCCCGCACTCGACGTGCGGATCCACCTCGGCATCGACGGCATCTCCCTCCCCCTTCTGGTCCTGACCGCGCTGCTGACCTTCCTCTGCGCGCTCTACTCGTACTTCAAGCCGCCCGCGGGGCCGTCCCCGAAGGCCTTCGTCGCCCTGCTGCTCGTCCTCGAGTCCGGCACCCTCGCCACTTTCGCCGTCCTCGACCTGCTGCTGTTCTTCCTCGCGTTCGAAATGGTCCTCATCCCGATGTATTTCCTCATCGCCCGCTGGGGCGGTGAGGGGCGAACCCAGGCCGCGTGGCGGTTCATCCTCTTCACGCTGCTCGGCTCCGTCGTCATGCTGCTCGGCCTGCTGCTGATCGGACTCAAGGCAGGCACGTTCGACATGGTGGCACTCGCCACTGACAACGGCCGGTCACTCACCACGTCCGTGCAGGTCATCGCCGTTCTGGCGATCGGGATCGGGCTCGCGGTGAAGACGCCGATGTGGCCTCTGCACAGCTGGCTGCCCGACGCCCACACCGCAGCCCCCACCGTCGGCTCGGTCCTGCTGGCCGGTGTGCTGCTGAAGATGGGTACGTACGGTTTTGTGCGCATCCTCCTGCCGGTCGCGCCGCAGGGGTTCCACACCTTCGCGCCCTACCTCGCCGCCTTCGCCGTCGTCGGGATCATCTACGGATCCCTGGCCTGCCTCGCCCTCGCCAAGCGCGGCGCGAAAGGCGACCTCAAGCGGCTCATCGCCTATTCCTCCGTCGGCCACATGGGCTTCGTGCTGCTCGGCATCGCGACGACCACCCCGACCGGAGTGAACGGCGCGCTGTTCGCCAACATCGCCCACGGCCTCATCACCGGCCTGCTCTTCTTCCTCGTCGGCGCGCTGAAGGACCGCACGGGCACCACCGACCTCGACACCCTCGCCGAGGAGACCGGTGCCGCCCTCTACGGCAAGGCACCCCGCCTCGGCGGGCTGCTCGCCTTCGCTGCCGTCGCCTCGCTCGGCCTGCCGGGACTGGCCGGATTCTGGGGCGAGATGCTCGCCATGTTCGGCGCCTTCAAGCCTGCCGCCGACCTCAGCCGCCCGGCCTTCCTCACCTTCATGGCGATCGCCGCGTTCGGCACCCTGCTCACCGCCGCGTACATGCTCATCGTGGTCCGGCGGGTGTGCATGGGCGCCGTACCGCAGGAGGCCCCGAACCTCGTCGACGTCCACACGTACGAATTCGCGGCCTGGACGCCGCTCGTCGTCCTCACCGTCGTCGCCGGCCTGTGGCCCAGGGCCCTCCTCGGCCTGACCGACCCGGCCGTGCAGCAGCTCCTCGCAGGAGGCACCCGATGAGCTCCCTCGTCCAGTCCGTCGACTGGTTGGCGATCGCGCCGCCCACCATCGCGGCGGTCGTCGGAATCGTCGTCCTTGTCGCCGACCTCTTCCTCGACCAACGGAGAAAGCCCCTGCTCGGCTGGGTGTCCGTCGCAGGACTCGCCGTCGCGGCACTGATGCTGCTGCCCCTGCTGGACGGCGACCGCGCCACCTTCTGCCTGACGGGCGATCCGCACCTGTGCAGCTACACGGCGGACCGTTTCACCCTTGTCATCCAGCTCCTCGTCCTCCTCGGCGCCCTCCTCGCGGCCCTGTTGTCCGTCACCTCCCTGAAGGACGCGCGCAAGGAGGTCCCCGAAGGGGAGTTCTGGTTCCTGCTGCTCTCCTCCGCCGCCGGGGCCGCCCTGCTTCCCGCCTCTCGCGACCTGGCGACCCTCATCGTCGCCCTGGAGGTCGCGTCCCTGCCGGCGTTCGCCCTCATCGGCATCCGGTACGGCGACAGGAGGTCCTCCGAAGCGGCACTGAAGTTCTTCCTGTCGTCCGTCACCGCGACCGCGGTGAGCCTCATGGGCATCAGTTTCGTGTACGCCTCCACGGGCACCCTTTACCTCGCCCGGATCGCCGACCGGATCCAGCACGTGGACGGCCAGCTGCATACCCTCGCCCAGGCGGGCGTCGTCCTCACCCTCGTCGGCTTCGCCTTCAAGACGGCCGCGGTCCCGTTCCACTTCTGGGTGCCCGACACCTATGTGGGCGCGCCCCTGCCGGTCGCCGCCTACCTGTCCGTCGTGGGCAAGGCAGTCGGCTTCTCCGGCCTGATCCTCGTCACCGTCGTGGCCCTCCCGTCGTACTCCGGCGTCTGGGGCCCGGCCCTCGCCGCGCTGGCGGCCCTGACCATGACCGTCGGCAACGTCGGCGCCCTACGGCAGCAGGCCACGCGCGCGTACAGCGCCGTACGCCTGCTCGCCTGGTCCTCCGTCGGCCAGGCGGGGTACCTCCTGGTGCCGATCGCCGCGGCCGCCTACTCCAAGGACGCCCAGAAGTCGATCGGCTCCACCGTGGCGTACGCGCTCATGTACGGGGCGGTGAACCTCGGTGCCTTCGCCGTGGCCGCGCTCGTGGGCCGGACGAGAGCCCTGAACCGGATCACCGACTACCGCGGTCTGTACGCGTCCCATCCCCTCGCCGCCCTGCTGCTGGCGTTCTTCCTGCTCTGCCTGGCGGGCCTCCCGCCGGGCATCATCGGCCTCTTCGCGAAGGTCACCGTGTTCTCCGCGGCCGTGGACGCCGGACTCGGCTGGCTCGCCGTGGTCATGGCCGTCAACGTGGTGATCGCCCTCTTCTACTACCTCCAGTGGACGGCCGTGCTCTTCCGGGCCCCCGAGGGAGAGCCCGAGAAGCACCGCGTCCCGGCCCCGCTCACGGCCGCCCTCGCCCTGACCGCCGTCCTGGGCATCGCCCTGTCCGGAGCGCCGCAGCTGGTGCTCCGCTTCTCGGCCGCCGCCCTGTTCTGACCGACGCCCTCACCGCGGGCACCCGTGACCGCCACGCGCGGGTGAGGCGGCCACCTCACCCGGACGGCCTACGAGGCCTGGTGCCCGCACAAGGGAACTCGCGCTCTCCGCCTGGCGTTGACCAGTACGGGAGGGTCCACTGAGAAGTGGAGTCAGCAGCATCCGCAGACAAAGGGTTCCCCTGCCGCACCACTTGGAGGGCGTACCGTGCACCGCCGGCACAACGGGCTCAGGACCGCAGTACTCCTCGGGGGACTGTCCGCACTCATCATCGTCATCGGCAGCTTCTTCGGGCGTACGGGCTTGATCGTCGCGGTCCTCGTAGCGATCGGCACCAACGCGTACGCGTACTGGAACAGCGACAAACTGGCTCTACGCGCGATGCGGGCGCGCCCGGTGAGCGAATTCGAGGCCCCGGGGCTTTACCGCATGGTCCGTGAGCTGTCCAACCAGGCCCGTCAGCCCATGCCCAGGCTCTACATCTCGCCGACGGAGGCGCCGAACGCGTTCGCGACGGGCCGCAATCCGCGGAACGCGGCCGTGTGCTGCACCGAAGGCATCCTGCGCATCCTCGACGAGCGCGAACTGCGCGGCGTCATCGGGCACGAGCTGAGCCATGTCTACAACCGCGACATCCTGATCTCGTCGGTGGCCGGAGCGCTCGCTTCCGTGATCATGTTCCTGGTGAACTTCGCCTGGCTGATCCCGATCGGCCGCTCGGACGACGACGAGGGCCCCGGCCTCGTCGGCCTGCTCCTGATCATGATCCTGGGTCCGCTCGCCGCGACGGTCATCCAGCTTGCCATCAGCCGCTCCAGGGAGTACCAGGCGGACGCCTCCGGAGCCCAGCTGACCGGCGACCCCCTCGCGCTCGCGAGTGCCCTGCGCAAGCTCGAAGCGGGCACCAGACAGCTCCCGCTGCCGCCCGAGCCGCGCATCGAGACCGCGAGTCACATGATGATCGCGAACCCCTTCCGTCCGGGCGAGGGACTTTCCAAGATGTTCTCCACGCACCCGCCGATGGCGGAGCGCATCGCCCGGCTCGAACAGATGGCAGGTCGCCACCGTTGAAGAGGACTTCCCGCGTTGCCTCTCAACTCCGCCTCGCGCCCTCCTGCGGCCCACTCCTTCTCTATCCGGCACCAGTGACGTGCCGCAGGCTCCTACGTTTCAGCATCTTGATCGTCCCCTCGGGCAGACGCTCGCCGGGCAAGGAGTTGGGCGCACCACCGACGACGCCGCCATTTTCATGATCGAGTGGCACGGGGGTACCGCCGACCACTTCGCGGTCCCTGACTGAGTCTCCCGACGTCGACGGAGTCCGCACCCGTCACCGCCGCCCGCGCTGACGACGACCCGTCCCCCCAATCGCTGTCAGTCCTCACCGACCGTATGCATCCGCGTACGGATGGGTCGGTCGCACTCGCCGGCGGCGGCCTCAACCGTGGGTGGTTGAGAGATCAGCGCCCGGCAAATCCCTGATCGGACTGCACTACCTCACGTCCCAGCGGCATGAGTGAGATCGGGATGAGTTTGAGGTTCGCCCAGCCGAAGGGGATACCGATGATCGACAAGAAGAGCGGGATACTCGTGATCAGGTGCCCCAGGGCCAGCCACCATCCCGCGAGGATCACCCAGATCACGTTGCCGATGAACGACGGCGCCCCGGCGTCCGGCCGCTCCACAGTGGTGCGGCCGAACGGCCACAGGACGAACCCGGCGATACGCAGCGACGCGACGCCGAACGGGATGGTGACGATCAGGATGAAGCAGATCAGCGCGGCGATCAGGTAGCCCAGCGCCATCCAGATGCCACAGAGGAACAGCCAGAGGATGTTCAGTAGCAGGTTGATCAGCTTCATGATCGGCACCTTTCCAGGTCGCTCCGCCGGCACTGCCTGCCAAGACAAGTATCAGCTGGTCAGGAGTTCGGGCGGAACCGCAACGGCCCTGTAGCGCTATCAGGAACGTACCGAGACGATCCCGTTCGGCATCGCGGACTTCGAAGCTCGTCCCGGTCTCGATGGCTGCCGCTCGGCCGCGACATCGTGCCCATGGACCAGCCCTTCGCGACGCGCTCGCGGGCGGAGCGGCGGACCGCCGCCGGACCCGCCCCGGACTGCGGTCGGACCGCGTCCGGGCCCAGGCCCGGCCCGCGCCGGGGGCCGCCGGCCGGTCGGCCGTCCGGTGCCGCGCAGTGGCGGGCAGGGTTTTCCACAGGCCGCCCGATTGTCGGTGGTGCCCTGCATCATGAACCCATGACCGAAATCGAGCAGTTGCTGGACAGGGTGGCGGACCAGGCCCGCAACACCCGCCCGTGGGGCTGGCCTTCGCTGCCCGAGCCCGTGGAGAAGGCCGCACTCACCCGTGCCGAGGAGGCCCTGGGCTTCTCTCTGCCGCCGCTCCTCGCCGAGTTGTACCTGCGGATAGGGGACGGCGGATTCGGCCCAGGGTACGGCCTGTTGCCCCTGCTCGACAGCCCTCCGTCCAGCGAGCCGGCCGCCGTCCCGCAGTACCTCGCCAACCGCGAGAGCGGCCGCAAGGACCCCGAGTGGCCCTGGCCCGAGGGCATCCTGCCGATATCCCACTGGGGCTGCGGAATGTACGCGTGCGTGGACTGCCGCACCCCGCACGCCACGGTCCTGCTCTACGAGCCGAACGCCGACGAGGCCGACCGCGCCTGGTATGTGGACGCCCCCGCCCTCACGGAATGGCTCCAGGTCTGGCTCGACGGCACGGGCTGGTACGAGGAGTCCCACGACGGCCCGGACCCGACCCCATGGCCGGACTTCCGCATACGGGCGGGCGTCACGCGGGCGGCATAACCGGGGAGCGCCCGCACCCGTACCGCCTCTCGGCACTGCCGGGGACTCGCGCCACCGCCGGGCGGCCCCTCCAAGCCGAACTGTCCCCTCCAACGCGCTGACACGCCGATGGTGGCTACCGCACGACACCCCACCGTCGTACGCCGTACGCCACCACGCCCAGCACCAGCACCCCCGCGCCCACAGCCACGGACACGGCGGGCAGCGCGAACGCCAGGACGACGCAGCCGACGAGCCCGACGGCCGGTACGACGCGCGAAGCCGGCGCCGGACTCGGTGTCCACGCGGACGCGTTGGCGATCGCGTAGTACGCCAGAACCCCGAAGGAGGAGAAACCGATCGCGCCCCGGACGTCCACCGTCGCGGCGAGCGCGGCCACCACGACACCCACGGTCAGCTCGGCCCGGTGCGGTACCTGGAAGCGCGGGTGCACGGCCGCCAGGGCGCCCGGCAGATGCCGGTCCCGGGCCATGGCCAGGGTCGTCCGCGAGACACCCAGGATCAGCGCCAGCAGCGAGCCCAGCGCGGCCACCGCGGCGCCCGCCCGCACCACCGGGACAAGACCGGGCACGCCCGCCGCCCGCACCGCGTCCGCCAGCGGCGCCGCCGCATGCCCCAGCCCCTCAGTACCCAGCACGGAAAGGACGGCGACAGCCACCGCCGCGTACACCACCAGCGCCATGCCCAGTGCCAGCGGGATCGCGCGAGGGATGGTGCGCTCCGGATCCCGGACCTCCTCGCCGAGGGTGGCGATCCGTGCGTACCCCGCGAACGCGAAGAAGAGCAGCCCGGCCGCCTCGAGCACCCCGGCGGCGCCGCCCGAGCGGCCCACGTCGAGACGCGACGCGTCGGCCGCCCCGGACCCGAGACACACGACGACCACGGAAGCGAGGACAGCCAGGACCAGCGCCACGATCACCCGCGTCAGCAGGGCCGACTTCTGCATGCCGCCGTAGTTCACGGCGGTGAGCACCACCACGGCGGCGACCGCCACCGCGTGCGCCTGCCCCGGCCAGACGTACGCGCCCACGGTGAGTGCCATCGCAGCGCAGGACGCGGTCTTCCCGACGACGAACGACCAGCCCGCCAGATATCCCCAGAACGCGCTGAGCCGCTCCCGCCCGTACACGTAAGTGCCGCCCGAGGCGGGATACAGCGCGGCAAGCCGTGCCGAGGACGTCGCGTTGCAGTAGGCGACCACCGCCGCGACCGCCAGCCCGACCAGCAACCCGGACCCGGCCGCGCGTGCCGCCGGGGCGAGAGCGGCGAAGATCCCGGCCCCGATCATCGATCCCAGACCGATGACGACGGCGTCACCAAGCCCGAGGGTCCGGCGCAACCCCACGTCACCGGGCCCTTGTGCCCCCGACCGAGTCATGGATCGCAGCCTATCGAGCCGCAACCGCCGCCGGTCCCGGGGCGTCCTCCCCGATGACAGACACGGCCGCAGGAAACCGCGCGACCAGCAGCATCAGGCGGCGGCGTCAACGCATGCACACGGCCTGGCCGGAGCAGGAACACAGCACAGACACAGCACGGAGAGGCAGGTTCAGGGCATGAGCATCGTCGGCTGGATCATTCTGGGGTTGTTGGCGGGCGCCATCGCGAAGTTTCTGCTGCCGGGCAAGGACCCCGGCGGCTTCATCGGCACGACCCTCATCGGTATCGCGGGCGCGTTCATCGGCGGCTGGGTCTCCGCCCGCTGGCTCCACCACCCGATCAGCAAGCACTTCTACGACGGCCCGACCTGGGCCGCCGCGATCGGCGGCTCCCTGGTGCTGCTGATCATCTACCGCGTGCTGTTCGGCGACTCACGACGCTGACCCCACCTCTGAAGCCGCAGCCGGCAGCGGCGAAGGGTGGGCAGCCCGGCTCGGGGCAGCCCACCCTTCCTCGTCTCGAGCGACGGGCCGCGGAGGCCTAGCGGTAGTTCACGAACTGCAGGGCGAAGTCGAAGTCCTTGCCCTTCAGCAGGGCAATCACGGCCTGCAGGTCGTCGCGGCTCTTGGAGCTGACGCGCAGCTCGTCGCCCTGCACCTGCGCCTTGACGCCCTTCGGGCCCTCGTCGCGGATGATCTTCGCCACCTTCTTCGCGTTCTCCTGGGAGATGCCCTCCTCGATCGACGCGAAGATCTTGTACTCCTTGCCGGAGAGCTGCGGTTCACCGGCGTCCAGTGACTTCAGGGAGACTCCGCGCTTGACCAGCTTCGACTCGAAGACATCGAGGATGGCCTTCACCCGGTCCTCGGAGTTGGCCTGCATCAGGATCTTGTCGCCGGACCAGGCGATCGAGGCGCCGACGTTCTTGAAGTCGTAGCGCTGCGAGATCTCCTTGGCGGCCTGGTTGAGGGCGTTGTCGACCTCCTGCCGCTCGACCTTCGAGACGATGTCGAAACTGGAGTCGGCCATGTCCTGTGGCTCCTTGTATCGGGATGGATCGGGGTGCGTATCGGCGTGCGGGAGCGCGGCCGCCTGGCCCGGCTTGGATCCCGGGCCGCATCCGCTTAAGCCTAGTCATCCCGTCCCGCTCAGGGTGCCGATCTATCGGGTGGCGAAGCACCCCTGCGCATCAGGTATCGTTTACGTCGTTGCCAGGGGGCACCGCGGAAAAGCGGCCCCACGGCGACAATCCCCGGCGGTGTGCCCGAGCGGCCAAAGGGAGCAGACTGTAAATCTGTCGGCTTAGCCTACCCAGGTTCGAATCCTGGCGCCGCCACGCTAGTGGGAATCGGCCCCTGACCAGCACATTTGGTCGGGGGCCGTTCTAGTTTGGGCCTGCTGTGAGTCCCTGTGATTCCCCGTCGTTCTTCGCTTGATCCGGCACGCTTGTGGCACGCCTCGGTGACCTTGATCACGCGGGAGGCGCCGGCTCTGCTCCGCGCCGATCGAGCCAGCTACGAGTGGTGACAGCATCTTGGGGGCACTGTGTGGGATGGCCCGTTCTACCGCGTGAAGCGCGACGGATATGAGATCTGCTTCGTGCCAGGGGCAGGCGAAGACCTGGACGAGGTATGCAACGTCGATATGTGGGTGACGTTCGCCGATGGCAACCGGTGGTCCGGGACGGTCTTCACCCTGGATGAGGTGCAGCGTCTGATGGACCGCTGGAAGGGCACGGGCGAGTGTCTGGACGGCAGCTACTTCTGGTGCTGGGACGGGCTCATCGTCCGGGAGGCCGGCATCCCCGCCATGGTCCGAGTCGTCGATGACCTCGTTGCCACCGGCGACTACAAAGGAGCCCTTCGTGCACTCGGACCGGAGGATGACCGGGAGGACTAACCTCCGGCCCCTCGCCGCACAGTGCCCTCGTGGTCGCGGAACGGCTTTGGGCTGGAGTTTCCCTGACCCAGTCGAGCGCAGACGCGCTCGGATTCTGGGGCACCAGTTTGGGAGACGGCGTATGCGGGTCTCGGCTGACCTGCCAATTTGCTGACCTGGGAGGGACCGTAGGCCAGTCCGTCGTTCCCCGTGGGTCTCCGCTGCGTGCCGTCGGAACGGGCACGTAGCGGGCACCGGGGTGGTGGCTGCCACCGGTTCTCCGTGCTGTCTCCGCCACGGTCGAGTCAGCTGCTTCCAGCGATGCCGCCCCGTCGATGGACACGTACCAGGTGCCGGCAAGCTCCCAGGATGCGGAGACCTTCATGGGACCCGTGCGGAAGGAGTGGCCGAACTGCTCGGGACGACGATCCCACTGCTCGGGACGACGATCCGTTTCCCCCGGCGACTCATCGAAGAACGACGGATCACCTTCGTGAAAGTGGGCCGCCATGTCCGCATCCCCGAGAGTGCGGTAGCTGCGTACATCCGCGCCAACACGGTTGAGCCGGTCCGGGTGCCTGGGCCGCGCTTGAAGGCGGTGGCCTGATGCCGAACAACCGAGGCAGGCGCCGGCGCTTTGGTGCCGTCCGGCAACTGAAGTCCGGGCGTTGGCGGGCGCGCTACCGCGATCCGGCCACCGGCCTTCTCCGGTCCGTGCCGTACACCTTCGAGACCAAGACCGACGCCGACGTGTTGCTCAGGACCACTGAGGGGGAGATCACGCGAAGGCCTTGGGCGGGCCGGTCAGCGCCCCCGCTCCCGACAGCCATGTCACCTGAATGGCGCAACATGATGTGCCACCCACATGGGCGAAGCTCAAGCTGGCTAGTGCCCCCAACCGAGGTAATCCGTGAAAGGGGAACCGAATGCGCAGTCGACGAATCCTCGCCGCCGTCATCGCCACGGCAGCCCTCGCCGGACTCGGCCTCACAGGCGCCGCAACCGCCACGGCACAGGGTGCCCCATCCGCCGTCACCCCAGGTCAGTGCGAGCAGGGCGGCGGAACGCCCCGGGTCGACTTGCCGGGCAATCCCTGTGTGGGCGGAAAATACGACGGCCAGGCGGTCGACTAAACCCCCACAAGGCGCCCCGCAGCCACGCGCCGCGGGGCGCTCCCGCGCGAGCGTAGCCGGGGAGTCGCAGGGACTGTGCCGGCCCGTCGAACACGCCCTGGACGCCACCCGATCCCGGCCGCAGTCTGAGGCCGGTTGGGGCGTGGCAAGTCGAGGGAGTCCACGCAGCAAGAAGGTTCCGCTCGAATGCGAGGGCGACGCTTGCGGGCGCATCGTGGGGCACGGAGCGGCGCACTGCGGGAACGGCCAACTCAGCGCGGAGTGATCGCGCGGTCTGTGAATCTGTCGGCTTGGCCTACCCAGGTTCGAATCCTGGCGCCGCCACACTGGGGTAAGCCCGCTCTGATCTGTGAACGCAGGTCGGAGGGGGGTTTCTTCGTGGAACGGGGTGCGTGGCGCGCGGGTAGGTCGGCAGTCCGGTGACGTGCCGCACGCGGTGCCGTCGGAGGCCCGGGGTGAGCGGGTGCCGGGCCGGGCGCGGGGTGGTGCGTCGCGCCGCGGTTATCGTCGGAACGCGCCCTTCGGCCGTATCGCCGTCCGACGGCGGCCGGCCTGGCCCCAGGGCGAGCAGGTGCCCGTTCGTCGCCGTCGTTCAGGGGAGCCCGAGCCATGGGTCGTGTCGACTATCTGCATGATCCGGATGCCCCGCCCGCCAACTCCGTCGTGCCCTCGGTCGTGGCCCTCGTGCGGGACGGGGCCGGGCGAGTGCTGATGATTCAGCGGTCGGACAACGGGCGTTGGGCGCTGCCGGGCGGTGGGCACGACATCGGGGAGACCATCGCGGACACCGTCGTCCGGGAGGTGCGGGAGGAGACCGGGATCGAGGTCGAGGTCGCCGGCCTCAGCGGGATCTACACCGATCCGGGGCACGTCATGCGGTACGACGACGGAGAGGTGCGCCAGCAGTTCAGTCTCTGCTTCCGGGCGCGGCCGGTCGGCGGGCGGTTGCGGACCAGTTCCGAGACGACGCAGGTCCGTTGGGTCGAGCCGGTGGACCTTCGGGGGCTGGACGTGCACCCCACCATGCGGTTGCGGATCGAGCACGCGATGGACGAGAGCCGGGGCGCGCCCTATATCGGCTGACCCGTCCGGCTCTATCGGCTGACCCGTCCGGCCGGGTTCTCCTACGCTGAGGCCATGTCGTCGCCCCGCAGGACGTGTCCCGAGTGCCATCGGGACATCGCCGTCGTGGCGGGGCGGTTCGCGCGGCACGACCCGCCGGGGGCGCGCGCCGACGGGGCGCTCGTCTCGTGCCCCGGCTCGCGTCGGCTCGCGCATATAGGCGCCGCCCAGCCCACCCTGGCCGGGTACGTCGTACCGGAGTTCCCCGGTCAGCTGCCGCTCTTCTGAGACGTCACCCGGGCCGCCGAAGGTGTCCGAGCGTGGTCGGCCGCCACTCGCGCTCCCGGCTCACTCAGTTCCCCGCCACGGACTTCACCGCCACCGACACGGGGATCGAGCCGCTGATCGCTTCCAGGGTCAGACCGGCCGTCGCGGGTGTGTCGACGAGTTCCGCGAGGAGCGCCGCCACGTCGTCACGCGGGATCGTGCCGCGGCCGGTGTGGGCCTCCAGACGTACGAGGCCCTTGCCGGGGTCGTTCGTCAGGGTGCCGGGGCGCAGGATCGTCCAGTCCAGGGACTGGTGCGCGCGTACATACGCGTCGGCCTCGCCCTTGGCCCGCAGATACACGTCGAAGACCTCGTTGCCCGGGTGCTCCGGGTCCGCGCCCATCGAGGAGACGATGACGAAACGGCGTACGCCCGCGCGCTCCGCCGCGTCCGCGAACTTGATCGCCGCATCCCGGTCCACCGTGAACTTGCGCTCCACGCCACTGCCCGGACCGGCACCCGCCGCGAAGACGGCCGCGTCAGCCCCTTCCAGGCGCCCGGCGATCTCCTCGACCGAGGCCGGCTCCAGGTCGCAGACGATCGCTTCGGCGCCCGCCGCACGCAGATCGTCGGCCTGTTCCGCACGACGGATGATTCCCGCGACCTCGTCACCGCGCGCGGCGAGCAACCGCTCCAGCCGCAGCGCGATCTGACCATGACCACCAGCGATGACAATGCGCATGTTTCCGACCGTACGCTCACGGGGCCGCCTTTGCCGCACAACCTCACGCCCGGCTCGCTACCGACGTTCGTCCACGGCCCCATATCGACGTTCGTCCCGGCCCCACACCGACGTTCGTCAACGGCCCCGCACCGACGTTCGTCAACGGCCCCGCACCGGCGTTAGTACCGGTCCCGCACCGACGTTCGTCCACGGCCCCATGCCGGCGTTCGTCTCAGTCCCGCACCGACGTTCGTCCACCCCTCGGCACTGATGTTCGCCTACGGCCCAATATCGAACCGCCGTTCAGTCGCGGCCGGGCCCTGCGGTCTACGACGGCTGGGCTCGCCCCTGGCGCGGCAGATCCAGCGCCACCGCCGCCGAGCCGCAGTACTCCCGTACCGCGCTCGTACGGGCGACCACCCGCCCCCTGTGCACCACGATCCGGCTGTACGCGAGCGACAGCGCCCCCGCCAGCTGCTCGCCCCGCACGGCGAGCAGCTCCGCCGGGAAGCCCGCCTCGACGCGTACCTCCGGCAGCCCGAGCGCGGCCCGCGCCGACGCGCTCACCATGTCGTAGGCCTCCTCGGGACGGAAGCCGTACCGCGATGCCAGCAGATACGCCGCCTCCAGTGGGTCCCCGCGCCCCACCGGGTTCGCCACGTCCCTGAGGGTCCCGCTGCCCGCCGCCACCCGGACCCCGGCCGACCGCAGCAGCCGTACCGGAGCCGTGTCGCGCCGGTCGACGCCGCCACAGCCGCCCTGGGGCAGGCAGACCACCGTCACGCCGGCGGCGGCGAGCCGGTCCGCGGCACGGGCGGCCGGCCCCGCGGGAAGCCGCGCCAGGCCTCCGCACGGGCCTAGCGCCACCCCGGGGCGCAGCCCGCCCGCCATGGTGGCGATCCGGGTGAGGCGTGCCGGGTCGTCGGCGTCCGTGTGCAGGTCGACCGGGCAGCCGAATTCCGAAGCCAGTTCGAGGACCGTCTCCACGTACCCCGTCGGATCGGGGTCCGTGTCCGGGCAGCCGCCCACCACCGCCGCGCCCATCTTGAGGGCGTCCCGCAGTATCGCCAGCCCGTCCGCCCCGGCGGCCCCGGTCAGCACCCGCGGCATCGCCACCGCCGTCAGCTCGGCGAGCCCGCTCAGTGAGCGCCGCGCCCGCAGGATCGCCGCCAGCCCCTCCAGCCCCTGGACATCACCGATGTGCACATGGGAGCGCAGGGCCGTGGCGCCGTGCCCGAGCTGAAGCAGCGCGGCCTCGGTGGCACGGCGCTGGACCTCGTCGGGGTGGTGCGACACGGGCCCGTCGCCGACCGCGGACAGTGCCGTGTCCCCGTGGGCGTGGGGCTCGGCGGGAGCAGGCAGGAGCAGATAGCCGCGGAGGTCGACACGGGTGCCGGCCGCCCCCGAGGCCAGGCTGCCCGCCGTGCCGACGGCCTCGATGCGCCCGCCGCCGAGCCGCACGTCCACCGTCCGCCCGTCGGTGAGCCGCGCACCGCAGAGCAGGAGGGGGTTCGCGTCGGCCGGTCCCGGCGGCGAGGGCGAGGAACGGGGCGGCTGCGGGCGGCTGTCGGGCATCGCGCTCCTGTGGCTCGGGGCGACTGCGCACCGGGGGCAAGATCACGGAGAGTGAGTCGAGCCTAGGGTGACGACCGGGCCGGGGCGGGGAGGAGCGCAATAGTCGTACCGGTGTGGTGCTTGCTGCTGCGGGGTCCATGGGGCCGCGGAGGTGGGCCGGGCAATGGATTTGGGCGAACGGCCGGCGACCGTGTAATGTCTTCATCGCTCGCCCCAATAGCTCAGTCGGCAGAGCGTCTCCATGGTAAGGAGAAGGTCAACGGTTCGATTCCGTTTTGGGGCTCTGGTGTGAGAGGTTCCCGCCGCAAGGCGGGGCCCGATCGCATCGCAGCGGTGTAGCTCAGTCGGTAGAGCAAGCGGCTCATAATCGCTGTGTCACCGGTTCAAGTCCGGTCACCGCTACTCACAGTAGCCGATTGCGGGGTCGGTCCTTCGATCGGCTACTCTTTCTTGCGTTAATTTCATTTTCGTCCATCCGTTCGTCAAGGAGCACTCACGTGGCTGCCACCGACGTCCGCCCGAAGATCACGCTGGCCTGCGTGGAGTGCAAGGAGCGGAACTACATCACCAAGAAGAACCGGCGTAACAACCCGGACCGTCTTGAGATGAAGAAGCACTGCCCGCGTTGCAACGCGCACACCGCGCACCGCGAGACGCGATAAATCAGGCTCGTACGCGAGGCCGTCCCCACCATCAGGGGACGGCCTCGCGTCGTTACGGCGGCCGGAACCGCGGGCCGCGCCGAGCGGACGCCACAATGGGCCGCACCGGCCTGCCGGCCCACCGGCCGGCGAAGGGCCGGCCGCAACGGCGACAGCGGCCCTCGGTGAGGCCGGATCCCGCAGAACAACCAGGAGGTGCCGAACTCATGGCGCTCGACCAGTCCTTCGTCGGGCGGTCCTACCCGCCGACCGACCCCTACGAGGTGGGCCGGGAGAAGATCCGCGAGTTCGCGGAGGCGATCGGGGACGCCAACCCGGCCTACACCGACCCGGAGGCCGCCAAGGAACTCGGCCACCCTGATGTGATCGCCCCGCCGACCTTCGTCTTCGCGATCACGTTCAAGGCCGCGGGCCAGGTCGTCCAGGACCCCCAGCTCGGCCTCGACTACAGCCGGGTCGTGCACGGTGACCAGAGGTTCGCCTACGCCCGCCCGGTGCGGGCCGGTGACCGGCTGAGCGTGACCTCGACCATCGAGTCGATCAAGTCGCTGGCCGGCAACGACGTCCTGGACATCCGCGGCGAGGTCCACGACGAGGCCGGCGAGCACGTGGTGACCGCCTGGACCAAGCTCGTGGCCCGGGCAGCGGAAGTGGAGGCATGAGGCGCATGACCGCGAAGATCGCGTACGACACCGTCGAGGTCGGCACCGAGCTGCCGACGCAGACCTTCCCCGTCACCCGCGCCACGCTCGTGCAGTACGCCGGGGCCTCCGGGGACTTCAACCCCATCCACTGGAACGAGAGGTTCGCCAAGGAGGTGGGCCTGCCGGACGTCATCGCGCACGGCATGTTCACCATGGCCGAGGCCGCCCGTGTGGTGACCGACTGGGTGGGCGACCCGGGCGCGGTGGTCGAGTACGGGGTCCGCTTCACCCGGCCCGTCGTCGTCCCCAACGACGACCAGGGCGCTGTCATCGAGGTCAGCGGCAAGGTCGCGGCCAAGCTCGACGACCAGACCGTCCGCGTCGACCTCACGGCGTCGAGCGCGGGCCAGAAGGTGCTGGGCATGGCCCGGGCGGTCGTACGACTGGCCTGAGGCCGCCTCTCCGGTGGTTCGGTGGAGTGTCGCCGGACCACCGCCCGGGGCGGCCCGGCCCTTCAGCCCTTCCAAGAAGGGGGGCGCGGGGCCGTGCACGGGTTGCCGGGGCCCTCGGTGCCGTCTCGTAGTCTTGGCGCGTGCAGGAACTCCACGACGCCCCGCTCGCCCCGCTGACCACCTTCCGGCTGGGCGGCCCCGCGACCCGCCTGATCACCGCCACCACCGATGCCGAGGTGATCGCCGCCGTCCGCGAGGCCGACGACTGCGGCACCCCGCTGCTGGTGATCGGCGGTGGATCCAACCTGGTCATCGGTGACAAGGGCTTCGACGGCACGGCCCTGCGCATCGCCACGAAGGGCGTCTCCCTCGACGGCACGGCGCTGGAGCTGGCCGCCGGCGAGGTGTGGACCGACGCCGTCGCCCGCACCGTCGAAGCCGGACTCGCCGGAGTCGAGTGCCTCGCGGGAATCCCCGGCTCCGCGGGTGCGACCCCGATTCAGAACGTGGGGGCATACGGCCAGGAGGTCTCCTCGACGATCACCGAGGTGATCGCCTACGACCGCAGGGCGGGCGAGACGGTCACGCTGGGGAACGCCGAGTGCGCGTTCTCGTACCGCCACAGCCGCTTCAAGGCCGACCCCGAGCGCTATGTCGTCCTGCGCGTCCGCTTCGCGCTGGAGGACGCGCAGGGACTGTCGGGCCCGATCAAGTACGCCGAGACGGCCCGCGCCCTCGGTGTGGAGCCGGGCGAGCGCGTGCCGCTGGCCGCCGCCCGGGAGACCGTTCTCAAGCTGCGTGCCGGGAAAGGCATGGTGCTGGACCCAGAGGACCACGACACCTGGTCGGCCGGCTCCTTCTTCACCAACCCGATCCTCACGGACGAGGAGTTCGCCGCCTTCCGGGCCCGGGTGCGGGAGCGCCTCGGCGAGGACGCGGCGCCGCCCGCGTACGCGGCGGGCGACGGCCACACCAAGACCTCCGCGGCCTGGCTCATCGACAAGGCGGGCTTCACCAAGGGCTACGGCACCGGGCCCGCCCGCATCTCCACCAAGCACACACTGGCCCTCACCAACCGCGGCGCCGCGACCACCGAGGACCTGCTGGCCCTGGCCCGCGAGGTCGTCGCGGGCGTCCGCGAGGCCTTCGGGATCACGCTGGTCAACGAGCCGGTGACGGTGGGCGTGAGCCTCTGAGAAGCCCCTGTCCCGGTCAGGGGGCCTAGTAGGCGACTCCCAACCCCTGCTTCACCGTCCCCGGGTCGTCGATCATCGCCAGCATCGCGTGGGCCACGTCGGCGCGGGCGATGAAGCGGCCCCGGTGCGGGAAGCCGCCGACGACCGTGCGGTAGGAGCCGGTGAGCGGCTTGTTCTGCAGGCGGGGCGGGCGTACGACGGTCCAGTCCGTGGCGCTGCGGGCCAGCTCGGCCTCCATCTCCCGCAGGTCGGCGTAGACATCCCTGAGCACCGCCGAGACCAGACCGCGCATGGTGCGGTCGAGCATCCCGTCCCCCTCGGGCTCGGGGCCGACCGGAGCGGCGCTGACCACGAGCAGCCGACGCACCCCCTCTGCCTCCATGGCGCTCAGCACCGTGCGGCTCAGCCGGGTGGCGACCCCGGCATCCTTGCGGCTGCGCGCGCCGAGCCCGGACAGCACCGCGTCGCGGCCGGCGACGGCGGGGCGGACCGCCTCCGGGGCGGACAGGTCGGCCCGGAACACCGTCAGATGCGGCCCCGTCACGGGGAGCCGCGCGGGGTCCCGGACCACCGCGGTGACCTCGTGCCCCGCGTTCAGCGCCTGCCGCACGATCTCCTGACCGATGCCTCCGGTGGCACCGAAGACGGTGAGCTTCATGGGTACTCCCCTACGCAGATGTGGGTGGGTGAGTATTTACTCACCCATGCTGCCCTCTAGGGTGGGTAAGCACTCACCCACCCGTCAACCCCTCGGGGGCGGCCATGGAATCCTTGGTGACCATGCAGCAGACGCAGCCGAAGCCGGCCCGGGTCCGTATCCTCGACGCCGCCCACGACCTGATGCTCACCGTCGGGCTCGCCCGGGCCACCACCAAGGAGATCGCGAGGGCGGCCGGCTGCTCCGAGGCGGCGCTGTACAAGTACTTCCCGAGCAAGGAGGAGCTGTTCATCCAGGTCCTCCACGAGCGCCTGCCGCGGCTCACCCCGCTGCTGCGCAGTCTGACCGACGAGCCGGGGCAGCGCGCCCTGGAGGAGAATCTCACGGAGATCGCCCGCCAGGCGGCCCTCTTCTACGAGCAGAGCTTCCCGATCGCGGCCTCGCTCTACGCGGAGACCCAGCTCAAGCGGCGGCACGACGAGGCGATGCGGCAGATGGGGGCGGGGCCGCACGTGCCCATCGAGGGCGTCGCCGCCTATCTGGAGGCCGAGCGGGCCGCCGGGCGGGTCCGGGCCGACGCGGACACCTTCGCGGCCGCCTCCCTCCTCCTCGGTGCCTGCGCGCAGCGCGCGTTCGCCTACGACGCGACGGCGACCGGGGCGCGACCGCCCGTGGACGACTTCGCACACCGCCTCGCACGGACGCTGCTGAGCGGGATCTCCGCCTCGGAGAGCCGTTCGGCCCAGGGCGCCTGACCGGACCGAGGACCTGGACGACCGAGCGCCTCGGGGATGGGGCGACGGCCCGCCCCAGTGCCCCCGGGCGGCAGCCCCTCGGCGCCGTGCCGTCCCGCGCCCCGAAACGGTGATGTCAGGCCCGCGAGCCCGCCAGCCACGCGTCCACGCCCGCCAGCAGCCTCGCCTTCTCGTCCTCGGGTGCCGCGGACGCGCGGAGCGACTGCCGCGCGAGTTCCGCCAGTTCCGCGTCCGTGAAGCCGTGGTCGTGGCGGGCGATCTCGTACTGGGCCGCGAGGCGCGAGCCGAACAGCAGCGGGTCGTCCGCGCCCAGGGCCATGGGGACGCCCGCGTCGAACAGCTTTCGCAGGGGGACGTCCTCGGGCTTCTCGTAGACGCCGAGCGCGACGTTCGACGCGGGGCACACCTCGCAGGTCACCCCGCGGTCCGCCAGGCGCTTCAGCAGCCACGGGTCCTCCGCCGCGCGCACCCCGTGGCCCACCCGGTGGGCGTGCAGGTCGTCCAGGCAGTCGCGCACCGAGGACGGTCCCGTCAGCTCGCCGCCATGCGGGGCGGACAGCAGCCCGCCCTCGCGCGCGATGGCGAAGGCGCGGTCGAAGTCCCGGGCCATGCCCCGGCGCTCGTCGTTCGACAGGCCGAAGCCCACCACCCCGCGGTCCCGGTAGCGCACCGCCAGGCGCGCCAGGGTGCGGGCGTCCAGGGGGTGCTTCATGCGGTTCGCGGCGACCAGGACGCGCATCCCGAGCCCGGTCTCCCGCATCGCCGAGTCCACCGCGTCCAGGATGATCTCCAGCGCCGGGATCAGACCGCCCAGACGCGGGGCGTACGACGTCGGGTCGACCTGGATCTCCAGCCATCTCGACCCGTCTCTGATGTCCTCCTCCGCGGCCTCCCGCACCAGCCGCCGGATGTCTTCCGGTTCCCGCAGGCACGAGCGGGCCGCGTCGTACAGCCGCTGGAAGCGGAACCAGCCCCGCTCGTCCGTCGCCCGCAGCCGGGGCGGCTCCCCGCTGACCAGCGCCTCGGTCAGGGCCTCGGGCAGCCGTACGCCGTACTTGTCGGCCAGTTCCAGGAGGGTGGCGGGCCGCATCGACCCGGTGAAGTGCAGATGGAGATGGGCCTTCGGCAGCTCAGAGACATCACGTACGTGCTCCATCCCAGGATCCTGCCGCACGCCCCGGGTGTCCCGGTAGCGGTTTCCCCGGACGTGGTCTTGCTCGCACAAACGACGCCCCCACGAACGACGCCCCCACGAACGACGCCCCCACGAACGACGCCCCCACGAACGACGCCCCCACGAACGACGCCCCCACGAACGACGCCCCCACGAACGGCGCCCCCGCGAAACGACGACGCTCACACGAAGGGGGCGCGGGGGACGGCTCCCCTGCGCCCCCTTGAGGCGTGCGTCCGAGCGACGTCAGTCCCGGGCCTCCGCGAGCAGCTTCTGGATCCGGCTCACGCCCTCGACCAGGTCCTCGTCACCGAGGGCGTAGGACAGCCGCAGATAGCCGGGGGTGCCGAAAGCCTCGCCCGGGACGACCGCGACCTCGGCCTCCTCCAGGATCAGCGCGGCCAGCTCCACGCTGTTCTGCGGGCGCCTGCCGCGGATCTCCTTGCCGATCAGCGCCTTCACCGACGGGTACGCGTAGAACGCGCCCTCCGGCTCGGGGCAGACCACGCCGTCGATCTCGTTCAGCATCCGCACGATGGTCTTGCGGCGCCGGTCGAAGGCCTCGCGCATCTTCGCGACCGCCTCAAGGTCGCCCGACACGGCCGCCAGGGCCGCCACCTGTGCGACGTTCGACACATTGGACGTGGCGTGCGACTGAAGGTTCGTCGCCGCCTTCACCACGTCCTTGGGGCCGATGACCCAGCCCACGCGCCAGCCCGTCATCGCGTACGTCTTGGCGACGCCGTTGACCACGATGCACTTGTCGCGCAGCTCGGGGAGGACGGCGGGCAGGGACACGGAGGTCGCGTCGCCGTAGACCAGGTGCTCGTAGATCTCGTCGGTCAGCACCCACAGGCCGTGCTCCACGGCCCAGCGGCCGATGGCCTCGGTCTCGGCCTCGGAGTACACCGCGCCGGTCGGGTTGGAGGGGGAGACGAAGAGGACGACCTTCGTCTTCTCCGTGCGGGCCGCCTCCAGCTGCTCGACGGAGACGCGGTAGCCGGTCGTCTCGTCCGCCACGACCTCCACCGGGACACCACCGGCCAGCCGGATCGACTCCGGGTACGTCGTCCAGTACGGCGCCGGGACGATCACCTCGTCGCCCGGGTCGAGAATCGCGGCGAATGCCTCGTAGATGGCCTGCTTGCCGCCGTTGGTGACCAGCACCTGGGAGGCGTCGACCTCGTAGCCGGAGTCACGCAGCGTCTTCGCGGCGATCGCGGCCTTCAGCTCGGGCAGGCCACCGGCGGGTGTGTAGCGGTGGTACTTCGGGTTCTTGCAGGCCTCGACGGCCGCCTCGACGATGTAGTCCGGCGTCGGGAAGTCGGGCTCTCCGGCGCCGAAGCCGATCACTGGGCGCCCGGCGGCCTTGAGGGCCTTGGCCTTGGCGTCCACGGCGAGGGTGGCGGACTCGGAGATCGCGCCGATCCGGGCGGAGACCCGACGCTCGGTGGGAGGGGTTGCAGCGCTCATGGAACCCATCGTTTCAGACCGGAAACGCCGACGGCACCGGGGTTTCACAGACTGAACCTGAGCGGGGCCGGCGACCGGACATCAGTCCGGATCCGGCGGGGTGGCCTGGCCGATCTCCGGCTGACAAAGCCCGTACGGGCACTTTCTGTTCGACGCCCGGCCCCGGACCACGTACACTCTCACCTCGTTGGCCTCCAGCGGCGGCGATCGCGTCGGTGCACACCGAGCACCCGGCCGGATGCGGTACGTTGGGGTACAACCGAAGGGTCGTAGCTCAATTGGTAGAGCACTGGTCTCCAAAACCAGCGGTTGGGGGTTCAAGTCCCTCCGGCCCTGCTACACACTCCCCGACCAGGAAGTGTGCGCACAGTACGTACGTATTGCACTCGCCGTGCGGCTCCACCGGGCGCGGCACGGCCACGACCCGGGAATCAGGTGAGGACGAGTGACGGACGCCGTGGGCTCCATCGACATGCCTGACGCCCAGGACGAACTGCAGGAGCCGAAGAAGACCCGCAAGGGTGGCAAGCGAGCCAAGAAGGGCCCGCTGAAGCGCCTTGCCCTCTTCTACCGCCAGATCATCGCGGAGCTTCGCAAGGTCGTCTGGCCGACGAGGCACCAGCTGACGTCGTACACCACCGTGGTGATCTTCTTCGTCGCGATCATGATCGCCCTGGTGACTCTGATTGACTATGGGCTCAACCACGCCGCCAAGTACGTCTTCGGCTGAGCCGAGAGCGAAGGACGCCGAGGTGCCCGGCGTCCCTTTCGCGTGTTCCACCCCTATGTATCCAGGAAGAAGCAGCCACCGTGTCTGACCCGAACCTGAACGACGCCATCGAGCCGGACGAGTCCGTGGATGACGAGCTCGACATCGTCGAGGGCGCGGACGAGCAGGACGAGTTCGAGGCTGCCGAAGCCGAGGCGGGTGAGCCGGCCGAGAAGGCCGCCGTCCGCGTCGTGGACGAGGACGAGGTCGCCGGCCAGGACGAGGCCGCCGCCGAGGAGGAGGCCGCTCCGGTCGACCCTGTCGAGGCTCTCCGCGAGGAACTGCGCTCGCTGCCCGGCGAGTGGTACGTGATCCACACGTACGCCGGCTACGAGAACCGCGTGAAGACCAACCTCGAGCAGCGTGCCGTGTCGCTGAACGTCGAGGACTACATCTTCCAGGCCGAGGTGCCGCAGGAAGAGGTCGTCCAGATCAAGAACGGCGACCGCAAGACCATCCGTCAGAACAAGCTCCCGGGCTATGTCCTGGTGCGCATGGACCTGACGAACGAGTCCTGGGGCGTCGTCCGCAACACGCCCGGCGTCACCGGCTTCGTGGGCAACGCCTACGACCCGTACCCGCTGACCCTGGACGAGATCGTCAAGATGCTCGCCCCGGAGGCCGAGGAGAAGGCTGCCCGCGAGGCCGCCGAGGCCGAGGGCAAGCCGGCTCCGCAGCGCAAGGTCGAGGTCCAGGTGCTGGACTTCGAGGTCGGCGACTCGGTCACCGTCACCGACGGCCCGTTCGCCACGCTCCAGGCGACCATCAACGAGATCAACGCCGACTCCAAGAAGGTCAAGGGCCTGGTGGAGATCTTCGGCCGCGAGACGCCGGTCGAGCTGAGCTTCGACCAGATCCAGAAGAACTAACCCTTCTGGCACGACCGCTTCCGATCAGGTCAGGCAGGCTGCGAAAGCCGGTCTGACCTGCTCGGTTTTTGGCCCCGCAACGGTACCCGTTATCGTTGTGCGGTATGCCTCCATCCGGATGATCCGGATTGGATGGCGAAAACTCTCACTAAGGACCCGGAGAGAGCAATGCCTCCCAAGAAGAAGAAGGTCACGGGGCTCATCAAGCTCCAGATCCAGGCCGGCGCCGCCAACCCGGCCCCGCCGGTCGGTCCGGCGCTGGGTCAGCACGGCGTCAACATCATGGAGTTCTGCAAGGCCTACAACGCCGCGACCGAGTCGCAGCGCGGTTGGGTCATCCCGGTGGAGATCACGGTCTACGAGGACCGCTCCTTCACCTTCATCACCAAGACTCCGCCGGCCGCCAAGATGATCCTCAAGGCCGCGGGCATCGAGAAGGGCTCCGGCGAGCCGCACAAGACCAAGGTCGCCAAGCTCACCCAGGCGCAGGTCCGCGAGATCGCCCAGACCAAGCTGCCCGACCTCAATGCCAACGACCTGGACGCCGCCGCGAAGATCATCGCCGGTACCGCGCGTTCCATGGGCGTCACGGTCGAGGGCTGAACCCCACCTTCGTAGATCATGCGGCCGTAGAAAGCCGCACGTGGCAGGGCCTGCTCGGCCCGTACCACGACTCCTTTCAGAACACACAGGAGCAGTTGTGAGCAAGCGCAGCAAGGCTCTCCGCGCTGCGGACGCCAAGGTCGACCGGGAGAAGCTGTACGCCCCGCTCGAGGCCGTCCGTCTCGCCAAGGAGACCTCCACGACCAAGTTCGACGGCACCGTCGAGGTCGCCTTCCGTCTGGGTGTCGACCCGCGCAAGGCCGACCAGATGGTCCGTGGCACCGTGAACCTCCCGCACGGCACCGGTAAGACCGCCCGGGTCCTGGTCTTCGCGACCGGTGACCGTGCCGAGGCCGCTCGTGCCGCGGGCGCCGACATCGTCGGCGCCGACGAGCTGATCGACGAGGTGTCGAAGGGCCGTCTGGACTTCGACGCCGTTGTCGCCACCCCGGACCTCATGGGCAAGGTCGGCCGCCTCGGCCGCGTGCTCGGTCCCCGTGGTCTGATGCCGAACCCCAAGACCGGCACCGTGACCCCGGACGTGGCGAAGGCCGTCACCGAGATCAAGGGCGGCAAGATCGAGTTCCGCGTCGACAAGCACTCGAACCTGCACTTCATCATCGGCAAGACGTCCTTCGACGACGCCAAGCTGGTGGAGAACTACGGCGCGGCGCTGGAGGAGATCCTCCGTCTGAAGCCGTCCGCCGCCAAGGGTCGCTACATCAAGAAGGCCGCCATCACCACCACGATGGGCCCCGGCGTTCCGGTCGACCCGAACCGCACCCGCAACCTCCTCGTCGAGGAGGACCCGGCCGCCGTCTGATCCCGACGGCAGCAGCGGGCACGCGTAGCTGACGCCGGGCCTCGCACCTTCGCAGGTGCGGGGCCCGGTGTTTTTGTGCCCTCGCCCCGGCGGGCCCGGCGAGCGGCACATGCCGTTTCGCGGGAGGGGCGTGCCGTTTCCCCCCGGTCGGAGTTAGCGTGAAGATCACGGAGCGCGCGAGGGGGAACGGATGAGGGACAGGATCGTCAGGCGAGTGATCCTGCCGGTCGCGGTGGCCGCCGCGCTGTCCGCCGTGGCGGGGTGCAGCCTCTCCGGCGGCACCGGCTCCCACAAGGGCCCAGCGGCGCCCTCCGGCAGCGCGGCCGGACGGGCCGACCCCCAGGCGGCCGCCGCGCTGCGCGGCGTGGAGCAGGCCACCGTGCGGGCCGGTTCCGCCCGGATCGAGTCCGCGACCGCCATGGGCGGGATGCTCTCCCTGAGGACCGACGGGGCGCTCGGCTGGTCCGGCGACCCGGTCGGCACGCTCCGCATCACCTACACCGGTGGACAGCTCGCCGCCACCATGCGCGCCCTCAGCAGCACCTCCTTGGAGGCGCGGCTGCTGCCCGACGCCTATTACGCCAAGGTCGGCGACACGTTCGCCCGCCGCCTTCAGGGCCGGCACTGGATCCGCTACGGCTACGGCGACCTGGCGGCCCTGCCCGGCGGCTCGGGGGCGTATCTCACGGACCAGCTCCGCGACACCGCGCCGCTCCAGCCGGTCCGGCTGCTGCGCGCCTGCGGGGATGTGCGCAGGGTGGGCGAGGAGACGGTGCGCGGCCGGCGTACCACGCACTACGCGGGCACGATCACCCCGGCGGCCCTCGGCGGAGCGGACGCCGCCGGCCTGAGGGAGCGGCTGGAGCAGGCCGGGGTCACCCGGGAGAGCGTCGACATCTGGGTCGACGACCGCGGCCTGCTGGTCAAGAAGGTCGAAAGGGGCGAGCTGATCAGCGGCCGGATGTCCGCCACGGCGTACTACCGCGACTACGGAGTGAAGGTCTCGGCCGGCCGGCCCCCGGCGGCGGACACCGCCGACTTCAGGGAACTGCTGAGCACCCGGGGCTCGTAGCACATCCCCGTTCACCGCCTGCCACCGGGAATCGACGCGCCTTTGTCAGTCCTTGGGTATAGGCTCGCGGTCTTGTTATGGATCAACCATGTGTTCTCTGGGGGGAATCATGACCTTTGCTGTGCGGAACCGGGCGGAGCGCAAGGCGGCGGCTGCGGTGCTCGCGGCCCTGGTCCTGGGGAGCGGAGCGGTCGCCTGTTCGAAGGGCAACGCGGAGGAGTCGCCGCAGATGTCGCCCGCCGCGGCCGTCGCCAAGGCCGCGAAGAACACCGAGCGCATCACGTCCCTGCACTACCGGATGACCGGCACCATACCGGGCGCGGGCCAGATCAAGGCCGAGGCCCGGATGGCGATGAAGCCGCTGGCCATGAGCATGGAGATGACGTCGTCGGAGCAGAAGACCGAAGGGCCGGTCGAGGTCCGGTTCGTCGACAAGGCGATGTACATCGGCGGGGGTGCCGAGGCCGCCAAGGAGATGGGCGGCAAGCACTGGATCAAGTTCGATCTGGGTGCGCTGGGTGCGGACATGCAGAAGAACATCGACCAGATGGGGGCCGGCCAGGCGAACCAGAACCCGGCCCAGGACTCCACGTTCCTGAGCGGCTCCAAGCATGTGACGAAGGTCGGCACCGAGACCGTCGAGGGCGTGAAGACGACGCACTACAAGGGCGACATCACCGTCGCGCAGATGCGTGCCTGGCTCAAGACCCAGAAGCTGGACAAGGCCACCCGCGAGCAGCGCGAGAAGGGCCTCGACCAGTACGCCAAGATGGGCGCCGACAAGATGGCCATGGACATGTGGATCGACGGCAGCGACCACACCAAGCAGTTCCGTATGCGCGGTGACGCCACCAAGGGTCCGCTGGACATGACCATCACCTTCCTCGACTACAACAAGCCGGTGACGGTCACGGCCCCGGCCGCCAAGGACACGGCCGACCTCGCCGAGATGATGAAGAGCGCCCAGCAGCAGAGCTGAGCCCGGGCGGGCTCAGCTCCACGGCGCTGAGCCCGGCCGACGCCGGGAACGGATTTGCCTGACGGCGATCCGTTCCCGTAGTCTCCTACGGAAGCCAAAGACCGCTGGTCGTTGCCGTGCGCTCGGTTGAGAGTGCGGTGGCCGAAGGATCCGCTGAACTGCGGACGACCCGCGTAGGTGACTGTGGAAGAACTCCCGGAGTGTGCGCGTAGACCGCGTGTGCGACCGGTCGAGTCCGCCCCGTGCGCCTGCGCCGGGGCGTTTCGTTTTAGCCCAGCCCCTTCCGAGCGGTCCTCATCACCCGGAAGGAGGCCGACGCTCTATGGCAAGGCCCGACAAGGCTGCCGCGGTAGCCGAGCTCGCGGAGCAGTTCCGCAGCTCGAACGCCGCCGTGCTGACCGAGTACCGGGGTCTCACCGTGGCGCAGCTCAAGACGCTGCGTCGTTCGCTCGGTGAGAACGCCCAGTACGCCGTGGTGAAGAACACGCTGACCAAGATTGCGGCCAACGAGGCCGGGATCACGACGCTCGACGACCTGTTCAACGGTCCGACGGCGGTTGCCTTCGTCACCGGTGACCCGGTGGAGTCGGCGAAGGGTCTTCGTGACTTCGCCAAGGACAACCCGAACCTCGTCATCAAGGGCGGTGTCCTTGAAGGCAAGGCGCTGTCCGCCGACGAGATCAAGAAGCTTGCGGACCTTGAGTCCCGCGAGGTTCTGCTCAGCAAGCTGGCGGGTGCCATGAAGGGCAAGCAGTCCCAGGCTGCCGCGCTCTTCCAGGCGCTCCCGTCGAAGCTCGTCCGCACCGTGGACGCTCTTCGCGCCAAGCAGGCCGAGCAGGGCGGTGCCGAGTAATTCGGCTCGCGCACTGACCGCCGCCTGAGGCGACGGTCGTAGCGGGCCGAACGTACGCCCGCCATACATGTACATCCGGCACCAGCCGACTTATTGGAAGGATCGCCCATCATGGCGAAGCTCAGCCAGGAAGACCTGCTCGCGCAGTTCGAGGAGATGACCCTCATCGAGCTCTCCGAGTTCGTGAAGGCCTTCGAGGAGAAGTTCGACGTCACCGCCGCCGCTCCGGTCGCCGTCGCCGCCGCCGGTGTCCCGGGTGCCCCGGCTGCCGAGGCCGCTGAGGAGAAGGACGAGTTCGACGTCGTCCTCACCGGCGCCGGCGACAAGAAGATCCAGGTCATCAAGGTCGTGCGCGAGCTGACCTCCCTGGGCCTGAAGGAGGCCAAGGACCTGGTCGACGGTGCGCCGAAGCCGGTTCTGGAGAAGGTCAACAAGGAGGCCGCGGACAAGGCTGCCGAGGCCCTCAAGGGCGCCGGCGCCTCCGTCGAGGTCAAGTAACACCTCCTCGGGTCCGCACGGACTCACGGGCCCGTACAGGGCTCACCGGGCCGCACGGGGCTTCGCCCCGTGCGGCCCTTCCGCGTGTGCCGGTCCCGGTTCACTCGAACGCCGCAGCGGGCCCCTTCGGGATTCCGGTCACGGCTCACTCGTAGGGCTGTAACGCGAACGCACCGAAGGGCGATCATCCATCCGGGTGGTCGTCCTTCGGCGTTCCGGTGGGGTTGGTGGCGGCTGCCTTGCACCTGTCGCCGCGGGGAGTATGGTGATCTTCGTCGTGCCTCCCGAGGGTCCCGGTGACCGTTGCAAGTGACGATGGCAGCACCCGGTTCGGCCATGGGGGGCCTTGACGAACTGCACGCAGCGCGCAATTCTCAGGACGCGTCGTCACAACGATCCGGATCCGAGGCATGGATCGACGACGAAGAGGGCAGTATCGATGTGCATCGAGGGCGTGGCTTGCCGCAGCTGTTGAGGGACAACGAGGGCTTCCGTTGTGGGCCTGCAAACCCGCACTGGACATCAGTGTGCCGAGTGGCTACACTGACCCTTTGCGCTGCCTGTTAGCTGCCTCCTGCCCGTCACCAGGAGCATGCCCCCCGCTTGAGCACCGACGATAAGAGTCTCTGACCTGAGGCTTTCCATCTCTGTGCCGGTGGGGACCGGTACGCGCGTAGTGAGTCCGAGCCCTCGGAAGGACCCCCTCTTGGCCGCCTCGCGCACTGCCTCGACCGCGAATACGAACAACGGCGCCAGCACCGCCCCGCTGCGCATCTCCTTTGCAAAGATCAAGGAGCCCCTCGAGGTTCCGAACCTTCTCGCGCTGCAAACCGAGAGCTTCGACTGGCTGCTCGGCAACGACGCGTGGAAGGCTCGCGTCGAGGAGGCTCTGGAGTCCGGTCAGGACGTCCCCACCAAGTCCGGCCTCGAGGAGATCTTCGAGGAGATCTCCCCGATCGAGGACTTCTCCGGGTCGATGTCGCTGACGTTCCGCGACCACCGCTTCGAGCCGCCGAAGAACTCGATCGACGAGTGCAAGGAGCGCGACTTCACCTACGCCGCGCCCCTCTTCGTCACGGCCGAGTTCACCAACAACGAGACCGGCGAGATCAAGTCCCAGACCGTCTTCATGGGCGACTTCCCGTTGATGACGAACAAGGGCACCTTCGTCATCAACGGCACCGAGCGTGTCGTCGTGTCGCAGCTGGTCCGTTCGCCGGGTGTCTACTTCGACTCCACCATCGACAAGACGTCCGACAAGGACATCTTCTCCGCCAAGATCATCCCGTCCCGGGGTGCCTGGCTCGAGATGGAGATCGACAAGCGCGACATGGTCGGTGTACGCATCGACCGCAAGCGCAAGCAGTCCGTGACCGTCCTCCTGAAGGCGCTCGGCTGGACCACCGAGCAGATCCTCGAGGAGTTCGGCGAGTACGAGTCCATGCGCGCCACCCTGGAGAAGGACCACACCCAGGGCCAGGACGACGCGCTGCTCGACATCTACCGCAAGCTGCGTCCGGGCGAGCCCCCCACGCGTGAGGCCGCGCAGACGCTCCTGGAGAACCTCTACTTCAACCCGAAGCGCTACGACCTCGCCAAGGTCGGCCGCTACAAGGTCAACAAGAAGCTGGGTGCGGACGCTCCGCTCGACGCGGGTGTCCTGACCGTCGAGGACGTCATCTCGACGATCAAGTACCTGGTGAAGCTGCACGCGGGCGAGACCGAGACGGTCGGCGACAGCGGTCAGACGATCGTCGTCGAGACCGATGACATCGACCACTTCGGCAACCGCCGCCTGCGCAGTGTCGGCGAGCTCATCCAGAACCAGGTCCGTACGGGTCTGGCCCGCATGGAGCGCGTCGTGCGCGAGCGCATGACCACGCAGGACGTCGAGGCGATCACGCCGCAGACCCTGATCAACATCCGGCCGGTCGTCGCCTCCATCAAGGAGTTCTTCGGCACCAGCCAGCTGTCGCAGTTCATGGACCAGAACAACCCGCTGTCCGGGCTGACGCACAAGCGTCGTCTGTCCGCGCTCGGCCCGGGTGGTCTGTCCCGTGAGCGGGCCGGCTTCGAGGTCCGTGACGTGCACCCCTCGCACTACGGCCGTATGTGCCCGATCGAGACCCCTGAAGGCCCGAACATCGGTCTGATCGGTTCGCTCGCCTCCTACGGCCGGGTCAACGCGTTCGGCTTCGTCGAGACCCCGTACCGCAAGGTCATCGACGGCCAGGTCACCGACGAGGTCGACTACCTGACCGCCGACGAGGAGGACCGCTTCGTCATCGCCCAGGCCAACGCGCCGCTGACCGACGAGCTGCGGTTCGCCGAGAACCGTGTCCTGGTCCGCCGCCGTGGCGGCGAGGTCGACTACGTCGGCCCCGAGGACGTGGACTACATGGACGTCTCGCCGCGCCAGATGGTGTCGGTCGCGACCGCCATGATCCCCTTCCTCGAGCACGACGACGCCAACCGTGCCCTCATGGGCGCGAACATGATGCGCCAGGCCGTTCCGCTGATTAAGTCGGAGGCCCCGCTCGTCGGCACCGGCATGGAGTACCGCTCCGCCGTCGACGCCGGCGACGTCGTCAAGGCCGAGAAGGCCGGTGTGGTCCAGGAGGTCTCCGCGGACTACATCACCACCGCCAACGACGACGGCACGTACATCACGTACCGCCTGGCCAAGTTCGCCCGCTCCAACCAGGGCACCTCGGTCAACCAGAAGGTCATCGTCAACGAGGGCGACCGCGTCATCGAGGGCCAGGTCCTCGCCGACGGCCCGGCCACCCAGAACGGCGAGATGGCCCTCGGCAAGAACCTGCTCGTGGCGTTCATGCCGTGGGAGGGTCACAACTACGAGGACGCGATCATCCTGTCGCAGCGCCTCGTGCAGGACGACGTCCTCTCCTCGATCCACATCGAGGAGCACGAGGTCGACGCCCGTGACACCAAGCTCGGCCCCGAGGAGATCACCCGGGACATCCCGAACGTCTCCGAGGAGGTCCTCGCCGACCTGGACGAGCGCGGCATCATCCGCATCGGTGCCGAGGTCATCGCCGGTGACATCCTCGTCGGCAAGGTCACCCCGAAGGGTGAGACCGAGCTGACCCCCGAGGAGCGTCTGCTGCGCGCGATCTTCGGTGAGAAGGCCCGTGAGGTCCGTGACACCTCGCTGAAGGTGCCGCACGGTGAGACCGGCAAGGTCATCGGTGTGCGCGTCTTCGACCGCGAGGAGGGCGACGAGCTGCCGCCGGGCGTGAACCAGCTGGTCCGCGTCTACGTGGCGCAGAAGCGCAAGATCACCGACGGTGACAAGCTCGCCGGCCGCCACGGCAACAAGGGTGTCATCTCCAAGATCCTGCCGATCGAGGACATGCCGTTCCTGGAGGACGGCACCCCGGTCGACATCATCCTCAACCCGCTCGGTGTCCCGTCCCGAATGAACCCGGGACAGGTCCTGGAGATCCACCTCGGCTGGCTCGCCAGCCGCGGCTGGGACGTCTCCGGGCTGGCCGACGACTGGGCCCAGCGCCTGCAGGCCATCGGCGCCGACCAGGTCGCCCCGCGCACCAACGTCGCCACCCCGGTGTTCGACGGTGCCCGTGAGGACGAGCTGGCGGGTCTGCTCCAGCACACCATCCCGAACCGCGACGGTGACCGCCTGGTGCAGCCGACCGGTAAGGCGCGGCTGTTCGACGGCCGCTCGGGTGAGCCGTTCCCGGACCCGATCTCCATCGGCTACATGTACATCCTCAAGCTGCACCACCTGGTCGACGACAAGCTGCACGCGCGCTCGACCGGTCCGTACTCGATGATCACCCAGCAGCCGCTGGGTGGTAAGGCCCAGTTCGGTGGCCAGCGGTTCGGCGAGATGGAGGTGTGGGCCCTCGAGGCCTACGGCGCCGCGTACGCCCTCCAGGAGCTGCTGACCATCAAGTCCGACGACGTCACCGGCCGCGTGAAGGTCTACGAGGCCATCGTCAAGGGCGAGAACATCCCCGAGCCCGGCATCCCCGAGTCCTTCAAGGTGCTCATCAAGGAGATGCAGTCCCTGTGCCTCAACGTGGAGGTGCTGTCCAGCGACGGTATGTCCATCGAGATGCGCGACACCGACGAGGACGTCTTCCGCGCTGCGGAGGAGCTCGGCATCGACCTGTCCCGGCGCGAGCCGAGCAGCGTCGAAGAGGTCTGACGGGAGTCCGGCGGGCCTGACTCCAAGGCCCGCCGACCCCGGGACCCCCGTACAGACCGAAAGACTTACGACCCTGAGAGGGATTGACGCATAGTGCTCGACGTCAACTTCTTCGACGAGCTCCGGATCGGCCTGGCCACCGCTGACGACATCCGTCAGTGGAGCCACGGCGAGGTCAAGAAGCCCGAGACCATCAACTACCGCACCCTCAAGCCCGAGAAGGACGGCCTCTTCTGCGAGAAGATCTTCGGCCCCACCCGGGACTGGGAGTGCTACTGCGGCAAGTACAAGCGCGTCCGCTTCAAGGGCATCATCTGCGAGCGCTGTGGCGTCGAGGTCACGCGCGCGAAGGTGCGCCGTGAGCGGATGGGCCACATCGAGCTGGCCGCCCCGGTCACGCACATCTGGTACTTCAAGGGCGTTCCGTCGCGGCTGGGCTACCTGCTCGACCTCGCCCCGAAGGACCTGGAGAAGGTCATCTACTTCGCGGCGTACATGATCACGTACGTCGACGAGGAGCGCCGTACGCGTGACCTGCCCTCCCTGGAGGCGCACGTCTCCGTCGAGCGGCAGCAGATCGAGAACCGTCGCGACGCCGACCTGGAGGCCCGCGCCAAGAAGCTCGAGGCCGACCTGGCCGAGCTGGAGGCCGAGGGCGCCAAGGCCGATGTGCGCCGCAAGGTGCGCGAGGGTGCCGAGCGCGAGATGAAGCAGCTGCGCGACCGTGCGCAGCGCGAGATCGACCGCCTCGACGAGGTGTGGACCCGGTTCAAGAACCTCAAGGTCCAGGACCTCGAGGGCGACGAGCTGCTCTACCGCGAGCTGCGTGACCGCTTCGGCACGTACTTCGACGGCTCGATGGGTGCCGCGGCGCTGCAGAAGCGCCTGGAGTCCTTCGACCTCGAGGAGGAGGCCGAGAAGCTCCGGGAGATCATCCGCACCGGCAAGGGCCAGAAGAAGACCCGTGCCCTGAAGCGGCTGAAGGTCGTCTCCGCGTTCCTGCAGACCTCCAATAGCCCCAAGGGCATGGTCCTGGACTGCGTCCCGGTTATCCCGCCGGACCTGCGTCCGATGGTGCAGCTGGACGGTGGCCGCTTCGCGACATCCGACCTGAACGACCTGTACCGCCGTGTGATCAACCGCAACAACCGTCTGAAGAGGCTGCTCGACCTCGGCGCGCCCGAGATCATCGTCAACAACGAGAAGCGCATGCTTCAGGAGGCTGTTGACGCCCTCTTCGACAACGGTCGTCGCGGCCGCCCGGTCACGGGCCCCGGCAACCGCCCGCTGAAGTCCCTCAGCGACATGCTGAAGGGCAAGCAGGGTCGCTTCCGTCAGAACCTGCTCGGCAAGCGTGTCGACTACTCGGCGCGTTCCGTGATCGTCGTCGGTCCGCAGCTGAAGCTGCACCAGTGCGGTCTGCCGAAGGCGATGGCGCTGGAGCTGTTCAAGCCGTTCGTGATGAAGCGCCTGGTCGACCTGAACCACGCGCAGAACATCAAGTCGGCCAAGCGCATGGTGGAGCGCGGCCGCACCGTCGTGTACGACGTCCTCGAAGAGGTCATCGCCGAGCACCCGGTGCTGCTGAACCGTGCGCCCACCCTGCACCGTCTCGGCATCCAGGCCTTCGAGCCGCAGCTGGTCGAGGGCAAGGCCATCCAGATCCACCCGCTCGTCTGCACCGCGTTCAACGCGGACTTCGACGGTGACCAGATGGCCGTGCACCTGCCGCTGTCCGCGGAGGCGCAGGCCGAGGCCCGCATCCTGATGCTGTCCTCGAACAACATCCTCAAGCCGGCCGACGGCCGCCCGGTCACGATGCCGACCCAGGACATGGTCCTCGGTCTGTTCTTCCTGACCACGGACGGCGAGATGCGGAACGTGAAGGGCGAGGACCGCTCCTTCGCGTCCGTGGCCGAGGCGATCATGGCGTTCGACGCCGGCGAGCTCTCGCTGCAGTCGCGCGTGGACATCCGCTTCCCGGTGGGCACCATCCCGCCGCGCGGCTGGACCCCGCCGGCCCAGGAGGAGGGCGAGCCGGAGTGGCAGCAGGGTGACAGCTTCCGTCTGAAGACCACGCTGGGCCGTGCGCTCTTCAACGAGCTGCTGCCCGAGGACTACCCGTTCGTCGACTACGAGGTCGGCAAGAAGCAGCTCTCCGAGATCGTCAACGACCTCGCCGAGCGCTACCCGAAGGTCATCGTGGCGGCGACGCTCGACAACCTGAAGGCGGCCGGCTTCTACTGGGCGACCCGTTCCGGCGTCACCGTCGCCATCTCCGACGTCGTCGTTCCCGAGGCGAAGAAGGAGATCGTCAAGGGTTACGAGGCCCAGGACGAGAAGGTCCAGAAGCAGTACGAGCGCGGTCTGATCACCAAGGACGAGCGCACTCAGGAACTGATCAACATCTGGACCAAGGCGACCAACGAGGTCGCCGAGGCGATGAACGACAACTTCCCGAAGACCAACCCGATCTTCATGATGGTGAACTCGGGTGCACGAGGCAACATGATGCAGATGCGTCAGATTGCCGGTATGCGTGGTCTGGTGTCGAACGCGAAGAACGAGACGATCCCGCGTCCGATCAAGGCGTCGTTCCGTGAGGGCCTGTCCGTGCTGGAGTACTTCATCTCCACGCACGGTGCCCGTAAGGGTCTCGCGGACACCGCTCTGCGTACCGCCGACTCGGGCTACCTGACCCGTCGTCTCGTCGACGTCTCCCAGGACGTCATCATCCGCGAGGAGGACTGCGGCACCGACCGTGGCCTCAAGCTCCACATCGCGGAGGTCGGCGCGGACGGCGTGCTGCGCAAGGCGGACAACGTCGAGACGTCCGTGTACGCGCGCTGCCTCGCCGAGGACATCGTCGTCGACGGTCAGGTGCTGGCCCCGGCCGGTACCGACCTGGGTGACGTCCTCATCGAGGAGCTTGTCGCCCGTGGCATCTCGGAGGTCAAGACCCGCTCGGTCCTGACCTGTGAGTCCGCCGTCGGCACCTGCGCCATGTGCTACGGCCGCTCGCTCGCCACCGGCAAGCTGGTCGACATCGGTGAGGCGGTCGGCATCATCGCCGCCCAGTCCATCGGTGAGCCCGGTACCCAGCTGACGATGCGTACCTTCCACACCGGTGGTGTGGCCGGTGACGACATCACCCAGGGTCTGCCGCGTGTCGTCGAGCTCTTCGAGGCCCGTACCCCGAAGGGTGTCGCCCCGATCTCCGAGGCCCAGGGCCGCGTGCGGATCGAGGAGACCGAGAAGACCAAGAAGATCGTCATCACGCCGGACGACGGCAGCGACGAGACGGCCTACCCGATCTCGAAGCGCGCCCGACTCCTGGTCAGCGAGGGCGAGCACGTCGAGGTGGGCCAGAAGCTCACCGTGGGTGCCACCAACCCGCACGACGTGCTGCGCATCCTGGGCCAGCGTGCCGTCCAGGTCCACCTGGTCGGCGAGGTCCAGAAGGTGTACAACTCGCAGGGTGTGTCGATCCACGACAAGCACATCGAGATCATCATCCGGCAGATGCTCCGCCGTGTGACGATCATCGAGTCCGGCGACGCCGAGCTGCTGCCCGGCGAGCTGGTCGAGCGCTCGAAGTTCGAGCAGGAGAACCGTCGTGTGGTCCAGGAGGGCGGTCACCCGGCCTCCGGTCGTCCGCAGCTCATGGGTATCACCAAGGCCTCGCTGGCGACCGAGTCCTGGCTGTCGGCGGCGTCCTTCCAGGAGACGACCAGGGTCCTCACGGACGCGGCGATCAACGCCAAGTCCGACTCCCTGATCGGCCTCAAGGAGAACGTCATCATCGGTAAGCTCATCCCGGCCGGTACGGGTCTGTCCCGTTACCGCAACATCCGGGTCGAGCCCACCGAGGAGGCCAAGGCCGCGATGTACTCGGCCGTCGGCTACGACGACATCGACTACTCGCCGTTCGGCGCCGGCTCCGGCCAGGCGGTGCCGCTGGAGGACTACGACTACGGTCCGTACAACCAGTAAGCGAGCAGCCTGAACCGAGGGGCGGTCACCTTGTGGGGTGACCGCCCTTCGGCGTGTCCGGGGACCGGCCCGCGGCCGGGCTCAGCGGCCCGGCTGGAGGTAGGGCTGAAGGTGATGCAGCCGGGTGTGGTAGTCCGGGTGCGAGGAGAGCAGCTTGGCCAGGGCGCCCTCCTCCACGGGGACGCCCCCGTTGTGCGCGGCCAGCTCGGCCGCCGTCCGCTGCTCCTGCTGGTGCAGCTTGTCCAGCACGGCGGCCAGCATCGGCGCGAAGCCGAGGGCGGCCGCGTGCTCGTCGGCGCGCAGCTCCGAGCGGCGGCCGACGGCGGCGAGCGCGTAGGGGATGCCCAGGAGCAGCAGCGGCAGTCCGTAGAGGGTGCTGATCGTCGCCAGCGCGAGGCCGCCCATGAACAGCACCACGAAGGCGACGCCGAAGCAGCCGAACGCCCGCGACACCTTGAACGCGAATCCGGAGAACGCCTTGAGGAGACGCCAGGCCACCCGGCCGGGCAGCGCGTACCAGTAGCCGAGCAGCGAGGACCACGCGTGGCCGCCGACGTGGTGGCCCAGCTCGTGCGCCAGTACGGCGGCCAGCTCGCCGTTGGGCAGCTGGTTCATGGCGAAGCGGGTGACGCCGACGATATGGCCGGCCGCGGCGACCGCGTTGAGGTCATCGCTGTCCTCCACCCACAGCTCATAGGCGCGGCCCTCGATACCGGCGCGGGCCGTGACCGTACGCCACACCGGTTCGAGTTTGGCTCGTTCTTGTGGGGTGGGGTAGCGCAGACGGAGCAGACGGCGCGCGAGGGCGCTTTCGGTGGGGCGATGGAACACGAGTGCGCCGCTGGCGAGCCAGGCGAGGATCACCAGGAACGCGAGGTTGCCGAAGAAGGCCGAGACAAGGGCGACCACGAAGAGGCTGCACAGGAAGTTCGGCAGGTGCAGCAGTAGGTTGCCGACGGCGGTGGCGTCCGTGCGGCGCTGGTCCTTCGACAGGTGCACGCGACCGTGGTCGGTGCTGATGTGGTGCGGGTGCGCGGGGTCGTCGGGGGACGGGGGCGGTGTCATGGGTGGTGCGGTGGATGGGGGAGTCGGGCCGGCCTGCGGAGGGTGGGGCGGTGTGGCCGCCTGGGGGTAGGGGGGCGGGGCTGATGAGGGGTACGGGGGAGGAGCCGACTGCGGGTGGCCGGGTGGGGCCTGGGTGGAGGCCGGGTACGGGGGCATGGGTGCCGGCTGAGGGTACTGCGCGGCGGGGCCCGGCTGAGGGTACTGCGCGGCGGGGCCCGGCTGGGGGTACTGCGGGGCCGGGCCCGGCTGCGGATGGACGGGAGGCTGCTGCGGGTACTGCGGCGCTATCGGCTGCTGCGCGGGGGTCTGCGCCGGTGAGCCGGGGTACTCCGGCGGGACCGGTTGCGGTGGTTGGGACATGCTCGTTCTTCCTTCAGGTGCGGGTGTGGGGACGACTGCGGTGTGGCGGGTCAGCCGATCAACAGGGAGGCGGGCAGCAGGACCGTGCCGGCGCCGAAGGCGACGAGGCCCGCCCGGATCCACTGGTGCTTGCGTGCGGCGATCCGGCTCGTCTCGGTGAGCGCCCTGGTCAGACCGGGCGTGGCAAGGCGTTCGGTGTCGGCGAGCGCGCTCTCCAAGTGGCCCTGCCTGACGGCCTGTTGGATGTCACCGAAGTAGGACAGGGGAAGGCCCGGCGCCCAGGTCCCGGAGCGGTAGCGGGGCAGGACGGCGAGCAGCAGGGCGAACAGCGAGAGGGCGAGGCAGACGGCTCCGGCCCACCACAGCACGGTGCCCGGTCCGGACAGCGCGGCGGGGGTCCACCTCCGCCCGGCGAGCAGACCGCTGAAGACACCGGCGGTCATGCCGAGGGCGGCGACCAGGACCGACGCCTTGCTGTCGGCCCGGGCGATCTCGGCCCGCAGCTCGGTCAGGAGCCGTTCGCAGAGCTGGGCGCGCGCGACGGGATCGGTGGGGCTGCCGGTGGGCGGGGCGGGCGCCGGACCGGGGGCGGTCATGGGCCGCCACTTTCGGTTCCGCTCCCGGTCCCCTCGGGTCCCGTGGACGTTCCGGTGTCCTCGCCGTCCTCGGGGTCTGCGGTGTTCCCGGGACCCTCGTCGGCGCCCGGGACCATGGCCCCGCCCGGGGCCGGCCCGGGGGGCACGGCGGGTGTGGTGCCGTATCCGGGCGGGGGCTGCCAGGCCGGGGTCTGGGGACCGTACGCGCCGTGCCGCGGATCCTGCGGTGGCCCGCCGGCTCCGTACGGTACGGCCGTCTGCCACGGCTGTGGCACGCCCGGGAGCGGCGGGGTGAAGGGCGGCATGCCCGGCTGCGGCGGGGTGAAGGGCGGCATGCCCGGCTGCGGCGGAGTGAAGGGCGGCGTGCCCGGCGTCGGCGGTGGGAACCGGGCGGCGGTCGGCACCGGTGGTGGGAACGCTGGCCCGCCCGGGGGCGTCCCCGGCTGGGCACCCGGGAACCCGTGCAGGGCATCCGGTCGAGGCGCCGCCGCGGCCGGTGGGGCCTCGACCGGCGCGGCGCCGTCCGGCGAGGCCGCTCCCGGGCCGGCTCCCGCGCCCGAAACGACTGCCGAGGCCGCCGCCGCGGCGGCCGACGCCGTCCACGCCCCGGCGGGCGGACCCACGGGCGGACCCGCCGGTGGGGTGGGCGCCGGCGGGTGTGCCGGCGGCTCGGGCGAGCCGGGATGGGCCGGTCCCGCCGGTCCCGCCCCCTCGGGCAGCGGGGCCGGGGTCTGGGGGACGCCCGGGAGCCGCTGGGTGAGGATGTCGTTGACCGTGCGCAGGGCCAGCTGCTTGGGCCCCTCCAGCTCGTAGCCCTCCGCCGCGTCACCGTTCAGAAGCTGCCGCACCAGTTCCATCTGCGCCTGGATCATGCGGAGTTGGTCCTCGCGCATGCTGGACATGACGAGCCGTGAGTCCTCCGGGTGCTGGGCGAGATGAAGTGCCCAGGCGTGGACGCCGCCCTGCTGGAGGTGCCACTGGTAGAAGGCGATCTTCTGGGCCTCGAGTTGCTGAAGCTCCAGTTGCTGCTGCCCCTGTTGCAGAGCGAGCTGATGCTGCTGTCCGCTGTGCAGCAGGGCCTGCTCGTACTGCCACCGCTGCTGCTGGATCATCAGTTCCTGCTGCTGTGTGCCGTAGGCCATCGCCCGCTCGATCTGGAGGGCGTCCTGTTGCCGCAGGCGGCGGTCCGCCTCGGCGTCGACGTCCATGCCGCGCCGGTTCGCGCGGACCTGTTCGGCGGCGGAGTGGTCGATGGCCTGCAACCGCTGCTGGTGCTCGATGTTGGCCCTGTCGCGCTTGATGCGCAGGGTCCAGGTGACCTGGAGCCCCGCGGGCGCCCCGAGCGGCCCCAGCACGGTGACCGCCTCCAGCAGCTCCCGCTCGGCCGCCGCGCTGTCGGTGATGGTGAAGCGGCGGGTCACCGGCCGGGCGGCCTGCTGGAGTTCACCGAGGACCAGCCCCGGCACGTCCCGGTGACCGCTCGCCACGAACCGGGCCGGGTCCAGGACCTGCCAGGAGAGGTCGACCTCGGCCGTGAACTCGAAGGCGTCGTTGTCGCTGGGCAGCGCGAGTTCGGCCGTCCAGGGATGCACGCCCATGTCCACCTCGTACACGGCGGTGTACCGGTGGGCGGCGACCTCGGCGCGCGTTGGGCGCCGAGGCGGCAGATACGCCTCGTAGGAGCCCTTCGGGGTGGAGAAGACAAGTGCGTGGTCGATGCGGACGAGCTGTCTCAGATTGAACTCGAAGCGCGACAGCTGACGCACGGTGAGCACCGGGTCGACCAGCTGCGTGTGCCGGTCCGCCGACTGCTGCCACTCGGGCTGGCGGTGGAAGGTGGGCATGGTGCGTGTGGCTCCTCGGGACGTACCGATGGGCGTGCGGACGAACGCGCGGGCGAACCGCAGGCGGACGGGTGGACGGATGTGCGGGCGAACCGCAGGCGGACGGGCGGACGGATGTGCGGTGCGCGGGGGCTCAACGGGTGGGCAGCGTGGTGAGCAGACGGGACGCGACCTGCGGCGGTGGATCGCCGTCCTCGCCGGGCATGGTCCGCAGCAGATGGCTCAGCCGCTGGTGCTCGGCGGCCGTGGTGACGAGCGTGGGCAGCAGCGCGGCCAGCGCCCACTCGACCGCCGTGGACCGGTCGGCGATCAGCACCCACCCGCGCAGCGCCTCCAGCGCGTGCCGGGTGGTGCGCGGATCGGCCAGGGCGGCGCGCCAGAGATACGGAACGCCCTGCGCGGCCGGCCCGCCCTCGGTCGCCGAGCGGGCGTACCAGCCGAGGACCAGCGGAGTTCCGTAGCGCTCGTCGTCGTTGTCGGTGCGTTTGCAGGCGCCGACGAACCCGCCGAGCGTGAGGTCGCGTACGGCCCGGTCGTCGTCCAGGTGGGTGCGCAGCTCGGCGAGGACCGTCTCGCTCGCCGACGACAGCAGCAGCAGCTCCACCGCCTGCGCGAGCTCCTGTGCCAGCGCGCCGTCGATGTCGTCGGGCGCGTCCTCGTACAGCCGCCGTACGGCGCCGCGCAGCGCCGCCAGGGCCTGTTCCGGGCGCTCCGGACCGATCAGCCCGTACGCCCGCACGGCAACCCAGCGCAGCCGTGGGTCGTCGCCCGCGCACCAGGTGTCGAGGACGCGCGGGATGTTGGGTGTGTCGATGAGGTGGGCGAGGGTGAGGGAGTTGACCGCGACGAGCCGGTGCCGGAACAGCTTGGAGGTCCCCCAGGGCTCGATGACCAGGGCCATCGCCGACGGCAGATCGGTGCGGGCGAGGACCGCGACGGTGGCGGCGGCGCGGGTGCGGACCAGAGGGCGGCCATCGTCGGCGAGCCGCCGCAGCCAGCGGATCAGGGCCGGGCGGGCGGAGGGATGCCCACCCCACACCTCGCGCAGCAGCACCAGGGAGGCCCGCTCGTCGCGGAACCTCGCCTTCTGCTGGGTGACCGGGCCCCACTCGGTGTGCTCGTCCTCCGAGTACCGCTCGGCACGCGCCTGTTGGAGCCGCTTGCCGACGTGCGTGCCGAAGACGGGGACCTCGGGGACGAGGGCCGGGTTCTCGGTCTCCTGGAGGAAGCGGTAGAGCAGGTCGCTGAGTTCGGCGGTCAGCGCGTACGGGCCGCCGTCGAAGGCGGCCAGCGCGACGAGGAACGCCTTGTCCCGCAGATGCAGGGAGGTGTCGTCCTCCTCGAACCACTCCTGGACCTGGGATTCCAGCGAGACCAGGGAGAACCGGCCGATCGCGTCCTCGGTGACCTCCCCGGCGGCATACCCGCCGAGCAACCGTGCGAACGCGGCGGCCTCGCGCGGCTGGTGGCTGCGCCCGAGGAAGTCGGCCACCTGCGGCAGATCGAGCAGCTTGGCGGCGGTCTCCTCGTCGGTGCGGGCGCGCAGATGCGCGGAGAGGACTTCGGCGGCGGCCGGCGCGCGCCACTCCTCGGCGGTCACGTCGTCCAGCGCGGCGCCGGGGTCGAGGGTGACGACCAGATAGGCGTCCCGTTCGGCGAGACGGTCGCGGGCGGCCAGCAGATGGGTCCAGCGCAGCGGGTCGTCGCGGCGCGGGGCGAGGTCGCACAGGACATGACCGCGGGCCTGGTGCTCACCGGTGACCAGATCGGCCAGGCCGCCCGGGCCGGTGTCGCACACCAGGGTGCGCACCGGGAGGGCGCCCAGGCGGTGCAGCAGCACGAGGGCGGCGGTGCGCCGCCCGGTGAACCGGCCGCCGGACAGCACCAGGACGCGGTCGTCGCGCAGCCGGGCAAGCAGCCGGGACAGGAGCCTCTCGTCGGCGACGAAACTGCTCGCCAGTTCCTCGAGGGTGGCCCCCGGGATCTCGCCGGAGGCGGAGGCGGCGGCGGTGGGGCCGGGGGCCGCGAGATGGTAGATCTCCGTCTTGCCGCCCAGGAAGACATCGCCGGAGAAGTGGCCGCCGCTGATGCCGCCGTGCTGGTCGCCGCCGAGCAGCCCGCCGCTGAAGCGGGCCCGGGCGCCGACGTTCATGGACCGCGGGCTGTGGTCGACCAGGTCACGCCGGGCCGACCAGGCGTTCTGCGGCTGGTCGCGCTCCTCGGATTCCCCCTCGTCGCCGTGCCCGGTGTCGTGGGCGGAACCCGGGTCGCCCGGAAGCTGGTCCTTCGCCGCGCTCCCGGGCTCGGGTACGGGATGCGGGGGAGGCTGTGCCTCGGAGGTGCTCATGCGCGTTCGCCCCGCTCACGACCGCCGCGCTCGCCGAGGACGACATCGCCGGAGAAGTGACCGCCGCTGATGCCGCCGTACTGGGGACCGCCGATCACTCCGCCGCTGAACGTGCCGCCCTGGATGGTGACGACAGGGCCCGGCGCCGGGGCTGCCCCTGATCCGCCCGGCGCCGGGGCTCCCCCTGATCCGTCCGGCGCCGGGCGGTCCTCGGGGGCCCGGGTGCCGTGTGGGGGCACCCGCGGCGCCGGGCGGCCCCCCGATCCGCCCGGCGCCTCCCCCGCCCCCGTGTCACCGTGGTCTTCCGGGCCGTCCGTGACCGTGGCGCCGGGTACCGGTCCGTGGAGCCACGCCTTGAGGGGGCCGTTCTTGCTCTCCACCGTCACCGGGTGGAAGTCGGCGGCCGGGACGCCGACGTGGTCGTGGCGTACGACGCCGGTGTAGAGGGCGTCCGAGACGCACAGCGCGAAGTCGTCGGCCCGCTCGCGCAGTGCCTCGCGCAGCAGCCGGGCGTCCAGCAGCCGGCAGGCGTGGTTCAGGTCGGAGCCGACCCAGCCGTCGTGCTCGTCCACCGCGACATAGCCGGTGGCGACGACGCCGCGCAGCCGGATCTGCGCGGAGCGGGAGGCCATGCGGTTGACCGTCCGAAGATGCGCCGGGACATCCGTGAGCAGGGCCCGCAGCAGCGCCGTGACCGGGGCGTTCGCGTCGATGAGCGCCATCACCGAGTCGCCGCGGTCGGCCCTCAGCCGCCGGGTCTCGTCGATGCCGGCGCCTTCCAGCGTGCGGTCGGTGATGTCGTAGAGCATGCGCCGCAGATACGCCTGCTCCACATCGTCCCGGTCGCTGAACCTCTCGATGTCCAGCAGCAGGATCGTGCGGCTCACGGGATCGGTCATGGTCGCCTCTCGAGGGGGGAACGCCGTGCAGGGCAGCAGACTGGCCGGGCGGCTTCCCGAGTGGTGAGGGCGGATGACGCACTCCGAGTGTGACCGTGTGCACAGAGCGTCGGACGGGACGACGGGGAACCCGATCCCACCCGCCGCAGCCCCTCCGGCGGCGAAGCCGGCCCCCTCACCCCTCCGGTGACGGAGCCCCTTCACCCCTCCGGCGGCGAAGCCGGCCCCCTCACCCCTCCGGTGACGGAGCCCCTTCACCCCTCCGGTGACGGAGCCCCTCCACCCCTCCGGTGACGGAGGCCCTCCACCCCTCCGATGCCGAGGCCCTTCACCCCTCCGGTGACGGAGCCGGCCCCGTCAGCCCGTCAGCCCTCCAGTGCCCCCGGCGGTGCGGGAATGCCCGGTGCGGGCCCCGCGGCCGCGATACGGCGCAGGAGATCGGGGCGCAGGATCAGCAGGGTGCGGCGGCCCGTCACGACGGCTTCCCTGTCGCGCAGTTCGCGCAGCAGCCGCTGCACCATCTCCCGCGAGGCACCCACCGATCCGGCCAGCTCCTGCTTGCTCAGCGGCACGGACAGCTCGATGCCGTCGGCGGTGCGGCGGCCGTGGGTGCGGGCGAGGTCCAGCAGCAGGACCGCGAAGCGCTCCCGCACGCTCATGGACGCGAATTCCAGCCGGCGCCGGTCGGCCGCGCGGGTGCGGTCCGCGGTCAGTCCCAGCAGGGCGAAGGAGACGTCGGGGGAGTGGTTCAGGAACTCCTTGAACCGCTCGTGCTCCACGGCCGTCGCCCGCACCGGCTCCAGCGCGGTCACCGTCGCCGACCGCGGCCGGCCGGTCAGCGCGGCCGACTCGCCCACGATGTCGCCGGGCCCGCGCAGCGCGAGCAGCGCCTCGTAGCCGTTGGCCGCGGAGGCGGTGACCTTCGTCCAGCCGTGCACGAGGAAGAGGACATGGGACGAGGGCTCGTGCTGGTGCACCAGCACCATGCGCGGGCTGAAGGTCAGCTCACGGCCGAGTCCCAGCAGTGCCGAGCGGTCCTCGGCCTCCAGGCGCGCCAGAAAGGGCACCCGGTCGTCCAGGCCGCCGTCGTCCGGTGGATACGCCGCCGGTCTCCTCGGTGTCGTCGCCATCCCCTGTCCCCCGATTTCTCGCGCCCGAGCGGACGGATCAACGTACTCAAAGCGCAAGACCGCGGGGCGGGGAAGCGCGCGATTCGGCCAAGGGTGTCCGAAGGGCGCGGGGCGGCCTTCGACCTGCCGCCCGCCGGCCCGCGCCGTCCCGGGCGGGGTCCCGGGACAAGTAGGACGAATCCCGGGTGGGGAGGTGGAGAGATCGGCGTGTCGGGAGGGACTCCATTTGTTTTGACCGAAGTCCGTACGGTAGGTACGCTCAGACCTTGTGCCTGGGGTGTGCCCTGGCTCTCGCGCGTGCCTCCAAACCGCACGGGGAGTCAAGACCGGCCACCGTAATCTGCGCCCTTTCCGCCTCGCGGCGGGAGTTTGCGGGATTCGACACACCCGACCGCGTGGGTCGGAGACGTTCCAGGTTAGCTGTACCCATCGGCACACAGAAACCGGAGAAGTAGTGCCTACGATCCAGCAGCTGGTCCGCAAGGGCCGGCAGGACAAGGTCGAGAAGAACAAGACGCCCGCACTCGAGGGTTCCCCTCAGCGTCGCGGCGTCTGCACGCGTGTGTTCACGACCACCCCGAAGAAGCCGAACTCGGCCCTCCGCAAGGTCGCGCGTGTGCGTCTGACCAGCGGCATCGAGGTCACCGCTTACATTCCGGGTGAGGGACACAACCTGCAGGAGCACTCGATCGTGCTCGTGCGCGGCGGCCGTGTGAAGGACCTGCCGGGTGTTCGCTACAAGATCATCCGCGGCTCGCTCGACACCCAGGGTGTCAAGAACCGCAAGCAGGCTCGCAGCCGTTACGGCGCCAAGAAGGAGAAGTAAGAATGCCTCGTAAGGGCCCCGCCCCGAAGCGCCCGGTCATCATCGACCCGGTCTACGGTTCTCCTCTGGTGACCTCCCTGATCAACAAGGTGCTGCTGAACGGCAAGCGCTCGACTGCCGAGCGGATCGTTTACGGTGCCATGGAGGGCCTGCGTGACAAGACGGGCAACGACCCGGTCATCACGCTGAAGCGCGCTCTCGAGAACATCAAGCCGACCCTCGAGGTCAAGTCCCGCCGTGTCGGTGGCGCCACCTACCAGGTCCCGGTCGAGGTCAAGCCCGGCCGTGCCAACACCCTGGCGCTGCGCTGGCTGGTCGGTTACTCCCGCGCCCGTCGCGAGAAGACCATGACCGAGCGTCTCCTCAACGAGCTTCTCGACGCCTCCAACGGCCTCGGTGCGGCCGTGAAGAAGCGCGAGGACACCCACAAGATGGCCGAGTCCAACAAGGCCTTCGCGCACTACCGCTGGTAGTCGCTACCCACATCGAGACCGAGAGAAGACTGAAGCCTTATGGCTACCACTTCACTTGACCTGGCCAAGGTGCGCAACATCGGCATCATGGCCCACATCGACGCGGGCAAGACGACCACCACCGAGCGGATCCTGTTCTACACCGGTGTGTCTTACAAGATCGGTGAGGTCCACGACGGCGCTGCCACCATGGACTGGATGGAGCAGGAGCAGGAGCGTGGCATCACGATCACCTCTGCTGCCACCACCTGTCACTGGCCGCTGGAAGACGTCGACCACACCATCAACATCATCGACACCCCGGGTCACGTCGACTTCACCGTCGAGGTGGAGCGCTCCCTGCGCGTGCTCGACGGTGCCGTGACGGTGTTCGACGGCGTCGCCGGCGTTGAGCCCCAGTCCGAGACGGTGTGGCGTCAGGCGGACCGCTACGGCGTTCCGCGTATCTGCTTCGTCAACAAGCTCGACCGCACCGGTGCCGAGTTCCACCGCTGCGTCGACATGATCTCCGACCGCCTGGGTGCGCAGCCGCTGGTCATGCAGCTGCCGATCGGTGCCGAGGCGGACTTCAAGGGCGTCATCGACCTGGTGACGATGAAGGCCCTGGTCTGGTCGGCCGAGGCGACCAAGGGCGAGATGTACGACACCGTCGACATCCCGGCCACGCACACCGAGGCTGCCGAGGAGTGGCGCGGCAAGCTGCTCGAGGCCGTCGCGGAGAACGACGAGGAGCTGATGGAGCTGTACCTGGAGGGCGAGGAGCCCTCCGTGGAGCAGCTGTACGCGGCGATCCGTCGTATCACCATCGCCTCCGGCAAGGGCACGGGCACCACCGTCACCCCGGTGTTCTGCGGCACCGCGTTCAAGAACAAGGGCGTTCAGCCCCTGCTCGACGCGGTCGTGCGCTACCTCCCCTCCCCGCTCGACGTCGAGGCCATCGAGGGCCACGCCGTCAACGACCCGGAGGAGGTCGTCAAGCGCAAGCCGTCCGACGAGGAGCCCCTCTCCGCCCTGGCGTTCAAGATCATGAGCGACCCGCACCTCGGCAAGCTCACCTTCGTCCGGGTCTACTCGGGCCGCCTGGAGTCCGGCTCTTCGGTGCTGAACTCCGTCAAGGGCAAGAAGGAGCGCATCGGCAAGATCTACCGTATGCACGCCAACAAGCGTGAGGAGATCGAGTCGGTGGGCGCCGGCGACATCGTCGCCGTCATGGGTCTGAAGCAGACCACGACGGGCGAGACGCTGTGCGACGACAAGGCCCCGGTGATCCTGGAGTCCATGGACTTCCCGGCGCCGGTGATCCAGGTCGCCATCGAGCCCAAGTCGAAGGGCGACCAGGAGAAGCTGGGCATCGCGATCCAGCGCCTGGCCGAGGAGGACCCGTCGTTCCAGGTCCACTCGGACCAGGAGACCGGCCAGACCATCATCGGTGGCATGGGCGAGCTGCACCTCGAGGTGCTGGTCGACCGTATGCGCCGTGAGTTCAAGGTCGAGGCCAACGTCGGCAAGCCTCAGGTCGCGTACCGTGAGACGATCCGCAAGGCCGTCGAGCGCATCGACTACACGCACAAGAAGCAGACTGGTGGTACCGGCCAGTTTGCCAAGGTGCAGATCGGCATCGAGCCGCTCGAGGCCGGCGACACCTCGTACGAGTTCGTGAACAAGGTGACCGGTGGCCGTATCCCGAAGGAGTACATCCCTTCGGTCGACGCCGGTGCCCAGGAGGCCATGCAGTTCGGCATCCTCGCCGGTTACGAGATGACCGGCGTGCGTGTCATCCTGCTCGACGGTGGCTACCACGAGGTCGACTCCTCCGAGCTGGCGTTCAAGATCGCCGGTTCCCAGGCCTTCAAGGAGGCCGCCCGCAAGGCCAGCCCCGTGCTGCTCGAGCCGATGATGGCCGTCGAGGTCACCACGCCCGAGGACTACATGGGCGAGGTCATCGGTGACATCAACTCCCGCCGTGGCCAGATCCAGGCCATGGAGGAGCGTGCCGGCGCCCGTGTCGTGAAGGGCCTGGTTCCGCTGTCGGAGATGTTCGGCTACGTCGGCGACCTCCGCAGCAAGACGTCGGGTCGCGCGAGCTACTCGATGCAGTTCGACTCCTACGCCGAGGTTCCGCGGAACGTCGCCGAGGAGATCATCGCGAAGGCCAAGGGCGAGTAACGCACCCCGTTTACACGCTTTAGGCTTGACACCGACCGCCGGGGATTCTTCCCCGTGAAGGGCCCCGGCGGGCGGCACCCCAGCAAAGATCACCTGGCGCCGATGAGTAAGGCGTACAGAACCACTCCACAGGAGGACCCCAGTGGCGAAGGCGAAGTTCGAGCGGACTAAGCCGCACGTCAACATCGGCACCATCGGTCACATCGACCACGGTAAGACGACCCTCACGGCCGCCATTACCAAGGTGCTGCACGACGCGTACCCGGACCTGAACGAGGCCACCCCGTTCGACAACATCGACAAGGCGCCCGAGGAGCGCCAGCGCGGTATCACCATCTCCATCGCGCACGTCGAGTACCAGACCGAGTCGCGTCACTACGCCCACGTCGACTGCCCGGGTCACGCGGACTACATCAAGAACATGATCACCGGTGCCGCCCAGATGGACGGCGCGATCCTGGTGGTCGCCGCGACCGACGGCCCGATGCCGCAGACCAAGGAGCACGTGCTCCTGGCCCGCCAGGTCGGCGTTCCGTACATCGTCGTCGCCCTGAACAAGGCCGACATGGTGGACGACGAGGAGATCCTGGAGCTCGTCGAGCTCGAGGTCCGTGAGCTCCTCACCGAGTACGAGTTCCCGGGCGACGACGTTCCGGTCGTCAAGGTCTCCGCTCTCAAGGCCCTCGAGGGCGAGAAGGAGTGGGTGGACTCCGTCCTCAACCTGATGGCCGCCGTCGACGAGTCGATCCCGCAGCCGGAGCGCGACGTCGACAAGCCGTTCCTGATGCCGATCGAGGACGTCTTCACGATCACCGGTCGTGGCACGGTCGTCACCGGTCGTATCGAGCGTGGTGTCCTCAAGGTCAACGAGACCGTCGACATCATCGGCATCAAGCCGGAGAAGACCTCCACCACGGTCACCGGCATCGAGATGTTCCGCAAGCTGCTCGACGAGGGCCAGGCCGGTGAGAACGTCGGTCTGCTGCTCCGCGGCATCAAGCGCGAGGACGTCGAGCGCGGCCAGGTCATCATCAAGCCGGGCTCGGTCACCCCGCACACCGAGTTCGAGGCGCAGGCCTACATCCTCTCCAAGGACGAGGGTGGCCGCCACACGCCGTTCTTCAACAACTACCGTCCGCAGTTCTACTTCCGTACGACGGACGTGACCGGCGTCGTGACCCTCCCCGAGGGCACCGAGATGGTCATGCCGGGTGACAACACCGAGATGAAGGTGGAGCTCATCCAGCCCGTCGCCATGGAAGAGGGCCTGAAGTTCGCCATCCGTGAGGGTGGCCGCACCGTGGGCGCCGGCCAGGTCACCAAGATCGTCAAGTAAGTACCGCTTGCTTGAGGGTCACCCGCTGACCTGAAGAGGCCCGTACGACTCCGGTCGTACGGGCCTCTTCGCGTTCCCACGGCGGATTTTCGGATCACCTCACTCAACGTGGCCGAATGCGCCTACCGTGAGGGGTGATCGAGCGGTTGCGTGCGGTGACCGTCGGCGGGTTGTCCAGTGCTGTCCGGGGTGTCGGGCTCGTTGCCACGGGCAGAGCGTCGCGGTACGCGGCGGGACTACGGAGGGGCGCGGTATGTCGGTGGACGGCGAGGCGGGGCAGCTCCGCGGGGAGGCGGACGAGCCGGGGTGGGAGGTGGATGGTGCGGCGCCGGCAGCTCGACCGTCTCCCGGAAGCGGGGCGACTGCACAACGTCGTTCTCCAGGTGATGCCGCTGAACTGCGAGACACACTCCGGGATGGACGGCAAGATCGAACTGCTGAAGTTCGCAGACGGCACGGCAGTCGGGCGCTCGGACGGTGCGTTCAACGGCCGACCGACCTCCGATCCCAAACACCTGCGCATCCTTGAGCTGCGGTATGGCACCATCCGGGCTCAGGCGCTCTCGCCTCGGGAGTCGCTGGCCTATATCGAGCAACTGCTGGGGGAGACATGATCCGCAAGCCCACGGCCGGGGACCCCTCCGAGCCGGCGTGGTTCAAGAGCAGTTACAGCAGCGGAAACGACGGCCACTCCTGTGTGGAGCTGGCCGTCACCCCCAGTGCTGTGCACGTCCGTGACTCCAAGCAGTCCGAGGGTCCCCGGCTGGCGCTGACCCGTGCCGCGTGGTCCGCCCTTGTGCCCTATGTCTCCGGGAGCTGATCTCCGGGGCGGGACACGCCGGTCCGCAGTTTGACCTATGCCACTCCCGGGGTATTCTTCCCGGCCCGATTGGCCAGGCCCCCGTGCCGTATGGCAGACTAGCGGGGTTGCTCGGTCGAGTGTTGATGCTGCGCGCCTCCCGCCGGGAGGACCGGAAGCGAGTCCCACAGTACTCGTCGCCCTAACTGCCTCACGGCAGCGCTGGGGCGGACGTACGGGAATCTTCCGGGAAGCGTGGGCGCGGCACCGGCCAGGCACCCGGTGGGCCATCCGCCCTCGGTCCCACGGTTCCGGCAGGGCCGTGCGCAATCCCCGAGCAGGGATGTTCGAACAAGGGACATTCATGTCAGCGGGGGTGCGACACGCCCGACCGCGTGGGTCGGAGAAGAGGGCTGGAACACCGGGTTCCAGAGCGTAAGAAGAGACAGGACTACGAAGTAGCCATGGCGGGACAGAAGATCCGCATCCGGCTCAAGGCCTACGACCACGAGGTCATCGACTCCTCGGCGAAGAAGATCGTCGAGACGGTGACCCGCACTGGTGCGTCGGTCGCGGGCCCGGTGCCGCTGCCCACTGAGAAGAACGTGTACTGCGTCATCAAGTCGCCGCACAAGTACAAGGACTCGCGCGAGCACTTCGAGATGCGCACGCACAAGCGCCTGATCGACATCCTCGACCCGACCCCCAAGACCGTTGACTCTCTGATGCGACTCGACCTCCCGGCCGGTGTCGACATCGAGATCAAGCTCTGAGGCCGGTGATCTGAGAATGGCTAAGCAGATCAAGGGCATCCTGGGCGAGAAGCTCGGCATGACGCAGGTCTGGGACGAGAACAACCGCGTTGTTCCCGTGACCGTCGTCAAGGCCGGGCCGAATGTCGTGACCCAGGTCCGCACGAACGACGTCGACGGCTACGAGTCCGTCCAGATCGCCTTCGGCGAGATCGACCCGCGCAAGGTGAACAAGCCCCTCAAGGGCCACTTTGCCAAGGCGGACGTCACCCCGCGTCGTCACCTCGTCGAGCTCCGCACGTCGGATGCCTCCGAGTACACCCTCGGCCAGGAGATCACCGCTGAGGTGTTCGAGGCCGGTGTGAAGGTGGATGTCACCGGCAAGAGCAAGGGCAAGGGCTTCGCCGGTGTCATGAAGCGTCACAACTTCAAGGGCCTCGGCGCCGGTCACGGCGTTCAGCGCAAGCACCGCTCTCCCGGTTCCATCGGTGGCTGCGCCACCCCGGGCCGTGTGTTCAAGGGCGTCCGCATGGCGGGTCGCATGGGCAATGAGCGCGTCACCACCCAGAACCTGACCGTCCACGCCGTTGACGCGGAGAAGGGTCTGCTGCTCATCAAGGGCGCGGTTCCCGGTCCGAACGGCGGCCTCGTCCTGGTCCGCACCGCGGCCAAGGGGGCCTGAGGTAACCGATGAGCACTGTTGACATCCTTTCGCCTGCCGGCGAGAAGGCCGGTAGCGTCGAACTCCCCGCGGAGATCTTCGGCGTCGAGAAGGTCAGCATTCCGCTGATCCACCAGGTCGTCGTCGCGCAGAACGCGGCTGCCCGCCAGGGCACGCACAAGACCAAGACCCGTGCCGAGGTCCGTGGTGGTGGCAGGAAGCCGTACCGCCAGAAGGGCACCGGCCGCGCCCGTCAGGGCTCGACCCGCGCGCCGCAGTTCGCCGGTGGTGGCGTCGTGCACGGTCCCGTGCCGCGTGACTACTCGCAGCGGACCCCGAAGAAGATGAAGGCTGCCGCCCTGCGCCACGCCCTCACCGACCGGGCCCGCCACAACCGCATCCACGTCGTCACCGGCGTGATCGAGGGCGAGACCCCCTCCACCAAGGCCGCCAAGACGCTGTTCGGCAAGATCTCGGAGCGCAAGAACCTGCTCCTGGTCGTCGAGCGCGCCGACGAGGCCGCGTGGCTGTCCGCCCGCAACCTGCCCCAGGTCCACATCCTGGAGCCGGGCCAGCTGAACACGTACGACGTGATCGTCTCCGACGACGTGGTCTTCACCCAGGCCGCTTTCGAGTCCTTCGTGTCCGGCCCGAAGGCCACTGACACCGAAGGGAGCGAGGCCTGATGGCTATCCGTCACCCCGCCATTGCCTCGAAGGCCGCCAAGGCCGCCAAGGCCGCCCGCGTCGCCAAGGCGCGTCGCCACGCCGCCGAGGGCAAGAACACCGTCGTCACCCCGGTGAGCAAGTCGTACACGGACCCCCGTGACGTTCTGCTGAAGCCGGTCGTGTCGGAGAAGAGCTACGCGCTCCTGGACGAGAACAAGTACACGTTCATCGTCGACCCGAACGCCAACAAGACCCAGATCAAGCAGGCCGTCCAGGCGGTCTTCTCGGTCAAGGTCACCGGGGTCAACACGATCAACCGCCAGGGCAAGCGCAAGCGCACGAAGACCGGCTTCGGTCAGCGTGCCGGCAGCAAGCGCGCGATCGTGACCCTCGCCGAGGGCGACCGTATCGACATCTTCGGCGGTCCGACCGCCTAAGGGCGGTCCGGATCGTCCGATATCGGACGAGGACTGAGAAATGGGAATCCGCAAGTACAAGCCGACTACGCCGGGCCGTCGTGGCGCCAGCGTCGCCGACTTCGTCGAGGTCACGCGGTCCACGCCGGAGAAGTCGCTGGTCCGCCCCCTGCACAGCAAGGGCGGCCGTAACAACACCGGTCGTGTGACCGTTCGCCACCAGGGTGGCGGACACAAGCGCGCCTACCGAGTGATCGACTTCCGTCGTCACGACAAGGACGGCGTGCCGGCGAAGGTCGCGCACATCGAGTACGACCCCAACCGCACCGCGCGTATCGCGCTGCTGCACTACGCCGACGGCGAGAAGCGCTACATCCTCGCCCCGCGCAACCTGCAGCAGGGGGACCGCGTCGAGAACGGTCCCGGGGCCGACATCAAGCCGGGCAACAACCTTGCCCTGCGCAACATCCCGGTCGGTACGACCCTGCACGCCATCGAGCTGCGTCCGGGCGGCGGCGCCAAGTTCGCCCGCTCGGCCGGTGCGTCCGTGCAGCTGCTCGCGAAGGAGGGCGCCTACGCCCACCTGCGCATGCCGTCCGGTGAGATCCGCCTGGTCGACGTCCGCTGCCGCGCCACCGTTGGCGAGGTCGGCAACGCCGAGCAGTCGAACATCAACTGGGGCAAGGCCGGCCGCAAGCGCTGGCTGGGCGTCCGCCCCAGCGTGCGTGGTGTGGTCATGAACCCTGTCGACCACCCGCACGGTGGTGGTGAGGGCCGTACCTCCGGTGGCCGCCACCCGGTGTCCCCGTGGGGTAAGAAGGAAGGCCGTACTCGTTCGGCCAAGAAGGCGAGCAACAAGTACATCGTCCGCCGCCGCAAGACGAACAAGAAGCGCTAAGGACGGGTTGAGATGCCTCGTAGCCTGAAGAAGGGGCCCTTCGTCGACGACCACCTGATGAAGAAGGTGGATGTCCAGAACGAAGCCGGCACCAAGAACGTCATCAAGACCTGGTCCCGCCGCTCGATGATCGTCCCGGCCATGCTGGGCCACACGCTGGCGGTGCACAACGGCAAGACCCACATCCCGGTGTTCGTCACCGAGTCGATGGTCGGCCACAAGCTCGGCGAGTTCTCGCCGACGCGCACCTTCCGGGGCCACGTCAAGGACGACCGGAAGTCGAAGCGCCGCTAAGCGGATCGCATTCAGACACGTAAGTAACTGAAGGGACAACCATGGAAGCCAGGGCCCAGGCGCGGTACATCCGCGTCACGCCCATGAAGGCCCGCCGCGTGGTGGACCTCATCCGTGGCATGGACGCCACGGAGGCCCAGGCCGTCCTGCGATTCGCTCCGCAGGCAGCCTCCGTGCCGGTCGGCAAGGTGCTCGACAGCGCCATCGCCAACGCCGCGCACAACTACGACCACACCGACGCCGACAGCCTCTACATCTCCGAGGCGTACGTCGACGAGGGCCCGACCCTGAAGCGGTTCCGTCCGCGTGCCCAGGGCCGTGCCTACCGGATCCGCAAGCGGACCAGCCACATCACCGTGGTCGTCAGCAGCAAGGAAGGAACCCGGTAATGGGCCAGAAGGTAAACCCGCATGGGTTCCGGCTCGGTGTCACGACCGACTTCAAGTCGCGTTGGTACGCCGACAAGCTGTACAAGGACTACGTCAAGGAAGACGTCGCCATCCGTCGGATGATGACGTCCGGCATGGAGCGCGCCGGCATCTCCAAGGTGGAGATCGAGCGCACCCGTGACCGCGTCCGCGTGGACATCCACACCGCGCGTCCGGGCATCGTCATCGGCCGCCGTGGCGCCGAGGCCGACCGCATCCGCGGCGACCTCGAGAAGCTCACGGGCAAGCAGGTCCAGCTGAACATCCTCGAGGTCAAGAACCCCGAGACCGACGCTCAGCTGGTTGCTCAGGCCGTCGCCGAGCAGCTCTCCTCCCGCGTCTCCTTCCGCCGCGCCATGCGCAAGAGCATGCAGTCGGCGATGAAGGCGGGCGCCAAGGGCATCAAGATCCAGTGCGGTGGCCGCCTCGGCGGCGCCGAGATGTCCCGCTCGGAGTTCTACCGCGAGGGCCGTGTGCCCCTGCACACGCTCCGTGCGAACGTGGACTACGGCTTCTTCGAGGCCAAGACGACCTTCGGCCGCATCGGCGTGAAGGTCTGGATCTACAAGGGCGACGTCAAGAACATCGCCGAGGTCCGCGCCGAGAACGCTGCCGCCCGTGCGGGTAACCGCCCGGCCCGCGGTGGCGCCGACCGCCCGGCCCGTGGTGGCCGCGGTGGCGAGCGGCGCGGTCGCAAGCCGCAGCAGGCTGCCGGCGCCGAGGCCCCCAAGGCCGAGGCTCCCGCGTCCGCTCCGGCTGAGAGCACCGGAACGGAGGCCTGACCGACATGCTGATCCCCCGTAGGGTCAAGCACCGCAAGCAGCACCACCCGAAGCGCGATGGAATGGCCAAGGGTGGAACGCAGGTTGCGTTCGGCGAGTACGGCATCCAGGCGCTGACCCCGGCCTATGTCACGAACCGCCAGATCGAGGCGGCTCGTATCGCGATGACCCGCCACATCAAGCGTGGCGGCAAGGTCTGGATCAACATCTACCCGGACCGTCCGCTGACCAAGAAGCCCGCCGAGACCCGTATGGGTTCCGGTAAGGGTTCCCCCGAGTGGTGGATCGCGAACGTCAAGCCCGGTCGGGTGATGTTCGAGCTGTCCTACCCGAACGAGAAGATCGCCCGTGAGGCGCTGACCCGTGCGGCCCACAAGCTGCCGATGAAGTGCCGGATCGTCAAGCGCGAGGCAGGTGAAGCGTGATGTCGGCCGGTACCAAGGCGTCCGAGCTGCGCGAGCTGGGCAACGAGGAGCTTCTGGGCAAGCTCCGCGAGGCCAAGGAAGAGCTGTTCAACCTCCGCTTTCAGGCGGCGACGGGCCAGCTGGAGAACCACGGCCGTCTGAAGGCGGTCCGCAAGGACATCGCGCGGATCTACACCCTGATGCGCGAGCGTGAGCTGGGCATCGAAACGGTGGAGAACGCCTGATGAGCGAGAACAACGTGACTGAGAACACTGAGGCGCGCGGCTTCCGCAAGACCCGTGAGGGTCTCGTCGTCAGCGACAAGATGGACAAGACCGTCGTCGTCGCCGTCGAGGACCGTGTCAAGCACGCGCTGTACGGCAAGGTCATCCGCCGTACGAACAAGCTCAAGGCGCACGACGAGCAGAACGCCGCGGGTGTCGGCGACCGCGTCCTCCTGATGGAGACCCGGCCGCTGTCCGCGACCAAGCGCTGGCGCGTCGTCGAGATCCTCGAGAAGGCCAAGTAATTCTCCTGCGAGGCACCCCTCGCAGGACAGTTCCGCCAGGCTCCGGGGGCCGCTCGCCGAGCGGCCCCCGGGGAACCGGCAGACAAACAGGAGATAGACGTGATCCAGCAGGAGTCGCGACTGCGTGTCGCCGACAACACTGGTGCGAAGGAGATCCTTTGCATCCGTGTGCTCGGTGGCTCCGGTCGCCGCTACGCGGGCATCGGTGACGTCATCGTCGCCACCGTCAAGGACGCGATCCCCGGTGGCAACGTGAAGAAGGGTGACGTCGTCAAGGCGGTCATCGTTCGCACCGTCAAGGAGCGCCGCCGTCCGGACGGCTCGTACATCCGCTTCGACGAGAACGCCGCCGTCATTCTGAAGAACGACGGCGACCCTCGCGGCACCCGTATCTTCGGCCCCGTCGGCCGTGAGCTGCGCGAGAAGAAGTTCATGAAGATCATCTCGCTCGCGCCGGAGGTGCTGTAAGCATGAAGATCAAGAAGGGCGACCTGGTCCAGGTCATCACCGGCAAGGACAAGGGCAAGCAGGGCAAGGTCATTGCCGCTTACCCGCGCGAGGAGCGTGTCCTGGTCGAGGGTGTCAACCGGGTCAAGAAGCACACCAAGGCCGGCCCGGCCGCCGGCGGTTCCCAGGCCGGCGGCATCGTGACCACCGAGGCCCCGATTCACGTGAGCAACGTTCAGCTCGTCGTGGAGAAGGACGGTCAGAAGGTCGTCACGCGTGTCGGTTACCGCTTCGACGACGAAGGCAACAAGATCCGCGTTGCCAAGCGGACGGGTGAGGACATCTGATGGCTACCACCACTGCCCCGCGTCTGAAGCAGAAGTACCGCGACGAGATCGCCGGCAAGCTGCGTGACGAGTTCAAGTACGAGAACGTCATGCAGATCCCGGGCCTCGTCAAGATCGTGGTCAACATGGGTGTGGGCGACGCCGCCCGCGACTCCAAGCTGATCGAGGGCGCCATCCGCGACCTCACCACGATCACCGGTCAGAAGCCGGCCGTCACCAAGGCCCGCAAGTCCATCGCGCAGTTCAAGCTGCGTGAGGGCCAGCCGATCGGTGCCCACGTCACGCTCCGTGGCGACCGCATGTGGGAGTTCCTGGACCGCACCCTGTCGCTGGCGCTTCCGCGCATCCGCGACTTCCGCGGCCTGTCCCCCAAGCAGTTCGACGGCCGTGGCAACTACACCTTCGGTCTCACGGAGCAGGTCATGTTCCACGAGATCGACCAGGACAAGATCGACCGCGTCCGGGGTATGGACATCACCGTGGTCACCACGGCGACCAACGACGCTGAGGGCCGCGCGCTCCTTCGTCACCTCGGCTTCCCGTTCAAGGAGGCGTGAGCGAGATGGCGAAGAAGGCTCTGATTGCCAAGGCTGCTCGCAAGCCCAAGTTCGGTGTGCGCGCGTACACCCGCTGCCAGCGCTGCGGCCGTCCGCACTCCGTGTACCGCAAGTTCGGCCTGTGCCGCGTGTGCCTTCGTGAGATGGCTCACCGTGGCGAGCTGCCGGGCGTGACCAAGAGCTCCTGGTAACAGCCCAGTTGGGTTGATACCGGGCTCTCGGTAAGCATCTGGGTCGGCAGGCGACCCACCTCACATGCCTTAGGCTTGTGGGGTTGGGCGTCTGCCGCCCGTACGACTTACTACGCCGTAGGTCCACCGCGCCGCACCCGTCCCGTCTCGGATCGGGGAGAGGGATGGCGCACCAGGAAACCCCGGCGAGAGAGGCCGAAGGCCAATTCATGACCATGACTGATCCGATCGCAGACATGCTGACGCGTCTGCGGAACGCGAACTCGGCGTACCACGACTCCGTGACGATGCCGGCATCGAAGATCAAGTCTCACATCGCGGAGATCCTCCAGCAGGAGGGCTTCATCACGGGCTGGCGTGTCGAGGACGCCGAGGTCGGCAAGAACCTCGTCCTCGAGCTGAAGTTCGGCCCGAACCGTGAGCGCTCCATCGCGGGCATCAAGCGGATCTCCAAGCCCGGTCTCCGGGTCTACGCGAAGTCCACCAACCTGCCGAAGGTGCTCGGCGGCCTGGGCGTGGCGATCATCTCCACGTCCCACGGGCTCCTCACCGACAAGCAGGCCGGCAAGAAGGGCGTGGGTGGGGAAGTCCTCGCCTACGTCTGGTAACGGAAGGGAACGGAGGAAACAGCTATGTCGCGCATCGGCAAGCTCCCCATCGCGGTTCCCGCCGGCGTGGACGTCACCATCGACGGCAACACGGTTTCGGTCAAGGGCCCCAAGGGCGAGCTGACCCACACCCTCGTCGCGCCGATCGAGATCGTCAAGAACGAGGACGGCGCCCTCCAGGTGACCCGCCCCAACGACGAGCGTCAGAACAAGGCCCTCCACGGCCTGTCCCGCACGCTGGTGGCGAACATGATCACCGGCGTGACCCAGGGTTACGTGAAGAAGCTCGAGATCAGCGGTGTCGGTTACCGCGTGACCGCCAAGGGTTCGAACCTCGAGTTCGCCCTCGGCTACAGCCACCCGATCCTGGTCGAGGCCCCCGAGGGCATCACCTTCAAGGTGGAGACCCCGACCCGCTTCCAGGTCGAGGGCATCGACAAGCAGAAGGTCGGCGAGGTTGCGGCCAACATCCGCAAGCTGCGCAAGCCCGACCCGTACAAGGCCAAGGGCGTCAAGTACGAGGGCGAAGTCATCCGCCGCAAGGTCGGAAAGGCGGGTAAGTAAGCCATGGCATACGGGCAGAAGATCCTCAAGGGCGACGCCTACAAGCGCGCCGCGATCAAGCGCCGTCACATCCGGATCCGCAAGCGGGTCTCTGGTACGGCGGAGCGTCCCCGTCTGGTCGTGACCCGCTCCAACCGCCACATCGTGGCGCAGGTGATCGACGACCTGAAGGGCCACACCCTGGCTTCGGCGTCCACCCTGGACACCTCGATCCGTGGTGGCGAGGGCGACAAGTCCGCGCAGGCCAAGCAGGTGGGCGCCCTGGTCGCCGAGCGTGCCAAGGCCGCCGGTGTCGAGGCTGTCGTGTTCGACCGTGGTGGCAACCAGTACGCCGGGCGCATCGCCGCCCTGGCGGACGCCGCCCGCGAAGCCGGGCTCAGGTTCTGAGCCGCCGTAGCTAGCGGAAAAGAGAGAGGTAAATCCAATGGCTGGACCCCAGCGCCGCGGTGGCGGTGCCGGTGGCGGCGAGCGGCGGGACCGGAAGGGCCGTGACGGCGGCGCTGCTGCCGCCGAGAAGACCGCGTACGTTGAGCGCGTTGTCGCGATCAACCGCGTCGCCAAGGTTGTGAAGGGTGGTCGTCGCTTCAGCTTCACCGCGCTGGTCGTGGTGGGCGACGGTGACGGCACCGTGGGTGTCGGATACGGCAAGGCCAAGGAGGTGCCGGCCGCCATCGCCAAGGGCGTTGAGGAGGCCAAGAAGCACTTCTTCAAGGTCCCCCGGATCCAGGGCACCATCCCGCACCCGATCCAGGGTGAGAAGGCTGCCGGCGTCGTGCTCCTGAAGCCCGCGTCGCCCGGTACCGGTGTTATCGCCGGTGGTCCGGTGCGTGCCGTGCTCGAGTGCGCCGGTATCCACGACGTGCTGTCGAAGTCGCTCGGCTCCGACAACGCGATCAACATCGTGCACGCGACCGTGGCGGCCCTGAAGGGCCTGCAGCGTCCCGAGGAGATCGCGGCCCGCCGTGGTCTGCCGCTCGAGGACATCGCTCCCGCGGCCCTGCTGCGTGCGCGTGCCGGGGCGGGTGCGTAATCATGGCGCAGCTCAAGATCACGCAGGTCAAGTCCTACATCGGCAGCAAGCAGAACCACCGTGACACTCTGCGGTCGCTTGGTCTCAAGGGGATCAACACCGTGGTCGTCAAGGAGGACCGCCCCGAGTTCCGCGGCATGGTGCACACCGTCCGCCACCTCGTGACGGTCGAGGAGGTCGACTGATCATGGCGGAGCAGAACCCGCTCAAGATCCACAACCTCCGTCCCGCCCCGGGCGCCAAGACCGCCAAGACCCGTGTCGGTCGTGGTGAGGCGTCGAAGGGTAAGACGGCCGGTCGTGGCACCAAGGGCACCAAGGCCCGCTACCAGGTTCCGGAGCGCTTCGAGGGTGGCCAGATGCCGCTGCACATGCGCCTCCCGAAGCTGAAGGGCTTCAAGAACCCGTTCAAGACCGAGTACCAGGTCGTGAACCTCGACAAGCTGGCCGCGCTGTACCCGGAGGGTGGCGAGGTCACCGTCGAGGGTCTGGTCGCCAAGGGCGCCGTTCGCAAGAACGCGCTCGTCAAGGTCCTCGGCCAGGGCGAGATCTCCGTGGCGCTTCAGGTGACGGTCGACGCCGTCTCCGGCTCCGCCAAGGAGAAGATCACCGCTGCCGGCGGTACCGTCACCGAGCTCGTCTGAGTCTTTCAGGCGTCTCGATGACCTGAACGGTCGCAACCGGGGATATCCCACATAAGGGGTATCCCCGGTTGGTCGTTCCAAGGGGGGCAGTCTCGCCGGTAAGGTGGCCTGCACTGCCAACTTTCACGGGTGCCGCGCTATCGGGCACTCAAGACGGCAGTCGACCGTTAGCTATGTCGTTGTTCAGTCGGATTCTCAAGACCATCACCCTTGACGCAGTTGCGCGGGGGTCGCAGGAGGCACCGTGCTCACCGCGTTCGCCCGGGCGTTCAGGACGCCCGACCTGCGCAAGAAGCTGCTCTTCACGCTCGGGATCATCGTGGTGTACCGCGTTGGTACGCACATCCCGATCCCCGGCATCGACTACAAGAGCGTCCAGACCTGTATGCAAGTGGCCAGCTCGAACCGCGGGCTGTTCAGTCTGATCAACATGTTCAGCGGCGGCGCACTGCTCCAGATCACCCTTTTCGCGCTCGGGATCATGCCGTACATCACGGCGAGCATCATTCTGCAGCTGCTGACCGTGGTCATCCCGCGCCTCGAGGCCCTCAAGAAGGAGGGTCAGGCCGGTACGACGAAGATCACGCAGTACACCCGTTACCTGACGGTGGCCCTCGCCATCCTCCAGGGCACCGGCCTCGTGGCCACCGCGCGCAGCGGTGCCCTGTTCCAGGGGTGCCCGGTGGCGACGCAGATCGTGCCCGACCAGTCGATCTTCACCACCATCACCATGGTCGTCACGATGACGGCGGGCACCTGTGTCGTCATGTGGCTCGGTGAGCTGATCACGGACCGCGGCATCGGCAACGGAATGTCGATCCTGATGTTCATCTCGATCGCCGCGACCTTCCCGAGCGCGCTGTGGACGATCAAGCTCCAGGGCAAGCTGGCCGGAGGCTGGATCGAGTTCTTCACCGTGATCGTCGTGGGCCTCGTCATGGTCGGCCTGGTGGTCTTCGTCGAGCAGGCGCAGCGCCGTATCCCGGTCCAGTACGCGAAGCGCATGATCGGCCGCCGCTCCTACGGCGGCACGTCCACGTACATCCCGCTGAAGGTCAACCAGGCGGGTGTGATCCCCGTGATCTTCGCCTCGTCGCTGCTGTACATCCCGAGCCTGATCGCCCAGTTCGCGGGTGGCAACTCGAGCTGGAAGGCGTGGGTCCAGAACAACCTGACCAAGGGTGATCACCCGATCTACATCACCACGTACTTCCTCCTGATCGTTTTCTTCGCGTTCTTCTACGTGGCGATCTCCTTCAACCCCGAGGAAGTCGCGGACAACATGAAGAAGTATGGTGGCTTCATCCCGGGCATCCGGGCCGGTCGGCCCACCGCTGAGTACCTCTCGTACGTGCTCAACCGGATCACCTGGCCGGGTTCGCTGTATCTGGGCCTGATCGCTCTCGTACCGACAATGGCGTTGGTTGGCTTTGGGGCAAGCCAGAACTTCCCGTTCGGCGGTACCAGCATCCTCATCATCGTGGGTGTCGGTCTCGAGACGGTGAAGCAGATCGAGAGCCAGCTCCAGCAGCGCAATTACGAAGGGTTCCTCCGCTGATGCGAATCGTCCTCGTCGGGCCGCCCGGTGCCGGCAAGGGAACGCAGGCCGCGTTCCTTGCCAAGAACCTGTCGATCCCGCACATCTCCACGGGCGACCTGTTCCGCGCCAACATCAGCCGCCAGACGGAGCTCGGGAAACTCGCGAAGTCCTACATGGACGCGGGCAACCTGGTCCCGGACGAGGTCACCATCGCGATGGCCAAGGACCGTATGGAGCAGCCGGACGCGCGAGACGGCTTCCTTCTCGACGGCTTCCCGCGCAACGTCTCGCAGGCCGTGGCGCTGGACGAGATGCTCAAGGCCGAGGGCATGAAGCTCGACGCGGTGCTCGACCTGGAAGTCCCCGAGGACGAGGTCGTCAAGCGCATCGCGGGCCGCCGCGTCTGCCGCAACGACTCCTCGCACGTCTTCCACGTGTCGTACAAGCCTCCGAAGCAGGACGGCGTCTGCGACATCTGTGGCGGCGAGCTGTACCAGCGCGACGACGACTCCGAGGAGACCGTCCGCAAGCGGCTGGAGGTCTACCACACGCAGACCGAGCCGATCATCGACTACTACAAGGCCCAGGGCCTGGTGGTCACCATCTCCGCGCTCGGCAAGGTGGAAGAGGTCACCCAGCGCGCCATGGAGGCGCTCAAGCAGAAGGCCGGCGACAAGTAGTCGTCGCCGCTGCCACGGCCGCGGTTTCCCCTGCCGGGGGCCGCGGCCGAGCTGTGGGCGGTGCCGGTGGCGCCGCCTTCCCGGCGGCCCGGCCCCGGCGCCTCATCGGCCCGGACGGCACGTTCTCACCCGCCTGACGGGCGTGATCCCGCCCCCTCCACACCGGACCGGCCGGATGGCGCGGCCCCGTATCGTTGAAGGTATCCGTAGCCCCGGTCAGAAAGGCCGCAGCCCTCATGGTGCAGATCAAGACCCCCGAGCAGATCGCGAAGATGCGTGAGGCGGGGCTGGTCGTCGCCGCCGTGCACGCGGCCACCCGAGAGGCGGCGGTACCGGGCGCCACGACGAAGGACCTGGACGAGGTGTCCCGCAAGGTGCTGGCCGAGCACGGGGCGAAGTCGAACTTCCTGGGCTACGGCGGCTTCCCCGCGACCATCTGCACCTCCGTGAACGAGGTGGTCGTCCATGGCATCCCCTCCGACGAGGTGGTCCTCAAGGACGGCGACATCATCTCCATCGACGCGGGCGCGATCGTGGACGGCTGGCACGGGGACGCGGCCTTCACCGCCTTCGTGGGGTCCGGTCACGCCCCGGAGCTGATCGAGCTGTCCCGGGTGACCGAGGAGTCCATGTGGGCCGGGATCGCGGCCGTGAAGCAGGGGCACCGGCTCGTGGACGTCTCCCGGGCGATCGAGACGTACATCCGCCGGCAGCCCAAGCCGGGCGGCGGGCGGTACGGGATCATCGAGGACTACGGCGGCCACGGCATCGGCACCGAGATGCACATGGATCCTCATCTGCTGAACTACGTCGACCGGCGGCGCGGCAAGGGCCCGAAGCTGGTGCCCGGCTTCTGCCTGGCCATCGAGCCGATGGTGTCGCTCGGGACGCCGCGGACCGACGTCCTCGAGGACGACTGGACGGTCGTCACCACGGACGGCACGTGGTCGTCCCACTGGGAGCACACCGTCGCCCTGACCGAGCAGGGCCCCCTGGTGCTCACGGCCCCCGACGGCGGCAAGGCCAAGCTCGCGGAGTACGGCGTCACCGTGGCTCCCGACCCTCTCGCATAATGATCTTCGGTGTGGGGCAGACTCCTCCGATTCGTGTTTCCGGGTGCGCTGACGTAGACTGACTCGTCGGCTCTCGTGCATCCGTATGTCCGCATGCGCTCGTACGGGGTCGATCAAGGTAGTCGATTCGAAGGGCGAAGCGTGGCCAAGAAGCAAGGTGCCATCGAGATCGAGGGCACTGTCGTCGAGTCTCTTCCGAACGCCATGTTCAAGGTCGAGCTCCAGAACGGCCACCAGGTCCTGGCACACATCAGCGGCAAGATGCGTATGCACTACATCCGCATCCTCCCTGACGACCGGGTCGTGGTGGAGCTGTCTCCGTACGACCTGACGCGTGGCCGGATCGTCTACCGATACAAGTAGATCTTGCCCGCCCCCCGCATCCGCAGGGGGCGCATCCCGCTCTCGCGGGGTGGTGGCACTGACCCGGAGAACCTCACATCCCATGAAGGTCAAGCCGAGCGTCAAGAAGATCTGCGACAAGTGCAGGGTGATCCGCCGTCACGGCCGGGTCATGGTCATCTGCGAGAACCCGCGCCACAAGCAGCGCCAGGGCTGACGCAGGACCGCACCCTCTGCATCGATTCGCAGAGATTCGCGCGACGCAAGCTGAATAGTTCATACGCAGGGCCCGAGCCGTATGGCTCGACACCCCCGGTTCGGAGGCCGGGGACCCAGTTCGTACCTCGTACGGCGGCTGGGAGCCGGTCCTGTGGAAGACCTCCGAGTAGTCAACTGGAGCCATTGAATGGCACGCGTTTCCGGTGTCGACATCCCGCGCGAAAAGCGCGTGGAGATCGCCCTCACCTACGTGTTCGGCATCGGCCGGACTCTCTCGAAGGAGACGCTGGCTGCGACCGGCGTCGACCCGAACACCCGCGTTCGCGACCTGACCGAAGAGCAGCTCGTCGCGATCCGCGAGTACGTCGACAACAACATCAGGACCGAGGGTGACCTCCGTCGTGAGATCCAGGCCGACATCCGCCGCAAGGTGGAGATCGGTACCTACCAGGGTCTGCGGCACCGCCGCGGTCTGCCCGTCCGCGGTCAGCGCACCAGCACCAACGCCCGCACCCGCAAGGGCCCGCGTCGCGCCATCGCCGGCAAGAAGAAGCCGGGCAAGAAGTAGTCCGCAGCGGACACCTGTCCACGGTCTTCGCTGTAGGACCGACCACCTCCCGTAGGAGTTAGTAGATGCCCCCCAAGGGTCGTCAGGGCGCTGCCAAGAAGGTGCGCCGCAAGGAAAAGAAGAACGTCGCTCACGGCCACGCGCACATCAAGAGCACGTTCAACAACACCATCGTCTCGATCACCGACCCGTCCGGCAACGTGATCTCCTGGGCCTCCGCCGGCCACGTCGGCTTCAAGGGCTCCCGGAAGTCCACGCCGTTCGCCGCGCAGATGGCCGCCGAGTCGGCTGCCCGCCGCGCCCAGGAGCACGGCATGCGCAAGGTCGACGTGTTCGTCAAGGGCCCGGGCTCCGGTCGTGAGACCGCGATCCGTTCCCTGCAGGCCACGGGTCTCGAGGTCGGCTCCATCCAGGACGTCACCCCGACCCCGCACAACGGCTGCCGTCCGCCGAAGCGCCGCCGCGTCTGACGCACGGCTGCTTCGTCCGGCAGTCGCCGGGCAGCGGGTTCCGGGCGGTACGGTCCTTTCGGGCCGTACCGCCCGTACCCTTGCAGTACCCGCACTTTCCACGGGTGCGGTTTCCGTCGGACGTCAAATAGCGGGCGTCCACGAAAGAAGGATCTGATCCACACATGCTGATCGCTCAGCGTCCCTCGTTGACCGAAGAGGTCGTCGACGAGTTCCGCTCCCGGTTCGTGATCGAGCCGCTGGAGCCGGGCTTCGGCTACACCCTCGGCAACTCCCTGCGTCGTACGCTCCTCTCCTCGATCCCGGGTGCGGCGGTCACGTCCATCCGCATCGACGGCGTTCTGCACGAGTTCACCACCGTGCCGGGTGTCAAGGAGGACGTCACCGACCTGATCCTCAACATCAAGCAGCTCGTCGTCTCCTCCGAGCACGACGAGCCGGTCGTGATGTACCTGCGCAAGCAGGGCCCGGGTCTCGTCACCGCCGCCGACATCGCGCCCCCGGCCGGTGTCGAGGTGCACAACCCCGACCTCGTCCTCGCCACGCTCAACGGCAAGGGCAAGCTGGAGATGGAGCTGACCGTCGAGCGCGGTCGCGGTTACGTCTCCGCCGTGCAGAACAAGCAGGTGGGCCAGGAGATCGGCCGTATCCCGGTCGACTCGATCTACTCGCCGGTTCTCAAGGTCACCTACAAGGTCGAGGCGACCCGTGTCGAGCAGCGCACCGACTTCGACAAGCTGATCGTCGACGTCGAGACCAAGCAGGCCATGCGTCCCCGTGACGCCATGGCGTCGGCCGGCAAGACCCTGGTCGAGCTGTTCGGCCTCGCCCGCGAGCTGAACATCGACGCCGAGGGCATCGACATGGGCCCGTCCCCGACGGATGCCGCCCTGGCCGCCGACCTGGCGCTGCCGATCGAGGAGCTGGAGCTCACGGTCCGCTCCTACAACTGCCTCAAGCGCGAGGGCATCCACTCCGTGGGTGAGCTGGTCGCGCGCTCCGAGGCCGACCTCCTGGACATCCGCAACTTCGGTGCGAAGTCCATCGACGAGGTCAAGGCGAAGCTGGCCGGCATGGGCCTGGCCCTGAAGGACAGCCCGCCCGGATTCGACCCCACGGCCGCCGCCGACGCCTTCGGCGCCGACGACGACGCGGACGCCGGGTTCGTCGAGACCGAGCAGTACTGAGCGCTCCGCGGGGAGGCCGTACTGCGTCTGCGTGCCGGTTGTGGCCGGTCACGCAGTTCCCCGCACACTTTCCAGGCCCCTTCGGGGGCCTGGATCTCCGACGGGCGACCGCCCGCTCGGATACTGACTCCGGTACCTGACACGGCCGGGGCAGACACCTAGGAGAAACACGATGCCGAGGCCCACCAAGGGCGCCCGTATGGGCGGCAGCGCCGCGCACGAGAAGCTCCTCCTCGCGAACCTCGCGAAGGCGCTCTTCGAGCACGGCCGTATCACCACCACCGAGGCGAAGGCGCGCAAGCTGCGTCCGTACGCCGAGCGTCTGGTCACCAAGGCGAAGAAGGGCGACCTTCACAACCGCCGTCAGGTGCTCCAGGTGATCACGGACAAGAGCGTCGTTCACACGCTCTTCACCGAGATCGGCCCGCGCTACGAGAACCGTCCGGGTGGCTACACCCGCATCACCAAGATCGGTAACCGCCGTGGCGACAACGCGCCCATGGCCGTGATCGAGCTGGTCGAGGCGCTGACGGTGCAGCAGAAGGCGGTCGGCGAGGCCGAGGCGGCGACGAAGCGCGCCGTCAAGGAGGCCGAGGGCAAGGCCGAGGAGACCAAGGTCGAGGAGGCGGCTCCGGCCGCCGACGAGGCTGCGGAGGCTCCGGCCGAGGAGTCCAAGGACGCCTGAGTCCACCCTCGCACCGAGCGGGTCCGCCCTTCGCGGGGCGGGCCCGCTTTCGCGTACCTGAGAGGATCGAGGAGTGAGCGACGAAGTACAGCCCGGACACGTCCGCGTCCGTCTCGACCTCTCCTACGACGGCACCGATTTCCATGGCTGGGCCAAGCAGGCCGGCGGCAAACGGACCGTGCAGGGAGAGATCGAGGACGCGCTGCGGACGGTCACGCGGTCCCGGGAGACGTACGAGCTGACCGTGGCCGGGCGGACCGACGCCGGGGTGCACGCGCGCGGACAGGTGGCCCATGTCGATCTGCCCCTGGAGGTCTGGGGCGAGCAGCGCGGGAAGCTGCTGAAGCGGCTTGCGGGCCGCCTGCCCAAGGACGTACGGGTGTGGGCCCTGCGGGAGGCCCCCAGCGGCTTCAACGCCCGTTTCTCGGCCGTCTGGCGGCGGTACGCGTACAGGGTCACCGACAACCCCGGCGGTGTCGATCCCCTGCTGCGGGGCCATGTCCTGTGGCACGACTGGCCGCTCGACGTCGACGCCATGAACGAGGCGGCCCGCCACCTCCTCGGGGAGCACGACTTCGCCGCCTACTGCAAGAGGCGCGAGGGCGCCACCACCATCCGCACCCTTCAGGAGCTGAGCCTGGTGCGCGGGCAGGACGGCATCGTCACCGCCACCGTCCGGGCGGACGCGTTCTGCCACAACATGGTGCGCTCACTGATCGGGGCGCTGCTGTTCGTGGGGGACGGGCACCGCCCGCCGGACTGGCCCGGGAAGGTGCTGGCCGCCGGGGTGCGGGACTCGGCGGTGCATGTCGTACGGCCGCACGGGCTCACGCTGGAGGAGGTCGGCTATCCGGCCGACGAGCTGCTCGCCGCGCGGAACAAGGAGGCGCGGAACAAGCGGACGCTGCCGGGGGCGGGCTGCTGCTGAGCCCCCGGCCGGCCCGGGGCGCTCCCGGTCGGCATCCCCCCGGCTCGCCTGGGGGATGCCGACCGGGAGCCGGGCGCTGCTGCCCGTGGCCGGGCCGCTGCCGGCCGGTGGCCGGGCCGCTACCGGCTGGCGGCCGCGGACGCCTGCGCCTCGCCGCGGCGGCGTATCTGGCGGAAGGTGAACTCGGCCAGGTCGTCGCCCGCCGCGAAGACCTTGGCGTCCTTGACCGTCACGTCCTTGCCGCTGGTGAACCCGGCGAGCGTGAAGTAGGCGTAGCGGCCGTAGGAATTGGTGGTGGAGCGGCAGATCTTCGTCCGGCAGAACGCGGGCACGCCCTTGCCGAACAGCGAGGTGATGATGCTCTTGCCGTCCGCCTCCTGCTTCGCCTTCGTCGCCTGGGAGGCGTTGTCGAACAGGGCCACACCGACCGTCACCGCGACGCCGTCCTTGGTGTAGGTGGCGCGGAAGAGCCTCGTGCAGTCGTTCTTGGTGAGCACCGCGGGAAGGGTGCCCTGGACGGCCGAGGCGCAGTTCGCCGTGGCGGCCGAGGGGCCCCGCTTGTAGACGTTCGCGCCCACGGTGAGCTGGGTCCCGGGGAACAGCGTGTTCGCGCTGATCGGGGCCGTGTCCTTCTTCGCGCTGGAGATGAAGTCCATCGGGTTCAGCGGCGGAGGCGCCGAGGTCGGCGCGAAGGACGGGGTCGGGGCGTCGCTCTCACCGGGAATCGCCGCCGAACTGGGCAAGGCGCTGGCCGGCTGGTTGGAGGCTTCGGCGTGGCCGTTCGCGGACACGACCGCGACCGCGACGGCGGCGCCGATGCCGATCGTGGCCAGGGCCCCGCCGAGGATCAGCAGCAGTCGGCGGCGCTTGTTGCGCGCCTCGGATTGCTCGGCGAGCGCGGCCCAGTCGGGGGTGCCGCCGCGGCTGCCCTGCTGGGAACTCGGTTTCCAGGGATCCCACTGGGGCTCCCCCTGCCCATAACTCATGCGGCGCATCTTAGACGCGCCGCGGACCGCCTTGTTCCCCTTCGGCGAGCACCACAGCGACAACACAGCTCAAGCGAGACAAAGCTCCGTTCACCCGGATGGCGTGGCCGGGTGGCGGCGGCCCCGTTTTGACCCATGTCGGCGGCCCCGTTATCCTGGCTGTTCGTTATGTGTATTGGCTTGCTCATTCTCACGTGAGGGGCCCTTACACCGGTCCGCCGGGCCGATGACCAGCGACTAGCACGCGGCTTGCGTCACCGCGGTGCGGTCAGGGCTGTCGTGATCGTCTTCGGTGACCTTGTCAGGAACCTCACTGAAGAAGCGAAGGCTACGAACCGTGCGTACGTACAGCCCCAAGCCCGGCGATGTGACGCGTCAGTGGCACGTCATCGACGCTCAGGACGTCGTCCTGGGCCGTCTGGCCACCACCGCCGCCACCCTTCTGCGTGGCAAGCACAAGCCGATCTACGCGCCCCACGTGGACGCCGGCGACTTCGTCGTCATCATCAACGCGGACAAGGTGCACCTGTCCGGTAACAAGCGGACCCAGAAGATGGCGTACCGCCACTCCGGCTACCCGGGTGGTCTGCGTTCCGTCCGCTACGACGACCTGCTGGCGAACAACCCCGAGAAGGCCATCGAGAAGGCCGTCAAGGGCATGCTCCCCAAGAACTCCCTGGGCCGTCAGATGCTCTCGAAGCTGAAGGTCTACAAGGGTGACCAGCACCCGCACGCTGCGCAGCAGCCGGTGCCGTTCGAGATCACCCAGGTCGCGCAGTAAGTCCGGCCACCCCCTAAGACTGAAGAGAATCTGAGGAGAATCGTGGCCGAGACCACTGCCGAGCAGCCGCTCGAAGAGCTTGACATCGACAGCTACACCACCGAGACCGAGGTCCCGGTGGAGGGTGAGTACACCTCCGAGTCCCTCGCGTCCCGCTTCGGCGAGCCCCAGCCGGCCGCCGGCCTGGGCCGCCGCAAGAACGCGATCGCCCGTGTCCGGATCGTTCCGGGCACCGGCAAGTGGAAGATCAACGGTCGCACCCTCGAGGACTACTTCCCGAACAAGGTGCACCAGCAGGAAGTCAACGAGCCCTTCAAGGTGCTCGAGCTCGAGGGCCGCTACGACGTCATCGCCCGCATCGCGGGTGGCGGCGTCTCCGGTCAGGCCGGTGCGCTCCGTCTCGGTGTCGCCCGTGCGCTGAACGAGGCGGACGTCGACAACAACCGCGGCCCGCTGAAGAAGGCCGGCTTCCTCCGCCGCGACGACCGTGCGGTCGAGCGCAAGAAGGCCGGTCTGAAGAAGGCCCGCAAGGCGCCGCAGTACAGCAAGCGCTGATCACGCCGCTGGTCGCGCAGGCTCGTATCGCCTGCTGCGCGTACGTATCGCCCCGGCTGCACGCTCTGTGCCGCCGGGGCGGTTCGTTTACGCGGAAAGATGCTTATCAACGGCGTATGGGGCTTATGGAGCAATGCCGACAGGCCCGGAGCGGCCGCGTGGGATAAGCCTCAAGACAGGCCCGAGGGATGTAGTAACCCGCACGGGTCTGGACACTCGGCATGAGCCGCACATTTGCAGCAAGTTCGGAGGACACCACAGTGGGACGACTCTTCGGCACGGACGGCGTGCGCGGTGTCGCCAACGCGGATCTCACGGCCGAGATGGCACTCGGCCTGTCCGTCGCGGCGGCGCACGTACTGGCCGAGGCGGGCACGTTCGAGGGCCACCGGCCGACGGCGGTCGTGGGACGCGATCCGCGTGCGTCCGGGGAGTTCCTGGAGGCCGCCGTGGTCGCCGGCCTCGCGAGCGCGGGCGTGGACGTACTGCGCGTCGGTGTGCTGCCCACCCCGGCCGTCGCGTATCTGACCGGGGCGCTCGGCGCCGACCTCGGTGTCATGCTCTCCGCCAGCCACAACGCCATGCCCGACAACGGCATCAAGTTCTTCGCCCGCGGTGGCCACAAGCTCGCCGACGAGCTGGAGGACAAGATCGAGGCCGTGTACGAGGAGCACCGCACCGGCGCTCCCTGGGACCGGCCCACCGGTGCCGGTGTCGGCCGGGTGAAGGCGTACGACGAGGGCTTCGACCGCTACGTCGCCCATCTCATCGGCGTCCTCCCGAACCGGCTCGACGGGCTCAGGATCGTCCTGGACGAGGCGCACGGTGCCGCCGCCCGGGTGTCCCCCGAGGCGTTCAGCCGGGCGGGCGCCGAGATCGTCACGATCGGCGCGGAGCCGGACGGGCTCAACATCAACGACGGCTGCGGCTCCACCCATCTGGACAAGCTGAAGGCCGCCGTCGTCGAGCACGGCGCCGACCTCGGCATCGCGCACGACGGGGACGCCGACCGCTGTCTCGCCGTGGACCACACCGGTGAGGAGGTGGACGGCGACCAGATCCTGGCCGTGCTCGCGCTGGCGATGCGGGAGCGTTCCGCACTGCGCTCCGACACCGTTGTCGCGACGGTCATGTCGAACCTGGGCTTCAAGCTGGCCATGGAGCGCGAGGGCATCCAGCTCGTGCAGACCGCCGTCGGCGACCGGTATGTGCTGGAGGAGCTGAAGGACAAGGGCTACGCCCTGGGCGGCGAGCAGTCCGGCCACGTCATCGTCCTCGACCACGCCACCACCGGCGACGGCACGCTGACCGGACTGATGCTGGCCGCGCGGGTCGCCCAGACCGGCCGTACGCTCAAGGACCTCGCGTCCGTGATGGAGCGGCTGCCGCAGGTCCTCGTGAACGTCCCCGACGTGGACAAGTCCCGCGTCGCCACCTCCGCCGAACTGGCCACCGCCGTGACCGAGGCCGAGCGGGAACTGGGGTCCACCGGACGGGTGCTGCTGCGTCCGTCGGGCACGGAGCCGCTGGTACGGGTCATGGTCGAGGCCGCGGACATCGAGCAGGCCCGGTCGGTCGCCGGCCGCCTCGCGGACGCCGTGAAGTCGGCGCTCGGCTAGGGCCTGCCCGCCTCACCCGCGCGTGCGCGCTGTCTGGCCCAGAGCCGCTTCTGGACCAGCAGCGTCAGCGTGCCCGCCAGGACGATGCCCAGCAGGTTCAGCAGCAGCTGTTCGGTGGAGCCCCATGCCTGCCGGTACTCGTCGTAGCTGAAGGCCACTGCCGCGTTCGCCGCGGCCGGGACCGTGGTGACCGAGATCGCGACGCCGATCAGTGCCCCCGACTTCGCCGACGTCAGCGAGAGCGTGCCGGCGATGCCCGCGAGGACCGCGACGACGAACGAGAACGCGTCCGGCCGGTAGATGAAGTTGGTGTTGGGCCGCTCGGCGTCCAGTTTGACTCGGCTGAACAGGCCGACGGCGTCCATGAAGTGGGTGAAACCGACCGCCACCAGCAGGGCCACCGCGAAGCCCGCGAGGAGCGCGATCAGCGAGCGCAGCGCCAGCCGCGGGGCCCGCCGCACCAGCGCGGTGCTCAGCCCGGCCAGCGGGCCGTACTCCGGACCCACCGCCATGGCCCCCACGATCAGGATCGCGTTGTCCAGGACGACACCGCAGGCCGCGATCACCGTGGCGAGTGTGAGGAAGGCGACGTAGGTGACCGACAGCGTCGACTCCTCGTGCGTCGCCTCTTCCAGGTGCTCCCACAGCACCGCGTCCGCGCTCTCGCCGGGCGCCTCCTCCTCGGCCTTGTCAGCGCGCCGTGACAGCGACAGGTCGATGTTCTCGACCGCGATCGAACCTGTCTCCGGCAGGCCCGTCTCCTTGAGCCTCCCGAGTAGTTCGTCGCCCGCCTCCCGCGCGACGTCGCACATCACGACATCGCCGGCCGGGTGGCGGGCGGCACCCGGTATCACGACGAGATGCGTGGTGCCGACCGTTCCTTCGATCAGACGCACCACGTCCTCCGTCCGCTCGGCCGGGGTGATCAGACGCAGATGCAGCATGACGCCTTTTTAACAGGCCCCGGCGAACACGGGTTCACAGCTTGCGCAGGCTCAGCCGCTGCACCTTGTGGTCCGGTCCCTTGCGCACCACCAGGGTGGCGCGTCCGCGGGTCGGCGCGACGTTCTCCAGCAGGTTGGGCCCGTTGATGGTCCGCCAGGTCGTCCGTGCGTAGTCGAGGGCCTCCTCCTCGGAGACCTGGGTGTACCTGCGGAAGTACGAGGACGGGTTCTGGAAGGCCGTCTGACGGAGCTTCGTGAACCGGTTGAGGTACCAGCGCTCGATGTCCTCGGGGCGGGCGTCGACGTACACACTGAAGTCGAAGTAGTCCGCGAGGCCGACGCGGGTGCGGCCGTCCTTGCCGGGGAGGGCGGGCTGAAGCACATTGAGGCCCTCGACGATGAGGATGTCCGGACGGCGGACGGTGAGCTTCCGGCCGGGGACGATGTCGTAGATCAGGTGCGAGTAGACCGGGGCCGTCACCTCGTCCTTGCCGGCCTTGATGTCGGCGACGAACCGGGTGAGCGCGCGGCGGTCGTACGACTCGGGGAAGCCCTTGCGGGACATCAGCCCGCGGGCCTGGAGCTCCTTGGTGGGCAGCAGGAAGCCGTCCGTGGTCACCAGCTCCACACGGGGGTGCTCGGGCCAGCGGGACAGCAGGGCCTGGAGCAGGCGGGCCACGGTCGACTTGCCGACCGCCACGGAACCCGCCACCCCTATGACGAAGGGCGTCCCGGACTGGGAGCCCTGCTCGCCGAGGAAGGTGTTGAGGGCGCCGCGCAGGCCGTCCGTGGCGCCGACGTAGAGGTTGAGGAGCCGGGACAGCGGGAGGTAGATGTCCCGCACCTCGTCGAGGTCGATCACATCGCCGAGGCCGCGGAGCTTCTCCACCTCCTCGGCGGTCAGCGGGAGCGGCGTCTTGTCGCGCAGCGCGCTCCACTCGGCACGGGTGAGGTCGACGTAGGGAGTCGCCTCCGGCCTGGGCCGGTGGGCGCTCCGGGGCATCGAGGAGACCGGAGAGATCACAGTCCATTGTTAACGGAGTTTGAACGGGCGGCGGGGTGGGGTGCGTCACGCCGGGAGCGTATGGCGCGATGCGGTCGGTGGAGCGGGAGTACGCGGTCCTTCCCCGCTCCACCGGTCACGGCCGGCGCTGCGTCTACAGCTGCCGGTCGCCCCGCCAGGGGATGGACGTGATCGCGGCCAGACCGCCGTTGGCCAGGCCCTTGTAGGTCACGGCCCGGTCGGGGCCGAGCTCGTGGGCCACTCGTCGCGCCAGCTCCGCCCCTTCGTGGAACAGCCGCTCCCACTCGCCGTCGTACTTGCCCTCTTCCCGGTCCCGCAGGTGCAGGTTCAGCGTGGTGTCGATGCTCTTCGCCCACACGTACAGGTTGGCGACGAGGCGGTCGGACAGGTCCACCGCGGCGGCGGGATCGTCCGGGAAGAAGTCCCCGAACCCTTCGGCGCGCAGCGGACCGAACGCGTACTCGCCCTCGACCGTGATGTCGATCGGGTTGCCGAGGCCGTCGTTGGCCGCGGGGTTCTCGGGTTCGTACAGCGGTGACGGCTCGCCCCGGGCCCGCACGTGCAAGGGGCGCGGTTCTTCGGCGGTCATACGGGGTTGGCTCCGATCACATGTCCGTTGTCACCCACGCTAATGGCCAGACGCTGGGTCTTGCCCTGGAAGATGACCTCGTAGACCCCCTGCTGGCCCCCTGGGTGCCGACCCTCGCGCCCTCGGTCAGTGCCGTGGTCCGCCTGCGAAGAGGAGTAAAGCGAGCCCTGGCGGTGGAGCAAGGTTGGCTGGATCCCAGCCGGCGACAGCACAGGCTCCGGTCGGTGCGGTCGCGGGCCGATGTGGCGTTCGTACGCCAGTGGGTATTTCCGATTTCGGGCAGGATTCGGGAGGTCGGGGCGTCGTCCGGACCGTAGGCTGCGGCACATGTGCGGAATCGTGGGATACGTGGGGCCGCAGTCGGCGCTCGATGTCGTCGTGGCGGGACTGAAGCGGCTGGAATACCGGGGCTACGACTCGGCGGGCGTCGCCGTGCTCGCGGACGGCAGTCTGGCCGCCGCCAAGAAGGCCGGGAAACTGGTGAACCTGGAGAAGGCGCTCGTCGAACGCCCGCTGCCGAACGGCACCACGGGCATCGGGCACACCCGCTGGGCCACCCATGGCGGTCCCACCGACGCCAACGCCCACCCCCACCTCGACAACGCCGGACGCGTCGCCGTCGTCCACAACGGCATCATCGAGAACTTCGCGACGCTGCGGGCCGAGCTGGAGGAGCGGGGCCACGCGCTCGCCTCCGAGACGGACACCGAGGTCGTCGCGCATCTGCTCGCCGAGGAGTTCTCCGCCACCGCGGATCTCGCGGAGGCGATGCGGCTGGTGTGCCGCCGGCTGGAGGGGGCGTTCACGCTGGTCGCGGTGCACGCCGACGATACGGACGTGGTCGTCGGCGCACGGCGCAACTCCCCGCTCGTGGTGGGCGTCGGCGAGGGCGAGGCCTTCCTCGCCTCGGATGTCGCCGCCTTCATCGCCCACACCCGCTCCGCCATCGAGCTGGGCCAGGACCAGGTGGTGGAGCTGCGCCGGGACGGGGTGACGGTCACGGGCTTCGACGGCCGGCCCGCCGACGTGCGTTCGTACCACGTTGACTGGGACGCCTCGGCCGCCGAGAAGGGCGGCTACGACTACTTCATGCTCAAGGAGATCGCCGAGCAGCCCAAGGCGGTCGCCGACACCCTGCTCGGCCGGATCGACGCGGCCGGCTCGCTGACGCTCGACGAGGTGCGGATCTCGGCCGCCGAGCTGCGCGAGGTCGACAAGGTCGTGATCGTGGCCTGCGGGACCGCCTTCCACGCCGGGCTGATCGCCAAGTACGCCATCGAGCACTGGACGCGGATGCCCTGCGAGGTGGAGCTGGCCAGCGAGTTCCGCTACCGGGACCCGATCCTGGACCCGCGCACGCTGGTCATCGCCATCTCCCAGTCCGGCGAGACCATGGACACACTGATGGCGCTCCGGCACGCCCGCGAGCAGGGCTCCAAGGTGCTGGCGATCTGCAACACCAACGGCTCGACGATCCCGCGCGAGTCGGACGCGGTGCTCTACACGCACGCGGGACCGGAAGTCGCGGTGGCGTCCACCAAGGCGTTCCTGACACAGCTCGTCGCCTGCTATCTGGTCGCCCTGTATCTGGGCCAGGTGCGCGGCACCAAGTGGGGCGACGAGATCCGGGCCGTGATCCGCGACCTGTCGAAGATCTCGCAGGAGGTCGAGCGGGTCCTGGAGACCATGGAACCGGTACGGGAGCTGGCGCGCTCGCTCTCCGCGAAGAACACGGTGCTGTTCCTGGGCCGGCACGTGGGCTATCCGGTGGCCCTCGAAGGCGCCCTCAAACTGAAGGAGCTGGCGTACATGCACGCCGAGGGCTTCGCGGCGGGCGAGCTGAAGCATGGGCCGATCGCGCTGATCGAGGAGGACCTGCCGGTGGTGGTCGTGGCGCCGTCGCCGCGTGGCCGTTCGGTCCTGCACGACAAGATCGTGTCGAACATCCAGGAGATCCGGGCGAGGGGCGCGCGCACGATCGTGATCGCGGAGGAGGGCGACGAGGCGGTGGTGCCGTACGCCGATCACCTGATCCGCATCCCGGCGACCCCGACGCTGCTTCAGCCGCTGGTCGCGACGGTGCCGTTGCAGGTGTTCGCCTGCGAGCTGGCGACGGCGCGGGGGAACGAGGTGGATCAGCCCCGGAACCTGGCGAAGTCGGTCACGGTGGAGTGACCCTTCAGGGTCGGGGGCCGGCGGTGGTACGGGCCTGTGCCGATCTGTGGGGCTGGCAGCCGCTGATGAGGGGCGGCAACCGGGGCGAGGTCGTGTGGTGCGAGCTGCCTGCGGCGGACTGATCGTTTTTTCGCCGCTCGAAAGGGTGAACGCCTGCCGATCGCCCGGGCAGCCCGTCCCTTGATCCACCTAGGTTGCGCACATGGTCACATCAGCTCACGAGGGCATGCACCGCATCTTCCAGGAGCGGCCCGAGATCCTGGCTCCCGTGTTCGGGGTGCTGGGCGTCCCGTTATCCGCCAAGGCGACCGTGGTACCAGCCCAGCCGGACAGAAACTGAAGGAAATCATGTCGTTCGTCAGCTACTTCCCCGGCCGGGGGACGGTCCGCGAAACCGCCTACCTGGAAGGCAAGGCAGAAGGCATGGCAGAAGGCATGGCCGAGGGGAGGGCCGAGGGCAGGGCCGAAGACCGCGCCTCGCTGACCCTGCGGGTCCTGGGGAAGCGCGGGATCCCCGTCCCCGAGGAGGCACGGGAGCGCATCACCTCGTGCACCGACCTCGACACCCTCGCCCTCTGGTTCGACCGTTCCCCGACAGCCACGGCGGCCGGGGATCTGTTCGCCGACGACCCCGAGGTTCCGGGGACCGGTACCAGTCCTGGGCAGGGCTGAGCCGGGCCGGCGGTCGGCGGACGGGTCGTAGAGTGCCCGGGTGAGCATCATCGGAGTGGGGATCGACGTCGCCGAGATCGACCGTTTTCGGGCGTCGCTGGACCGTACGCCCGGACTGGCCCAACGTGTTTTCCTTCCGCAGGAGTTGCTGCTTCCGAACGGCGAACGGCGCGGTGTCGCCTCGCTGGCCGCGCGGTTTGCCGCCAAGGAGGCGGTGGCCAAGGCCCTGGGCGCGCCCGGCGGCCTGCACTGGACCGATGCGGAGGTCTACGTCGAGGACAGCGGGCAGCCTCGGCTGCGGGTGACCGGCACGGTCGCCGCCCGCGCCGCCGAACTCGGAGTCACCTCCTGGCACGTGTCGCTCAGTCATGATGCCGGTGTGGCATCGGCGGTGGTGGTGGCCGAGGGGTAGCACCGGGGACTGCCTCCGTCGACGTACGGCGTGGGTGGGGGAGACTCGACGGTATGCGTACTGCGTACAGCGTGGAGACGGTGAGGGCGGCCGAGCGATCCCTCATGGCACGGCTTCCGGAGGGGGCGCTGATGCAACGCGCCGCCGCCGGGCTGGCCGCGGCCTGCGCGGACTTGCTCGGGCGGGTGTACGGCAGCCGGGTGGTGCTGCTGGTCGGCAGCGGGGACAACGGTGGTGACGCCCTGTACGCCGGGGCGCGGCTCGCCCGGCGCGGGGCGGGGGTCACGGCCGTACTGCTGTCGCCCGAACGCACCCATGAGGGCGGGCTCACGGCCCTGCGGAGGGCCGGTGGCTCGGTCACGGATCCTTCGAAGGCCGCCGAGGAGCCGATCCGGCGGGCCGATCTCATCGTGGACGGCATCGTCGGCATCGGCGGCAAGGGCGGACTGCGGCCGGACGCCGCCTCGCTCGCCGCCGTCGCCGAACAGTCGCGCGCGGCCGTCGTGGCCGTCGATCTGCCGAGCGGGGTCGAAGCGGACAGTGGGGAGGTCCGGGGCGCGGCCGTCCGCGCGGACCTCACCGTGACCTTCGGCACGCACAAGCCCGCCCTGCTGATCGATCCGGCGCGGGAGTACGCCGGTTCCGTACGTCTTGTCGAGATCGGGCTCGACCTGCCGGAGGAGGCGGAACTCGAGGCGCTGCAGCACGCGGACGTGGCGGCGCTGCTGCCGCTGCCGCAGGCGGAGAGCGACAAGTACCGGCGCGGGGTGGTCGGTATCGCCGCCGGATCGGCGCGCTACCCCGGCGCGGCCGTGCTCGCCGTGGCGGGCGCGCTGCGGGGCGGGGCCGGCGCCGTGCGGTATGTGGGGCCCGCCGGGAGCGCGGTGATCGCCCGCTTCCCGGAGACGCTGGTCTCCGACCGGGGGCCCGCGAAGGCCGGGCGGGTGCAGGCGTGGGTGGTGGGCCCCGGCGCCGGGGACGACGCGTCGACGGTGGCGGAGGTCCTGGAGGCGGATGTGCCGGTGCTCGTCGACGCGGACGGGCTGCGGCTGGCCGACCGGGACGCCGTACGCGGCCGCAGCGCACCGACGTTGATGACCCCGCACGCCGGTGAGGCGGCCGCGCTGCTCGGCGTGTCGCGCGAGGAGGTGGAGGGCGCCCGGCTCACGGCGGTGCGGGAACTGGCGGCCCGGTACCGGGCGACCGTCCTGCTCAAGGGCTCCACCACCCTGGTGGCGGACTCCGGGGGCGGGCCGGTGCGGGTGAACGCCACAGGAACGCCGTGGCTCGCGACCGCGGGCAGCGGGGATGTGCTGTCCGGGCTGTCCGGCTCGCTGCTCGCGGCCGGTCTCCCGGCGCGGGACGCCGGCAGTGTGGGGGCCTATCTGCACGGTCTCGCGGGCCGCTACGCCGCGGACGGCGCCCCCGCCGGGGCCCATGACGTGGCGCGCGCGATCCCGGAGGCGTGGCGGGACGTACGGAGCTGAACCGACCCCGCGCGCCTGTCGTCGGCCGGGCCTCGCAGGGGCGGTTCGGCCCGCCGCCGCGCGAGACCGTACCGGCGGCGGAACGCCGTCAGAGGCCTCTGAGACACTGGTGGCGCGATGACGAGTTCTGAGACAGCACCCCTGCGTGCCCGTGCCGAGATCGACCTGGCTGCTCTGCGGGCGAACGTACATGCCCTGCGTGCCCTCGCGCCCGGCGCGGCCCTGATGGCCGTCGTGAAGTCGGACGCGTACGGCCACGGGGCGGTCCCGTGCGCCCGTGCGGCCCTGGAGGCCGGTGCCCAGTGGCTCGGCACGGCCACTCCGGAGGAGGCCTTCGCCCTGCGCGCGGCCGGTCTGCCCGGGCGCGTTCTGTGCTGGCTCTGGACCCCCGGCGGGCCCTGGCGCCAGGCGATCGAGTCCGATGTCGACGTCTCCGTGAGCGGTCTGTGGGCGCTGGCGGAGCTGCGCGAGGCCGCGGCCGCCGCGGGCGCGCCCGCCCGGGTCCACCTCAAGGCCGACACCGGCCTCGGGCGCAACGGCTGCCAGCCCGCGGACTGGCCCGAACTCGTCGCCGGGGCCCTGCGCGCCCAGGCGGACGGCCTGATCACCGTCGTGGGCCTGTGGTCGCACTTCGCCTGTGCCGACGAGCCCGGACACCCCTCCATCCAGGCTCAACTGGACCGGTTCCGCGAGATGGTGGCGTACGCCGAGGAGCAGGGCGTATGCCCGGAGGTGCGCCACATCGCCAACTCGCCCGCCACGCTGACCCTCCCCGAGGCCCACTTCGACCTCGTCCGGACGGGGATCGCGATCTACGGGCTCTCGCCCAGCCCCGACCTCGGCACCCCCGCCGACCTCGGACTGCGCCCGGTGATGAGTCTGAAGGCCTCGCTCGCCCTGGTGAAGCAGGTCCCCGGCGGTCACGGCGTCAGCTACGGCCACCTCTACACCACCCCCGGCACCACCACCCTCGGCCTGATCCCGCTCGGCTACGCGGACGGCATCCCGCGCCACGCCTCCGGCGCGGGCCCGGTCCTGGTCGGCGGCAAGCTCCGTACGGCCGCGGGCCGGATCGCCATGGACCAGTTCGTGGTGGACCTGGGCGGCGACGAGCCCAGGCCCGGCGCGGAGGCCGTTCTCTTCGGCCCCGGCGACCACGGAGAGCCCACCGCCGAGGACTGGGCGCAGGCGGCCGGGACCATCGCTTACGAAATCGTGACCCGGATCGGAACCCGCGTCCCCCGCGTCTACGTAAATGTGAAGACGGAACAGGATGGGTAGCCCGAACGGGTGAACCGGGGCGGGTGTAGGGCAGGACAAGCGGAGCATCCGTGCAGGGCAGGACGGGCGGAGCATCCCGCAAGGAGGAGGGGGACGTGAGCGAGAGCAGCGCGGAGGCCGTGGAGGCCGTCGCAGGCGCGACCGCCGCCACCACCGGGAGCTGGCGCCTCGCCGGCTTCGCCGGCGCCGCGATAGGCGTGGTCGCGGCGGGCGCGGCGGCCGGTGTCGCCCTCGAACGGATGACGGTCGGCCGCGGCATGCGCCGCAAGGCCCGGCTCGCCCTCGACTCGGCCGGCCCCTATGGAACGCTCCGCGGCACCCCCGGCAAGGCCTGCGCGGACGACGGCACCGAGCTGTACTACGAGGTCGACGACGTGGAGCCGGAGGGCGTCCCCGCGCCGCGCCGCCGCCGGCTCTTCGGCCGCAAGGCCCCGGCCCCGGTCACCGTCGTCTTCAGCCACGGCTACTGCCTCAACCAGGACTCCTGGCACTTCCAGCGGGCCGCCCTGCGCGGCGTCGTCCGGACCGTGCACTGGGACCAGCGCAGCCACGGCCGCTCCGGGCGCGGGATGGCCCAGGCGGACGGCACACCCGTCTCCATCGACCAGCTCGGGCGCGACCTCAAGGCCGTGCTGGACGCGGCCGTGCCCGAGGGGCCGGTCGTCCTCGTCGGGCACTCCATGGGGGGCATGACGGTGATGGCCCTCGCCGACCAGTTCCCCGAGCTGATCCGCGACCGGGTCGTCGGCGTGGCCCTGGTCGGCACCTCGTCCGGACGGCTCGGCGAGGTCAACTTCGGACTGCCCGTCGCGGGCGTCAACGCGATACGCCGGATACTCCCCGGCGTGCTGAAGGCGCTGGGGCAGCAGGCCGAGCTGGTGGAGAAGGGGCGCAGGGCCACCGCCGACCTGTTCGCGGGGATCATCAAGCGGTACTCGTTCGCCTCCCGCGAGGTCGACCCGGCCGTCGCCCGGTTCGCCGAGCGGATGATCGAGGCCACGCCGATCGACGTGGTCGCGGAGTTCTACCCGGCGTTCGCCGACCACGACAAGACCCAGGCGCTCGCCCGTTTCGCCGACCTGCCCGTGCTGGTTCTCGCCGGTGTCCAGGACCTGGTGACGCCGAGCGAGCACAGCGAGGCGATCGCCGGTCTGCTTCCCGACGCCGAGCTCGTGCTCGTGCCGGACGCCGGGCACCTGGTGATGCTGGAGCACCCCGAGGTCGTCACCGACCGCCTCGCCGACCTCCTGATGCGCTCGGGAGCGGTTCCCGCAGGGGCTACCGTGGGGGGCTATGGAAGCACCAGCACCGCACAGCCCGGCTGAGTCCCCGCTGCCGGGCGTCACCACCGAGTTCACCGTCACCTCCCCCGAACAGATGCAGGAGCTGGGGCGGCGTCTGGCCAAGCTGCTGCGCGCCGGCGACCTCGTGATGCTGAACGGCGAGCTGGGCGCGGGCAAGACCACGCTGACCCGCGGCCTCGGCGAGGGGCTCGGGGTGCGCGGCGCGGTCACCTCGCCGACCTTCGTGATCGCCCGGGTGCACCCGTCCCTTGGGGGTGGCCCTCCGCTGGTCCATGTGGACGCCTACCGCCTGGGCGGCGGACTCGACGAGATGGAGGACCTCGACCTCGATGTCTCGCTGCCGGACTCCGTGGTCGTCGTGGAGTGGGGCGAGGGCAAGGTCGAGGGGCTGACGGACGAACGGCTGCACGTGGTCGTCCACCGCGCGGTGGGGGACACGACGGACGAGGTGCGCCACGTCACCCTCACGGGTCTCGGACACCGCTGGGCGACGGTGGACCTGGCCGTGCTGTCCGCCTGAGGCCGCTTGGGCCCGGGCTCCGGGGACTGCCTCACCCTGGCCCTGCGGCCGGTCTGCCCGGGCCCTGAGGCCGCCCTGACCGGACCCATGGGGACTGCCTCACCCAGGCATCCCCAGGCCCGGGGCTGCCCTCTTCTCCAGGCCCGAGGAGCCTCTCGTCGCCGCGGTGCCGGCGTTCACAGTTTTCGGTCGAACATGCCGACAACCCGTCGGCAAGGTGTTGCGCCGCAGGTGCCTGGCGTGGTCACATGGACATCAGTCCGTGGTTAGGTCTGCCTAACCACGCCCGCCCCCGCGAGTCCAGGAGGCGTACATGCCGGCTTCAGAACGCGACGAGGCGCCGCGGCGCGTGGTGGCCGGGGCGGCCAGGGTGCCGATGCGTGACCTGCTGGCATCGTGCGCCGCGGCGAAGGCCGTCTCGACCCCGCCGCGGGACCCGGACCCCGCACCGCGGGCGACCCCGGCGGGCCCCGGGACCGGGGCGACCGAGGAGCCGCGCAGGGCGGCGTAGAGCGCCCCGGAGCCCCCGTCCTCGCGTTACCGGAGGATGGTTCCTATCGGACGACGACGACCTTCTCGTCGATCGTCGCGAACTCCCACATCGCCGTGCCGTCCGGGCGGGACTCCCGGATCCCGCCCAGCTTCTTCGAGGCGTCGGGCTTGGACGTCGTACCGTCCATGGCCGCGCTGAAGCCGATGACGACGCCCTGGTTCGCCGCGAAGCGCACGACGTGCTCGACCGCCGTACCGTCGGAGCCGGTTCCGGCGGCGGTCCGGGAGGTCACCTTGTACGTGCCCGGCAGCGGGTCCACCGTCCCCGGCGTGACCTCGAATGTGCGCTGCACCTTGTTGTCCTGGCCGACCAGCCACACCCGGTCGCCGTCGAGGGCGTACACGACCCGCTCGCCCGTGCCGGATCCGCCGGGCAGCGCCACCGGGTTCGTCTTGGTCGGGGCCGGCTTCGACGGGGTGGCCCCCGAGTTCTTCACCTGCGGCTTTCCCAGCGTGTCGGGTACGTGCGCCGACGCCTGGTAGGCGAGGAAACCGACCGCGGCGACAGCCGCCACGGTGAGCCCGGCCACGAATCCCGAGCTGCTCCTAGCCACCCTGTGCCCACCTCTCGACCCCCGCACGCGCAAGCAGTGCGTCGCCCGGATACCTCTCGTACGACATACCGATTCCTTGATCGATCCGTCGTACTTCTTCGCTGTGACGGTAGCAGCAGGCGTGTGCCGGACCGGCCCGGCCGTGCGTCGGGCGCGGGCGCCGTACGCTGTTTGCGTGCTCTTGCTCGCTCTGGATACCGCCACCCCCGCCGTCACCGTCGCCCTGCACGACGGCACGTCCGTCGTCGCCTCGTCCAGCCAGGTCGACGCGCGCCGGCACGGGGAACTGCTCCTGCCCGCCGTCGACCGGGTCCTCGCCGAGGCGGACACCCGGCTCGACGCCGTCACCGGCGTCGTCGTGGGCGTGGGCCCCGGCCCTTACACCGGGCTGCGTGTCGGCCTCATGACCGCCGACACCTTCGGTCTCGCGCTCGGCGTTCCGGTCTACGGCCTGTGCACCCTCGACGGCCTCGCCTACGCCTGCGATCTGGAGGTGCCCTTCGTCGTGGCCACCGACGCACGCCGCAAGGAGGTCTACTGGGCGCGGTACGACAACGCCCGGACCCGGGTGACCGACCCCGCCGTGGACCGCCCCGCGGACATCTCGGAGCAGGTCGCGGGCCTGCCCGCCGTCGGCGCCGGCGCGCTGCTGTACCCGGACACGTTCCCGCAGGCCCATGAGCCCGAGCATGTCTCGGCGGCCGCGCTCGCGTCCCTCGCGGCGGAGCGACTGGCGGCCGGCGAGGAACCGGCCGCGCCCCGCCCGATGTATCTGCGCCGCCCCGACGCGCAGGTGCCGAAGAACTACAAGGTGGTCACCCCCAAGTGACCGCGCCCGAGACACCCGTGCTGCGCGAGATGCGCTGGTGGGACATCGACCCCGTCCTGGAGCTGGAGAAGGAGCTCTTCCCCGAGGACGCCTGGTCGCGGGGCATGTTCTGGTCCGAACTCGCCCACGCCCGTGGGACCGAGGCGACCCGGCGGTACATCGTGGCCGTCGACGGCGACCGGATCGTCGGCTACGCGGGGCTGGCCGCCCAGGGCGATCTGGCGGACATCCAGACCATCGCCGTGGCCCGCGGCCTGTGGGGCACGGGACTCGGCGGACGGCTGCTGACCGAGCTGCTGCGGGCCGCCACCGCGTTCGAGTGCGCCCAGGTGATGCTCGAGTGCCGGGTCGACAACGTCCGCGCACAGAAGCTCTACGAGCGCTACGGCTTCGAGCCCATCGGATTCCGACGCGGCTACTACCAGCCGGGGAACGTGGACGCCCTGGTGATGCGCCTGACCACCGCGCCCGACAGCGGCTTCGCTGCGGGCTCCCCATCAGTACGAGGAACCGAGAACAATGGCTGACGAACCCCTGGTCCTGGGGATCGAGACCTCCTGCGACGAAACCGGCGTAGGCATCGTCCGCGGTACCACCCTTCTCGCGGACGCCGTCGCCTCCAGCGTCGACGAGCACGCGCGCTTCGGCGGCGTGGTCCCGGAGGTCGCCTCCCGTGCACACCTGGAGGCGATGGTGCCGACGATCGACCGGGCACTGAAGGAAGCGGGGGTGAGCGCGAAGGACCTGGACGGCATCGCCGTCACCGCCGGGCCGGGGCTCGCCGGCGCGCTGCTGGTCGGCGTCTCGGCGGCGAAGGCGTACGCGTACGCCCTGGGCAAGCCGCTGTACGGCGTGAACCACCTCGCCTCCCATATCTGCGTGGACCAGCTCGAGCACGGCGCGCTGCCCGAGCCGACGATGGCGCTGCTGGTGAGCGGCGGGCACTCCTCGCTGCTGCTCTCCACCGACATCACCTCCGACGTACGGCCGATGGGCGCGACCATCGACGACGCGGCGGGCGAGGCCTTCGACAAGATCGCCCGCGTGCTGGACCTCGGCTTCCCCGGCGGCCCGGTCATCGACCGGTACGCCAGGGAGGGCGATCCGGAGGCGATCGCGTTCCCGCGCGGGCTGACCGGTCCGCGCGACCCCGCGTACGACTTCTCCTTCTCCGGCCTGAAGACGGCCGTGGCCCGCTGGATCGAGGCCAAGCGCGCGGCGGGCGAGGAGGTCCCGGTGCGCGATGTGGCGGCCTCCTTCCAGGAGGCGGTGGTGGACGTGCTGACGCGCAAGGCGGTGCGGGCCTGCAAGGACGAGGGCGTCGACCATCTGATGATCGGCGGCGGTGTGGCGGCCAACTCCCGGCTGCGCGCCCTGGCCCGGGAGCGCTGCGAGGCGGCCGGGATCCGGCTCCGGGTGCCCCGGCCCAAGCTGTGCACCGACAACGGCGCGATGGTCGCGGCGCTCGGCGCGGAGATGGTCACCCGCGGGCGGGCCGCGTCGGACTGGGATCTGTCGGCGGACTCCTCGCTGCCGGTGACGGACCCTCATGTGCCCGGGCAGGCGCACGCCCACGACCATGTCCACGAGATCAGCAAGGAGAACCTGTACTCGTGACGGTCGCGCTGATGTGGGAGGCCCGGGCGGTGGCCGGGCGGGGCGAGGAACTGCTGGCCTGGGCGCGGGGCCGGGAACTGACGCCTGTGCCGGTGCGGCGCGAGACCTTCCGGGCTCCCCAGGACCGTGTTCTCGTCATCACCTGGTGGGACGCGGACCTCGCCGACACTCTTCCCGAACTGCCGGACCCGGACGGGGAGCTGGTGACCCGGGCGGTGCACCGATGGCGGTTCGAGTCGGTGGACGGCGGCTGAACGGCCCGTAGGGCGCCGCCCTTCGGGTCCCCGGTCCCGGGGTTCGCGAAGCTGGTGGACGCGCTCGGCGGGGTCACCGTCACCACCGCCCAGGGCATCGACGACGACAAGAGCCATCTGCGTCTCGCGGCGGGCACCCACCGTCTGGACGGCAAGCAGGCCCTGGCCCTGGCCCTGGCCCTGGCCCGTACCCGGCACGGCATAGGCGACGGCAGCGACCTGGGCCGCATAGGGCTCCAGCAGCAGCTGGTGAAGGCGCTGCTGGAGCAGATCGCCTCGACCGATCTGCTGACCGACCCCAGCAGGCTCTACCGGGTGGCGAACGCCGTCACGGGCAGCCTGACCACCGACACCGGCCTGGACTCGCTGCCGGAACTGGTCCGGCTGGGCGAAAGCCTGAAGGGCCTGTCGGTGGACCGGGTGACCACGGTGATGATGCCGGTCGTGACCGCGCCGTCGGATCCCCACCGTGTGGCGGCGAAGGAACCGGCCGCGCGCACCCTGTGGACATCCCTGCGCTGAAGACGGCACCGCACGGGAGGGCGAGGCGGCGGGGGCGGGGCCCGGGCCGGGATAACGCCGTACGACCTGCGGAAACACGGCTCGGAACGGGGTCGGGGAAAAAATCTTCGAAAAATTCCGGGGACCGTGTCGATCCGGGTGCGGCCCGTTCGACGCATGGGTTGAGAGCGGGGACGGGCCCCGCCGCTTCCGGACCGAAGGAGTCACCATGCCCCGCTATCTGTCGCTCGTGCGGATCGACGAGTCCACCGCCCCCGCAGAGGGCCCCAGCCCCGAGCTGATGCAGCGGATGGGCGAGCTGATCGAGGAGGTCACCAAGGCCGGCGTCATGCTCGACACCGCCGGGCTCACCCCGTCCGCCCAGGGCGCCCGGGTGCGCTGGGAGGGCGGAAAGCTCTCCGTCACCGACGGGCCGTTCACCGAGTCCAAGGAGGTCGTCGGCGGCTACGCGCTCATGCAGTGCAAGGACATGGCCGAGGCGCTGGAGTGGACCAAGCGGTTTCTGAAGGTGCACGAGGACTACTGGACGGTTACCTGCGAGGTGCGCGAGATCGCCGAGGGCTGACCGTTCCTTGGCGTACGCCCGGCAGGGGTGTTGCATGGTGGGCTGTGGAACAGCAGCCCACCACCGCCCCCACCGGCCGCGCCATCGAGACCGTCTTCCGCCTGGAGTCCCCGCGGGTCGTCGCCGGAGTCGCCCGTATCGTCCGCGACGTCGGGATCGCCGAGGAACTCGCCCAGGACGCGCTGGTCGCGGCCCTGGAGCAGTGGCCCCGGGACGGTGTGCCCGACCATCCCGGCGCCTGGCTCATGGCCACCGCCCGGCACCGCGCCGTCGATCTGGTCCGCCGCCGGGAGCGCTACGCCCGCAAGCTGGCGGAGATCGGCCGGAACCTGGAGACCACCGCCGCGCCCGGGGAGCCCGCGGATCCCGACGACATCGACGACGACCTGCTCCGCCTGGTCTTCACCACCTGCCACCCGGTGCTGTCCCCGGAGGCCCGCACCGCCCTCACCCTGCGGCTGCTCGGCGGTCTGACGACGGCGGAGATCGCCCGCGCCTATCTCGTCCCGGAGCCGACGATCGCCCAGCGCATCGTGCGGGCCAAGCGCGCGCTGGCGACGCGCAACGTCGCCTTCGAGGTCCCGTACGGCCCCGAACGCGAGGCCCGTCTCGGCTCCGTCCTGGACGTCATCTACCTGATCTTCAACGAGGGTTACGCGGCCACATGCGGCGACGACTGGCTGCGGCCCTCCCTGTGCGAGGACGCCCTGCGCCTGGCACGGATCCTGTCCTCCCTCATGCCGAAGGAACCGGAGGCGCACGCGCTGACCTCGCTCCTGGAGTTCCAGGCGTCCCGCACCCCCGCCCGCACCGGTCCCGACGGCGCCCCCGTCCTCCTCAAGGACCAGAACCGCCGCCGCTGGAACCGCATGCTCATCGCCCGCGGCATCACCGCCCTGGCTCGCGCCGACGCGACCGCCACCGGCGCGCCCGGCCCGTACGCCCTCCAGGCGGCGATCGCCGCGTGCCACGCGCACGCGCACACCTACGAGGAGACCGACTGGACCGCCATCGCCACCCTCTACGGTCTGCTCGCCGTCCGGTCCCCGTCCCCCGTCGTCGAGCTGAACCGCGCCGTCGCCGTGTCGCAGGCGGAAGGTCCCGGACCGGCCCTGGAGATCGTCGACCGGCTGACCACCGAACCCGCCCTGCGGGACTACCACTTGCTGCCGAGCGTCCGCGGCGATCTACTGGTCCGGCTGGGCCGCCCCGTCGAGGCCCGCGCCGAGTTCGTCCGAGCCGCCGCCCTGGCCCGCAACGAACGCGAGCGGGAGCTGCTTCGGGCCCGCGCCCGGGAGTGCGGCTAGGCGGTGGGGAGCCCCTCAGGCCGGGTGCCCCAGCAACATCGTCGGTGCTCCGGCCACCCGGGTCAGGAACACGGTCACCGCGTGAGGGCCGTACGGCTTGGGCAGGACCTTGCGGCGCAGTTCCTCCGGCTCCACCGCCGAGCCGCGCTTCTTCACGGTCAGCACCCCGACCTCCCGCTCCCGCAGCAGGGCCTTCAGCCTCTTGACGTTGAAGGGGAGCCGGTCGGTGATCTCGTAGGCGGTGGCATGGGGGGAGTCGTGGTGCGCGTCCGCGGTCACGTACGCGATCGTGCCGTCGATCAGGCCGCCGTCCAGTTCCTCGGCCGCCTCGGCCACCAGATGCGCGCGGATGACGGCGCCGTCGGGCTCGTAGAGATAGCGGCCGAGCGGGCGCACCGGCGGATCGGGCAGGCCACGGCCGCGCAGCTCGCGGGGCCCGGGCAGCAGGGTGGCCCGGACGAGACCGGGCTCGGTGCCGAACCACAGCACCGCCTCCTTCACCTCCCCGCCGTCCGAGATCCACTCGGCCTCCGCCTCGGCCGGTACCGCCTCGTGCGGGATGCCGGGCGCGACCTTCAGCGCGGCGTGCCGCGCCGTCAGGGCCGTGGCCACGGCCCAGGACAGCGGGGGTGAGTAGGCCTCCGGGTCGAAGATGCGGCCACGCCCGCCGCGCCGTGCCGGATCCACGAAGACGGCGTCGTACGGCGAGACGTCCACCCCCGTGACGTCGGCCTCACGCACCTCGATCAGCGCGGACAGGCCGAGCGCCTCGGCGTTCGCCCGTGCCACCGCCGCGGTCAGCGGGTCACGGTCCACGGCCAGCACCCGGATGCCGGCCCGGGCGAGCGCGATCGCGTCACCGCCGATGCCGCAGCACAGGTCCGCGACGGAGGACACGCCGAGCGCCCGCAGCCGCTCCGCGCGATGGACGGCGACCGTCGTCCTCGTCGACTGTTCGACACCGTTGGGGGTGAAGAACATCCGCTGCGCGTCCTCGGCCCCGAACTTCGCCGCCGCCCGCTCGCGCAGCCGCGCCTGGGTGAGGGCCGCCGACACCAGTTCGGCGGGGTGCTCGCGGCGCAGCCGGGTGGCGACGGCCAGCTCCTCGGCAGGGGCGGTGCCGCGCACCTCGTCGAGGAGGGCGCGGCCCTCGGGGCCGAGCAGGGAGTCGAGGGAGAGGGCGTTCACGGGGCCATTGTCGGCCAGTCGGTGGAAGGCGTGCGTCCGGACGCGGTGTCGGCCCGCCGTGGCCCTCGGCGGCTGCAAGGATCCGAAACCATGCAGCTCGTACGACAAGATGAACAAAAACGTGCGAACCGTATCAGGAGAGGTGTACGGCGCCGGCCCGGGCCCGAGGGCGGTGCGGTGGCATGCCCGGAGGGCCACCTGTGAGGGGGCGGCGCCGGCTGCGGGCGATGCTCGCCGGAGCGCTCGCCGGCATGCTGCTGGCGGGCTGCGCCCAGTCCGTCGACCCCATTGAGCGGCTGGGCAGGAAGGCGGCGCAGCGGGTCCACCCCACACCCGCCGCCCATGAGCGGGCCTATCGGCGCTGGGGCCTGCCCGCCCCGCTCGCGCCCGCACCCCGGCCGAAACGCCGCCCGGGCCGGGCGGAGGAGCACCTGCCGGCCGTGCTCGACCGCGTTCCCACCCATGACAGGGTCGTCTTCCTGACCTACGACGAGGGCGCCGAGAACGACCCCCGGTTCGTCGACATGGTCCGCGAACTGCGGCTGCCGGTCAGCGTGTTCCTCGCCGACAGCGCCGCGGACCCCGGTTACGCGCGCGCCGCACGGTTGCGGGCCGCCGGCGCGGTCATCCAGAACCACACCCTGGACGACGCCGCGCTGCGCGGCCGCCCCTACGACGAGCAGCGCGCGGAGATCTGCGGCCAGCGCGACCGGCTGAGGGCGCGGCTGGGCGTGCTGCCCCGGCTGTTGCGGCCGCCGCAGGGCGGATACGACCGTACGACGCTGGAGGCCGCGGCGGACTGCGGCATCAAGGCCCTGATCCTGTGGCGCCCCGCGCCGGGCCCGGGGGCCGGCCGTCACCGCAGGGGCGTGACGCTCCACTCGGGGGACATCGTCCTGGCCCATGAAGCGGGCCGCCCCCTCACCTCGCTGGCCGCCGAGACGACGCGGCTTCTGCGCCGTATCCAGGCACGGGGGTTCACGGTGGGGCGCCTGGAGGACTACCTGTAGGCCGGCATGGGGCACCCGGTCACGCGGCGCGCCACGGGTAACTGGCACTCCGCTTGACCGAGTGCTAATCGCGGTCATAGTCTCGGCCCTGGCACTCCCCACTGGAGAGTGCCAACACGCGACGGGCAGGTCCGGCACCCGCGACGACGGATCCACCTGGTCGCCACCTCAGACAGTTAACCCCGTGAGATCTCCGAAGGGGGAGGTCGGATCGTGACGACCACCAGCTCCAAGGTTGCCATCAAGCCGCTCGAGGACCGCATCGTGGTCCAGCCGCTGGACGCCGAGCAGACCACGGCCTCTGGCCTGGTCATCCCGGACACCGCGAAGGAGAAGCCCCAGGAGGGCGTCGTCCTCGCCGTGGGCCCGGGCCGCATCGAGGACGGCAAGCGCGTCGAGCTCGACGTCAAGGTCGGCGACGTGGTGCTCTACAGCAAGTACGGCGGCACCGAGGTGAAGTACAACAACGAGGAGTACCTCGTTCTCTCGGCTCGCGACGTGCTCGCGATCATCGAGAAGTAACTCACCGAAGCAGACTGCTTTGAGCTGCGCCCCTGGCCCCCGCGACCGTTGATCAGCCGGGCGTCGGGGGCGCCGTTCGTTTTCACCGCGATGACGGCTGCTCCCCGGGAGCGGCCGGGGATCGCATTCGAGAGGACTGAAACGCTCCATGGCGAAGATCCTGAAGTTCGACGAGGACGCCCGTCGCGCCCTCGAGCGCGGCGTCAACAAGCTTGCCGACACGGTCAAGGTGACGATCGGCCCCAAGGGCCGCAACGTCGTCATCGACAAGAAGTTCGGTGCCCCGACCATCACCAACGACGGCGTCACCATCGCCCGTGAGGTCGAGGTCGAGGACCCGTACGAGAACCTCGGCGCCCAGCTGGTGAAGGAGGTGGCGACCAAGACCAACGACATCGCGGGTGACGGCACCACCACGGCCACCGTGCTCGCCCAGGCGCTGGTTCGCGAGGGCCTGAAGAACGTCGCCGCGGGTGCTTCCCCGGCCGCCCTGAAGAAGGGCATCGACGCCGCGGTCAAGGCCGTCTCCGAGGACCTGCTGGCCACCGCCCGCCCGATCGACGAGAAGTCCGACATCGCCGCCGTCGCCGCGCTGTCCGCCCAGGACCAGCAGGTCGGCGAGCTCATCGCCGAGGCGATGGACAAGGTGGGCAAGGACGGTGTCATCACCGTCGAGGAGTCCAACACCTTCGGTCTGGAGCTGGACTTCACCGAGGGCATGGCCTTCGACAAGGGCTACCTGTCGCCGTACTTCGTGACGGACCAGGAGCGCATGGAGGCCGTCCTCGACGACCCCTACATCCTCATCCACCAGGGCAAGATCTCCGCCATCGCGGACCTGCTGCCGCTGCTGGAGAAGATCATCCAGGCCGGCTCCTCCAGGCCGCTGCTGATCATCGCCGAGGACGTCGAGGGCGAGGCCCTGTCCACCCTGGTCGTCAACAAGATCCGCGGCACCTTCAACGCGGTCGCCGTCAAGGCCCCCGGCTTCGGTGACCGCCGCAAGGCGATGCTCCAGGACATGGCGGTCCTCACCGGCGCCACGGTCGTCTCCGAGGAGGTCGGCCTCAAGCTCGACCAGGTCGGCCTGGACGTGCTCGGCTCCGCCCGCCGCGTGACGGTCACCAAGGACGACACGACCATCGTCGACGGCGGCGGCAAGCCCGAGGACGTCGCGGGCCGCATCGCCCAGATCAAGGCCGAGATCGAGACCACGGACTCCGACTGGGACCGCGAGAAGCTCCAGGAGCGCCTCGCGAAGCTGGCCGGCGGTGTGTGCGTGATCAAGGTCGGCGCCGCCACCGAGGTGGAGCTGAAGGAGAAGAAGCACCGTCTGGAGGACGCCATCTCCGCGACCCGCGCCGCGGTCGAGGAGGGCATCGTCTCCGGTGGTGGCTCCGCGCTGGTGCACGCCTCCAAGGTGCTCGAGGGCGGCCTCGGCAAGCAGGGCGACGAGGCCACCGGTGTCGCCATCGTGCGCCGCGCGGTCGTCGAGCCGCTGCGCTGGATCGCCGAGAACGCGGGCCTGGAGGGCTACGTCATCGCCTCCAAGGTCGCCGAGCTGGAGAAGGGCCAGGGCTACAACGCCGCCACCGGCGAGTACGGCGACCTGATCAAGGCCGGCGTCATCGACCCGGTCAAGGTCACCCGCTCCGCCCTGGAGAACGCCGCCTCCATCGCCTCCCTGCTGCTCACGACCGAGACGCTGGTCGTCGAGAAGAAGGAAGAGGAGGAGCCGGCGGCCGCGGGTCACGGCCACGGCCACGCCCACTGACGGCTGATCCCCACGAGCCGACCGAGGCCCGGCCCCCTGAACACGGGGCGCCGGGCCTCGGCGCGTTCCGGCGCCGGTGACGCCCGGGACGGGGCCCCGTGCCCGCCGCGTCGGGCCCGGGGCCTCAGGTCTCCAGCGCGTCGAGCGCGCCGAGCTGCTCCATCAGCCCCAGTTGGTCGTACTGCCACCAGATGTCGGCGATCTTCGCGTCCGGCCCGAGCCGGAACAGGGTCATCCCGGTCATGGTGACCTGTCGTCCGGTGGAGGCGATCCCGAGGAACTCGCCCTGGTGCGTGGCCTTCCAGGCCCATCGGGCGCAGACCCGCTCGCCCTGCGCGACCACGTCCTCGGCGGTGAAGGTGAAGTCGAAGGCGTCCCGCCACACCCGGCACTCGCGCCGGATCGCGTCCAGTCCGATGGTGTCCTGCGGATTGACCGGATCGTGGCTGTGGCAGTCCTCCGTGATCAGGTCGTTGAGCGGCGGCAGTTCACCCGCCGTCGAGAGGGTGTCGAAGAAGCGCCGCACGGTGTCCGTGCACAACTGCTCGTCGCGCACCACGTCGAGATCCGTGAAGACGGGCATCTCGTCGCACAGGGCGACCATCTCCTGGAAGATCCTGCCGGTCTCGGGCAGGTTCGAGTTCCGCATCGCCTCCTCGTACGACGGGAACTCCAGGAGTTCGACGAAGTGCGACCCGTCGGACCGGTCTCTGCCGACCAGGTCGTGCGTGGCCGTGCGTTTCCCCCTCGTCTGCTCGACCCACGCGTCGATCAGCCGGTTCATCTCCTCGAACCGGTCCGTCTTGCACTCGATGAGCTGTACGAAGGTCATGACGTCGCCTCCGGCGCGCTGCGTCCGGTTCGGTCATGGCCATTTTCCCACCGGAGCGGCGACGTCACCTCCGCCGGTCACTGCGGCCCGTACCTGCGCCCCGTCCGGGAGGTGATCCCGCCCAGCAGCGCACGCGGCGTCACCTTCACCACACCCATCAGCGCCTTGTACCGCGGGTCCGGAATGGACAGCGTCTTGCCCCGGGCCAGGTCCGCGAGCGCGGAGGCGACCAGCTTGTCGGCGTCCAGCCACATCCAGCCCGGGATGTTGTCCGTCCCCATGCCTGCCCGCTCGTGGAACTCCGTGCGCACGAAGCCCGGCGCCAGCGCCATCAGCCGTACGCCCGATCCGGCCAGGTCCCGGGCCGCGCCCTGGGTGAACTGCACGACCCACGCCTTGGACGCGCCGTAGGTGCCGCGCGGGACGAACGCCGCGACCGAGGCCACGTTCACGATGCCGCCGCGCCCGCGCGTGCGCATGGCCTCGGCCGCCGCGCTGGTCAGCCGCAGCACGGCCTCGCAGTGCACCTTGAGCATCCGCAGCTCGTCGGCCATCGGCACGTCGAGATAACGGCCCTTGTTTCCGAAGCCCGCGTTGTTGACGAGCAGATCGACCGGGTTCCTGAGGTCGGACAGGCGCCCGGCCACCGCCTCGATACCCTCGTCGGTGGCCAGGTCCGCGGTCAGCACCTCCGCCTCGATGCCATGGCGGTCGTGCAGTTCCGTCGCCTGCTCGCGCAGCCGCTTGGTGTCCCGTGCCACGAGGACGAGGTCATGGCCGTCGGCGGCGAGCCGCCGTGCGAACGCGGCGCCGATGCCCGCGGTCGATCCCGTAATCAGAGCCGTTGTCATGCGCCAACGATAGTGACCCGGACTGAGCGCGTCCGCCCGCCGGACCCGGGATTTCACCGGCTCCGCCGCCAACGTCCGCGGGTGTCACGTCAGTTCCCCCCGGCCTGCTCGCGCGCGTACTGCCGCGCCGACTCCGCGATGTTCGCGTGTAGCGCGTCGCCCGCCGCCAACAGACGCGGCAGCAGGTGCCGTTCCGTGGTCGACGCCCGGAACTGGAGGGCGACCGTGATGTCGTGGTCGGGCCGGTGCACGATCTCCACGGCGTCACCGACCCGTAGCTCACCCGGCGTGATCACCCGCAGATACGCGCCGGGGGCGCCCTGCCGGGTGAACCGCCTGACCCAGCCTCGCTCACCCAGATGCTCCTGGAAGGTGCGGCACGGTATCCGGCCCGAGGTCACCTCCAGCACCACCTCGGGCCCTATGCGCCAGCGCTCGCCGATCCGGGCGCCCGACACATCCAGCCCCTCGGTGGTGAGGTTCTCGCCGAAGGAGCCGCTCGGCAGCTCCCGGCCCAGCTCCCGCTCCCAGGCGTCCAGGTCCTCCCGGGCGAACGCGTACACCGCCTGGTCGTCGCCGCCGTGGAAGCGCAGGTCGCACACCGCGTCCCCGGCCAGCCCGCTCGCGCCGGCCCCCCGGGGCCCCGGCGCCGCCACCCGCACCGGCCCGTCCACGGGCCGCTTGTCGATGCCGGTCAGACCCTCCGGCTGGTCGGTGTAGGCCACGGACCTGGGGCGGCCCAGGTTTACAGAAAGAAGCTTCATGCCCGCACGGTAGGGGACGGCGGGTCAAAGCGTCGACGTGATATGTGCCGCCGTACCCAAGATGCCCTTATGCTCACAGGGTGATCGAGGCCCGTCATCTCCGTGTGCTGCGCGCCGTGGCCGCCACCGGCTCCTTCTCGGCGGCGGGGCGAGAGCTGGGCTGCACCCAGCCCGCCGTCAGCCAGCAGATGAAGGCGCTGGAGGCGTCCGTCGGCACGCCCCTGCTCGTCCGCACCGGCCGCGAGATACGCCTGACCCAGGCCGGCGAGGCGCTGGTGCGGCACGCGTCGGGCATCCTCGCCGGGCTGACCGCCGCGGAGGAGGAGGTCGCCGCCATCGCGGGGCTGAGGGCCGGCCGCGTCCGTCTTCTCTCCTTCCCGAGCGGCAGCTCCACACTCGTCCCCACCGCGCTCGCCGCCCTGCGCGCCGCGCACCCCGGCACCCGGGTCTCCCTGGAGGAGGCCGAGCCGCCCGAGTCCGTCGAGAAGCTGCGCGCGGGCGACTGCGATGTGGCGCTCGCCTTCCGCTACGAGGGCGCGGCGGGCGCCAAGGAGTGGGAGGACCTGTTCGTACGCCCCCTGCTCACCGACCGGCTGGTCGCCCTCGTCCCCGAGGGGCACCGGCTGGCCCGTGCGCAGTCCGTCGCCATCGGCGAACTCGCCGGGCAGCCGTGGATCGCGGGCTGTCCGCGCTGCCGGGGGCATCTGGTGGATGTGTGCGAGAGCGCCGGTTTCGCGCCCCGTATCGACTTCGCGACCGACGACTATCCGGCGGTGGTCGGCCTGGTGGGCGCCGGGCTCGGCGTGGCCGTGCTGCCCCAGCTCGCGATCGAGTCCGTACGTCCGAGGGGGGTGCGCCCGGTGGCGCTGGAACCCGCGGTGCGGCGGGAGATCGTCGCCCTGACGCTGCCGGATCTGGCGCACGTACCGGCGGTGGCGGCGACGTTGGAGGAACTGGCGCGGGCGGCCGTGCGCTAGCCCGGTCCGCGAAGGGGGCCGCCTGAGTTGCGGCCGCGGTACTCCCGGAGGACCCGCGTACCCCAAAAATGGGCACGCTCGTGCGTGCCCGTCGTGCTGAAACGTTCCTTCAGTTGTTCGAGGCGGCGGAGCCCCCGCTGGAGGTCGATGCCGGAACCAGCCGGTTCCGTGCCCGCCCCATGAGCTCCTCGCGCTCGTCCTCGGTCAGTCCGCCCCATACGCCGTACGGCTCGCGCACCGCCAGTGCGTGGGCCGCGCACTCGGCGCGTACGGGGCACCTCATGCAGACCTCTTTGGCCGAGTTCTCACGAGCGCTCCGGGCCGCCCCGCGTTCTCCCTCCGGATGGAAGAAGAGCGAGCTGTCGACCCCACGGCAGGCCGCATGGAGCTGCCAGTCCCACAGATCCGCGTTCGGACCGGGAAGGCGGGAGAAATCTGCCATTGCGTGTCCCCTTGTTGCCGTTTTGGGCGGATACCTGCCCCTGACCGTACATCGACGATCTAAGGATATGAAAATATGACTCATTGAGAATCTAGCCCTAGACACCAGCAAACGGGAAGAAAAGCGGCTAAATGGGGCATGGTTGTGATGAAAGTTCGAGGGTCCGCCGCGCATGTATGCACCGTGTCCGCGCCCTCACGTACAGTGCCGAAGACGACTTGCTGCACCGTAACTCTTTCGAGTGACCATCGTTGAGAGTGCGGAGGCGGTTGAAACAACAAGCGCTCGGGCAGGCGTCCGAGGGCGTCGACCGCTCAGGTGACGATTCGTACCAGCCTGGAGGCTCAAGGTGACGCGCATCAGCTGCGGAGGGCGGTCATGACATCCGTCCTCGTCTGCGACGACTCCCCGCTTGCCCGAGAGGCGCTCCGCCGCGCGGTGGCGACCGTGCCCGGTGTCGAGCGCGTGACGACGGCGGCCAACGGCGAGGAAGTCCTCCGCCGCTGGGGTGCCGACCGTTCGGACCTGATTCTGATGGACGTACGCATGCCCGGTCTGGGCGGCGTCGAGACGGTCCGGCGGCTGCTGTCCGCCGACCCCGGTGCACGCATCATCATGCTCACCGTCGCGGAGGACCTGGACGGGGTGGCCCTCGCGGTCGCCGCCGGCGCGCGCGGATACCTGCACAAGGACGCCTCGCGCGCGGAACTGCGGGCGACCGTCACGCAGGCCCTCGCCGACCCGACCTGGCGGCTGGCCCCGCGCCGGCTGCGCTCGGCCGAGATGGGTGCCGCGCCGACGCTCACCGCACGCGAGATCCAGGTCCTCGAGGGCATGAGCCACGGCCGCTCGAACGCGGAGATCGGCCGTGAGCTGTTCCTCTCCGAGGACACGGTCAAGACGCATGCGCGCCGGCTGTTCAAGAAGCTCGGCGCCTCGGACCGTGCGCACGCCGTGGCGCTCGGCTTCCGATGGGGCCTGGTCCGCTAAGTGGACCACCGCGGGGGTACGCAGATCCCCGCCTACCGCAGGGTGGGCGGGGCCCGCAACGGGGCCCGCCGGGTGCCCGCTGCTCGTTTCGCCGCGGATGCCGCATCCTTGAGGTGTGGAGTTCCTCGGGGACGAGTCGGACGAGCGGGAGGGGAGGGCGCAGGCGATGGGTTCCGGCGCACCTGCTCATAACGCTTCGGTGCACAACTACGGACGCGGTGCCACGGATCGGACGACGCCAAGGCACCATGGACCGATGCGCGACGACGAGACAACGGTGATCGGTGCGCTCGTCCACCGCGCCGTCGACGGCGACGAGCAGGCAACCCATGACCTGCTCGCGCGCGTTCACCCCCTGGCCCTGCGCTACTGCCGTACGCGGCTGTCGCGGCTGCCCGGTGACGCGCGGCACTTCGTCGAGGACCTGGCGCAGGAGGTCTGCGTGGCCGTGCTGCTCGCGCTGCCGCGCTACAAGGACACCGGACGCCCGTTCGAGGCGTTTGTCTTCGCGATCGCCGCGCACAAGGTCGCGGACCTGCAACGTGCGGCGATGCGGCACCCCGGCTCGACGGCGGTCCCGTCGGACGAGATGCCCGAACGCCCGGACGACTCCCTGGGCCCCGAGGAGCGGGCGCTGCTGAGCAGCGACGCCGAGTGGGCCAAGAAACTGCTGGCCAACCTTCCCGAGAACCAGCGCGAGCTGCTCCTGCTGCGTATCGCCGTGGGCTTGACCGCGGAGGAAACAGGTCAGATGTTGGGAATGTCACCGGGAGCGGTGAGGGTGGCGCAACACAGGGCGCTGAGCAGGCTGCGCGCGCTCGCCGAGCAGTAGCGGCACCTCTGTCGTCCCCGCGTGCCGCGGCCCCTGTCCGCGGCCGCGGTTTCTTCACCGTCGCAACGGCGACCAGCCAGAAGGCGCGGTTCGGCGGCGTCGGGGACCGCTCCGGCCGCGCGCCGTACGGCCCCGCCGGCCCCGCGTCCGAACCGGCGGACCGTCGTCTCCGTACGAACATACGAAGCCGAGGGTCACTCCCCGCCGTGGAATGAGATACCCACGCTTCCCGTTAGCATGGACATCCGCACCGATCAAGGCCATTTGGGGAAGGTGTCATGACTGCCAACGTCGACGGAGTGCCCGAGAAATTCGCGACACTCGGGCTGACCTACGACGACGTGCTGCTGCTGCCGGGCGCGTCGGACATGGCGCCCGACGAGATCGACACCACCTCGTACGTCTCCAAGAATGTCCGGGTCAACATCCCGCTTCTGTCCGCCGCCATGGACAAGGTCACCGAATCGCGCATGGCGATCGCGATGGCCCGCCAGGGCGGCGTCGGTGTACTGCACCGCAACCTGTCCATCGAGGACCAGGCCAACCAGGTCGACCTGGTCAAGCGCTCCGAGTCGGGCATGGTGGCCAACCCCATCACCATCCACCCGGACGCCACCCTGGCCGAGGCCGACGCCCTGTGCGGCAGGTTCCGCATCAGCGGTGTCCCCGTCACCGACCCCGCGGGCAAGCTGCTCGGCATCGTCACCAACCGTGACATGGCCTTCGAGAACGACCGTTCCCGCCGGGTGCGCGACGTCATGACCCCGATGCCCCTGGTCACCGGCAGGGTCGGCATCACCGGCGACGAGGCCGTGGAGCTGCTGCGCCGCCACAAGATCGAGAAGCTTCCGCTGGTCGACGACGAGGGCGTCCTGAAGGGCCTCATCACGGTCAAGGACTTCGTCAAGGCGGAGAAGTACCCGAACGCCGCGAAGGACGCCGAGGGCCGGCTCATCGTCGGTGCCGCGGTCGGCGTGGCGGGCGACGCCTTCGAGCGCGCCCAGGCGCTGATCGAGGCCGGTGTCGACTTCATCGTCGTCGACACCGCACACGGCCACTCCCGGCTGGTCGGCGACATGGTCGCCAAGATCAAGTCGAACTCGTCCGGCGTCGACGTCATCGGCGGCAACATCGCCACCCGCGCGGGCGCGCAGGCCCTGATCGAGGCCGGTGTGGACGGCATCAAGGTCGGTGTCGGCCCGGGCTCCATCTGCACCACCCGCGTGGTCGCCGGTATCGGTGTGCCGCAGGTGACCGCCATCTACGAGGCCTCGCTCGCCGCCAAGGAGGCCGGTGTCCCGGTCATCGGCGACGGTGGTCTGCAGTACTCGGGTGACATCGCTAAGGCCCTGGTCGCGGGCGCCGACACGGTGATGCTGGGCTCCCTGCTCGCCGGTTGCGAGGAGTCGCCGGGCGAGCTGCTCTTCATCAACGGCAAGCAGTTCAAGTCGTACCGCGGCATGGGGTCCCTGGGTGCCATGCAGTCTCGCGGCGACCGCAAGTCCTTCTCCAAGGACCGCTACTTCCAGGAGCGCATCGCCTCCGACGACGAGCTGATCCCGGAGGGCATCGAGGGCCAGGTGCCCTTCCGCGGCCCGCTCTCCTCGGTCGTCCACCAGCTCGTGGGCGGTCTGCGCCAGTCGATGTTCTACGTCGGCGGCAAGACGGTCCCCGACCTCCAGGCGAAGGGCCGCTTCGTCCGGATCACGTCCGCGGGCCTCAAGGAGAGCCACCCGCACGACATCCAGATGACGGTCGAGGCGCCGAACTACAGCAGGAAGTGACGCACGCGCGCGTGGAGCGCGGGTGACGAGCCCCGCGCGCGTGGAGCGCGGGCGACCTCAGAGGGCGGTCCGGCGGCTTCCGGGCCGCCCTCGCCCTGCGTCCGGGGGAGCCCCCGTCGTGGCCGTCGGCGATACTGGAAGACGCTGAAACGCATCAGGGAAAGGCCACAGACGTGACTGAGATCGAGATCGGGCGCGGCAAGCGCGGCCGCCGGGCGTACGCCTTCGACGACATCGCCGTCGTCCCCAGCCGCCGTACGCGGGACCCGAAGGAGGTCTCGATCGCCTGGCAGATCGACGCCTACCGCTTCGAGCTGCCCTTCCTGGCCGCCCCCATGGACTCGGTCGTCTCCCCGGCCACCGCGATCCGCATCGGCGAGCTGGGCGGCCTGGGCGTGCTGAACCTCGAGGGCCTGTGGACGCGGTACGAGGACCCGCAGCCGCTCCTCGACGAGATCGTCGCGCTGCCGGTCGAGGCCGCCACCCGCCGCCTCCAGGAGATCTACGCGGCTCCGATCAAGGAGGAGCTGATCGGGCAGCGCATCAAGGAGGTGCGCGACTCGGGCGTGGTCACCGCGGCCGCGCTCTCCCCGCAGCGCACGGCCCAGTTCTCCAAGGCCGTCGTGGACGCGGGCGTGGACATCTTCGTCATCCGCGGTACGACGGTGTCGGCGGAGCACGTCTCCCACTCGCACGAGCCGCTGAACCTGAAGCAGTTCATCTACGAGCTCGACGTCCCGGTGATCGTCGGCGGCTGTGCCACCTACACCGCCGCCCTGCACCTGATGCGCACCGGCGCGGCCGGCGTCCTGGTCGGCTTCGGCGGCGGCGCCGCGCACACCACGCGCAACGTGCTCGGCATCCAGGTCCCGATGGCCACGGCGGTCGCGGATGTGGCGGCGGCCCGACGCGACTACATGGACGAGTCCGGCGGCCGGTATGTGCACGTGATCGCGGACGGCGGCGTCGGCTGGTCCGGCGACCTCCCCAAGGCGATCGCCTGCGGCGCCGACTCCGTGATGATGGGCTCCCCGCTGGCCCGCGCCACGGACGCGCCCGGCAAGGGTCACCACTGGGGCATGGAGGCCGTCAACGAGGAGCTGCCGCGCGGCAAGAAGGTCGACCTCGGCACGGTCGGCACGATCGAGGAGGTTCTCACCGGCCCCTCGCACACCCCGGACGGCTCGATGAACCTCTTCGGCGCCCTGCGCCGGGCCATGGCCACCACCGGCTACAGCGAGCTGAAGGAGTTCCAGCGGGTCGAGGTCACGGTGGCGGACTCACAGCACCGGCGGTGACATGACGCCGCGCTCGGCTTGAGCGGACGAAGGGGCCTGGTTCACTCCGATGGGTGAACCGGGCCCCTTTGTGTGTCCAAGTGCCCAGGTGGGGGCGCGTTTTGCTGCGGAGGGGCGCACGGTTGCCTTGGAGACGAAAGCGTGAGGGACGGCCGTGTCGAGCCGATAGTGTCCGTGTTCGGCGACCCCGTTCTCTGGGGCGCCCCCTTCCAGGGACAAGGTTCCGGACCCCGGCCGGTCGGGGCCCGGCCCGAGTTCCGATGGGCCGTCCACCGGGCAACTGGGCGGCGTCATGGAAGGGGGCGCGCCCATGGGCCGTCACCGCAAGCCCACCCGCCGGGACCGGATCCGTCTGTGGATGGTGAAGTGCCGCAGGAGGTGGATCTTGCGGATGTTCGGATGGTGAGCGGCCACCCCCAACAGAGATAGGGGTGGACACTCTGTTCACCATTCAGGAGCCTGCCGCAACGCCCATTGCGGTGGGCTCCGCCTTTTGTTGTACGGTACCGGATCGGCCGTCGGGTGATCCGGCTCCGCAGGAGGTGGATCTTGCGGATGTTCGGATGGTGAGCGGCCACCCCCAGGAGAAATAGGGGTGGACACTCCGCAGCACCGTTCGGAGTCCGCCGCCATGCCCTCGGCGACGGGCCCCGCCTGCCGTACCGTAGCGGCGCGGCCGCCCCCCGTGCCACCGTCCCCGGAGGCTCGGGCAGCGGACGCGCCCCCCTTCACAACCGATGCGCCGCCCCCGTGGGCGTGGCGCCCCGCGTGTCCAGCAGAAGCTGGGCCTTCACCGACAGGCCTTGCAGGTCGTAGGTGCGGTGCTGCTGGAGCAGGATGGTCAGGTCCGCGCCGGCTGCCGCCTCGTAGAGGGAGTCCGCGCGCGGGATCGGGCGGTCGAGGACGCTCCACGCCGGGACGTGCGGGTCGTGGTAGCTGACGGACGCGCCCAGTTCCATCAGGCGCAGGGCGATCTCGTGCGCGGGGGAGCCCTGGAGGTCGGCGAGGTCCGGCTTGTAGGTCACACCGAGCAGCAGGACCCGGGCGCCACGGGCCGACTTGCCGTGCTCGTTCAGGAGGGCGGCGGCGCGCTGCACGACGTACATGGGCATGCGGCTGTTGACCTGCTGCGCCAGTTCGACCATGCGCAGCGCGCGCCCGGACGGGCCCGTCAGGTCCTGGGGGACGGCGTGACCGCCGACGCCGGGGCCGGGGCGGAACGCCTGGAAGCCGAACGGCTTGGTCTCCGCGCAGCGGATGACGTCCCACAGGTCGACGCCCAAGTCATGACAGAGCACCGCCATTTCGTTGACGAGGGCGATGTTGACCTGCCGGTAGTTCGTCTCCAGCACCTGTACGGTCTCCGCCTCGCGTGGCCCACGCGCGCGTACCACCTTGTCGGTCAGACGCCCGTAGAAGGCGGCGGCGGACTCCGTGCAGGCGGGGGTGAGGCCGCCGATGACCTTGGGCGTGTTGGCGGCCCCGAAGTCGCGGTTGCCGGGGTCGACGCGGCTCGGTGAGTAGGCGAGGTGGAAGTCGCGGCCCGCGCGCAGCCCGGAGCCCGCTTCGAGGAGCGGACGCAGGAACTTCTCCGTGGTGCCGGGCGGGACAGGTGACTCCAGGATGACGGTGGTGTGCGGGCGCAGCCGCCCGGCGAGGGTGCGGGCGGCTGCCTCCACCTGGGTGAGGTCGGGGGCGCCGTCCGCCCCGCGCGGGGCCGGGGCGCAGATGACGGCGGTGCGGACGCGGCCGAGTTCGACGGGGCTGGAGGTGGGCCGGAAGCCCCGCGCGAGCATCCGGCGCAGTTCGGCGGCGGTGAGGGAGCCGGCCTCGGGACCTGTCCGGTACCCGAGTGTCGGGATGCCGGCCGCGACGGCGGCCTGGGCCAGGGGCAGGCCGAGATGACCGAGTCCGATGACGGCGAGATCTGCGGGCATGGCGTGGGCCGTCCTTCCCAGTAACCGAAGCGGGAGAGGTGTGCAACCGCTGTGGACAGAATGAGCGAGAGACAAGGGCAATGTCAGACTAGGAGTAAATATGACCGATTTGCGTGATTGACTGCGCGCGTTTCCTCGGGTGTTTGTCCACAGGCTGCCGGTGCGTGGTGGCCGAAGTCGGGCATCACGGTCACACTTTGGGCATGAGGAGAGGTGAGCCGGGTCTCGCTTGACGGGTGTGGCCGGCGCGACATGGCGGGAGGCAGCGGTGAGGACAGGGACACTGGGGCCGGCGCAGCGTGCCGAGTCACTGGCGGACATGGCCGAGCGCGAGCTGGACGTGCTGGTCGTGGGCGGGGGCGTGGTCGGAGCGGGCACGGCGCTGGACGCCGCCACCCGCGGCCTGTCCACGGGCCTGGTCGAGGCCCGTGACTGGGCGTCGGGCACCTCCAGCCGGTCGAGCAAACTGATACACGGCGGCCTGCGCTATCTGGAGATGCTGGACTTCGCGCTCGTCCGCGAGGCGCTCAAGGAGCGCGGTCTGCTGCTGGAGCGCCTGGCGCCCCATCTCGTGAAGCCGGTCCCGTTCCTGTACCCCCTTCAGCACCGGGGCTGGGAGCGGCTGTATGCGGGCTCGGGCGTCGCGCTCTACGACGCCATGTCGATGGCGCGCGGTCACGGCCGGGGGCTGCCGCTGCACCGTCACCTGAGCCGCCGTCACGCCCTTCGTGTCGCGCCCTGCTTGAAGAAGGACGCCTTGGTCGGCGCATTGCAGTACTACGACGCGCAGGTGGACGACGCCCGCTTCGTGGCCACCCTGGTGCGCACCGCCGTGTGGTACGGCGCGAAGGCGGCCAACCGCGCCCGCGTCATCGGCTTCCTGCGCGAGGGCGAGCGGGTCGTCGGCGCCAGGGTCCAGGACGTGGAGGGCGGCGGGGAGTACGAGGTCCGCGCCCAGCAGATCGTCAACGCGACGGGGGTGTGGACCGACGACACCCAGGCGATGGTGGGCGAGCGGGGCCAGTTCCACGTCCGGGCGTCCAAGGGCATCCACCTGGTGGTCCCGAAGGACCGGGTGCACTCGACGACGGGTCTGATCCTGCGAACCGAGAAGTCCGTCCTCTTCGTCATCCCGTGGGGCCGGCACTGGATCATCGGCACGACCGACACCGACTGGAACCTCGACAAGGCACACCCCGCCGCCTCCAGCGCCGACATCGACTATCTGCTGGAGCATGTGAACTCGGCCCTCGCGGTGCCGCTCACGCGGGACGACGTCGAAGGTGTGTACGCAGGCCTCAGGCCCCTGCTCGCCGGCGAGTCCGAGGCCACCAGCATGCTCTCCCGTGAGCACACCGTGGCGCACCCGGTGCCCGGCCTCGTGGTCGTCGCGGGCGGCAAGTACACGACGTACCGGGTGATGGCCAAGGACGCCGTCGACGAGGCGGTGCACGGCCTCGACCGGCGGGTGGCCGAGTGCGTCACCGAGGACGTCCCCCTGCTGGGCGCCGAGGGATACCGGGCGATGTGGAACGCGCGGGCGCGCATAGCGGCGGGCACCGGACTGCACGTGGTCCGGGTCGAGCACCTGCTGAACCGCTACGGCGCGATGGCGGAGGAGGTGCTCGACCTGATCGCAGCCGACCCCTCCCTGGGCGGACCGCTCCACGCGGCCGACGACTATCTGCGCGCCGAGGTGGTGTACGCCGCGTCGCACGAGGGCGCCCGGCATCTGGACGATGTGCTGACCCGGCGGACCCGCATCTCGATCGAGACGTTCGACCGCGGCACGCGCAGCGCCCGGGAGGCGGCCGAGCTGATGGCCCCGGTGCTCGGCTGGGACATGGACCAGATAGAGCGGGAGGTGGAGCACTACGAGAAGCGGGTGGAGGCGGAGCGGGAGTCGCAGCGTCAGCCCGACGATCTGACGGCGGACGCGGCGAGGCTGGGGGCGCCGGACATAGTGCCGCTGTAGCGGCCGGGGGCCGGGCAGCCGGGCGCCGGGGTGCGAGCGCGCCGGGGTGCCGGGTGGGGCGGGGGGCCGGGAGCGATGGGGCGCTGGGGCGTACCGGGGTTCACCCGAACGGGTGGCGCAATTCGGGATCGCTGTTCGGGACCGGGTCGTTCCACGGGGTGCGGGACGGAATGCGCCCGTAGGCGGGCCCGTTCCGGGCCGCATTCCGGGCACCCGTCCGTGTTCAGCCGGAAGGCGGGGCCACGACGGTGGTCGGTGGTGGCTGTGACGCGCACTCTGCTTCCATGTGAGCGGCCGTCATGATCCGGCGCACGAGCGCGCCGGGGGGACACAGCGGGCGTCAACGGTGCACACCGGGCCCCCGGGGGCGCCCGCCCGGGCCTCGCTCGTGCTCCGGTGCGTCTTCCCAGTGCCCTCCGGCGTGGGGCGACCCGCCGAACCAGGGGCACCCTGGGCGTTGGGCGGTCCGCGCGTGAGGGACAATGGAGGCTCTGTCAGGGCGGGTTGCATGAGGGGACGCATGTCGGAGGCGGAGCGGGCGGGGACATCCCGTCAGGACAAGAGCGAACGTCTCCTCGCCGGGCGGTACCGGCTGGGAGACGTACTCGGCCGCGGCGGCATGGGCACGGTGTGGCGGGCCGAGGACGAGACCCTGGGCCGCACGGTCGCCGTCAAGGAGCTGCGGTTCCCGTCGAGCATCGACGAGGACGAGAAGCGCCGGCTGATCACGCGTACGTTGCGGGAGGCCAAGGCGATCGCCCGGATCCGCAACAACGGCGCCGTGACGGTCTTCGACGTGGTCCACGAGGACGACCGGCCCTGGATCGTGATGGAGCTGATCGAGGGCAAGTCCCTCGCCGAGGTCATCCGCGAGGACGGCCTGCTGGAGCCCAAGCGCGCCGCCGAGGTCGGACTCGTGGTGCTCGACGTGCTGCGCGCCGCGCACCGTGAGGGCATCCTGCACCGCGACGTGAAGCCGTCCAACGTGCTGATCGCCGAAGACGGCCGGGTCGTGCTCACGGACTTCGGCATCGCGCAGGTCGAGGGCGACCCCTCCATCACCTCCACCGGCATGCTGGTCGGCGCCCCCTCCTACATCTCGCCGGAGCGGGCGCGCGGGCACAAGCCGGGCCCGGCGGCGGACCTCTGGTCGCTCGGCGGACTGCTGTACGCGGCGGTCGAGGGCGTCCCTCCGTACGACAAGGGGTCGGCGATCGCCACGCTGACGGCGGTGATGACCGAACCCCTGGAGGAGCCGAAGAACGCGGGCCCGCTGAAGAGCGTCATCTACGGCCTGCTCGCCAAGGATCCGCAGCAGCGCCTCGACGACGCGGGCGCCCGGGCCATGCTCAACGAGGTCATCCACGCGCCGGATCCGAAGCAGGAGGTGCCGGCCGACGTGACGCGGGTCGTGGCGCTGCCGCCGGTGCCCGGGAAGAACGCGGGCGAGGGAGCCGCGGCCCCCGGGGGCAAGCGGGGCGAAGAGGCCGCCCAGCGATTGCGCGGGGCGCTGAGGTCCGTGCGCAAGTCCGCGGCGTCGCTGGGTGCGGCCACGGCCGCCGCGACCTCCGCGCGGACCAAGTCCTCGGGCGCGGAGGCGGAGAAGGCGTCCGAGGACACGGGTGTCCCGGGCCCCAAGACGCCCGCCGCCGGGACGCCGGGGCCGGCCGGTCGGGCCGGTTCATCCGGGTCGTCCGCGTCACCCGGGTCGTCCGGTCGGGCCGGTTCGTCCGGGTCATCCGGGTCATCTGGCTCGTCAGGCTCGGGGCCGGTTTCCGCGGGTGTGCGGAGCGGCAGTGGCACCACCGGGTCGAACTCCGGTTCCACGAAGCCGAGTTCGGGATGGCCCATACTGCCGGATCCGGACCGGCCCACGCGCCCGCCGCAGCCGCCGCGGGCGCCGCTCACCGACGTGGTGCCGAAGCGGACGCTGGTGATCGTGGCGGTCGTCGTCGCGCTGGCCGTGCTGGGCACGGTGCTCGCGCTCACCCTGCACGGCGGCGACAGCGGCGAGCAGGACGGCAAGAAGGGCGGCACCAAGACCGCCGTGACCAGCGGCCCGACCGCCCGGAGCGGAAACGGAAGCGGCCACAGCGGCGGCAGCACGCACACGGACAGCGGCAGCACGAACGGCACGGGGACGAACGGACCGGACCCTCAGGACACCGCAGGCGGTTCGCCGGCCCCCGGAGAGAGCGGTGACGCCACCTCCTCCGGTTCATCGGGTGGCGACGGCGGCTCGGTGACCACGTACAAGGGCGGTCAGGGGTACTCCATCGGGCTGCCGAAGGGCTGGAAGTACCAGTCGTCGGACTCGGCCGGAGACCGTTTCACGGGGCCTGACGGGCAGCGGCTGCTCATCGCCTGGACGTCCACACCCAAGGGCGACCCGGTCGCGGACTGGGAGGACCAGTCGCGCTACATGACACGCCCTCAGTACAAGAAGATCCGTATCGAGAAGGTGGAGTACAAGGGCTGGAACACGGCCGACTGGGAGTTCACCTACGTCGACGGCGGTACCACGAACCGGGTGATCGACCGTGGATTCGTCGTCAACTCGCATCAGGGATACGGGCTGATGTACACGGCGAAGTCCGATGGCTGGGACGGTGACCTGCGGACGAACACCTGGAAGACGCTGACCGGGACCTTCCGGCCGAAGTCGTGACGTACCGAGCGCCCGACTGACGTTCCGCGCGGTCGTGTCGTGGGGAGATATGGCATCCCCGGGTTGCAGGTTGCCTCCGGCACGTATCGTGAGGAATTGCGGACCGCACGCATTCGGAACGGGGCGCAAGGCGAACGGAATTGACCAACCGGGCGGCCGGGGGAGGCATCGTGGACGACTATGCGGGACGGGTGCTCGCCGACCGCTACCGCCTGCCGCTGCCGCCCGCCGACGAATACGAACTCGCCGAGACCCGGGCCTTCGACACCTACAGCGGGCAGGAAGTCCTTGTACGGCAGGTGCCGTTGCCCGAGGTTGTCGAGGCGGAGGTGCTCGACGCGGACGGACTGCCCGAGGGATTCGTGGCCCGGGACGGCCGGAACCGCGGTGCCACCGGCCCTGCGGCGGCCACGCGCCGGCCCGCCGAGCCCGCCGTACGGCGCGCGATCGAGGCCGCACAGGCCGCCGCCCGGATACCCGACCACCCCCGGCTCGACCAGGTCTTCGATGTGTTCGCCGAGGGCGGTTCGCTGTGGATCGTCAGCGAGTTGGTCCCGGCGCGTCCGCTGGCGGCGCTGCTCGCTGAGAAGCCGCTGACGCCGTATCGCGCGGCGGAGGTCGCCTCCGACGTCCTCATGGCACTGCGGGTGCTGCACGGCCACGGATGGGTGCACCGGAACATCACGCCACGCACGGTGCTCGTCTGCGACGACGGCCGGGTGATGCTGACCGGACTCGCGGCCGGGGCGGCGGAGGAGGCGCTGTGCGGGTACGACCCGGTTCCCGCGCAGGAGGACGAGAGCGATGCCGGGGCGCCCGACCGGGAAGGGGACCCGCCGGGGGCCCCGCCCGAGGGGACCGGCGACCGTACGGGGAGCGGTGTTCCCGGGGGTTCGTCAGGATTCGCGGAGAGCGGGGCCACGGCGGGTGACGGTGGCTCGTTCGGAGCCGGAGGCGGCCCCGCGTCGGGCACGGACCCCGAGACCGCCCGACGGGCCGCCATCAAGGCGCGGGCGAGCGGCCCGGCTCCGGGCGGGAGCCCATCCGGCGGCGGTGGCCCGGTCCTCCCCCGGGCGCTGGAGTCCGCCGAGGACGTGCGGGCGGCGCGGGCCGGGGCGATCGCGGCGTACCGCGCCGGGGCCCGGGCCGCGGCGCGCGTGCAGGAGGCACAGCGGGGCGGACGGGCGGCGTTGCCCGCGGCCCGTCCGGCCGCCCACCGGGCCGAGAACGCGGCCGGCACCACCGCCACGCCGCCGGGGCAGATCGCCGACCCGTACGGGGTCGGCCGTACGCCCTCCTGGCACGGCGCGGTTCCGCGCCCCGCCGCACCCCTCGCCGACGACCGGCCAGCACTGCCCGGCGGCACACCCGTGCCCCAGGGCGAGGGCCCAGGCCCGTACGAGAAGGACACGGGCGCGTATGAAAAGGGCGTAGGCGCGTACGAGAACGGCGCCCCCGAAAACGGCGCGCACGAAAACGGCGCGGGTCTCTACGAGAAGGGCCCAGGCCCCCACGAAAACGGCGTGGCCGGCGGCCCGTTCGCACCACCGGCCGCATCTGACGCCCGCCCCACCGAACCCGGTGCCGTCGGCACCCCCTGGAACCACCGCGGCCCGACCACCGCCCTCGCCGCCGAGCGTGCGCGGCAGGCGCGGATGGCCGTCGTCGGTCCCGTCACGGAACGCTGGGCGCCCGAACAGGCGGGCCCCGTACACGAGAACTGGCAGCTTGCCCCGCCGATCGGGCCCGCCACCGACCTCTGGGCGCTCGGCGCGCTGCTGTTCCGGGCCGTGCAGGGGCATGCGCCGTATCCCGAGGAGAGCACCGCCGAGCTGGTCCAGCTCGTCTGCTCGGAACCGCCCGCCTTCGCCGAGGAGTGCGGTCCGCTGCGCCCGGTCGTGGAGTCGCTGCTCCGTCAGGATCCCACCGACCGCCTGGACTTCGAGGAGCTGCGCGGCTGGCTGCGCTCCCTTGTCCGGTCCGCGCCCGAGCCCGAGGCGGGAGCGCACGTGATCGCGGCGCCGCCCGTCGACCCCAGCCGGCTGCCGATCGTACGGCGCCGCGGCGAACTGGTCCGCAGGCGCCGTGCCGGGCTGCCCGCGACCACCCGTGCCCGCCACAAGCGCGCCCGGGACGAGCGCCCGCCGAAGCCCCGCAGGCTCGGCCGCACCCTGCTTCTGCTGATCCTGCTCGCGCTGGCCGCGGCGATCGCGTACGCCATGGCCTTCATGCCGAAGGCGGGGGACAGGGCAGGCGCCGGCACCGCGGGCGAGCGCACCACCACCGCCGGAGACGCAGGCCAGGCGCCGCGGCAGTCCGCCACGAGCGGCGCGCAGCAGCCGGGCGGCGGGCAGCAGCCGGGCGCCGGGAACACCAAAAGCCCGTCCCCGTCGGCCGGTTCCCCGCAGACCCAGACCAGTGAGCCCCAGGTCGCACAGGGCTTCACCCTGCGCACGGACCCCGAGGGCTTCCGTGTCGCCGTCCCGAGCGGCTGGAACCGCACGCCGAAGAACAACAGGGGTCAGATCGTCTACTCCCAGGGCGACTTCGAGCTGATCGTCGTCCCCGGACGCGACAGCACCAGCGGATACGGCGGCGATCCGCTGGCGTACCAGCGGGAGTCGGAGCCCGAACTCCAGCCGTTCCGCGACTCGACCTGGGCCACCTCCAGCGGGATGCGGCGAATCGACGTCGGCGGACGGACCATGGCCGAAGGACAGTTCACCTGGACGGACGGCGAGGGGCGCGAGCTGTTCGTACGCAATCTCGCCCTCATCGTCGGCGGCCGCTACCACGTGGTGCAGGTCCGCGGCCCGGAGGCCGAAGTGGACGAGGTGACCCGGCTGTTCGAGCAGGCGGAGCAGACATATCAGGCGACCGGCTGAGGCATGGCCGCGGCCTACGGCGGGGGTGAACGGCCGGGGCAGGGCCGCCGGTCCGGGGAGGGCGAGGTCCGATTGCGCTGAGTGTGCGGTGGTTCCGTCCCGTAAGGGCAAGGGAGAACCGTCACAGTGCGGTCTCCGTTGGGACCCCACCCGTTCCCAGTGCGGGGGGTGCTCTTTAGTCTGACCTCGTCAAGACCATTGCGGGGAAACGTGAATCAGATGCAGGGCCTGCTCCTCGCGGGCCGCTACCGGCTTGTCGACTCCATAGGCAGCGGAGGCATGGGCCGGGTGTGGCGCGCCCACGACGAGGTGCTCCACCGGGCGGTGGCCATCAAGGAACTGACGGCCGCACTGTACGTCACGGAGAGTGATCGACCGGTCCTTCTCGCCCGGACCCACGCCGAGGCCAGGGCCGCCGCGCGCATCAACCACTCGGCCGTCGTCACTGTCCACGACGTCCTGGAGCACGACAACCGGCCCTGGATCGTGATGGAGCTGGTCGAGGGCGGCTCGCTCGCCGACGCGGTCAAGGAGCGCGGGCGGCTGGAGCCCGCCGAGTCCGCGAGGATCGGGCTGTGGGTGCTGAGGGCCCTGCGTGCCGCGCACTCGGCGGGGGTACTGCACCGCGATGTGAAGCCCGGCAATGTCCTGCTCGCCGCCGACGGACGGGTGCTGCTCACCGACTTCGGGATCGCCCAGGTCGAGGGCGACACCACCATCACGCGTACGGGAGAGATCGTCGGGTCCGTGGACTATCTGGCGCCCGAGCGCGTCCGCGGACACGATCCGGGCCCCTCCTCCGACCTGTGGGCGCTCGGCGCCACCCTGTACACGGCAGTGGAGGGCAGGTCGCCGTTCCGGCGGACCTCGCCGCTGACCACCATGCAGGCCGTTGTCGACGAGGAGCCCGCGGAGCCGCAGTTCGCGGGCGCCCTGCAGCCGGTGATCACGGCACTGCTGCGCAAGGACCCGGCCGAGCGGCCCGACGCGGAACGGCTCGAACAGATGCTGGCCGAGGCCGCGGAGGGACGGCGGCCGAAGGCGGCGCAGGAGTACGTGGCGACGCGGAGCATGGACGCGAGCGGCGTCGGTGAGCCGGCCGCGACCGTGGCGGGCAGCCGCCAGGCTCGCGGCGCGCAGTCGGCCGGCGGCAGCACCCTGCACCAGCCCGTCCCCGTGGCCGCTCCCCGCAGACGCCGCCGCGGTCGCACGGTCGCGCTGGTCCTCGCGGTGGCCGCCGTCGTCGGGGCGGCGGGCGCGGTGGCCGTGAACTCTCTCGGCAACCGGAGCAGCAGCACCACCACCACGAGCGCCGGCACGTTCGATCCCTCGCCCGCCACGAGCACGCAGGCGCAGTCGGCGGGCGCCGTCCCGGACGGCTGGGTACGCAAGAAGGACCCCGCGGGCTTCAGCCTCCTCCTGCCCGGCAAACAGTGGAAGCGGCAGAAGTACGACGCCTTCCAGACCGACTACACGCCCGACGGCGGCAAGCACTTCATCCGCATCGCCGTGGACAGCTCACCGGACTTCGACGACGCCTACCAGCACCAGCTCGACCTCCAGCAGCAGCTCCAACGGCTCGTCGACTACCAGCGGGTGACCCTGCGCAAGAACATCTACCGTGACTGCCCCGGGTCCCTCTGGGAGTACACGTGGACCGCGCTGGCGAAGGACACGCCGTTCCCCGGACCGCGGCACGCCGTGGAGGAGACGTACTTCGCCCGCAACGGCGTGGAGTACGCCATCTACATGTCCGGCCCGGCCGCGGACTGGGACACGACGCGTCAGCAGTTCGACGTGGTACTGCGGGGATGGCGTCAGCCGGAAGGGTGAAAAGCGAGGCGGCCCGCGGAGCTTGACGGGGTGACGGGCGACGGGCGAGTCGGTCCGCGAAACTTGACGGGGTGACGGGGTGACGGGGTGACGGGGTGACGGGCGAGTCGGTCCGCGAAGCTTGACGGGTGACGGGGTGACGGGGTGATGGGCGAGGGGGCCCGCGGAGCTTGACGGGGGTGACGGGCGAGGGGAGGGGCGGAGCCTGACGGCGCTCGCGCCCCCGTCGGCGCACCCGCTCACGCCTTTCGCACGCCCTGGCCGCCCCGCTGCACGCCCTTGTACGTCGCTTGTCGGCCACGGTAGTGGCAGCGTCACGGAGGGTTCGCATCCTGTGCGGCATGATGGGGCGCATGGGGACCGAGGGGGAGAACGTCCGTGTCATAGCGGGCCGCTACCGGCTTCAGGAGCGGGTCGGCCGCGGCGGCATGGGCGTCGTCTGGCGCGCGTCCGACGAACTGCTCGGCCGTCAGGTGGCGGTCAAGGAACTCACCGTCGACCCCTCGCTCTCCGCCGACGAGGCCCGGCTCCAGCGCGAGCGCACCCTGCGCGAGGCGCGCGCGGTGGCGCAGTTGCGGCATCCGCACATCGTCGTCGTCCATGACGTCGTCGAGCACGAGGAGCGCCCGTACATCGTCATGGAGCTGATCGACGGCGGCTCGCTCGCCGAGCGCGTCGCCCGGCAGGGCCCGGTCGACGCGCGCGAAGCCGCCCGTATCGGCATCGATCTGCTGGCCGCGCTGCGCCGTGCCCATGACGCCGGCGTCCTGCACCGCGATCTGAAGCCTGCGAACGTCCTGATCGAGGCGGGCACCGACCGCGTCGTCCTCACCGACTTCGGTATCGCGCAGGTCTCGGGCGCCACGACGCTCACCGAGACCGGCTCCTTCGTCGGCTCCCCCGAGTACACCGCCCCCGAGCGGATGTCCGGCGACCGGGCCGGACCCGAGTCCGATCTGTGGTCCCTGGGGGCGTTGCTGTGCGCGGTGCTGAGCGGCGAGTCGCCCTTCCGCCGCGACTCGCTGGGCGGGATCCTGCACGCAGTGGTCGTCGACGAGATCCGCCCGCCCGCGCAGGCCGGGCCGATCCTGCCCGTCGTACGGGGGCTGCTGGAGCGCGACCCGGAACGGCGCCTGGACGCGGCCGAGGCGGAGCGGCTGCTGCGGGAGTTCCTGGAGACGGGACGGACACCACGGGTGCCGGTGCCCTACGCGCCGACGCAGCGGGACATGCACCGGCAAGTCCTGCCGTTGCCCTCGCGGCAGGGGTCCGAGACGGCGGCGGCCCGGGAGGCGGCCGAGTCGCGGCCCGCCATGCGGTCGGCGCGGGGCGCCCTCGTCGCGGCCGCCCTGGTCGCGGCGATGGCCGGCGCGGGCCTCTCGGCGGCGGCGCTGCTGATGCGCGGCGACGGCGGGGGCGCTCCCGGGCCCACGGCTCCGTCGCATCCGTCGGCCGGCACGGGAGCGTCGGGCCCGTCGGCCGGCTCAGGATCCCCGCGCCCGTCGTCCCCCGGCTCCACGCCCGGGCCCACGGTGACGGTGACCCGCTCGCCCGGCCCCGCCACGGCCGCCGGCCGCACCGCGCCCTCGGGCTACCGGCTGGTGCGGGACCCGGACGGGTTCTCGCTCGCCGTGCCGGAGGGCTTCACCCGCAGCCCGCAGGGGGAGCGGATCTTCTATCTGTCCCCGGGGCAGACCTTCCGCCTCGGGATCAGGGTGGCGGACCCCGACGCGGGCGGTCCGCTCGCCGTGATGCGGCGATCTGCGGCTGACGGTCCCTCCACGAACCCGGGCTACCACGACGGCAGCGTCACCGAGACCTCGCACCACGGCGGCCCCGCCGCGCTCTGGGAGTTCGGCTGGAACGGCTTCACGGCTGCCGAAGGCCCCCGGCACACCTACGACCTGTGCTGGGAGGAGGGCGGCCGGATGTACGACGTATGGGTGTCGGCGCCCGTCGGCAAGGTGAAGGAGGCGAAGGAGTACTTCGACGTCGCCGTCGACACGTTCGTACCGGGATGACCGGGGCGACCGGGGTGACCGGGGTGACCGGGGTGATCCGGGGGCGACGGGGTGACCCAGGGGTGATACTGGGCGATCCGGGGGCCCCGTGATCGGGGAGGATCCGGGCCGGTCCCGGCCCGACGAGCCCGAGGCCGAGCCCTAACACGAGCACGAGCAGCGGGGCTGCGACCGCCGCGGCCGGGCCCTGCGGTGTTCAATGTCACGCGCCATGTCGCGGTTCATCGAATCTTCACGGCGGGGTCATTGGTGAGTCATGGTATCTTCAGGATTCTTACCGGCACCTTGCCTGCCCCTTAAGAGCGAGCGAACGACGCCCGTTACCGAGGTGGCGACGTCGAGCCCGGAGTCAATCGAAAAGTGGGGCGTGCCCTAGTTTCTGGAGAGCTTGAGAATGGTCAGCCCCACTGTCTCGGTGATTGTCGCTGCGTACAACGCGATGCCGTATGTGACGCGTTCCATCACATCCGTGGCCGAACAGACCATCGGCCGGGAGGCCCTCGAGGTCATCACCGTCGACGACGGCTCGACCGACGGAACCGGTGAGGAGCTGGAGCGCCTTGCCGGGCTGTATCCGGGTCTGCTGCGCGTCATCCACCAGGAGAACTCCGGTGGCCCTTCGGCGCCCCGCAACGTCGGTCTCGACCACGCCCGCGGGCGGTTCGTGTTCTTCCTGGACGCCGACGACTACCTGGGGCCCGAGACCCTGGAACGCATGGTGGCGATGGCCGAGGAGAACGGCACCGACATCGTGCTCGGCAAGATGGTCGGCGTGAACGGACGCGGCCTTCCCGCATCGATGTTCAAGCGCACCCAGCCCAAGACCGACGTCTTCAACTCCCGGGTCTACTGGGCCCTGAACCCGCTGAAGCTGTTCCGCCGCGAACTGCTGGAGCGGGAGGGGCTGCGCTTCCCGACCGGCCTGCCCATCGGTGAGGACCAGCCCTTCACGGCGCTGGCGTATCTGGCCGCCAAGGGCGGCATCTCCGTGATCGCCGACTACGACTGCCTGTTCTGCACCCTGCGGGAGGACGGCGGGAACACCACGTCCCGCACCAAGGGGTCGGAGCCCCGCCTGCGGTTCCTCCCGTACATGATCGATCTGCTCATCGAGAACGTGCCGCCGGGCCGGAACCGCGACCACCTCGCCCACCGCCACCTGACCATCGAGGTGCAGAACCTCCTCGCCCATATCTCGCGCGAGCCACGCGAGCAGGCGGAGAAGACCCTCGCCCAGCTCGCCGACACCATCGCGCCGCTGTGGCACGAGGGCATGGACGAGCACCTCTCCGCGATGGCCCGGCTGCGGCTGTACCTGGTGCGGCACCGGATGCTCGACGAGGTCCTGGAGCTGCTCAGGTTCGAGCGCGAGCTGGCCAAGAGCAAGGTGTCCACCCCGGTGCACGCGGAGGGCGGCCGTGCCTACGCCCGCTACCCGTTCTTCCGCGACCCGGCCCGCGCCGTCCCGGACTCCGTCTACGACGTCACCCCCCAGCTTGGCGTGCGCCATCACGTCAGCCGTGCCGAGCTGAGCGGAACCACCCTGCACCTGGCGGGACACGGGTATCTGCACCGGGTCGAGACCCGGGACGTGACCACCGACCTCCTGCTGCGGGAGCGGGGGAGCGGCACGGAGTACCGGCTGCCCGTCACCCACACCGCGACGCCCGGACTCGGGTCAAACGAGGACGAGGGCCGCTTCTCGTACGAGAAGGCCGGGTTCGAGGCCGCCGTCGACATCGCCACCGCCGCCGACGGCAAGCCGCTCCCCGACGGTCTGTGGGACATCTCGCTCAGGATCGGCGCGCAGGGCGTCACGCGCGTGGTGCGGATCGGCAGCAAGCGCGCCGACGACGTCTCCGGCGACCCCACGACCCGTGTCGTCGACGGTGCCGGGGACGGTCCGCGGGCCGTCACGCTCTACACCACCAAGCCCTACGGCAACTTCACCCTCGACCTCGGCCAGAAGAAGCACCGCGTCGCGTCGCGCCTCAAGGCCGGTGCGGTGCGCTGGTCGGCCAGCAACCCCACGGAGCTGGTGATCGGCGGGACCAGCGGGCTCGCCGAGTTCCCGAGCGGGCTGACGGTCGTCCTCACCGCCGACGACGGGACGACGGCGGCCTTCCCCGCCCAGCGGACCCCGCACACCGACAGCTTCATCGCGCGCGTGGACGTGCGGGACCTCGCGCCCGGCGTGTGGCAGGGCGAACTCCGGCTCGGGGACCCCGGGACTCTGGCCACCCCGCTGCCCTCGCTGCCGAAGGCCCTCGGGCCGGCCAAGTGGCGCCGGCTGGGCCTGCCCTGGTACGCGAAGCAGGTCGAGGGCAAGCGCGACCGCTTCGTGCTGCGTGTCGCCAGGACCGAACTGGTCAAGGCGGTCGCACGTCGCGTCAAGTCCTGAGCCCGGCCTCGCCGTTGGTCCGGACCCGCGTCGACAGCCCGTGATGCCGCACGGTAGTGATGGGACATGCGTACTGACGCGGGACGCCTGATCGACGGCCGCTACCGGTTGACCGAGCGGATCGGCTCCGGCGGCATGGGCACCGTGTGGCGCGCCGTGGACCAACTCATGGAGCGGGACGTCGCCGTCAAGCAGCCCCGGCTGCCGGGCGATCCGGACGACGCGGCGCACCAACGGGCCGCCCACCGGATCTACCGCGAGGCCCGCGCCGCCGCCCGGGTCGACCATCCTGCGGCCGTGTCCATCCACGACGTGGTCGTCGAGGACGGATCGCCCTGGATCGTCATGGAGCTGGTCCGCGGGGAGTCCCTGGACGCGGCCATGCGCCGCGGTCCGCTGGCCCCGGCCGAGGCCGCGCGCATCGGGCTCGCCGTCGTCGGCGCGCTCGACGCGGCGCATCGCGTCGGCATCGTGCACCGCGATGTGAAACCCGCGAACGTGCTGCTCGGCCCGCGCGGCCGGGTCGTCCTCACCGACTTCGGCATCGCCCATGTCCAGGGCGAGGAATCCCTCACCGTCACCGGGGAGTTCGTCGGCTCGCTCGAGTTCGTCGCGCCGGAGCGCATGTCCGGCCGGAACGCCGGTCCCGCCTGCGACCTGTGGTCGCTGGGCGTGCTGCTCTACGCCGCCGTCGAGGGAGGGTCCCCCTTCCGCCGTACGACGGTGGAGTCCACCCTCGCCGCGGTGCTCGCGGCCGACCCTCCCGAGCCCGAGCGGGCCGGACCGCTCGGCCCGCTCATCGGTCGGCTGCTGGCGAAGGACCCCGAGCGGCGGCCGGACGCGCGGGAGACGCACGCGGCCCTGGAGGCGGCGGCCGAGGGGTGGCCCACGCCGGTTGCGCTGCGGGAGGAGCCGACGCGGACCCAGGACGTCACGCGCCTACGGGAGTTCACGGAGGACGCGGGAACGTTCCGCCTGGGGGTCACGCCGTCCGCGGCGCGAGCCGTCTCACCGTCCGCGCCGGAGACTCCCGCCACTCCGTCCGCGCCGGAAACCCCCGCCACCTCGTCCGCGCCTGAAACCCCCGCACCCCTCTCCCCGACACCCCCCGCGCCCCCCACACCCCTCTCCCCGAAACCCCCCGCGCCCCCCTCCCCACAACACACCCCCACGCCGCAACCGACCATCACCACCCCGACCGCCCAGCCGAGGCACCGGTTCCTGCTCCGCCCCGCCCCCGCCGCCGCGCTCGGCGTCCTGCTCCTGGGCGGCGCCTGGCTCGGTGCGACCTGGCTCGGCGCCCCGGGCGACGGGGGCGTCACGGAGCAGCACGCCACCTACCGTTCGGCGCCCGGGGTCGTTGCCGCCAGTCCCGCCGCCGGCACCTGGACCGCCCACCGAGAGCAGCGGCTCGACGCGATCGTGTACGTACCGGCGGGCACCGCACGGGACTCGGCCACGGTCCACACGGTCACCTACGGCGACGACACCGTCCGGCTCCGGCTGACCCGGGAGGAGTCGGCCCCCACGCCCCTGACGGCATGGGCGCGGCAGGCCACCTCCACCTGGGCGGGCGACGACCCGCACACGCTCTCCGCACCTACGAGCTACCACGGCGACGACGCCATGCTCACCGACACCACGTACCGGGTGGGGGAGAAGCGGTACCGAGTGCTTCAGCTGCTGGTCGTCACGGCCGCCCACGAGTACTACGTGCTGCGCGTGGACATGCCGAAGGGCACCCCCGACGAGCGGCGCGGCACCTCGCTGTTCAAGGGCGCCCGGGACCGTCTGAAAGTCGGCAGCACCCTGCTGGGCTCCTGACAACGGACTGATCAGCGCATTTGCTGCCAGCGGTCACTGGCGCGGTGTGGACACCCCGTGAAGGCGTATTACCGACGGGTACCCAAACGCTTCACCCGGGCATACGCTGCGCCTCATGACGGACTCGCAGGCCCCGGAGAAGGCCCCCGACAAGACCCGTACGGGTGCGGCCGGCACCAACCCGCTCGCCCCCGCCCCCGCCGGCGCCCGCACCGCCGTCGACGTGGTCACCCCGGAGCTGGTCGCCCAGCTCACCAAGGGTGTCGTCGGCTCCGGCCGGACCGCCAACCACACTCCGTTCACCGGCGAGAAGCTGGCCGACCTGCCCGAGTCCACCCCCCAGGACGTGGCGGTCGCGTTCGACCGGGCCCGTGCCGCCCAGGCCGCCTGGGGCGCGACCCCGGTACGGCAGCGCGCCGCCGTGCTGCTCCGCTTCCACGACCTGGTGCTCGCCCGCCAGGGCGAGGTCCTCGACCTGATCCAGCTGGAGACCGGCAAGACCCGCCTCCACGCCCACGAGGAGGTGCAGGCCGTCGCCATCGCGGCCCGGCACTACGGCCGCAAGGCCCCCTCGTATCTGAGGCCCAAGCGCCACACCGGTGCCCTCCCGACGCTGACGAAGGTCACCGAACTGCGCCACCCGCGTGGCGTCGTCGGCCATATCGCCCCCTGGAACTACCCCTTCGAACTGTCGGTGGGCGACGCGCTCCCCGCGTTTGTCGCGGGCAACGCCGTCGTGATGAAGCCCGACACCGAGACCTGCCTCACCGCGCTGTGGGCGCGCGACCTGCTGATCGAGGCCGGGCTGCCCGCCGACGTCTTCCAGGTCGTCATCGGCGAGGGGCCGGTGGTCGGCCCGGAGGTCGTCCGGCACGCCGACTACGTCTCCTTCACCGGGTCCACCCGCACCGGCCGCGAGGTCGCCCAGAGTGCCGCCGCCCGCCTCGTCGGCGTCTCGCTCGAACTCGGCGGCAAGAACGCCATGCTGGTCCTCCAGGACGCCGACCTCGACAAGGCCGCCGCGGGTGCCGTCCGCGCCTGCTTCTCGTCGGCGGGTCAGCTCTGCATCTCCATCGAGCGGTTGTACGTCCACGAGTCGATCGCGGACGCCTTCCTGGAGCGCTTCGTCGCCCGTACCAAGGCCATGCGGCTCGGCACGTCCCTCGCCTACGGGGCCGACATGGGCTCGCTGGTCGGCGAGCGGCAGCTGGAGACGGTGACCCGGCATGTCGAGGAGGCCGTGGCCAAGGGGGCGAAGGTTCTGGCCGGCGGGGTCGCCCGCCCGGACGCCGGTCCGTACTTCTACGAGCCCACCATTCTCGACGGTGTCGAGGCGCCGATGGCGGTGTGCGCGGAGGAGACCTTCGGGCCGGTGGTGTCGGTCTACCGCTTCTCGTCGGAGGACGAGGCGGTCGAACGCGCCAACTCCACGCCCTACGGCCTCAATTCCTCCGTCTGGACGAAGGACGGCCGCCGCGGCCGCGCGATCGCCGCCCGGCTGCGCACCGGCACGGTCAACGTCAACGAGGGCTATGCGCCGGCGTACGGCAGCGCCCAGTCGCCGATGGGCGGCATGGGGGACTCCGGTCTCGGCCGCCGCCACGGCTCCGAGGGCATCCTCAAGTACACCGAGGCCCAGACCGTCGCGCAGCAGCGGCTGCTGCCGATGGCACCGTCGCTCGGCATGGACGACGAGCAGTACGCGGCGCTGATCAGCCGCGGTCTGCGTCTGATGAAGGCGTTCCGCCTCCGCTAGCCACCACCCTCAATCCGCCCGCCGCCAGCCGTTCTCAACGAGGAGAGCACGTGTCGCAGGAGAAGTCCGTCCAGACCCGGGACGAGGACGGGTACGACTACGACGTCATCGTCGTGGGATCGGGGTTCGGCGGATCCGTCACCGCCCTGCGGCTGACCGAGAAGGGCTACCGCGTGGGCGTCCTGGAGGCGGGCCGCCGCTTCACCCGCGCCTCGCTGCCGAAGAACTCCTGGGATGTGAGGAACTACCTGTGGGCCCCGGCCCTCGGTCTGTACGGAATCCAGCGCATCCATCTGCTCGGCAATGTGATGGTCCTCGCGGGCGCCGGGGTGGGCGGCGGCTCCCTCAACTACGCCAACACCCTCTACGTACCGCCGAAGGCGTTCTTCGACGACCCGCAGTGGAAGGACATCACCGACTGGCAGGAGGAGCTGACGCCGTACTACGACCAGGCGCGGCGCATGCTGGGCGTCCGGCTGAACCGCACCATGACCCCCGTGGACGTCCATCTGAAGGCCGCCGCCGAGCGGATCGGGGTGGGGGACACCTTCCACATGGCGCCGGTCGGCGTGTTCTTCGGTGACGGCGACGACGCCGACGGGTCGGCCAAGGCCGAGCCGGGCCAGGAGGTCCCGGACCCGTACTTCGGCGGCGCGGGGCCCGCCCGCCGGGCGTGCACCGAGTGCGGCGAGTGCATGACCGGCTGCCGCCACGGCGCGAAGAACACCCTCAACGAGAACTACCTCCACCTCGCCGAGAAGGCGGGCGCGACCATCCACCCCATGACGACGGTGGTGTCGGTCACGGACGACTCCCGGGGCGGCTTCGCCGTCGCCACCCTGCCGACCGACGACAGGCGCAAGGGCAAGGGGCGGTTCTTCACGGCGCGGCAGGTCGTCCTCGCGGCGGGCACCTACGGCACGCAGACGCTGCTGCACCGTATGAAGACACACGGCCAACTGCCCCATGTCTCCGACCGGCTGGGCGAACTGACCCGCACCAACTCCGAGGCGCTGGTGGGCGCGCGCACGGACGACCGCCGCTACCGCAAGGCGCACGGAGTGGACCGCGTCGACTTCACGCGGGGCGTGGCGATCACGTCCTCGATCCACCCGGACGAGAACACGCACATCGAGCCGGTCCGCTACGGCAAGGGCTCGAACGCGATGGGGGGTCTGTCGACCCTCCAGGTCCCCTACGCGGAGGGCTCCTCCCGCGTCCTTGCCTGGCTGACGAACGCGGCGCGGCACCCGTGGCTGCTGCTGCGCTCCCTGTCATACCGGCGCTGGTCGGAGCGGACCCTCATCGCCCTCGTGATGCAGTCGCTGGACAACTCCCTGACCACCTATCTGCGGCCCAAGGGCCCGGGCAGGGGTCTGCTGACGGCCCGCCAGGGGCACGGCACGCCCAACCCCAAGCAGATCAAGGCGGGTACGGAGACGGCGAACGCGATCGCCGCCGAGATCAACGGCTTCGCGGGCAGCAACGTCGGCGAACTGATGGGCACCCCACTGACCGCTCACTTCCTCGGCGGCTGTGTGATCGGGGACTCGCGTGAGACGGGCGTGATCGATCCGTACCACCGGCTGTACGGCTACCCCGGGATCTCGGTGGTCGACGGCGCGGCGGTGTCGGCGAACCTGGGCGTCAATCCGTCGCTCACGATCACCGCGCAGGCCGAGCGGGCGATGTCGTACTGGCCGAACAAGGGCGAGGCGGACCCGCGCCCGGCCCAGGGGGCGGCCTACGAGCGCCTCAAGCCGGTGGAGCCCCGGCATCCGGCGGTGCCCGAGCGGGCGTTCGGGGCTCTGCGGCTGCCGTTCCTGGGGATGCCGGCGGTGCCCCCCAAGAACGAGTGACCTTCCGCGGCCCCCTGCCGCGGGGGCCGCACCGCCGTCCGCAGGCGAAGGGCCCCGCGACATGGCCGCGGGGCCCTTCCCTCGTCGGCATCGGCGTCAGGGCGGCGCCGGTGCCCGGGAGCGGCGCCGGGGGGTCGCGCCGCCTGTCTGTGTGCAGTGCCGCCGGTTCCGGCCGTCTGTCCCAGCGCCGGGGGCCGGCCGTGTCCCGGCAGATTCCGCCGGCCGGTTCCGGGCGTCCCCGGAACCGGCCGTTCAGTGCTGACCGGGCTGCTGTCCCCTGCCGTCCGGTCACATTCCTGGAGCGAGGTCCCACGGCCTACGGCATGATCCGTATGCCTCATCGCCCCAGCGGAGCCACGCGTGGTCCTTTCGGGCCCGCCCCTGGCTGGCGCGGACATCGGTACCAACGACGCCCCTACGGCCCGGTCACGCGCCGTACGGGTGAGGCGGGAGGCGAACGTGCATCCGCTCGTACGGGGATTCGCGCCGTACGGGGGGCCCGCCTGTCAGACGCGGCCCCTGCACAGCTCCAGCAGGGTCATCGCGAGGCCGGTGCCGGGCTTGCCGAGGGCCTCCCGGTAGTGACCGAGGATCTCCATCTCGCGGGAGAGGTTCACCCGGCGGCCACCGGAGGCGATACGAGCCTCCTGGACGACGGCGGAGACCGCCATGCGCTCCTGGATGAGGCCGATGATGCGGTCGTCGAGCGCGTCGATGCGCTCGCGCGCGCCGATGATCACATCGGCGGCCTCGGGTGTGTGGGCGCCGGTCTTCTCGGCGGCGGTGCTCTTCTCGGCGGTGGGGGTGGCCTGCTCGGTGCTGGTGGCGGCCTGCTCGGTGATGGTGGCGGTCATGCCCGGGGCTCCTTCGGTCGGTGGTCGAGGGGCCCCGGATCGGCACGGTCCGCAAACGCCAGGCGCCCCGGACCGTATCGGCCCGGGGCGCCTGGGAAGTCGCTTGTCAGTGGCTCAAGCAGCACGACCATGGCATCCGGCGGGCCCGGTGCCATAGGTAAAGACGAAGGTCGTGTACGAGAGCATGGGCCCAGTATGCCGTGGTGACGGGCCGCGTCCAACCGGGTTCGGATGGTGAGACGGGGCGGTACCGGCGCGGGCGGCCGCGCGGAGCGGAAGGGGTCCCACGGCCACCCCGTTAGAATCGATGGCACAGACCCCCGCCCGACCCGCCGGAAGGCACCCCGTGTCATCAGCGACCCACGCCGCCCCCGACACCGTCCTGGTCGTCGACTTCGGCGCGCAGTACGCCCAGCTCATCGCCCGCCGCGTTCGCGAGGCCCGGGTCTACAGCGAGATCGTGCCGAGCACCATGCCGGTCGAGGAGATGCTCGCCAGGAACCCGGCGGCGATCATCCTCTCCGGCGGCCCCTCGTCCGTGTACGAGGAGGGCGCCCCCCGCCTCGACCGCGCAATCTTCGAGGCCGGCGTCCCCGTCTTCGGCATGTGCTACGGCTTCCAGCTGATGGCGCAGGCCCTCGGCGGCACCGTCGACAACTCCGGCGCCCGCGAGTACGGCCGCACCGAACTGCACGTCTCCAAGAACTCGTCGACCCTCTTCGAGGGCACCCCGGCCGAGCAGCACGTGTGGATGTCGCACGGTGACGCCTGCTCCGCCGCCCCCGAGGGCTTCACCGTCACCGCGTCCACGGCCGTCGTCCCGGTCGCCGCGTTCGAGAACGACGACAAGAAGCTCTACGGCGTCCAGTACCACCCCGAGGTCATGCACTCCACGCACGGCCAGCAGGTGCTGGAGCACTTCCTGTACCGCGGGGCGGGCCTGGAGCCGAACTGGACCACCGGCAATGTGATCGAGGAGCAGGTCGAGGCGATCCGCGAGCAGGTCGGCACCAGGCGCGCCATTTGCGGCCTGTCCGGCGGTGTGGACTCCGCCGTCGCCGCCGCCCTCGTCCAGAAGGCCATCGGCTCCCAGCTGACGTGCGTGTACGTCGACCACGGCCTGATGCGCAAGGGCGAGACCGAGCAGGTCGAGAAGGACTTCGTCGCGGCCACCGGCGTCCAGCTCAAGGTCGTCGACGCAGAGGAGAGGTTCCTCACCGCGCTCCAGGGCGTCTCCGACCCCGAGGAGAAGCGGAAGATCATCGGCCGCGAGTTCATCCGGGTCTTCGAGCAGGCCCAGGCGGAGATCATCGCGGAGGCCGGCGAGAGCGGCGAGCCGGTCGAGTTCCTCGTCCAGGGCACCCTCTACCCGGACGTCGTCGAGTCCGGCGGCGGCACCGGCACGGCCAACATCAAGTCCCACCACAATGTGGGCGGCCTCCCCGAGGACCTCGAGTTCAAGCTGATCGAGCCGCTGCGCAAGCTCTTCAAGGACGAGGTCCGCATGGTCGGCCAGGAGCTGGGCCTGCCGGAGGAGATCGTCCAGCGCCAGCCCTTCCCGGGCCCGGGCCTCGGCATCCGTATCGTCGGCGAGGTGACCAAGGAGCGGCTCGACCTGCTCCGGGAGGCGGACGCCATCGCCCGCGAGGAGCTGACGGCGGCCGCGCTCGACCGCGACATCTGGCAGTGCCCGGTGGTCCTGCTCGCCGACGTCCGCAGCGTCGGCGTCCAGGGCGACGGCCGGACCTACGGCCACCCGATCGTGCTGCGCCCGGTCTCGTCGGAGGACGCCATGACCGCCGACTGGTCGCGGCTGCCGTACGAGGTGCTCGCGAAGATCTCGACCCGGATCACCAACGAGGTCCGCGACGTCAACCGGGTCGTCCTCGACGTGACCTCGAAGCCGCCGGGGACCATCGAGTGGGAGTGATCCCGGGAACCTCCCGGGTCATGTCCGCCTGAGAGTGCGCACCGGCTCTCCGGGCTTCCAGGTCTCGACGACCAGATGGGTGTCGTCCTCGACGGAGATCCGTACGACCTCCGTCAACTCGGTGCGGAAGAGGTGGAACGGCTGCGGCGGTTCCACCTCTTTCACATACGCGCCCTTCGTCGCGGGGTCGTCGACCTCGACCGCCCGCCCGCTGATCCGCACGTCCCCGCCGCCCATCCCGGTGCCCGGCCCCGGGTTCGCCTGGAGCGCGAAACGTGGGTCCCGGCGCACGTCCAGCGCCTTGAGCGAGCCGGGCATCATGCCGAACCACAGCTCGCCGTCCAGGAAGCGCACCTCCAGTCCGGTGGTGCGCGGTGAGCCGTCCTTGCGGAGCGTCGCGAGGACATGGTGGGTGAAGGCCGTGAAGCGTGCCTCGACGGTGGTGGCGAGATCGGGTTCCGCCGCGGCGAAAGCCGCCCAGTTCGTTGCCGTGGGGTGCGTTGTCGTCATGGGGCGAGTCTCGCGCCGAATCCGGACATCTTCTGTCGGATATCAGCTGTGTGCGTCATCTTTACAAACCTGCGCTGTCATCCGGGCCTGACCGCCGGTAACTTCCGGCCCGTCAAGCAATCCAGTGCCGGAGGACCCATGCACGGCCCCACTCCGCCCCCGCCCGTGCCGACGGACCGGCTGACGTTCGCGATGCCACCGATGCACGAGTCGGTCGAGGACGAACGGGCGCACCGCAAGGAGCGGCTCGCGGGCGCCCTGCGGATCTTCGGACGGCTCGGCTTCGAGGACGGCGTCTCCGGGCACATCACCGCCCGTGACCCGGAGTTCAGCGACTGCTTCTGGGTCAATCCGTTCGGGATGCCGTTCCGGCATGTCACCGTGAGCGACCTGGTGCTCGCCAACCAGGACGGGCAGGTGATCGAGGGCCGCTACCACGTCAACCAGGCGGCGTTCACCGTGCACGCCCAGGTGCACGCCGCACGCCCCGACGTCGTCGCCGTTGCCCACTGCCACTCCGTGCACGGGCGGGCCCTCGCGGCGCTCGGCGATCTGCTGGACCCGATCACCCAGGAGTCCTGCGCCTTTTACGAGGATCATGCCGTCTACGACGCCTACACCGGTGTCAACGTGGACACCGAGGAGGGCCGCCGGATCGCGACCGCGCTCGGCAGCCGCAAGGCGCTCGTGCTGCGCAACCACGGGCTGCTGACCGTCGGAGACTCGGTGGATGCGGCGGCCTGGTGGTTTGTGTCGATGGAACGCTCGTGCCAGGTGCAGCTGACCGCCAAGGCCGCGGGACGGCCCGTGCTGATCGACCACCGGCAGGCGGTAGCGACCCGCGAGCAGCTCGGCGGGGACCTGGTGGCCTGGATCAACTACCAGCCGCTGTGGCAGGACATCAGCCGCAGCGAGCCCGATCTGCTGAGCTGAGCGGGCCCGATCGGCTGAGCTGAGCGAGCCTGAGCCGCTGAGCTGAGCGCGACCGATCGGCTGAGCTGATGAGCTGAGCGAACTTGAGCTGAGCGGGCCTGATTCGCTGAGCTGAGCGAACCCGATCCGCCGAAATGACGGTCCACCGCCGCCCGGGACTTCTCCACGGCGGATGACGTCTGTCAATCGATCGGTTGTTCTTTCACCCGCCCGGACCGGACCTGGCGGACGCGAGGTGTGTTCCGTACGGCACAATTCGCTGTCGTCGCCTGCCCATTGCGGTGGTGGGTGCGAGGTGTGATCCGGCGCGGGGAAGGCGGCAGCGGTCGTGGCGGTGCAGGAGGCGAGACAGGGCGCGGGGCGCGGAAGCGGTCCGGGTGCCCACGAGGGTGGCTGCACCTGCGGGGACTGCCCGCACGGCGCGCGTGAGGGGCACCGGCGCGCGGTCGCCGAATTCCTGGCGAAACGGGACGAGTTCGCCTCCGGGCGGGGGCTTCCCCCGGCGGTCGCGTACTCCGCGTCCGCCTCCCGCCAGTGGGTGTCCGACGAGCTGACCCAGTCCGCGAACCTGGTCGCCGAGCGGAGCCGGGCCGACGGCGAGGCGTGGCTGGTCCGGCTGTGGCGGCTCACGGCGCTCGTGGTGTGGAGTGCGGTGGGCGTCCTGCTGCTGGCGCAGGCGTTGACGGCGATCGGGGCGGGATGGACCGCGGCGCGCACGGCCGGACTGGTCGCGGCCGTGCTGGCGGGCGCCGCGCTGACCGCCGCCGGATGGCTGCACCGGTCCCGCGGCGGGGTGCTCGCGCCCGTCATCGGCGAGGACAACCGGCTGTCGACATCGCGTGCGGTGGCGGCGGGCTGGGTGCTGTTCGTCGTGTACGCGCTGCTGGTGCTGATCGGTGAGCTGGCGGTGGCCTCGGCACACGACCGGCGCGACGCGCTGATCGCCGGGCTCGACCTTGTGCACGGGGTGGGCGTGGTGACCGTGGTCGCCGTGGTGTGCGGGATCGCGGTCCTCGTCCGGAGGGTGGTGGGGCTGCGGGTCCTCGGCCAGCGTCTGCAGAAGGTACGGGCCGACCGGCCGCGGGCGGCGGACCTGCTGACGGACGACTCCGGCCGGGGCAGCTTCGCGGACATCCAGTACGTGGTGATCAGCGGGGTTGCCCTGGTCTTCGCGGCGGTACGGCTGGCCCGCCGCCCCGACCAACTCCCCGACCTGCCGTGGGGTGTCGCCCTGCTGGTCCTGGTCTCCGCGGCCACCTACCTCGCCGGGAAGTACGCCGAGGGCGGCCGGCCGGTGGTCCTGTCCGTGGTCCGGGCACGGGAGGCGGGCGATCTGGACGCGCCGATCCGCACGGGTGACGACATCGAGATCCGCGGCGCCGGCTTCGTACCGCCGGGGGCCGAGTCCGCGGGCCGGCTGTCCCGGATGGTGGTCCGCATCGGGGCGGTCCAGGTCCATGTGCCCCTGGTCCCGGTCCCCGGTGGCTTCAGCAACCCCACGGACACGCTGCTGACGGTCCCCGTACCGGCCGATGTGGAACCCGGGAAGGTGGACGTCCAGGTGGTCACGGCGGCCGGGGTGGAGACCAACCGGGTGACGATCGATGTGACGGAGTGACCGACAACGCCTTCCGCCTTTCGGCCCACTCCGTGCGACGGTTGGCCCGCCCCGGTGGAACGCTGGGGTAGAGAGAGAAGGCGGGCCCGGGACCGGGGCCGTTCGCGCCGGGAATCCGGAGACGGAGCCCTCCGGGCAGGGAAGCCGGAAAGTCGGCGCACCGGTTGAGTCGTTGCCCCCTTTTCGCACGTATGGTCTGTTGAGGGCTCAACGACTGGCAGGCGAGAGGTGGCGGACACGATGGCTCAAGGCATGCGCACGGAGTCGCACACTTCGTATATCGAGGAGGACCGTTCGTGGCGGGACACCGCCACCCGGTACGCCCTCCTTCCCCTCCGGATCTTCCTGGGCGTCACCTTCGTCTACGCGGGCCTGGACAAGCTCACCAGCAGCACCTTCCTGCACAACTCGGGCTCCGGTTCGATCGGCGACCTGATGCGCACCGTGCGGGATTCCTCCGCGATACCGGCCCTGGTCGACCTCGCGCTGAAGAACCCCTCCGGCTTCGGTTACGCCATGGCCTTCGGTGAGCTGGCCGTCGGCCTCGGCACGCTCGTCGGCCTGCTGGGCCGTCTCGCCGCGTTCGGCGGCGCGCTCATCTCGCTGAGCCTGTGGCTGACCGTGAGCTGGGCCTCCAGCCCCTACTACTACGGCAACGACCTCGCCTATCTGATGGCCTGGCTGCCCCTGGTCCTCGCCGGGGCCCCGGTCCTCTCTCTGGACGCGACTCTGCGCGCCCGGCGCCGCCAGCGCCAGCGCGCGGACCTGTATCGCTGAATACCGCTGGGCGCACAGGCCCGGCCCATCGGCTTGACGGCGGACGACCTCGGCCGCCTGCCGGTGAGGCCGGGCGGCGGGAGCGGCCGGGGTGGCCCGTCGCTCTCCGCCCCGGCGGGGCTGTCCCCTGGCCTACGGCGGCTGTCGCCCTCCACGGCGGACGACCTCGGCCGCCTGCCGGTGAGGCCGGGCGGCGGGAGCGGCCGGGGTCGCCCGTCGCTCTCCGCCCGGGCGGGGCTGTCCCCTTGGCCTACGGCGGCTGTCGCCCTCCGTGGCTGTCGCCTCCGCCCTGGGGGGCCGTGGTCCTGCCTCTAGGGAGCCGTCGCCCCGTCCCGCTGGGCGTGGGGTTTTCCGCGGGACGCGCGGCCCCTGCGTATCGCGCGGGCCAGCATGCCCGTCACGGCCGCGAGACAGAGCCCGCCGCCGACGAGCGGGACCATCGCGAACCACGGCGTCTCCCAGGCCCCTCGCGCGTCGCCGGCGAAGACGACACCAGCGGCGGCCAGGAAGGCACCGGCGACCAGCCGTCCGGGCTGGAACTCATGACGCAGCACGGGTCACCTCCACCTGGCCCACGCCGACCTCGAGGCTGATGTCGAGTGTGGCCATGCTCTTCCTCCCCGCCGGGGGAGAGAGCGTCATCTCCTTGTGCCTGCCGGCCTCCACGTCCACGTCTCTCCTGGAGTCGCCCGGCAACCGGATGTCCCCGACACCCGTGTCGATCTTCATCTTCACCGTCGCGTCGTCGGGCACCACGACCTTCAGCCGGCCCACGCCCACCTCCGCCCGGGTCGTCACCGTCCGGTCTCCCGTCTGCTTCACATGGCTGAGATCCAGGGTGCCCACGCCCGTGCCCAGGTTGTACCTCCCCTGGACCGCGGCCGCCGAGACCGGCGCCCAGGTCGTGCGCGTCCAGTGGGTGCCGATGTCCTTGGGCAGTGCCACGGACGCGGCGAGCAGCGCCGCCGTGAGCACCGCCAGGAAGACCGAGCCCGCTCCCGTACGCCCCAGGAAGGAGCTGATCGCGATGCCCGCTCCGAACACGACGAGCGCACACGCCAGGCCCGTCTGCAGGCTGGTGCCGAGTGCTTGGCCGTGCCACGTCAGACCCGTGCCGAGGGCGCCGGCGAGGAGGGCGAACAGGAACACCCAGCCGCCGATCCAGCGCGGCCCCCGTGGCGCGGGGCGGGGCGGGGTGCGTATCTGCTGTCCGTACGAGGTGCCGCGGGCGATGTTGACCGCTGCCGCGACATCACGGCCGGGGGTCTCGCTCGGGCCCCACAGATAGCCTGTGCCGCCCACATGCGTGCCGTCCTTGACGATGGGGTCGCGCCACCACGAAGGGGAGCCGGCGGGGAAGGGCGGTGCGGTCGCCTCGGGGGGTGCGTCGGCCACCGCCTGGGCGGCCAGCGGGTCAGGGTCGGGGGCGCCGCGCTGCCGCGACCAGTACCCCGCGCCCGCGAGGAGAAGGGACAGGACGGCGGCGAAGGTCAGCACCCCGCCGTTCCTGAGCATCGACAGGAAGACCCCGCAGCCCACCAGGGCGAAGAGGATCGCGGCCAGGCCCTGTCCGTCGACGCGGCCCGTGAGCAGTTTGCGGATCTCGTTCTCCTCCTCGTCCTCGTAGGGGACGAAGAGCCAGCAGAAGCCGTAGAAGACGAGGCCGAGGCCGCCCGCCGCGGAGAGCACCGCCAGCCCGATCCTGAAGATCACCGGGTCCATGTCGCACTGCCGCCCGAGCCCGGCGCAGACACCGGCCAGCATCTTGTACCGCCGGTCACGCCGGAAGTGGCCGTCGCCCTCGCCCGTCTCGGCCCCGCCCCCGGGGGACGTGCCCTCGGGCCCGGGCGCCTCCGCCCGCGCCCCGCCCCCTCCGTGCGCGGCCGACGCGCTACCGCCCTCCCATCCGGATCGGCCGGAGATGTGGCCCGCGTCCTCGCGCCTGTCCTTGCTCACGCTGTCGCCCGCGTTTCCGTCCTCGGCCCCGTTCTCCCGCACGGCCGCATCCTGCCGCACGGTTGTGCCCTCCTGCGCGCGCGGCTCCTCTCCCCGGGCACCCGGAGCGTGCCCGGCGCCGGGGCCGTGGCCCGCGCCGGGGCCCCGCCCCGCTGCCGTGTGCCGCTGATCCGTCATGCGTCCATGGTCGCCGCCGCAGCCGCCTCGCGGGAGTCGGGACGACCCTGGCCGAACCCTGAAATCTGCCCCGACAGCCGTCAAGGGAAGTGTTCGACCGCCCGGATTCGAAGATCAGGGGAGTCTAGGGGGTCCACCCTGATGTCCGGGCAGGCCGCTCGTGTGACCATCAATGGCATGCCGGACGCCGCAGGAGTGCCCCTTGCCGACCCGCGGGCGCCGCGCAAGCTCTACCGCAGCAGCGACGGACGCTGGCTCGGGGGAGTGGCGCGGGGGCTCGCCGGGCATCTCGGGCTGCCCGTGATCTGGGTGCGCCTCGTGTTCGTGGGCCTGATGATGGCGGACGGCCTCGGCGCCCTGCTGTACGCCGCGTTCTGGTTCTTCGTCCCGCTCGGCGTCGGCGGCGTCGACGAGCGCCGCCCCCCGTCGCTGGTCGGCACCGAGACGTCGCCCGACGGCCGTCGCCGGCTGGTCGCCCGCAGACCCGACCGGGGCCAGATCGTCGCCCTGCTCCTCATGGTCGTCGTGGCGCTGACCTTCGTCGGCAGTGTCAATCTCGGCGGCGGTGCCAAGGCGTATCTCATCCCGGCCGTGCTCGTCGCGGCGGGCGTGGCCCTGGTCTGGCGCCAGGCGGACAACGCACGGCGGGCCCGCTGGATGGAGGTCGGCAGCCGCCGGCGCACCCTCACCCTGCTGCGCGCCGCGGCAGGTGTCCTGCTCGTCACCGCGGGCGTCTCCGGCATCTTCGTGCTCCAGGGCTCCGCGGCCCACCTCGGCTCCGTCCTCCAGGCGGCACTCGCGGTCCTCGTCGGCATAGCGCTGCTCGCCGGACCGTATCTGGTGCGGATGTCCCAGGACCTGTCCGAGGAGCGCCTGATGCGCATCCGCGCCCAGGAGCGCGCGGAGGTCGCCGCGCACGTCCACGACTCGGTTCTGCACACCCTGACCCTGATCCAGCGCAACGCGGAGAACGCGGGCGAGGTGCGCCGCCTCGCCCGCGCCCAGGAGCGCGACCTGCGCGCCTGGCTCTACAAACCGGAGGGCACCGGCAAGGGCGAGGACGAGGAGCCCCGCACCCTGGCGGAGGCGGTCCGGCGCAACGCGGCGGAGGTGGAGGACAAGCACGGCGTCCCCATCGAGGTCGTCGTCGTCGGCGACTGCCCCCTGGACGAACGGACGGGCGCGCAGATGCAGGCCGCGCGCGAAGCGATGGTGAACGCCGCCAAGTACGGTGGCGAGGGCGGCGCCGTCCAGGTCTATGCCGAGGTCGAGGGAAGGACCGTGTTCGTGTCCGTCCGCGACCGCGGTCCCGGCTTCGACCTCGACGCGATACCCGCGGACCGCATGGGTGTCAGAGAATCGATCATCGGCCGCATGGAGCGCAACGGGGGGACCGCACGGCTGCGCGCGGTGCCCGGCGGCGGCACGGAGGTCGAGCTGGAGATGGAGAGGGCGGAGAGTACGACATGAGCGACGCGAACGAACCGGCCGGCCCGGTGGAGCCGGAGCGGGCGGGCGGGGGCACGGGGGAGCGGCGCGTGCGGGTCGTGCTCGTCGACGACCACCGTATGTTCCGCACGGGTGTCCGGGCGGAGATCGGGCAGACCGAGCGGACCGGCGTCGAGGTCGTGGGGGAGGCCCCGGACGTCGACCAGGCGGTGTCGGTGATCACCGAGACACGGCCCGAGGTGGTCCTCCTCGACGTCCACCTCCCGGGCGGCGGAGGAGTCGAGGTGCTGCGCCGCTGTGCCGCGTTGACGGCGGACGCCGAGCGGCCGGTCCGGTTCCTCGCCCTGTCCGTGTCGGACGCGGCGGAGGACGTGATCGGGGTGATCCGCGGCGGTGCCCGGGGATACGTGACGAAGACGATCACCGGATCCGATCTCATCGACTCGATCTTCCGTGTCCAGGAGGGCGACGCCGTCTTTTCCCCGCGTCTGGCCGGCTTCGTCCTCGATGCCTTCGCCTCGACGGACGCCCCGCCCGTCGACGAGGATCTCGACCGCCTCACCCAGCGCGAGCGCGAGGTCCTGCGCCTCATCGCCCGCGGCTATGCGTACAAGGAGATCGCCAAGCAGCTGTTCATCTCGGTGAAGACGGTCGAGTCCCATGTCTCGGCGGTCCTGCGCAAGCTCCAGCTGTCCAACCGCCATGAACTGACCCGCTGGGCGACGGCACGCCGACTGGTCTGACCGGCCGTCGCGGGGTAGCCGGTCGCGGTCGGTGGAACTGCGGAGCCGGTCGCGGTCGGTGGAGCCGCGGAGCCGGTCGCGGTCGGCGGACCACGGGCCGTTCGCGGGTGCCGTGGGCTCACACCACCCGTGTCGCCCCCGCGAACGGCATCTCGTCGATCGGTGCCAGCCGCACCGGCGCCGAAGGGTTCGGCGCGTGGATCATCTGGCCGTGTCCCACGTAGATCCCCACATGGCTGACCCCGGAGTAGAAGAACACGAGGTCGCCGGGCATGAGTGCGGAGCGCGGAATGCGGCGGCCCGCGCCGATCTGGGCGTAGGTCGTCCGGGGCAGTGAGATGCCCGCCGAGTGGTACGCGGCCTGTACCAGCCCCGAGCAGTCGAAGGCGTCGGGCCCGGTGGCACCCCAGACATAGGGGCTGCCGAGCTTGCCGTAGGCGTACGACACCGCGGCCGCCGCCCGTGCGTCGGGTGCCTCCGCGGTGGCCTGCGACGCCGGTACCGCCCCGAGGAGACCGCGCCCCGCCGACCGGGACGCAGGCCCCGCGTTCGCTTCCGCGGCGAGCTGCGCGCGTTGGCTCTCCGTCAGCCGGGACAGCAGCCGCCGCGCCTCGCCGAGTTTCTCGGTGATCGTCCGCTTCTGCCGCCGAAGCTCCTCCTGCCGCGCGGTCAGCGAGGCCAGTTCGACGCGCGCGGCTCCGCGCAGCCGCTCGATGTCCCGCACCTGCGCGCGCACGCGTGCCACGGCCGCCGCCTGCCTGCCGTCGATCCGCTCGGCGAACGCGGCGTCATCGAGATACCGTCCGGGATCCGAGGAGAGCAGCAGCCGCACCGAGGGGTCGATCCCGCCTCCGCGGTACTGGGCCGCGGCAGCGGAACCCAGCGCCTCGCGGGCCGAGTTCAGCCGGTCCGTGCGGCGAGCGGCCTCGTCCCGCAGCGCACCCAGCCGTTGCGTGGCCCTGTCCGCCTGCTCCTTCGCCCCGTCGTACTTCTCGGTTGCGACCTCCGCCTCCCGGTACAGCCTGTCCACCTCGGCCTTGGCCTGGGCCGGGGAGAGCGGTGGCTCGGCGTGCCCGGTCCCGCCCAGACCGGTCGCGGACGCCGCTCCCGTGAGGGCGATCGTGACGGCGGTCCGGACCGTGGTCCCGCCGAGCGAACGCTGCCTGGGCCTGCGGTGCGCTGCCACCTGACCGTCACGTCCTTTCTCCTACGACCGCCGGGGCGCCGGACGGGTCATGCATGCGTCCGGCGGCGGCCCGCACAGGGGAAGCAGGCCGCCGCCGGACCTTCTCGGCGGTGGTCTCCGGCGGCCGCCCCTGGCGTGGGCGGCGATGGGGAGCCGGTCACCTGGTGGAGGACGCTAAACCGGACTGTGACCGTGCTGTGACGCAATGTACGGAAGTGGCCCGACCGGACTGACGGTGACCGTATGTGGCCGCAATCCCGTTCCGAGGCCGCCGTCTTCACGCTGCGCGATGACCATTGCGGTTGTTACGGACCACAGGAGGCTCACGGAGTGCTATAGGCCGCATATATGCGGGGTCGCATGGCGTCGCTGTGCGCGCGGTGGTCGCCGCCCACCTCGCAGCCCGGTGTCAAAGCCCTCCGCGCCCCTCATTAGGCTCCGGCTTCATGGACGTACTCATCCATCTCTTCGTCGGTCTGCACATCGTCGGTATCGCCGCGCTCCTCGGCGGCTTCCTCACCCAGATGAAGGCGATGGGCCGGGGCACGGCCCGCTTTGTGCCCGGAATGCTGCACGGCGCGCTGACCATGCTGGTCACAGGTGTGGCGCTGGTCGGCCTCAACCAGGCGGAACACCACCACATCAACACCATCAAGATCGGCATCAAGCTGGCGCTGCTGATCGTGATCCTCGGCCTGGTCTATGTGAAGCGCGACGAGGAGCACGTCGAGAAGCCCCTCTTCGCCCTCGTCGGGGCGCTGACCACGGTGAACATCTTCATCGCCGTGCTGTGGACCTGACGCTGCCCGCCATGGATCCGACGGCTCCCACGAGGACCGCGCACCAGACGGCCACCGCCATCCACAGCAGCACCTGGCCGGGGCCGCGCAGCCACGACGCCTTGAGGGCGCCGGCGACGGACAGCGCCGCCACCGCCATCATTCCCATCGGGAAGACGGTCGACCACCGCCGTACGTCGTAGCCGGTGCGCGGCCGGCGCAGTTCGGCCGCCGCCAGCACGCAGTACCAGCCGAAGGCGACGGCGAGGAGGGCGATGGTGACGCTCCGCAGGACGTCGGTGTCGTCGACGTTCCAGAGGTAGAGGCCGGAGTGGGCGGCGTTGATCAGCCACGATCCCGCCACCGTGGAGATGGCGAGCGCGCCGCTCGCCATCCACTGGTCGCCCGCGCCGACGGACACCTGCCGCCGGTCGAAGCACCTCAGTCCGATCAGATAGAACACCAGGCCGAACCAGAAGAACACCAGTGCCAGATGGGCGAGCCAGGCCACCCGCAAGGCCGCGGCCAGCACCGCCCCGAGCACCGCGATCGCCTCCGTCGCCACGCAGCCGAGGAACACCGCCCCGGACATCCCGCGCTCCCATTCCCGTACCACTGGAAGGACCAGGGTCGCCCACAGGACGAGGGCCAGCGCGAAGAGCGCCTCGGCGAGCTGCTGCCGGCCCAGGAGCGAGATCCGGGTGCCCAGCACGGTGGTGGCCGGGACCACCGCGAGCGCGGCCGGGGAGCCGACCGGCCACCCCAGGTGCCCCCAGAGCAGCCGCAGTGCGATGGCGGCGGCCAGTCCCAGCCAGGCGGCCCACGTCAGGGCCAGGGCGATACGGGAGAGCAGCTCGTACCCGTCCTGGTGCAGCCCGACCGACAGGATGCCGGTCGCCATCACGGCGGCCCCGGTGGCGGGCGGACGCTGCGCCCACCAGGTGCGGAGAGCGGAGGAGCCAGACATGCGCCCGATGCTAGGGACGCTCACACGGCTTGCGTACGGGGCACGCGCGCGTGCAGCGCGAAAACAACCCCACGCGCGCGTGAAGCCCCCAAACCGACACGATGCGCGCGGGAAGCCCCAAACCGACACGGTGCGCGCGGGAAGCCCCAAACCGACACGATGTGCGCGTAAATCCCTAAACCGACACGATGCGCGCGGGAAGCCCGAAACCGAGTCCACGCGCGTGGTACTGAAGCCCCAAACCGAGTCCACGCGCGCGTGAAGTTCGAAGACGCCCCCCGCGCGTGAAGCCTCGAAGAGAACCCCACGCGCGCGTGGGCCCGAAGACACCCGCGCGCGCGGTACGAGGCTCGCCCCACCGGCGCCGTCGGACTCAGGCCGGCCGCACCACGCTGTGGATGATCGACGCGCCGCCGTAGTAGACCGACTCCTCGCGGACGTAGGCGCCCGGCTTGGGGGCGTGGATCATCATGCCGTTGCCGATGTAGAGGCCGACGTGACTGATGTCGTCGTAGAAGAAGATCAGGTCACCCGGCCGGGCGTCGGAGAGCGGCACCGTCGTGCCGGCGTTCACCTGGCCGTACGTGGTGCGCGGAAGCGTGACCCCGGCGGCCTTCCACGCGGCTCCCGTCAGGCCCGAGCAGTCGTACGACCCGGGCCCCGTCGCGCCCCACACATACGGCTTGCCGATCTGCGCGCGGGCGAAGGCGAGGGCCTTCTCGGCCTTCGTCGTGTACGAGGAGTCCGCCGTGGTGGGCCCCGAGGAGGGGACGGTCGTCGATGACCCCGAGGAGCCGGTCGTGGGGCTCGACGACGGCTGTTGCTGCCCTGTCTGCTGCCGGGCCGCCCGGTGCTGGGCCTCCTGCTGCCTGGCCAGCGCCTCCGCCTGGCGCTGGGCCTCCTCCTGCCTCTTCTTCTCGAGCGCGGCCAGCCGCGCCTTTTCCTGTGCGTTCAGCTCGGACAGCAGCTGCCGCGCGGCGGAGAGCTTCCTCTGGACGTCCGTCTTGGCCGTGCAGAGCGCCGTCTGCGACTCGGTGAGCGTCCGGAGACTGTCGGCGGCCTCCCGCCGCTTCTTCATCGTCGCGGCCTGGTCGGTGACGTACTGGTCGACCGCTTCCTTCTGACGGCCGGTGAGCCGGCTCATCAACTGCGTCTGGTCGAAGTAGTCCTGCGGGTTGTCGGCCAGCAGGAAGGTGGCCGTATCGGGGGCCGCGGCCCCGGTCCGGTACTGCGCGGCGGCGAACGAACCCAGCTCCTGGCGCGCATCGTTGAGCTTCTGCGTGCGCCGGGCGACGTCGTCGAGGAGCGTGTCGGCGTTCTTGCGCTCTTCGGTCGATCTCTCCTTGGCCGCGTTGTACTGCTCGGTGGCCGACTCCGCCTGGCGGTAGAGGTCGTCCACCTTCTTCGCGACCTCTTCGATGCTGGGCCTGCCGTCGGCGGCGGGCGCGGCGTGGGCGGTCTGCGAGAGCAGCGCCACGGAGGTCAGAGCCGCCGTCGCGAGGGCGGGAGTGCGTATGCCCCCGACGCGTGGGCCCGGGGGGCGGGACTTGCGGTGCGGCGCCATGGAAGGCGTCTCCTTCCGTACTCCGCCTACCGGGTTAGCTGTCGGGTTCGGGCGGGTGGTTCGGAAGGTGTGCCCTACGGCCGTGTCCCCAGGACGCTCGGCCGATTCACCCCAGGTCGGGTGGGTCCCCGGCTCCGGAACGCCACGGGGCGCACCGGACTCGGCGGAGGCCGCTCGGCCCGGCGACCTTCGCCGGTGGGGGTCGTGCGGCCCGCCCGGCACGGTAGCCAACTCCTGTGGCCTCTGTGAAGGTTGATGCGAGATATGCCCGATACATTTCCGTGATCTCGGCTCCGGAGCCCCGCGGCGGGCGCGGACCGTGAACGGGCGGGTCCGGACGGTGAAGGAGCGGCGCGCGGACCGCGGGAGAGGTGGGCGCGGACCGTGAACAGTGGGCCCAGACGGTGAAGGGGCGGCGCGGGGACCGCGACGTGCGAGGCGCGAGCCCGGCCCGGTGGTGTCGAGTTTTCGGGACGGTGACCGGTTGTCGGTGGGGCGCCCTAGACTCGGAGAGCGATGAGCAGCCTCTTTGACGACAGCTTCCTGGCGGACCTCCAGGCCACCCCGGCCCCTGAGGAAGAGCCCCCGCCGCCCGAGGACGATCATGCTCCGGAGCCGGTTCCGGACGATCTGTTCGGCGGGCGCTTCGACCTGCCGCCGGACCGGGACGCCTACTACCGCGACGGCGCCCCCCGCCCGGCCCTCGACCCCCGGGCGCTGCTCGAGGGGCTGAACGACAACCAGCGCGCCGCGGTCGTCCACGCCGGCTCCCCCCTGCTCATCGTCGCCGGCGCCGGTTCCGGCAAGACCCGGGTGCTCACCCACCGCATCGCCTATCTGCTGGCCGAGCGGGGCGTGCATCCCGGGCAGATCCTCGCGATCACCTTCACCAACAAGGCCGCGGGCGAGATGAAGGAGCGGGTCGAGCAGCTCGTCGGCCCGCGCGCGAACGCGATGTGGGTGATGACCTTCCACAGCGCGTGCGTCCGCATCCTGCGCCGGGAGAGCAAGAAGCTCGGCTTCACGTCCTCCTTCTCGATCTACGACGCCGCCGACAGCAAGCGTCTGATGGCGCTCGTCTGCCGCGATCTGGACCTCGACCCCAAGCGCTTCCCGCCCAAGTCGTTCAGCGCCAAGATCTCCAACCTGAAGAACGAGCTGATCGACGAGGAGGACTTCGCCGCCCAGGTCGCCGGGGGCACCTCCCAGACGGAGTCCGGGGGAGGGTTCGAGAAGACCCTCGCCCAGGCGTACGCGCTCTACCAGTCGAGGCTCCGCGAGGCGAACGCACTCGACTTCGACGACCTGATCATGACGACGGTCAATCTGCTGCGCGCCTTCCCGGATGTCGCCGAGCACTACCGCCGCCGCTTCCGCCACGTCCTCGTCGACGAGTACCAGGACACGAACCACGCCCAGTACGCCCTGGTCCGCGAGCTGGTCGGCACCTCCGAGCACCCCGCGGGCGTACCGACAGGCGAGGACGACCTCCAGCCCGCCGAACTGTGCGTCGTGGGTGACGCCGACCAGTCGATCTACGCATTCCGCGGCGCCACCATCCGCAACATCCTCCAGTTCGAGGAGGACTACCCGGACGCCACCACGATCCTCCTGGAGCAGAACTACCGCTCCACGCAGACGATCCTGAGCGCCGCCAACGCCGTCATCGAGCGCAACGAGTCGCGACGCCCCAAGAACCTGTGGACCAACGCGGGCGCGGGCGCGCGGATCACCGGCTACGTCGCCGACACGGAGCACGACGAGGCGCAGTTCGTCGCCGACGAGATAGACCGCCTCACCGACCGGGGCGAGGCCAAGGCGGGCGACGTCGCCGTCTTCTACCGCACCAACGCCCAGTCCCGTGTCTTCGAAGAGGTCTTCATCCGCGTCGGCCTGCCCTACAAGGTCGTCGGCGGTGTCCGCTTCTACGAGCGCAAGGAGGTCCGGGACGTCCTGGCCTATCTGCGCGTACTGGCCAACCCGGAGGACTCCGTCCCGCTGCGGCGCATCCTGAACGTGCCGAAGCGGGGCATCGGCGAGCGTGCCGAGGCGATGATCGACGCCCTGTCCCAGCGGGAGAAGATCAGCTTCCCGCAGGCGCTGCGCCGCGTGGACGAGGCGTACGGCATGGCGGCCCGCTCGACGAACGCGGTCAAGCGGTTCAACGCGCTGATGGAGGACCTGCGGACCATCGTGGAGTCGGGCGCCGGCCCGGCCACGGTCCTGGAAGCCGTTTTGGAACGCACGGGTTATCTCGCCGAACTCCAGGCCTCGACCGACCCCCAGGACGAGACCCGCATCGAGAACCTCCAGGAACTCGCCGCCGTGGCACTGGAGTTCGAGCAGGAGCGCGGCGAGAGCGCGGCATCAGGGGCCGTCGCCCCGGGAGGCACGCTGGCCGACTTCCTGGAGCAGGTCGCCCTGGTCGCCGACTCCGACCAGATCCCCGACGAGGAGGAGGGCGGCGGCGTCATCACGCTGATGACGCTCCACACCGCGAAGGGCCTGGAGTTCCCGGTGGTCTTCCTGACCGGCATGGAGGACGGCGTCTTCCCGCATATGCGCGCGCTCGGCCAGACCAGGGAACTCGAGGAGGAGCGCCGCCTGGCGTATGTGGGCATCACCCGCGCGCGGGAGCGGCTTTACCTCACCCGGTCCGCCATGCGCAGCGCCTGGGGCCAGCCCTCGTACAACCCGCCCTCGCGCTTCCTGGAGGAGATCCCGGACCAGCACGTGGAGTGGAAGCGTACGGGTGCCTCCTCCGCACCCGCGCCCTCGGGTCCCGTCTCGGGCGTGGCGGCCTCCCTGTCCTCCTCGCTGTCGTCGGCCCGGTCGCGGTCCTCTGCCGCGGGCGCGGCCGGTTTCGCCACCCGCCGGGGCGGTGCGACGGAGAGGCCGGTGGTCTCCCTGGCGGTCGGCGACCGTGTCACGCACGACCAGTTCGGTCTGGGCACGGTGGTCGGGGTGAAGGGCACGGGCATCAACGCGGAGGCGACCATCGACTTCGGCGACACCAAGCCGAAGCGGCTGCTGCTGCGGTATGCGCCGGTGGAGAAGCTGTAGACGACATGGGCAGGCCCCCGCCGAACGGCGGGGGCCTGCCCATGCGTTGATCAGGTGGGGTCCAGCCCGTGGCTGCGCAGCCAGGGCAGCGGGTCTACCGCGGCGCCGCCGTTCGGCCGCACCTCGAAGTGCAGATGAGGGCCGGTGGAGTTGCCCGAGTTGCCGGAGTACGCGATCGGCTGGCCGGCCTTCACGGTCGTCCCGGACGCGACCCGGTAGCTGGAGAGGTGGCAGTACCACGTCTCCGTGCCGTCCTTCGCAGTCACGATCATCATGTTGCCGTAGGCGCTGTTCCACTTCGTGGTGACGGTGCCGTCGGTCGCGGCCATGACCGTCGTGCCGTACGAGACGGGGAAGTCGATGCCGGTGTGCACCGACATCCAGTTGACTCCGGCCTGGCCGAAGTAGGCGCTGAGCCCCTTCTGCGTGACCGGCAGCACGAACTTCGGGCGGAGCCGTTCCTTGAGGGCCGCCTCCGCCGCTGCCTTCTTCTGCTCGGCCGCCTGCTGGGCCTTGAGGTCGATACGTTCCTGCGTACGGCTCGCCCGGTCCGCGAAGTCGTTCGCGCCCGCGGAGAGGCTCTCCAGCTGGGAGTCCAGCTTGGTGTTCGCGGCGGACGGTTTCACCGGCGTCGCGCCGGACGCGCTCGCCGTGGTCTCCTTGCCGTCGCTCCCGCCCACGCCCACGGTGGCGGCGGCGATCCCGGCGACCCCCATCACGCACACCGACGGCACGGCGACGGTCAGCAGCGCGGAGCGCTTCGGGGGAGTACGGCGCCGGGACCGGCCGGCCGAGCGGGACGCCGCACGCGAGGCCGGTGCGGGAGTGATCTCTTCCTGGTCGTCGAGCAGGTGCGGGTCGCCGGACGGCTCACGCGCGGGCTCCGACTCGTCGTCCGTGGGGTGCTGCTCGTACGGGAGCTGGTCGAAGGCGGCGGTGGCCCGCTGGTCGAAGCCGTCCGCGGTGTCGGTGTCGAAGACCTGCGTCTCCGGGTGCTCGAAGGCCTGTGCCGCCGGCTGGTCGAAGGACTCGGCCCGCTCGAAGCGCGCCGCCGCCTGCCGGTCGTGTTGCGTCTCGTGCTCGGCCGCGCCGCCCGAGTTCCACTGGGTGGCGTCGTACGCCCCCGTGTCGAACCCCTGCGTGCCCCAGTCCCACTGCTGGGTCCCGTCGGCGGACTGGCCGGCCTCGCGCCAGGCCCCCGCGTCCCACTGGCCGGTGGCCTCGGGGGCCCCGCCCTGCGCGGGGATGCCGGCGAGTCGCTGGTAGCCCACGGCCCAGGCGCTCGTGTCATGGCTGCCGGTGTCGAACGCGGCGTGATGCTGGGCGGCGTACGGGTCGTAGTGGAGCGTCTGGTGTGTGCCGGTGGCGAGCGGATGGCTGTCCGCGCCATGCCCCGGATGACCGGCGGCCGACCACCCGGAGGTGTCGTACGAGCCGGTCGCGCCATGGCCCGGGAGGTCACCGAAGAGGGGGTCGGCCGAGAAGGCGGTGGCCGTGTGGCCGCCGGCGCCGAAGGCGGTCGCGGCAAGATCGGTGTACGACGTGAAGTCACCGTACTGGCCGCCCTGTCCGCCGTACGACGCGTAGTGCGCGGAGGCGGCATCGGGGGCCGGAGCCGGGGGAGTCCCGGTTCCCGACGGGTGACGGTCGTTCACCAACTTCTCTTTCGCCTCGACAGCAGGGGCTGGCAGAGCAGTGCGGCGACTGTACCCGGCGGTACGCGGGCGCGACAATCTTCCGCAGGTTTCCCTCGGGCAGGAAACGGGCAATCGCCCGTGTTTAGGCGGTCCCCGGGCAAGGGCTTGGCTTTGCGTTCGATGAACGTTCGAGGGTTGGAGGATGACGGGGAGGTGTCGGGGGGCGGCTGTCACGCCACCGTCAGGCCCCCGGTGCGCGCGTCCGCCGCTGCCGCCGGGTGGGCGAGATCCAGCGCCTGCCGTATCCCGGTCGCGACCGCGGGGTGGACCGGCAGGGCCAGATGGCCGATCCCGCTCACCCGGACGTTGTGCGCCAGCAGATCCGGGTGATCGACACAGGCCGTCTCCAGCGGATCCATCAGCGGGTCCAGATCGCTCCAGAAACTCACGAAGTGCGTACGGCAACCGGGTGCCGGCTCGTGCAGCTCCTGGATCAGCTCGGAGCCCGGGCGCATCTGGCGGACGATGGGGTGCGCGTTCGCGAGAGGTGCGACACGGGTGCCGGAGTGGGGCGTGCCCAGTGTTACGAGCGTACGGACGTGCAGGTCGCCGCCGAGGCGCTGGACGTAGTACCGCGCGATCAGTCCGCCCAGGCTGTGGCCGACGACGTCCACCTGCGGCCGTCCGGTGCGCTCGCACAGTTCTTCGATATGCCGGCCGAGCAGTTTCGCCGCGGTGCGGACGTCCCAGGTCAGCGGCGAGTAATTGAGTGACTCGATGTGCTGCCGGCCGTGCTGGGCGAGGTTGCGGCGCAGCAGGACGAAGACCGAGCGGTTGTCGATGAACCCGTGGAGGAGGATGACCGGGGGTTTGGCCTCGGTCGGCAGTGTCGCGGCGTCCGGGGGGAGGGGGAGCGCGTGGGAATGGCGCTCCTGGATGATCCCCGAGGGGTAGAGGAGCAGATGTCCGGCGAGAATCGCCAGCTCCAGGGCGGTGGCCTTCAGCAGAGCCACGGAGAGACCGGCCAGCCGGCTCGGAAACATACGCTGGCACAGCGGTAGCAAGGGCTGCACTGCCCGCGTGACCATCATGGCCGACCTCCCGTCGGCGCACGTGAGGACGCCTGCGTCCCCCGTGTGCCCTTGATGGAAAGCCGTCTGGCGGTGGCCTGTCGGGGCAGGTGCCGTGGCTACGGTCGTACCGCGGATGCGGCACATGAGCCGGTGGCGCGGCGGGCGGCCTTCTCGTCGTCATGACGAATGGCGTTCCCGCCGTCCGCGTGATGCGGTCCCGTCCTCCTCGTACGGGTGCGGCTCCCGCTGTCGTCGTGCCCTTGCAATCCTTTGCCGGCGGGCCGGCCACCCGGCGCCCGGCCGGCGGTGGCGTGTCCGCCTGTAGCGGCTCTCCGTGCGCACGATCCCCTCAGACCACGGCGCGCGAACCGCTGATGCTGCGGCGCGTGTGCCGCGGGGAGGGGGGACCCTGCGCGGCTAACGTGTCCCATTGTGTGATTTCCCCCTCGGTCACCACCGCGAAACTGCCGGTTGCGGGATGCTGGCGATAACGTTCGTTCACTTCCCGGGTCGGTGCGGCGCGGGACGCCTGTGCTGCGGGGCTCGTGGCCCGTGTGTCAGCCGGTGCGGTGGTGTGGCGGCGGGGCGGTACATCGGGTACAGGGTGGAGTAGTCGCTTCATGGAGGCAGTGATGGGTGTGGCAGCCGGTCCGATCCGCGTGGTGGTGGCCAAGCCGGGGCTCGACGGCCACGATCGCGGGGCCAAGGTGATCGCACGGGCGCTGCGTGACGCGGGTATGGAGGTCATCTACACCGGCCTCCACCAGACGCCCGAGCAGATCGTGGACACGGCGATCCAGGAGGACGCCGACGCGATCGGACTGTCGATCCTGTCCGGAGCGCACAACACGCTGTTCGCCGCGGTGATCGAACTGCTGAAGCAGCGCGAGGCCGAGGACATCCTGGTCTTCGGCGGCGGGATCATTCCGGAGGCGGACATCCCGCTGCTCAAGGAGAAGGGCGTCGCGGAGATCTTCACGCCCGGTGCGACGACGGCGGCGATCGTGGACTGGGTCCGGGCGAACGTGCGTCAGCCGGCCGGGGCCTGAGTCTTCCGAGGCCTGGGTCCTTCGGGGCCTGGATTCGTCGAGACCTGGGCCCTTCCGGGCCTTCGTCGAGGCTTGGGTCCTTCGGGGCCTGGGTCCGTCGAGGTTTGGGTCCTTCCGGGCCGGGGTTCTTCCATGCCTTCCCGACTTGGGTCCTTCCGGGCCTTCCGGGGCTTGGGTCCTTCGGGGCCGGGGCCCGGAGCTTTGGTCACCCCTCGGCGGGCTGCCGGGCGCCGGGTTGCCGGTCTTCCGGGCCCGGGGACCCCTCGGGAGGGCCGGCTCAGGGTTGTCCCGGCTCCTCCAGTTCCTCCCGCATCGTCGCGCGGAGGCGCAGCGTCGTGGTCAGGCGCTGGAAGGCCTCGGCCCAGTAGCCGACCGCCCCCGGCGACGCGTCCTCCGGCTCGTCGGGTATCGCTGTCAGCGCGGCGAGGCGATCCGCCTCCGCGGGGTCCAGGCAGCGTTCCGCCAGACCCATCACCCCGCTGAAGCTCCACGGATAACTTCCCGCGTCCCGGGCGATGTTGAGTGCGTCCACCACCGCCCGGCCCAGCGGGGCGGCCCAGGGGACCGTGCACACCCCGAGCAACTGGAACGCCTCCGACAGTCCGTGTGTGGCGATGAACCCGGCCACCCACTCGGCCCGTTCGGCGGCGCCCAGCGTCGACAGCAGTTTCGCGCGCTCGGCCAGGGAGACCGCGCCCGGGCCCCCGGCCTCCGGTGCCGAGGGTGGCCCGAGCAGCGCCCGGGACCAGCCGGGGTCCCGCTGCCGGACCGCCGCCCGGCACCAGGCCGCGTGCAGTTCGTCCTGCCAGTCGTCCGCCACCGGCAGCGCGACGATCTCCGTCGGCGTACGCTCCCATCGTGCCGTCCAGGTGCCGAGCGGCGCCGCCTCCACCAACTGGCCGAGCCACCAGGACCGTTCACCCCGCCCGGCCGGGGGGTTCGGTACCACTCCGTCGCGCTCCATGCCCGGATCGCACTCATGCGGTGCCTCGACCACGAGCGACGGCTTCCCCACCGTACGGTCGACCGCCACACAGGCCGCCGCCCGCGCCGCCATCCGCGCCGCCAGCGCCGACTCCGGCAGCGCCGACAGCAACTCCGCTGCCGTCGTCCGCACATTGCGGCTCCGGTCGGCCAACGCCTGTTCCAGGAACGGCTCGTCCGCCGGTTCCAGGCCCGCGCGGAGGGAGTCGAGAAACATCAGGCGGTCCTCCGCCCGCTCGGTCGCCCAGGTGCCGGCCAGCAGTTCACGCGCGGCGGCCGGGTGCCGGGCGCGGAGAGCGCCGAGCAGGGCGACCCGCTCGGCGAACAGCCCCTGCTGCCACAGGCGTTGGACCATCTCGGGATCCTCCGGTGGTAGCGGGGACCCGCCGCCGGGCGCGGAGCGCAGCGCGAACCGCCAGTCCGGGTTGAGCCGGGCCAGCCACAGGGCGCGCGGGCCGGCGAAGGCCAGCACCGCGGGGCGCAGGTCCGTACGCCCCCGGGCCGAGTCCAGCAGCGCGGGCAGCGCCTGCGGGGGTGGTGCGAAACCGCGGGCGTTGGCAAGGGCCAGCCACTGCGGCAGCAGTTCCATGAGGTCGGGTGCCGTCCCCCGGCGGCCGCCGCTGCCCGTGCCGGGGCGATCGGACAGCAGCAGGGCCAGTCTGCGGGCCGCCGAGGGCGGCAGCGGCGGTCGGGGGTCCGGCGCCGCCGGCTCGGGTCTGGGCCCGGCCGCCGCCGGGCGCAGACCGGCCCTGCGGCGCACGGTCTCCACGGCGGCCAGGTCCAGCAGCGCCGTCGGCGCCTTTCGGCCGGACGCCCAGGACGGCGTACGCCGGTCGGTGCCCAGCAGGGCCACCGTCACCAGCTCCTCCCAGGGCACGGCGGAGGCTGTGCCCGGCGCGGCGGGGGTCGCGGCCATATCGGTCCCTTCCCTGTCGGTCGTGAGTCGCTTCGGTGCCGTCAGCACAGCGGGACCGCCTCTCCGGCACCCTCCGGCCAGGCGGTGAGCGGAGTGAACCCGTGGTGGCCGCACTCGCCGAACACCGTGACGGGGGCTCCGCCCGACAGGGCGACCAGACGCCACAGGCCCGGGCGGGCACCGGCCGCACGCGTGAGAGGGAGCGCCGTGTCGCCGTCCGCGTCGGCCAGCTGCCAGGAGTCCTCGACCGGCGTCGGTATGACCCGTCCCAGGGTCACCGGAAGGGAGTCCAGCCACGGGTCGTCAGACAGCGCCTGCCCGTACCGCGCCACCGCCTCGGGCGTGGTCACGCCCGGCGGCCGGAACCCCGCCGGTGCCGGGGGCGCGAACTGCTCGCCCAGCGCGGCCCGCAGTTGCCCCGCCCCCGGATACGCGGACACCTCCGCCTCCAGCACCAGGCCCACCGGCAGCGACGGCTCCGGGGCGCGTCCGGCCGCCCCATAGGAGAGGAGCAGCACCGTACGGCCCGAGTCCGCGCCGTACAGCCAGGTGCGGCGCGTCGTCAGCCGGCTGTCCGAGGTGTCGTACCGGGCCAGAATCAGCCAGCGGTCACGGATGGGCGGACCGTCGGGCGAGCCCGGGAGGCCCACCCGGGAACGGACCGTCGCCGCCAGCCCGTCCGGCAGCCGCTCGCGGTGCAGCCAGCCCTGGTCGAGAAGGTGCAGCAGCGCGCACTCCTCCATCAGGCGAACCGGCCAGCCCGGCCCCGACGAAGGGATCACACCCAATTCCCGCACGCGCGCCGCCAGTCCCGGGGCCTGTGCGTCGACCATACGGGCCGCCGTCTCCTCCCATGTCCCGTACCCGTCCCGGTCGGCCGTGGCGAGGCCGCCGCGCAGCAGGTCCGCCAGCCGCTGTTCCAGCTCCGTCGCCCCCGCCGTGATCCGCTCGGCCCGCCGCTCCGCCCTGCGGCGGGCCGCCTCCGGATCGGCGGTCCTCGCGGGAGCCGCGCCGGTGGCGGGCCGCTTCTCCCGCGTGTGCTGTCGGCGTCCCCTGATCCACTGCTCCGCCCAGTCCGGCGCCTGCCCCCGCGACACCACCCCGTCCTCGCCCGCCCAGAGCAGCAGCAGTCCCAACGCGTGCTTGCACGGGAACTTGCGGCTCGGGCAACCGCACTGGTACGCCGGACCGGCCGTATCCGCGAGGTCGACGACCGTCTGATACGGCCTGCTGCCGCCGCCCTCGCACAACCCCCACACCGCCCCCTCGTCGGAGCTGCCCGCCCCCGACCACGGCCCGGCCGCGCCGAGTTTGCTTCCCGCCTCGCGTGACGCGGCGTCAGGTGCCAGTGCCAGCACCTGTTCCGCAGTCCAGCGCACCTCCTGCTCAGTCATGTCTCGAAGGTAGGTCCCGGCACTGACAATCGCCGGGCGAGGGGCGTTTATGCAGGTCAGCGTGCATTGTCAGTGGCGTGGTGCACGGTTGGTGGCAGATCCGAACCGGCCGAGCTGAGGGGGATGTGGCCATGCGTGTGTCCGTTGATCCGATGTCCGTCGAACCGAACCCGAGCGAGTCCACGCCCGTGAACGGGGGCAGGGGCCTGGGCCCCGGCGAGGGGGCGTCCGGGCCCGTGGGCACGTCCGCGGACGTGACGGTGCGGGAGCGGACACACGAGCCGGCGGCGCAGGCGGGGGACGCGGCGGCCGAGGCTCTGCGGCCGCACGCCGAGGACGCCTTCGCGGCCGAACTCGCCGCTGTGGCCGCGCAGGACGACCGGCCCCGCCCGGCCCGCTGGCGGCTGTCGCCCTGGGCCGTGGCCACCTATCTGATGGGCGGCACGCTCCCGGACGGCACGGTGATCACCCCGAAGTACGTCGGCCCACGCCGTATCGTCGAGGTCGCCGTCACCACGCTCGCCACCGATCGCGCGCTGCTTCTGCTCGGTGTGCCCGGCACGGCCAAGACCTGGGTGTCCGAGCACCTCGCGGCGGCCATCAGCGGTGACTCGACCCTGCTCGTCCAGGGCACGGCGGGCACACCGGAGGAGGCGATCCGCTACGGCTGGAACTACGCGCGACTGCTCGCGCACGGCCCCAGCCGTGACGCGCTGGTGCCGAGCCCCGTCATGCGGGCCATGGCCGAGGGGAGGGTCGCACGCGTCGAGGAGCTGACCCGCATCCCGGCCGACGTGCAGGACACGCTGATCACGATCCTGTCCGAGAAGATCCTGCCGATACCGGAGCTGGGGCAGGAGGTGCAGGCCGTCCGCGGCTTCAACCTGATCGCGACGGCCAACGACCGCGATCGCGGGGTCAACGAGCTGTCGAGCGCCCTGCGCCGCCGGTTCAACACGGTGGTGCTGCCGCTTCCGGAGAGCGCCGACGCGGAGGTGGACATCGTCTCCCGCCGGGTCGAGCAGATCGGCCGCTCCCTCGACCTGCCGGCGCTGCCCCACGGCTTGGACGAGATCCGTCGCGTCGTCACGGTCTTCCGAGAGCTGCGCGCCGGAGTCACCACGGACGGCCGGACGAAGCTGAAGTCGCCCAGCGGGACCCTGTCCACCGCGGAGGCCATCTCCGTCGTCACGGGCGGGCTCGCCCTGGCCGCCCATTTCGGCGACGGCGTGCTGCGCGCCGGCGACGTCGCCGCGGGCATCCTCGGCGCCGTCGTCCGCGATCCGGCCGCCGACCGTGTCGTCTGGCAGGAGTACCTGGAGACGGTGGTCCGGGAGCGGGACGGCTGGACGGACTTCTACCGGGCGTGCCGCGAGGTGACGGCATGACAGGCGTGGACAGGCTGCCCGGGGACTCGGCCGGTCAGGGGCCGCTGCTGCTCGGGGTGCGGCATCACGGGCCGGGTTCCGCCCGTGCCGTGCGGGCCGCGCTGGAGGCGGCGCGGCCGCGGGCCGTGCTGATCGAGGGGCCACCGGAGGCGGACGCGCTGATCCCGCTGGCGGCGGACGAGGAGATGCGCCCGCCGGTGGCGCTGCTCGCCCACGCCGTGGACGAACCGGGGCGGTCGGCGTTCTGGCCACTGGCCGAGTTCTCCCCGGAGTGGGTGGCGCTCCGCTGGGCCCTGGAGCACGGAGTCCCGGCCCGCTTCATCGATCTTCCGGCGACGCACACGCTCGCATGGGACAAGGAGGAAGCGGAAGCGACACCGGCGATGGAGAAGCCCGGGGACGCCGGGCGCGAGGCGGGGGAGGAGGCGCCTGCGGACGCCGAGCGCGAGCCGGGGGACAGGATGCCCGGGGATGCTGAGCTCGATGCGCGGGAGGGGATGCCCGGAGATGCCGAGTGCGGGACGGCGGACGGGATGCCCGGGGACGCCGTGTCCGTGCCAGGGAGCGGGGCGTGCCGCTCAGCCCCGGGCTCCGGCGACGCTCTCCGTGTCGACCCCTTGGCCGTGCTCGCCGAGGCCGCCGGATATGACGACCCTGAGCGGTGGTGGGAGGACGTCGTCGAGCACCGGGGGGTGGGCGGCGAGGACCCACTCGCGCCGTTCGCGGTCCTGGAGGAGGCCATGGCGGCCCTGCGGGAGGAGTACGGCACCGGGGGACACCGGCGCGACCCGGTGCGGGAGGCGTATATGCGGCTCCAGGTGCGTGCGTCCCTGAAGGAGTTCGGCCCCCGGGTGGCCGTGGTGTGCGGGGCCTGGCATGTGCCCGCGCTGCGTCGGATGACCGCCGTCTCGGCCGACCGCGCCCTGCTGAAGGGGCTGGCCAAGGTGCGGACGGACATGACCTGGGTGCCCTGGACCCACCGGAGGCTGTCCCGGGCCGGTGGTTACGGGGCGGGGATCGAATCGCCCGGCTGGTACGCGCACCTGTTCGCCGCGCCCGACCGTCCCGTCGAGCGATGGCTGACCAAGGTGGCCGGACTGCTCAGGGAGGAGGACCGGATCGTGTCGTCCGCCCACGTCATCGAGGCGGTGCGGCTCGCCGGCACGCTCGCGGCGCTGCGCGGGCGTCCGCTGCCGGGGCTCTCCGAGACGATCGACGCGGTCCGGGCGGTCATGTGCGAGGGCTCGGATGTGCCGCTGGCGCTGGTGCACGACCGCCTCGTGGTCGGTGACGTCCTGGGGGAGGTGCCGGCGTCGGCGCCCGCCGTGCCCTTGCAGCGGGACCTCGCGCGGCTCCAGAAGCGGCTGCGGCTGAAACCCGAGCCGCTGGAGCGGGAGTTGGAGCTGGATCTGCGCAAGGACACCGACGCCGGGCGCAGCCGGCTGCTGCACCGGCTGCGTCTCCTCGGCATCGGCTGGGGCGAGCCGACGCTCTCGCGCGGCAGCACGGGCACGTTCCGCGAGACCTGGCGGCTGTGCTGGGACCCGGAGGTGGCGGTGCGGGTCGCGGAGGCGGGGGTGTGGGGGACGACCGTGCTCGCCGCCGCGACCGCCAGGGCCGAGGCGGACGCGATCGCCACTCGGGCGCTCGCCGAGGTCACGGCGCTCGCCGAGCGGTGCCTCCTCGCGGAACTTCCGGACGCGCTGCCCCTGGTGATGCGGGTGCTCGCCGACCAGGCGGCCCTGGACACCGATGTCGGCCACCTCGCCGAGGCCCTGCCCGCCCTGGTCCGCTCCCTGCGCTACGGCGACGTGCGCGGCACGGACACCCGGGCACTGGCCGAGGTCGCCGCGGGTCTCGCGGAGCGGGTGTTCGTCGGGCTGCCACCGGCGTGCGCCGCGCTCGACGCGCAGGCGGCCGAGGAGATGCGCCGTCATGTGGACGCGGTGCACGGGGCGGTGGGACTGCTGGCGGAGGGAGCCCCGCCGGCCGAAGGGGGGATACGAGGGCGGTGGCGTTCCGTGCTGCGGACGCTGTCGGGCCGGGACACCGTCGCGGGGGTCATCCGGGGGCGCGCCATGCGACTTCTCCTGGATGGCGGGGAGTTGGCGCAGGACGAGGCCGCGCGGCTCATGGGGCTCGCGCTGTCGCAGGGCACGGCCCCGGCGGACGCGGCCGCCTGGATCGAGGGATTCGTCGGGGGCGGCGCCGGCGGGATGCTGCTGGTGCACGACGAGCGCCTGCTCGGGCTTGTGGACGCATGGCTGACGGGGGTGCCGGCGGACGCGTTCACCGGCGTACTGCCCCTGCTGCGGCGCACGTTCTCGGCGTATGAGCCGGGAGTCAGACGCACACTCGGCGAGTTGATCCGGCGGGGACCGGGGGCGCCGGGGAGCACGGTGGTCGTCGGCGCGGACGCGTTCGGGTTCGCGCCTGGCCTGGACGCCGGGCGGGCGGACGCGGTGGTCCCGGTGGTGCGACTGCTGCTCGGCCTGGAGGGGCCCGGGGGCAGGGATGAGGACGACTTGGTGGGGGTGGCTCGATGAGTACGGACATGACCGGCCGTGGGGCGGCCATGCCCTCCGGGGGCCCGGGTGGTGGCACGGCGGGTGCGGCCGGGCCCGACGAGCGGTTGAGGCGCTGGCGGCTGGTGCTCGGCGGCGACTCGGCGGACGGCACGGGGTACGGGCCGGCCGGGCGGGACGCGGCGATGGACGGGGCGCTGACCGCGCTGTACGGGAAGGGGGACGCGGCACGCCGGGACCGGGACCGTTCGGCGGGGCTGGCGGCGTCGGCGCCGTCCGTCACTCGCTGGCTCGGGGACATCCGGACGTACTTCCCGTCGTCCGTCGTCCAGGTCATGCAGCGTGACGCCATCGACCGCCTCGGTCTGTCCACGCTGCTTCTGGAGCCGGAGATGCTCGAGGCCGTCGAAGCGGACGTGCACCTGGTCGGCACGCTGCTCTCGCTGAACAAGGCGATGCCGGAGACCACCAGGGAGACGGCACGGGCGGTGGTGCGCAAGGTCGTCGAGGACCTCGAGAAGCGGCTCGCCACCCGTACCCGGGCCGCGCTCACCGGCGCCCTCGACCGCAGTGCCCGTATCCACCGGCCCCGCCACCACGACATCGACTGGAACCGCACGATCGCCGCCAACCTCAAGCACTACCTGCCGGAGTACCGCGCGGTCGTGCCGGATCGGCTGATCGGGTACGGACGGGCGTCCCAGTCCATGAAGAAAGAGGTCATCCTCTGCATCGACCAGTCGGGGTCGATGGCGGCGTCGGTGGTGTACGCGGCGGTGTTCGGGGCGGTCCTCGCGTCCATGCGGTCGCTCACGACCCGGCTCGTCGTGTTCGACACGTCCGTCGTGGACCTCACCGACCAGCTCGACGACCCGGTCGACGTCCTCTTCGGCACCCGGCTCGGCGGCGGTACGGACATCAACAGGGCGCTGGCGTACTGCCAGTCGCGGATCAGCCGGCCCACGGAGACGGTCGTGGTCCTGATCAGTGATCTGTACGAAGGGGGGATCCGGGACGAGATGCTCAGGCGGGTGGCGGCGATGAAGGCGTCGGGGGTGCAGTTCGTGGCGCTGCTCGCGCTGTCCGACGAGGGGGCGCCCGCGTACGACCGTGAGCATGCGGCGGCACTGGCGGCCTTGGAGGCACCGGCGTTCGCTTGCACGCCCGATCTGTTCCCGGAGGTGATGGCGGCGGCGTTGGAGAAGCGGCCCCTGCCGGTGCCGGAGACCACCTGACCAGGGCGAGGGCATCACACAGACGGGACATCGCACTCCGGGCAGCGGCTCGGGAACCGCGCCGAGACGCAGGCCGGAAACGCCGCGCCCGCCGTGGACCAGGCCCGCCGGGGCCGACGAGACGGCCGCCGCGGTGCTGCCGCCGGTCGTCGGCACCTCCGGGGCCGGGGCCGGGGCCGTGCCGCTCGCCGCGCAGGCCGCCCTGGACGCGAGGGGGCGGGCGTACGGCGTGACGGGTGAGGTGATGCCGTCGGCGCCCGGGGGCGCCGCGCAGGTCCGCCGTTCGCCGGGGGCGTAGTCGCGGGCGCGTCGGGGCCGGCGCGGGGGGTCGGGGGTGGGGTGGAGCCGTTCGCGGGGGGCGTCGGGTGGGGTGGAGCTGTTCGCGCAGGGCGTGGCCGGTGCGGCGCGGCCGGTCGTGGGGACGGCCGATGAGGCCCTGTGGACGGCGCGCCAGGCCGTGGAGACGGTGAACGGGACCGTGCGGCCCGTCGTGCACCCGGTGGCGGACAGCAGCACCCATCTGGCGTACGGCGTGACGGGCGAAGTGCGGCCCTTCGCGGACGGGGTCGTGGGCGAGGCCGCTCGTTCGCGGAAGGGTCGCCGGACCGGCGGCGCCGTTCGCCGGGGACCTCGCGGGGACCGCGGGGCAGGCGAGCGGCTCGCCGGCAGGCCACGCGGTGACCGGCGCCCGGGATGTCGCCGCTTCCCTCACCCCGGACTATCCGAAGCACGGCACGTACTCCCTCCGAGCCGGACGCCGTGCGGCAGCGCTGTAGGGCATCCGCACGCTGAGCCCGACGCCATGCGGCACCGCCGTAGCGCATTCGCACTCCTCAGCGGGGAATGAGGCACCGGGGCGGCCGAAAGCCATCGGCCGTATCCGCCGAAACCCCGCGTACCGGGCGAGTGGCCCCATTGGGGTGGGGACCACTCGCTCCTCTCGCTCCTCGCCCCTTGCGGGGCGGCACAGGGGTACCACCGGGCCGGCCCCAACCCGGTGGCACCCTGCCCTCACGTGCACGTGTGACGGGTATCACCGCTCAGGTGTGATCTGCGATTTAGGGCCCCACCGCAAGCGGCGATAACCTGCGAGACGGACATGCCGCGCGCTCGGACACCGTGTGCGCACCCCTTGTGACACATGCGGACGTCACGTTGCCCTTCGCGGCACGCCCACGCATCCAACGAACCGCGAGATCACTGATAGGGACGGAAGCGCGTGGACCTGTTCGAGTACCAGGCGAGGGACCTCTTCGCCAAGCACGGTGTACCGGTGCTGGCCGGTGAAGTCATCGACACGCCTGAGGCGGCGCGCGAGATCACCGAGCGGCTGGGCGGCAAGTCTGTCGTCAAGGCGCAGGTGAAGGTCGGTGGCCGCGGCAAGGCCGGCGGTGTGAAGCTGGCCGCCACCCCGGACGAGGCGGTCGCCCGCGCGACGGACATCCTCGGTATGGACATCAAGGGCCACACGGTCCACAAGGTGATGATCGCCGAGACCGCCCCGGAGATCATCGAGGAGTACTACGTCTCCTTCCTCCTCGACCGCGCCAACCGCACCTTCCTCTCCATCGCCTCCGTCGAGGGCGGCATGGAGATCGAGGAGGTCGCGGCCACCCGCCCCGAGGCCGTCGCCCAGATCCCGGTGAACGCCATCGACGGTGTGGACAAGGCGAGGGCGCAGGAGATCGTCGCCGCGGCCAAGTTCCCGGCCGAGGTCGCCGACCAGGTCGCCGACGTTCTCGTCAGCCTGTGGGAGGTCTTCGTCAAGGAGGACGCCCTCCTGGTCGAGGTCAACCCGCTCGCCAAGGTCGCCTCCGGCGACGTCATCGCCCTCGACGGCAAGGTGTCGCTCGACGACAACGCCGAGTTCCGGCACCCCGAGTTCGAGGAGCTCCACGACAAGGCCGCCGCCAACCCGCTCGAGGCGGCCGCCAAGGAGAAGAACCTCAACTACGTCAAGCTCGACGGCGAGGTCGGCATCATCGGCAACGGCGCGGGCCTGGTCATGTCGACCCTGGACGTCGTCGCCTACGCCGGCGAGAACCACAAGGGCGTCAAGCCCGCGAACTTCCTCGACATCGGCGGTGGCGCCTCCGCCGAGGTCATGGCCAACGGCCTGGAGATCATCCTCGGCGACCCGGACGTCAAGTCCGTGTTCGTCAACGTCTTCGGCGGCATCACCGCCTGTGACGCGGTCGCCAACGGCATCGTGCAGGCCCTGGAGCTCCTCGAGTCCAAGGGCGAAGAGGTCAACAAGCCGCTGGTCGTGCGTCTCGACGGCAACAACGCCGAGCTGGGTCGCCAGATCCTGGACGACCGCAACCACCCGCTCGTGCAGCGTGTGGACACCATGGACGGCGCGGCCGACAAGGCCGCCGAGCTGGCTGCTGCCGCGAAGTAAGGGACGAGGTCACAGACAACCATGGCTATCTTCCTCACCAAGGAATCCAAGGTCATCGTCCAGGGCATGACCGGCTCCGAGGGCCAGAAGCACACCAAGCGCATGCTGGCCTCCGGCACGAACATCGTCGGTGGCGTGAACCCGCGCAAGGCGGGCCAGGTCGTGGACTTCGACGGCACGGAGATCCCCGTCTTCGGCTCCGTCAAGGAGGCCATCGAGAAGACCGGCGCCGACGTCACGGTCATCTTCGTCCCGGAGAAGTTCACCAAGGACGCGGTCGTCGAGGCCATCGACGCCGAGATCCCGCTCGCGGTCGTCATCACCGAGGGCATCGCGGTGCACGACACGGCCTCCTTCTGGGCGTACGCCGGCAAGAAGGGCAACAAGACCCGCATCATCGGCCCGAACTGCCCCGGCCTGATCACCCCCGGCCAGTCGAACGCCGGCATCATCCCGGCCGACATCACCAAGCCGGGCCGGATCGGCCTGGTGTCGAAGTCCGGCACGCTGACGTACCAGATGATGTACGAGCTGCGTGACATCGGCTTCTCGACCTGCGTCGGCATCGGTGGTGACCCGATCATCGGCACCACCCACATCGACGCCCTCAAGGCCTTCCAGGACGACCCCGACACCGACCTCATCGTCATGATCGGTGAGATCGGCGGCGATGCCGAGGAGCGGGCCGCGGCCTTCATCAAGGAGAACGTGACCAAGCCGGTCGTCGGCTACGTCGCGGGCTTCACCGCGCCCGAGGGCAAGACCATGGGTCACGCGGGCGCCATCGTCTCCGGTTCGTCGGGCACCGCCCAGGCGAAGAAGGAGGCGCTGGAGGCGGCGGGCGTCAAGGTCGGCAAGACGCCGACGGAGACGGCGAAGCTGGCCCGCGAGATCCTCGCCGGCTGAGTTCTCCTCTCCGCCGAACGGCCCTGACCGGCTGATCGGCACCGGGTGAACCTCGGTGGGCCCGCGTTCCTGCAGGGAGCGGGGGCCCACTGGCGTTTCCGGGTCCGGCGCACGCCCGGCACACGCGCCGCCGGGGGCCCGGCGACGGGCCTTCGACGGCGACCGGCCTACGGCGGTGGATGGGCGACGGGCCTTCGACGGCGACCGGCCTATGGCGGTGGATGGGCGACGGGCCTTCGACGGCGACCGGCCTATGGCGGTGGATGGGCGACGGGCCTTCGGCGGTGGTCGGCCTATGGCGGTGGATGGGCGACGGGCCTTCGGCGGTGGTCGGCCTATGGCGGTGGATGGGCGACGGGCCCACGGCGGTGGACGGGCGACCGGCCGACCTGCCTCTCACCGGCAACCGGCAACCCCCTCCTCCCCTCCCCTCCTGCCTCCCCACCCTCTCCCCGAAGAACTGTCACCGCGCCTCCGGTACCAGTCGTTCCGGGCCGCGAACGAGCAATGACTCCAGCACTGCGCGGAGTTCGAGCTGCTCCTCCGACAGCGGCCCCGCGGCCACCCGTGGCGGCAGGTCCCGGATCTCCCTCCCCCGGGCGACGGGTCGTTCGTAGTGGTCCTGGGCGATGCGCAGGGTCAGCGTGGTCGCGCCGACGACCGCGGTCGTGAAGGCGACGGCCGCAGCGGTCCACCGCCGGGTGCGCCGCTCGCACCGGGTACGGACCGTGGGCGGCCGGGACGCGCGCAGGGGCTGCGCGGTGGCCAGCTCGCTCAGCCTGCGGCGCAGTACCGGGGGCGCCGCCTGGTCCGGGACCAGGGCGGTGAGCGCCTCCCGGGCGGACAGCAGCCGGGCCGCCGTGACCGGGGTGCTCGCCTGTGTCTCGGCCGCGGCCTCCGGCAGACCGAGGCCGACGCCGTCGTAGAGCAGCAGCGTGCGCCGGTGTGGGGGCGAGAGCGTCAGCAGCGCGTGCAGCAGGGCGCGGTCGGCCGGGTCGGCGGGCTGCGGCTCGGGCCGCCGGTGGCGGGGGAGGAAGCGGTGCCAGGGCGAGAGCGCCCAGTCGTGCGCCGCGGCCCGTACCCATCCCCCGGGATCGGGGTCCACGGCGACCTCAGGCCAGTGCTCCCAGGCCTGCTGGAAGGCACGCTCGACCGACTCGCGGGCAAGTTGGCGGCGGCCGGTGAGCAGATACGTCTGTCGTACGAGGGCGGGTGCGCAGGACTCGTACAACGCGTCGAAGGCCTGACGGGGCGTCACGGGGGGCCGCCCGGACCGCGGTTGCGGGGAGGCGGGAGCCTGTGTCACAGGGCGGCCTGCGGCCCTCCGTGCAGAAAAGTACATAAACGTATATTGAGCGACACATCGGTGCTTCCGCTGTTACGACGGGAAAGCGCGTGTCGTTGGGAGCATGGCGGGCGTGACCCCATGGACCGACCGCCGAACCCCGCCGTCGCCCCCGCTCACCCCGCCGTCGCCCCCGCTCACCCGGTCGCGCGACCGATGGCCCGGGCTGGGCGGCAGTCTCCTGAGCGGCGCCGTCGCCGCGGTCCTGGGGCTCGGCTCGCTCGCCCTGCTCGTGATCCTGCTGTGGATCAGTTCACCGTTCCCCGACAACGGCCCAGGCGGCGCGCTGCGCCTCGCGGCCTCGCTCTGGCTGCTGGCGCACGGTGTCGTCCTCGTCCGGACCGAGACGCTCTCCGGGGTGCCCGCACCCGTCGGGGTGACGCCGCTGCTGCTGGCCGTGCTCCCGGTGTGGCTGCTGTACCGGGCGGGGCGTGACGCGGCGGCCGGGGACGGCGTCGAGGAGCCAGAGGGCGCGGAGGGTGTCGAGGAGACGGCGGGCGGTGCGCCGCTGGTCGCCGCGCGCACCGCATGGCCCGGCGTGGTGGCGGGCTACCTCGGCGTCGGCATGGGGGCGGCGCTGTACGCCTCCGGCGGGCCGCTGCGGCCGTCATGGTCGTGGACAGCGGTGTGTCTCCCGCTGGTCACCGTGGCGACGGCGGGGGCAGGTGTGTGGGCGGCGCACGGGCGGCCGGGCGGGCCGGTGTGGGTGCGCCGGGCGCTCGCGTGGCTGTCCCCGGCGGAGCGACGGCCGGGGACCACCGGGCCGGCGGACGCCGGTGCGTGGAGCCGGCTGGTGGCCTCCCTGCGGGCCGCCCTGGCCGGGGCGGCCGTGCTCGTCGGCGGGGGCGCGCTGCTCGTGGGCGCGTCCCTGGTGTGGCACGGCGGGGCCGCGCGGGCGTCGTTCCTCCAGCTCACGCCGGGGTGGTCGGGGCGGTGCGCGGTCCTGCTGCTGGCCCTGGCGCTGCTGCCGAACGCGGCGGTGTGGGGTGCGGCCTATGCGCTCGGGCCCGGGTTCGTCCTGGGGGCGGGGCATGTGACGGGGCCGCTGTCGGCGGGGCGGCCCCCCGCGCCGCTGCCGCCGTTTCCGCTGTTGGCGGCGGTGCCGGCCACGGGGGGCGGGCCCCCGGGGTGGGCGGTGGGGGCGGTGCCGGCCCTGGCGGGGCTGACGGTCGGATGGTTTGTGGCGGGTGCGGCGTGCGGGGGCCGGAAGCCGCGGCGGGACGGGGCGTGGTCGGCCGGGCGGACGGCGGCGGCGACGGCGGTGGCGGCGCTGGGGTGCGGGGCGCTGCTCGGCGGGCTCGCGGAGGCGGCGGGAGGGCCACTCGGGGTGGCCGCGCTGGCGCACTTCGGGCCGGTGGGGTGGCAGGTGGGCGGTGCGGCGGCCTGCTGGGTGGTGGGCGCGGGGATGCCGTTGGCGCTGGGTGTGCGGTCCTGGCGACTGCGCGGGAGCGGGAAGCCGGAGCGGCGCGGACGGCGGATGCGGTGGCCGTGGCATCGGCCGGCACAGGACACACCCGTGCTGTCCGCGCCTTCGGTCCCGCCGCCGGTGCTCCCGGAACCGGCCGGGGGCCGCACACCGATCGACACGCTGTGGGAGGACCCAGATCTCCAGCCGTACGAGCTGCTGTCGGGCGAGGTGGACCCGTTCCTGTCGGGCTTCGGGGGAAGCGAGCCCCCACCGCCCCCGGGACCGCGCCCCTGAGGGACCCGGGGCGCCATACAGCGCCGTCGTTCCGGCGGTCCGTGGCTCAGTTCTGGGTGCCCAGGACGCCCCGCAGATTCTTCGGCAGCAGGTCGTTGCACGAGTGCTTCGCCGCGGCCGTCGGGGAGTCGTTCACGCAGATGTAGTAGTCGCGGTAGACCAGCTGGGCCGTGAACGTGGCCGCCACCATCGCGATCGCCAGGGACGCCGTGATCAGACCGGTGATCGCGGCCGTCGTCTGCGGGCGGGCAGGGGCCGCCGAGCTGTTCGGGTCGGGGGTGCGGGGCTTGGCGCGCAGCGCGCTCGCGCCCCAGTACACCGCCAGCGCGCCCAGCAGCAGGGCCACGTAAGGCCAGCTGAAGAGGGCGAAGAAGAAGGCCCACATACCGGACAGCAGCGCGTAGCGCGCCCGGCGCTGGGCGGGGTCCGTGGGGTCCCAGCGCAGGCCGGGGCGCTGGCCACCGGGCCCCTCGGGGCCGCCCTGCCCGCCGGAGCCGCCCGGACGCTCGCCGAAGCGGCCGCCCGACGCGGGACCGGGCTGCCGGTCGCTCCACTGGCTGCCCCACGCGGAACGTCCGCCCTCGTCCTCGGGGTCGTCCTGCCCCTCGTCCCGGCCGGGTGCCGGGTGGCGCGGCCGCCAGGGCCTGTCCGGGGTCCCCTCCGGCGGCGGCGCGAAGGGGTTGTCGTCAGGGGACGCCCCCTGGCCCCGCCCACCGCTCGCGGAGTCACCCCCGTTCCCGGGGGTCTCGTCGCTCTCCCGCGGCGGCACGGGCGAAGGGCGCCGCTCGCGCAGCAGCAGCGGAGGGAGTCGGAGACTGCGGTCCGGCATCAGGTGTGCGTCTTCCCCTTGGTGGTTCTGGCGGGCGCTCGTCGACGGAGTGTGCCGCGAGGCTGGTGCGCCCGGGCAGGCGTTCTCGTCCGGATCAACGTCCCGCGCAGGCGCGTCGTTCCCCCGCGTCGATCCGCTTCCCCGGGCGGTTCCTCCGCAGACGCTACCTTCCGGCCGCGCCCCCGTCCCGCGGGGGCCGTCCGGAGTGCCGGTATCGTTGCTGACGGTCGACCGCTTCGTAGACTTCCCCGTATTCGGGTGTGCGAAGCATTCGTACGACCATACAAAAGCTCTCCCGGGCGTCCCGCCCGTCGAGCGACCGCACGAACGTCCCCCGAGAAAGGGCCCCGCCGTGGCCGAGTCCGTGGCCGAGACCGCCTCCGAGTCCGCGGCCAAGCGCCTGGTCGTCCTGGTCTCCGGGTCCGGCACCAACCTTCAGGCGCTCCTCGACGCCATCGCCGAGAGCGGGGCAGCCTACGGCGCCCGGGTCGTCGCCGTCGGTGCCGACCGCGACGGCATCGAGGGCCTCGCCCGCGCCGAGCGGGCCGGTCTGCCCACCTTCGTGTGCCGGGTCAAGGACCACGAGAACCGCGAGGCGTGGGACGCGGCCCTCACCGAGGCCGTCGCGGCCCACGAGCCCGATCTCGTCGTCTCCGCGGGCTTCATGAAGATCGTGGGGAAGGAGTTCCTCGCGCGGTTCGGCGGGCGCTTCGTCAACACCCACCCCGCTCTCCTGCCCAGTTTTCCCGGAGCCCACGGTGTGCGTGACGCGCTCGCGTACGGCGCCAAGGTCACCGGTTGCACCGTCCACTTCGTCGACGACGGCGTCGACACCGGACCGATCATCGCTCAGGGCGTGGTGGAGGTCCGGGACGAGGACGACGAGGGCGCTCTGCACGAGCGCATCAAGGAAGTCGAGCGAAGGCTGCTCGTCGAGGTCGTGGGGCGGCTCGCCCGCAACGGCTATCGCATTGAGGGACGAAAGGTAGTTATCCAGTGACCGCCGAGAGCACCAAGCGGCCCATCCGGCGCGCGCTCGTCAGTGTCTACGACAAGACCGGGCTCGAAGAGCTGGCCCGTGGGCTCCACGAGGCAGGTGTCGAGCTCGTCTCCACGGGCTCCACCGCGTCGAGGATCGCCGCCGCGGGCGTTCCCGTCGCCAAGGTCGAGGAGCTGACCGGCTTCCCCGAGTGCCTGGACGGCCGGGTCAAGACCCTGCACCCCAAGGTCCACGCGGGCATCCTCGCCGACCTGCGCCTCGACAGCCACCGGCAGCAGCTCGCCGAGCTGGGTGTCGAGCCGTTCGACCTCGTCGTCGTCAACCTCTACCCCTTCCGGGAGACCGTCGCCTCCGGGGCGTCCCCCGACGAGTGCGTCGAGCAGATCGACATCGGCGGCCCCTCCATGGTCCGCGCGGCCGCCAAGAACCACCCCTCCGTGGCTGTGGTCACCAGCCCGGAGCGCTATGCCGACGTCCTCGCCGCGGTCCGTGACGGCGGCTTCGACCTGACCGCCCGCAAGCGGCTCGCCGCGGAGGCCTTCCAGCACACGGCCTCGTACGACGTCGCGGTCGCCTCCTGGTTCGCGTCGTCGTACGCGCCCGTCGACGCGGCGGTCGACGGCGGCCCGGCCACGGGCGCCTTCCCGGACTTCGTGGGCGCCACCTACGAGCGCAGGAACACCCTCCGCTACGGCGAGAACCCCCACCAGCCCGCCGCCCTCTACGTCGACGGCAGCGGCGGCGGCCTCGCGGAGGCCGAGCAGCTGCACGGCAAGGAGATGTCGTACAACAACTACACGGACACGGACGCCGCGCGCCGTGCCGCGTACGACCACGACGAGCCGTGCGTCGCGATCATCAAGCACGCCAACCCCTGCGGCATCGCGACCGGCGCGGACGTCGCCGAGGCGCACCGCAAGGCGCACGCCTGCGACCCGCTGTCCGCGTTCGGCGGTGTCATCGCCGTCAACCGGCCGGTCAGCAAGGAGATGGCCGAGCAGGTCGCCGAGATCTTCACCGAGGTCATCGTGGCGCCCGGCTATGAGGAGGGCGCGCTCGAGGCACTCACCAAGAAGAAGAACATCCGGGTGCTCAAGGCCCCGAACGGCCCCTGCAACCGCGTGGAGGCCAAGCAGATCGACGGCGGCGTCCTCCTCCAGGTCACCGACCGCCTCCAGGCCGACGGCGACGACCCGGCCAACTGGACGCTGGCGGCGGGCGAGGCGCTCCCGGCCGACGAGCTGAAGGAGCTGGCCTTCGCCTGGCGGGCCTGCCGTGCCGTGAAGTCCAATGCCATCCTGCTCGCGAAGGACGGCGCCTCGGTCGGCGTCGGCATGGGCCAGGTCAACCGGGTGGACTCCTGCAAGCTGGCCGTCGAGCGGGCCGGCGAGGAGCGGGCGCGCGGCTCCTACGCCGCCTCGGACGCCTTCTTCCCGTTCCCCGACGGACCGGAGATCCTGATCGCCGCCGGCGTCAAGGCGATTGTCCAGCCGGGTGGTTCGATCCGGGACGAGCAGGTCGTGGAGGCCGCGCAGAAGGCGGGCGTGACCATGTACTTCACGGGCACGCGCCACTTCTTCCACTGAGCGACGCCGGGCACCGGCCCCGGAGTTCCCGGCGGCCCGGACACGCGAGCGGCCTCCGGCTTCCCCACGGGGGGAGCCGGAGGCCGCGGTGCGGGAGTCCCGCTCAGCTCAGTACGACGGCTGCTTGGGCCGGTTGAACCACGCGGAGCCGCTGGAGTTGCCGACGAAGACGGCGATGAGGACGGCGAGCACCGTGTGGAGCAGGCCTACGATGATGAACGGGTAGATGCCGAGGATCGCGGTGATGATCGCGAACACCAGGATCGTCACCCGCAGGCCAGTGCCGCCGGTGTTGAACTTCAGGGCCAGCGCGACCGCGAACACCGCCCAGACCAGGGCGAACACCGTGATCGCCCACAGCCAGCCGGTCGAGTAGTCGGCGAGCTGCTGGAAGTTCGAGTTGTCCTTGAGCTGCGCGTCGTTCTTGGCGGCGTGGACGCTGGCCGCGCCGACGGCGAACAGGCCCGCGCCGATCAGCTGGAGACCGACGATGACCCACAGCAGCACACGGGCGGTGGAGACCGTGCCGGGCATGGTCGACGGGAAGGGCTGCTGGCCGTAGCCCTGGGGCGCCGGCGGGGCCTGCGGGTAGCCGTAGCCCGGCTGCTGGCCCTGCGGGTAGCCGTAACCCGGCTGCTGGCCCTGCGGGTGGCCGTAACCCGGCTGCTGGCCCTGCGGGTGGCCGTAGCCCGGCTGCTGGCCCTGCGGGTGGCCGTAGCCCGGCTGCTGGCCCTGGGGCGGGCCGTAGGGGTTGTTCGGTTCACCGAAACTCATGAGCGGTCTTTCCTCCGTCTGCTCAAGTGCGGGGACGAGCGGGACACGGTTCGGAGGAAAGTTCTACAGCTGCGGTCCGTCCCCCCGGATACTGCCCGCGACACCGCCGTTCATGGTTCTCAACCCCTCGCACCTTTGTCCAGCGGCATTTCGCAGGTGTTGTGCAAGTGCAACCTCTTTGATCAGGGCAGGGGACGGCCGCCGGATGCCGGAAGGCGAAGCCGGATTGGAACCGTGGGCCGGTCATCCGCGAGGATGGGAGACATGACCGCCCAGATTCTCGATGGCAAGGCCACCGCAGCCGCGATCAAGTCCGATCTGACCGCCCGCGTGGCGGCGCTGAAGGAGAAGGGCGTCACGCCCGGCCTCGGCACGATCCTGGTCGGGGACGACCCCGGCAGCCGGAAGTACGTCGCGGGCAAGCACCGCGACTGCGCGGAGGTCGGCATCGCGTCGATCCAGCGCGAACTGCCCGCGACCGCCACTCAGGAGGAGATCGAGGCGGTCGTCCGCGAGCTGAACGAGGACCCGGAGTGCACCGGTTACATCGTGCAGCTGCCGTTGCCCAAGGGCATCGACGAGAACCGGATCCTGGAGCTGATGGACCCGGACAAGGACGCGGACGGCCTGCACCCGATGAACCTGGGCCGCCTGGTGCTGAACGAGCCGGCGCCGCTGCCCTGCACCCCCAACGGCGTACTCACCCTGCTGCGCCGCTACGGCGTGGAGATCAAGGGTGCCGAGGTCGTGGTCGTCGGCCGGGGCGTGACCATCGGGCGCCCGATGCCGCTGCTGCTGACCCGGCGCAGCGAGAACGCCACGGTCACCCAGTGTCACACCGGCACCCGCGATCTCTCGGCGCATCTGCGGCGTGCCGACATCATCGTCGCCGCGGCGGGCTCCGCGCATCTGATCCGGCCCGAGGACGTCAAGCCGGGCGCCGCCGTCCTCGACGTCGGCGTCTCCCGCAGCGCCGAGGGCAAGATCGTCGGTGATGTCCACCCGGACGTCGCCGAGGTGGCCGGCTGGATCTCCCCCAACCCGGGCGGAGTGGGCCCCATGACCCGTGCCCAGCTCCTCGTGAACGTGGTCGAGGCGGCGGAGCGCAGTGTCGGCTGACGGCGAGCCCGAGGACACCCGGGAGAAGGACACCGCGGTGGGGCGGGAGACGGACGCCGAGCCGGTCGTGCGGGACGCGGTCAGCGCTCCCGACGCCGCCGGCCGGCCGGTGCGGACGACCCGGCGGTTCCCGCGGATCACCCGGGACACCGCCCGGCCGGAGGGCGGCGGCCGGGCCGCGCCCGGTGACGCGCCCGCGCCCGCCCGCCAGTGGCCGATCCTCGTGGTGCTGGGCGTCGTCGGGCTCGGGCTGCTGGTGACCGCACTGGACGCGTTCCGCTTCGGCACCATCCTGATCGGCGTCGCGCTGCTGGGCGGTGCCGCGATGCGCTGGCTGCTGCCCGACGTGGGCATGCTCGCGGTGCGCTCCCGCTTCACCGACATGGTGACCTACGGCGTCCTGGGCCTGGCCATAGTGCTGCTCGCGATGATGGCCCAGCCCGATCCCTGGCTGGAGATACCGTTCCTTGACGACACGCTGCACTTCACGGTCCGCACCTGAGGCCGCTGCCGTCCGGCGGACGCACGGCGGGCCGCCCCTTCTCCGGGAGGGGCGGCCCGCCGTCGTCGTACGGGGGGCGGCGGGTGCGCTCTCGTCGTATGGGGCCGGCGGTGCGCTGTCGTCGTACGGCCCAGTGGTGCGCTGTCGTCGTATGCGGCCGGGCCGGTGACGCCGGTCGGACGGCCGTACGGCGGGTGCGGGTTGTGCAGCAGCCGTGGGCGGCGTTCCGGCTGCCGGGGGAATCGGACAGAGCGGGAACGCGGTACGGGCCCCACCGCTGCGACGACGATGGTCGGACGCGATCGTGAAGGGGGGCGGCGTGGCGGACCGGATCAGGGAAATGGGCGCCGCTGCCGGAGGGCCTGGGGCGACAGGCCCGCGCGCCGGCCGAGCACTCCGTAACGGGACGGGACGGCCCTGGCACGGCTCGGGCCCACAGAGGCCTCGGTACCGGGCGCACGGGGCCCCGGATCGGCGCGGGCACACAGAAGGGGCGCTCGGCCTCTCCCCCGTGGGAGGCCGGGCGCCCGGGCGGTCGCACCGCCCGGGAAACACCCTTGTGTACGGGCGTGAGCTGTTCAACACCTGAGGGAGGGCTGTGGCACGGAAGTGACCGTTCCGCTACCGTCTGCGCGCCCTGCAACGGAACCGATCAGGCCCCTGACGTCGTCAATCGAACGGATGGACGCTTGAGCCGGGTAACGCGGAGGGGTGAGCGATGGGTGCCTGGCAGTCGCTGCCGGACGATCTGCCGCCGGAGGTGCGGCACTTCGTGGAGCAGTTACGGCTCCTGAAGGACCGCACCGGTCTCAGCCTTGTCGCCCTCGGCGCGCGCACCGCGTACAGCAAGTCGTCCTGGCAGCGCTATCTCAACGCCTCCCAGCCGCCGCCCCGCCAGGCGGTCGCCGCGCTGTGCCGGGTCGTGGGGCTCGAGAGCGAGGAGGCCGAACGCTTCGGTGTGCGCTGGGAACTGGCCGTGCGCGCCTGGCCCCGCCAGCCCGCACCGGCGCCCGCACCGGAGGACGGTGTTCCCGTGCCTGCTCGGGCGGATGGTGCTTCCGTGTCTGCTCCGGTGGATGGTGCTTCCGTGTCTGCTCCGGTGGATGGTGCTCCCGTGCCCGCGTCGCCAGGCGCCGACCCCGTACCCGCACCGGCGGACGGTCCCGTGCCGGGGCAGTACGAGGACGATCCGACGGTTCCGTGGTGGGACCGCCCCGAGGACGTGCCCCCGCCGCGCCCCGCCGGGCGCCGTCTTCTGCTCACCGCGCTCCTCGCCCTGCTGATGCTGCTCGTCGTGGCCGTCGTCGGTGCCGTGGCCCTCGGGTGAGATGAGGCCGGTGTGACGGCCGAGGTCGCCGCCCTGTCCCTGATGTGCCGATGCGTCGACAAGTTCGCGGATGGCCCCGAATGCTCGCCGTGCCGGGGCTAACGTGTCCCCTCGGGACGGTCCGGGGGCGTCCCGAGTGCCCTCGCCCCGTCAGGGGGAAGCCCGACCGCCTCAGCGCACACCGGGGGAATGAGGGGGGAAGCGATGCCTCGTTGGAAGGCCCTGCCCGAGGAACTCGATCCGCAGATACGGGAGTTCACGGGACAGCTGCGGCGGCTCGTGGACCACAGCGGGCTCAGCGTCTATGCCGTGGCCGACCGCACCGGCTACGGCAAGTCGTCCTGGGAGCGCTACCTGGCCGGCCGGCTGCTCGCGCCGAAGGGCGCCGTCGTCGCCCTGGCCGAGGTGACCGGCACCGACCCCGTCCGTCTGACCACACTGTGGGAGCGGGCCGAGCGTGCCTGGAGCCGCTCGGAGACGCGCCTGGACATGAACCTGGACGCCGTCCGGATCTCCCAGGGCCGCACCGCGACGGCGCCCGGCACGCCGCCGCGGCCGGCGGCCGCCACGCCCCCGGGCGCCGCGGGCGACGTACGTACGGGCGCGGGCGACGTACGGACGGGCGCGGGCGACCTAGGGACGGGCGAAGGCGACGTACGTACGGGCGCGGGCGACGTACGGACGGGCGCGCCGGGAGTCTTCGGGCCCGCGGCGGCGTTCGGACCCGCGACGGCGGGCGGACCGCCCGGCACCGGGCGGCCGGTGACCGGCGGTGCCCAGCGCAGGCGGCGGCTGATGATGTTCCTCGCGGGCCTGGCCGGGGCGCTCGCGCTGATCGCGGTGGCCTTCTTCCTCACCGGCGGCGACGGAAAGAGGTCCGCCGGGGCGCCCGGACCGTCCCCGACGTCGGCGAGTCCGAACCCGGACCTGCCGGCGGGCGTCCGGTGCGCCGGCGCGGACTGCACCGGCAAGGACCCGGAGAAAGCGGGCTGTGGCGGCACCCTGGCCAGGAGCACCACCAGCGTCACCGTGGGCACGACCCTCGTCGAGGTCCGGTACAGCAGGACCTGCGGGGCCGCGTGGGCTCGTATCACGCGGGCGGCGCCGGGCGACACGGTCGAGGTGTCCGCGGGCGGATCGGCCCGGCAGACCGGGTCGGTGACCGGCGCGGCGGACACGGACGCGTACACCCCCATGGTCTCCGTGAAGGACGCGGCCGCCGCGAAGGCGTGCGTGACGCTGGTGTCGGGGCGGAAGGGGTGCACGAAGTAGCGGAAGTGGCGTGCGCGCCACAGGCGCACCTCCGCGCGCCCCCTGCCGAAGAGATTTCGGAGAGACCTGCGGAGAGGACCTGCCGAGAAGACCTGCCGAGAAGACCCGCCGAGAAGACCCCCGACAAGACCTCTCGAAAAGACTCGCCCCCACCATGCATGAGCCGGCCGTCGCGGGGCAGGCGCACGGTACCCCCACGGGAGTCCGGTAGCGCCGGGAGGCCGAGGCCCTTCCGGCTGGACGTCCCCCCGGCGGCGGCCTCCGCTCGGTCCCCCTCTTCGGAGCGGACGGCCGCCGCTCCATCGCGCCCGCGAAGCGGACGGCTCCCGCCTCGGCCGGTTGTGGGACGGGCCACACAGGCCCGGCAGTGCGCGCTCACGGATGCGCGATAGCCTGACCGCTGGATCTCTCTTGACGCCAAGAGATCGATCATCCATACCTTTGATCGATCATCGCGGCGGGCGTCGGCCACGAGCCGACGGCGGGGATCCCGCACCCCGGGGCGACGACGCCCCACCGCCAGCTGTCATACGGAGAACGCCATGACCCGCACTCCCGTGAACGTCACCGTCACCGGCGCGGCCGGCCAGATCGGCTACGCACTGCTCTTCCGCATCGCCTCGGGCCAGCTGCTCGGCGCGGACGTGCCGGTCAAGCTGCGCCTCCTGGAGATCACCCCGGCGCTGAAGGCCGCCGAGGGCACGGCCATGGAGCTCGACGACTGTGCGTTCCCGCTCCTGCAGGGCATCGAGATCAGCGACGACCCCAACGTCGCCTTCGACGGCGCCAACGTCGCCCTCCTCGTGGGCGCCCGCCCGCGTACGAAGGGCATGGAGCGCGGTGACCTCCTGGAGGCCAACGGCGGCATCTTCAAGCCGCAGGGCAAGGCCATCAACGACCACGCCGCGGACGACGTCAAGGTCCTCGTCGTCGGCAACCCGGCCAACACCAACGCGCTGATCGCCCAGGCCGCCGCCCCGGACGTGCCGGCCGAGCGCTTCACCGCGATGACCCGCCTCGACCACAACCGCGCGCTGACCCAGCTCGCGAAGAAGACCGGCGTCTCGGTCGCCGACATCAAGCGCCTGACGATCTGGGGCAACCACTCCGCCACCCAGTACCCGGACATCTTCCACGCCACGGTCGCCGGCAAGAACGCCGCCGAGGTCGTGAACGACGAGAAGTGGCTCGCCGACGACTTCATCCCGACCGTCGCCAAGCGTGGCGCCGCCATCATCGAGGCCCGCGGTGCCTCGTCGGCCGCCTCCGCCGCCAACGCCGCCATCGACCACGTGTACACCTGGGTCAACGGCACGGCCGAGGGCGACTGGACCTCCATGGCCATCCCGTCGGACGGCTCCTACGGCGTCCCGGAGGGCCTCATCTCCTCCTTCCCGGTCACCACCAAGGACGGCAAGTACGAGATCGTCCAGGGCCTGGACATCAACGAGTTCTCCCGCGCCCGTATCGACGCGTCGGTGAAGGAGCTGGAGGAGGAGCGCGAGGCGGTCCGCTCCCTCGGCCTCATCTGACCCGCTCGGTCTCGCCGCGACGGCCCGCAGGCCCCGCCCCGGTTCTTCCGGGGACGGGGCCTGCGGTCTTTCCGATCGCCGTCCGTGGGTTCACCTCGACCGGGGACAGGGCCCGGCCTTCGTCACGGCCGTCCGGCGCGCGACGGCACGTCCCGTGCCGGTGGCGCCCCGAAGGCGCCCAGGATGGGGGGCGAACCCCGGCCGTGGGCCGGGCCCTCGATGACGCCGAAGGGGCCGCGGCGAGTCCGGCGGTCAGCGGCAGGGCGCCCAGTTCTGCCTCAGGCCGGCCCCGGGGTCATGCCCCGGGGCCGCTCCGGCGGGTTCTGTCTCAGGCCGACCCCAGCAGGCTCTGGAGCTTCGAGACGTCCAGTGACGTGCTCGGGGGCGGAGTCTTGGCCGTAACCGGCTTGTTGTAGTCCGTGAAGGTGAGGGTCAGGTCCGTGCCGGGCCCCTTCTGGGCCGCGCGGTACAGCAGGTGCGGCCTGCCCGTCGTGACATACAGCGTCGAGGTCAGGCCGTTCGTCGTGAAGGACAGCGGGACCACCCGGGTGCCGTTCACGGTCGTCGCGAGGCCCTCCTTCAGGGTGGTGGGCGGCGTCGCCGTCGCGGCCGACTGGAGGTCCTGGAGACTGCAGGCGTTGACGACACCGCTGAAGACCATGTCGTTCGTGGAGCCGTGGATGTAGTGGTTCTTGAACGTCTTGGCCGCGGCCGTGCCCCGGTCGCCCGGAAGCTCCGCCGTCCAGAACGCCGTGTTCGGCTTCAACCACACATCGGTGCCTCGCTTGACGATCCGGACCATGCCGCCGTGCGTGCCGAGGGACAGGGTGCCCGCGCAGTTGCCCTGCCGGTCGAGCACGAGGTCCATCGCGGTGGGCAGCGTGACGCTGTTCGCCGCGGCGGCGCTGCGGTCCTGATAGTGGATCCGGACGGATGTCGCCTGCCGTAGCGCGCTCTGGGCCTGTGCTGCCAGCTGCTGTGGGCTCTGGTCGCCGCCGGTCCTGGCCGACGACACGCCGCCCAGCGCGGGGGAGAACAGCAGACCCATCGTCGCGGCCGTCACCGTCGCGCGCGTCGCGATTGTGAAGCCCTGCGTGCGGAACATCGCGTCACCTCCACCAGTAGGTCAGGCTCAGCGTACTTTTCACCCTTTTCGACCGCATTTTCAGTGACGCGGAGCACTTTCGGTCACACGGACGCATGCATTCCCGGCGCAGGGGCAGGTGCACGCCGCCCATGGGGGGTGACACGCAGGTGACACAGGGCGACCGAACAGTAACGGAAGGCATTACCGATCATGTCGGGACAGCAGGCACGGCAGGCAGCGCAGACCATTCATGTGGCAGGAGAGTGGCGCCCGGCGCTCTCCGGTGCCACGCGCGAGATCCTGGACCCCGCGGATGCCGAGCCGCTCGCCCTGGTTGCGGAGGGTGACGAAAGGGACGTCGACGCGGCCGTAGCGGCCGCCCGCCGCGCCTTCGACGACGGTCCGTGGCCGCGTACGTCCGCCGCGGAGCGCGCCGCGCTGCTGCACCGCGTCGCCGATCTGCTCGTACGCGATCGCGAAGAGCTGGGCCTTCTGGAGAGCCGCGACGCGGGCAAGACGCTGGAGGAGGGCCGCGTCGACATCGACTGCGTCGCCGACGCCTTCCGCTACTTCGCGGGCCTCGTCGCCGCCGAGAGCGCCGGCCGTGTCGTCGACGCCGGCTCGCCCGACATCCACAGTGTCGTGGTGTACGAGCCCGTCGGCGTCTGCGCCCTGATCACCCCCTGGAACTATCCGCTGCTCCAGGCGAGTTGGAAGATCGCCCCCGCGCTCGCCGCCGGCAACACCTTCGTGGTCAAGCCGAGCGAGATCACCCCTATGACCACCGTCGCCCTGATCGAGCTGCTCGTGGAGGCCGGACTGCCCGCAGGGGTGGCCAATGTCGTCACCGGCCCCGGCCACTCGGTCGGCGCCCGGCTCTCCGGGCACCCCGACGTCGACCTGGTCTCCTTCACCGGCGGACTCGTCAGCGGCACGAAGGTCGCGCAGGCAGCCGCCGTCGGCGTGAAGAAGCTCGCCCTCGAACTCGGCGGCAAGAACCCCAATGTCGTCTTCGCCGACGCCTGCGCCACCGAGGAGGGTTTCGACACCGCCGTCGACCAGGCTCTCAACGCCGCCTTCATACACAGCGGCCAGGTGTGCTCGGCCGGCTCCCGCCTTATCGTCGAGGAGTCCGTCAAGGAGCGATTCGTCGCCGAACTCGCCCTGCGCGCGGGCCGGATACGCCTCGGCCGCGGCACCGAGAAGGGCGTCGAGTGCGGTCCGCTGATCTCCGCCGAGCAGCGCGACAAGACCGAGGCGTACGTCGCCTCCGCGCTCGCCGAGGGCGCCGTGCTGCGCTGCGGCGGCAAGCGCCCCGAGCCGGACGAGACCAGGCCGGCCGACGGCTACTTCTACGAGCCCACCGTGCTCGACGCGTGCCACCGGGAGATGAGGGTCGTACGCGAGGAGGTCTTCGGGCCCGTCCTGACCGTGGAGACCTTCCGCACCGAGGACGAGGCGGTCGCGCTCGCCAACGACACCGAGTACGGCCTCGCCGGCGCCGTGTGGACCGCCGACGCGGGCCGCGCCCGCCGTGTCGCCGGCCGGCTGCGGCACGGCACCGTCTGGATCAACGACTTCCACCCCTATCTCCCGCAGGCGGAGTGGGGCGGCTTCGGCAAGAGCGGCATCGGCCGCGAACTCGGCCCCGCGGGCCTCGCCGAGTACCGCGAGGCCAAGCACGTCTACCAGAACCTGGCCCCGAAGCCGGTCCGCTGGTTCGCGGGCTGACGCCGACCGCGCACCCCCGTCCCCCCACCGCACCTCTGGAGCAGCACCCCATGCACCCGACCACCCACGAGTACGACTACGTCGTCATAGGCGGCGGCACCGCCGGTTCCGTCATCGCCTCCCGCCTCACCGAGAACCCGGACGTCACCGTCGCCGTCATCGAGGGCGGCCCGAGCGACGTCGGCCGCGACGACGTCCTCACTCTGCGCCGCTGGATGGGCCTGCTCGGCGGTGAACTGGACTACGACTACCCGACCACCGAGCAGCCGCGCGGCAACTCCCACATCCGGCACAGCCGCGCCCGCGTGCTCGGCGGCTGCTCCTCGCACAACACCCTGATCGCGTTCAAGCCGCTGCCCTCCGACTGGGACGAGTGGCAGGCGGCCGGCGCCGAGGGCTGGGGCGCCGTCCCGATGGAGGCGTACTACGCCCGCCTCCTCAACAACATCGTCCCGGTGGACGAGAAGGACCGGAACGCCATCGCCCGCGACTTCGTGGACGCGGCCCAGGAGGCGCTCGGCGTGCCGCGCGTGGAGGGCTTCAACAGGAAGCCGTTCACCGAGGGCGTCGGCTTCTTCGACCTCGCCTACCACCCCGAGAACAACAAGCGCTCCAGCGCGTCTGTGGCGTATCTGCACCCGGTGATGGACGAGCGCCCGAACCTGACGATCCTCCTGGAGACCTGGGCCTACAAGCTGGACCTCGAGGGCACGCGCGCGCAGGGCGTGCACGTGCGCACCAAGGACGGCGAGGAGATCCTCGTACGGGCCCGGCGGGAGGTCGTGCTGTGCGCCGGCGCCGTCGACTCTCCGCGGCTGCTGCTGCACTCGGGTGTCGGCCCCAAGGCGGACCTGGAGAAGCTCGGCATACCGGTCGTGCACGACCTGCCGGGCGTCGGCGAGAACCTGCTGGACCACCCCGAGTCGGTGATCGTGTGGGAGACGCACGGGCCGATCCCCGAGAACTCCGCGATGGACAGCGACGCCGGGCTGTTCGTGCGCCGCGACCCCGAACAGCCGGGCCCGGACCTGATGTTCCACTTCTACCAGATCCCGTTCACGGACAATCCGGAACGCCTGGGCTACGAGCGGCCGGAGTTCGGCGTCTCGATGACCCCGAACATCCCCAAGCCGAAGAGCCGCGGCCGCCTCTACCTCACGAGCGCCGACCCGGAGGTCAAGCCCGCGCTCGACTTCCGCTACTTCACCGACGAGGACGACTACGACGGCCGCACCCTCGTCGACGGCATCCGCATCGCCCGCGAGATCGCCAGGACCGAGCCGCTGGCCGGCTGGCTGAAGCGAGAGGTGTGCCCGGGCCCGGACCTCACCGGCGACGAGGAGCTGAGCGCCTACGCCCGCAAGGTCGCCCACACCGTGTACCACCCGGCCGGCACCTGCCGCATGGGCGCCGAGACCGATGAACTCGCCGTGGTCGATCCTTGTTTGAAGATCCGCGGCCTGGACGGTATCCGCATCGCCGACGCGTCCGTCTTCCCCACCATGCCCGCCGTGAACCCGATGATCGGGGTGCTCATGGTCGGGGAGAAGGCCGCCGATCTGCTCGGAGGTGAGGCCTGATGGCTCTCGCAGTTCCCACCCGTAAGCCCCCCACCGGCACGTCCGGTGCCCCCGTCTTCTCGGTCGAGGGACTGTGGAAGGTCTTCGGTCCGAAGGCCGGCCGCATCCCGGCGGACCCCCAACTCGCCGCGCTGCCGGCCGCCGAGCTGCGCGAACGCACCGGCTGCACGGCCGCGGTCCGCGATGTGGGCTTCGACGTCCGCAAGGGCGAGGTCTTCGTCGTCATGGGCCTGTCCGGCTCCGGCAAGTCCACGCTCGTGCGCTGTCTGACCCGGCTGATCGAACCGACCGCGGGCACCATCGCCATCGACGGCGAGGACGTCCGCGCCATGGACAAGGCGCGGTTGCGCGAACTGCGGCGCCACCGCGCCGCGATGGTCTTCCAGCACTTCGGCCTGCTGCCGCACCGCACGGTCCTCGACAACGTCGCGTACGGCCTGGAGGTTCAGGGCGTCGGCCGGTCCGAACGCCGTGAGCGCGCCGCCGAGTTCATCGCCAAGGTCGGCCTGGAGGGCATGGAGCAGCGGCGCCCCAGCCAGCTGTCCGGCGGCCAGCGGCAGCGGGTCGGACTCGCCCGCGCGCTCGCCGTCGACCCCGAGGTGCTCCTGTTCGACGAGCCGTTCAGCGCGCTCGACCCGCTGATCCGGCGCGATATGCAGGAGGAGGTGGTCCGGCTGCACCGTGAGGAGGGCCGCACGATGGTCTTCATCACGCACGATCTGAGCGAGGCGCTCAAGCTGGGCGACCGCATCGCCCTGATGCGCGACGGCCGGATCGTGCAGCTGGGCAGCCCCGAGGAGATCGTGGGCTCCCCGGCCGACGACTACGTCCGCGCGTTCGTCCGGGACGTTCCGCGCGAGCAGGTCATCACCGTCCGCTCGGCCATGCGCAACGCGTCCGCGGAGGAGGCGGGGGGCGGTCCGGCGGTGTCGCCGGACGCCACGGTCTCGGAGGCGATCGAGGCGGTCGCCCGCACCGGTTCCCCGGCCCGCGTCATGGACGAGGGCCGCTGCCTCGGCGTCGTCGACCACGCGCGCCTGCTCGGCGTCGTGGCCGGCACAGACCAGGGCGTCGTGACCGGGACCGGCCAGGACGCCGTGACGGGGACCGATGAGGCCCAGCGGGCCACCGCCACCGCGCCCGGGACGGACTGGAGCGCTGCCGCCCCGTCGAACCGGGCGGCCGTGGATGGTACGGACCGGGCCGCCGCGGACGGTACGAACCAGGGGGCCGTGGATGGTACGAACCAGGGGGCCGTGGATTGTACGAACCAGGCGGCCGTGGATGGTACGGACCGGGCGGCCGTGGACGGTGCGGACCAGGCCTCCGCGACCAAGGCGGGCCAGGCCACCGCCACTCCGTCGGACCAGGCCGCCCCGCACGGAACGGGGCAACGCGCCGTGACCGGGACGGAGCAGGCCGAGGAGGTGGCGTGATGGCCACGCTCACCGCCACCGCGCCCAAGGCCACCGTTCCCGGCCTGCTCAGGCATCGTGCCGTGAGCAAGCTCCTGCTGCTCGCGGCCGTCGCGGCGGTCCTCGCACCGCTGGCCGACGCCCGCTGGGCGAGCGGCACCTGGCCGCACGCGCTCACCGTCGACCTCTCCAAGCCGCTGGCCTCGGCCAGCAACTGGATCATCGACAACCGCGACAGCCACCCCCTCTTCCTGTACTTCTTCGGCTACGTCAGCAACGCCGTCATCCTGGCCGTACGCGCCGTCTACCTCGTGCTGCTCGCGGCGGGCTGGCCGGGCGTGACGGCCGCCGCCGCACTGCTGGCCCGGCGCGCCGCGGGCACCCGTCTGGCCCTCGCCACCGCGGCGGCGTTCCTTGCCTGCGGTCTGCTCGGCATGTGGGTGACCACCATGCAGACGCTCGCGCTCATGGTGGTCGCGGTGCTCGTCTCGGTGGCGCTCGGCGCGCTGCTGGGCCTGGCCGCGGGCCTGTCCGACCGTACGTTCCGCGCCCTGCGGCCGGTGCTCGACACCATGCAGGTGCTGCCGGCGTTCGCGTATCTCCTGCCCGTCGTGCTGGTCTTCGGCATCGGTGTCCCCGCGGCCGTGCTCGCCACCGTCGTGTACGCGGCCCCGCCGATGGCCCGGCTCACCGCGCTGGGCCTGCGCGGCGCCGACAGCGAGGTCCTGGAGGCGGTCGAGTCGCTCGGCACCACCGCCCGCCAGCGCCTGTTCACCGCCCGGCTGCCGCTGGCCCGGAAGGAACTGCTGCTCGGCCTCAACCAGACGATCATGATGGCGCTGTCCATGGCCGTCATCGCCTCGGTGATCGGCGCCGGCGGCCTCGGTGACCGCGTCTACCAGGCGCTCGCCTCCGTCGACGTGGGCGCCGCGCTCGCCGCGGGCATCCCGATCGTGCTGCTCGCGGTCGTCCTGGACCGGGTCACCGGCGCGGCGGGAGCCGAGGCCGAGCGGCCCGGCGGACGCGCCGGATGGGCGTACGCCGCCGTCGCGACCCTCGCCGTCGCCCTTGCCGCGCGGCTCGCCGGCCGCCTGGACTGGCCGGACGCGTGGACCGTACGGATCGCCGACCCGGTGAACAGCGCCGTCGACTGGATGACCGCCCATCTGTACTCGGGCGTCCCCTACGTGGGCGGCACCGCCGACTGGGCGGCCCACTTCACCACCTGGATCCTGGACCCGGTGCGCGCCGGGCTCCAGGGGCTGCCCTGGTGGGCGGTCCTGCTCGTCGTCGCCGCCCCGGCCTGGCTGATCGGGACCTGGCGCACCGCGCTCACCGCCGTCCTCGCCATGGCCGCGACCGGTGTGCTCGGGGTGTGGAAGCCGTCCCTGGACACATTGTCCCAGGTGCTGGCGGCCGTCGCCGTCACCCTCGTCCTCGGTGTCGCGACCGGCATCGCGGCCGCCCGCAGCGACCGCTTCGAACGGCTGCTGCGCCCGGTCCTGGACGTCTTCCAGACGATGCCGCAGTTCGTGTATCTGATCCCGGTCGTCGCGCTGTTCGGCGTCGGCCGCGCACCCGCCGTCGCGGCGGCGATCGTCTACGCGCTCCCGGCCGTCGTCCGCATCACCGCCCAGGGCCTGCGCCAGGTCGACCCGGCCGCCCTGGAGTCGGCGCGCTCGCTCGGTGCCACCAGCGCCCAGCAGCTGCGCCAGATCCAGCTTCCGCTCGCCCGCCCGGCGCTGCTGCTCGCGGTCAACCAGGGCGTGGTCCTGGTCCTCGCCGTCGTCATCATCGGCGGCCTGGTCGGCGGCGGCGCGCTCGGCTACGACGTCGTCTTCGGCCTCGCGCAGGGCGACCTGGCGACCGGCCTGGTGGCCGGCGCGGCGATCGTCTGCCTCGGGCTGATGCTCGACCGGGTGACCCAGCCGACCGAGCGGCGCGCGAAGAAGGGAGCGTGACATGTCTCGTACGCGCATGAAGATGCTGACCGCCGCCCTCGCCGTGCTGGCGCTGACCACCGGCTGCGGTGCCGCCGACATGACCAAGCAGACCTCGCCGTTCGCGGGCGCCCAGGGCGCGAGGACGGTGACCCTGTCGGTGCAGTCCTGGGTGGGCGCGCAGGCCAACGTGGCCGTGGCCCAATACATCCTGGAGCACAAGCTCGGCTACCGGGTCGACACCGTCCAGGTCGACGAGGTCCCCGCGTGGGACGCCCTCAGCCAGGGCCGGGTCGACGCGATCCTGGAGGACTGGGGCCACCCCGACCAGGAGAAGCGGTACGTCGAGGACAAGAAGACCATCGTCCGTGGCGGCGGCCTCGGGGTCACCGGCCACATCGGCTGGTTCGTCCCGACGTACCTCGTCAGGCAGCACCCGGACATCACGGACTGGAGGAACCTCAACAAGTACGCGCATCTGTTCCGCACCGCGGAGAGCGGCGGCAAGGGCCAGTTGATGGACGGCTCCCCGTCCTACGTCACCAACGACAAGGCGCTGGTGAGCAACCTGAAGCTGGACTACCAGGTGGTGTTCGCCGGTTCGGAGGCCGCGCAGATCACGCAGATGCGGCAGTTCGCCAAGGAGCACAAGCCCTTCCTGACGTACTGGTACGCGCCGCAGTGGCTGTTCAAGAAGGTGCCGATGACGGAGGTGAAGCTGCCGCCGTACAAGGAGGGCTGTGACGCGGACGCGGCGAAGGTCGCCTGCGCGTACCCGCACACCCCGCTGCAGAAGTACCTGAACGCCGGCTTCGCGCGCGGCGGCGGCAAGGCGGCGGCCTTCCTGAAGAAGTTCCAGTGGACCACCGAGGACCAGAACGAGGTCTCGCTGATGATCGCCGACCAGAAACTGACCCCGGACCAGGCCGCGAGGAAGTGGGTGGACAGCCATCCCGCGACCTGGCGGGCGTGGCTGTCCTGACCGGTCCCCTCAGCCCTGCCGCAGCTGCGCGGCGACCTCGCCCAGGGCCGCTGTGGCCCGGCGCTGCAACCAGGGCCCGAAGGTGACGCGGGTGGCCCCGAGCCCGCCCAGTTCGGCGGGAGCGGGGCCCTGGCCGTCGAGCCGCGCGAACACGTTGAGGGGCCCCTCGACACCGGCCCGCAGCAGTGGCAGTACGTCCGCCGGGGCACCGATCGGGTAGATGCAGTCGGCGCCCGCGGCAACGTACGACGCGGCCCGCTCGACGGCCCGTTCCGGGTCCCCGTCCCCGTGTACGAACGTGTCCACACGTGCGTTGAGGAACAGCCGGTCGCCGGCCTCGGCGCGCACCTCGGCGAGCCAGTCGGCGTGCTCCTGCGGGTCCTTGAGGGCACCCCCGCGGGAGTCCTCGAGGTTGCAGCCCACGGCCCCCGTCTCCAGCAGCCGTCCGACCAGTTCCCTCGGTGGGAGCCCGTATCCGTGCTCCACGTCGGCCGACACCGGTATGTCGACCGCCCGGACGATCCTGGTGACCGCGGCGAACATCTCCCCGGCCGGAGTCGCCCCGTCCGCGTAGCCGAGGGAGGCGGCGATCCCGGCGCTGGGTGTGGCGAGGGCCGGGAAGCCGGCCGCGGCGCACACCTGCGCGCTCGCCGCGTCCCAGGGGCCGGGCAGGACCAGCGGATCACCGGGCGGCCGGCCGTGATGCAGGGCCCGGAACGTGTCGGCCCGGCTCACCACCGGGCGCCTGCCGTCGGCACCCGTCGGCCGGCCGCCGGCCCGCGAGCCGTGCGGGGCGTCACTTGTACTGCCCCGGCCGGTAGTGGCCCGGCACGGCACGGGTCGTCACGCCGAACCGGTTCCAGGCGTTGATCACCGTGATCGCGGCGATCAGATGGGCCATCTCCGCCTCGTCGAAGTGCTTGGCGGCCCGCTCGTACACCTCGTCCGGCACGAAACCCTCGGTGAGCACCGTGATCGCCTCGGTCAGTTCCAGCGCCGCGATCTCCTGCTCCGTGTAGAAGTGCCGCGACTCCTCCCAGGCGCTGAGCTGAACGATCCGCTCGACGCTCTCACCCGCGGCGAGCGCGTCCTTGGTGTGCATGTCGAGGCAGAAGGCGCAGTGGTTGAGCTGCGAGGCGCGGATCTTCACCAGCTCGCGCAACTTCGGTTCGAGGCCCTGCCCGGCGGCTGCGTCGAGCCGGACCATCGTCCGGTAGACCTCGGGGGCGTGCCGGGCCCACTCCAGCCGGGGGGTGTGCTCGGGCGCGTACTCCACGCTCGTCGCGCTGTCGCCGGTCGTCGTGGTGCGGTCGTCGGTGGCGGTGTGTGCGTTCGTCGTCATGCTCTCGACCCTAGGAGGGAAGCAGCCCAGGAGTATGGTCCATTTCCATGAGGAAACCATGGGCCATTCCGGGCACGGACCTCTACCTGGAGCCGACCGGTCCGGGCGTGCGCCGGGGTCTCACCGACGCCCTGCGCGAGGCGGTGCGCACCGGGCGCCTGGCGCCAGGCACCCGACTGCCCTCATCCCGTTCGCTCGCGGCCGACCTGCGCCTCGCACGGAACACGGTCGCCGAGGCCTACGCCGACCTCGTGGCCGAGGGCTGGCTCACCGCGCGCCAGGGCTCGGGCACCCGGGTGGCCGAGCACACGCTGCCCCCGCGGTCCGACCGGGCGGCCCCGCACCCGCGGGACCCCGGCCGTCTCCCGTACGACCTGACCCCCGGCAGGCCGGACCTCGCCTCCTTCCCGCGAGCGGAGTGGCTCAGGGCCGCCCGCCGGGCCCTCGCCTCGGCGCCCCACGAGGCCTTCGGCTACGGCGATCCGCGGGGTCGGGTGGAACTGCGCACCGCGCTCGCCGGCTATCTCTCCCGGGTCCGGGGCGTGCGCGCCGACCCCGACCGGATCGTCGTCTGCGCCGGATTCGCACAGGGTCTGAAGCTGCTCTGCGAGGTGCTGCGGGATCGCGCGCCGGGCCCGCCCGCAGCGCCGGATTCATCGGCCGTGGAGTCGTGCGGTCCGCTGGCCGTGGAGTCCTACGGTCTGGACGTGCACCGCAACCTCGTGGAGCGGGCGGGGCTGCGCACGGTTCCGCTCCCCTTCGACGGCCTCGGGACCCGCACGGACGCGCTGACCGGCGAGTCGGCGGTGCTGCTGAACCCGGCGCACCAGTTCCCGCTGGGCGGGGCGCTGCGGCCCGAGCGCCGGGCCGCCGCGGTGGACTGGGCCCGTCGCACCGGGGGCCTGGTCCTGGAGGACGACTACGACGGCGAGTTCCGCTACGACCGCCAGCCCGTGGGCGCGCTCCAGGACCTCGCCCCGGACCATGTGGCGTACCTGGGCACCGCCGGCAAGGCGCTGGCTCCCGGGCTCCGCCTGGGATGGATGGTGCTGCCCCCGGCCCTGGTCCAGGAGGTGGTGGACGTCCGGCAGGACGGCGGCTGGTCGGGGGGCGTCCTGGACCAGCTGACCCTGGCGGAGTTCATCGCCTCGGGCGCCTACGACCGTCATGTCCGCGCCGCCCGCCTGCGCTACCGGCGCCGCCGCGACGCCCTGGTCGAGGCGGTCGCGTCCCGGGCCCCTCGGGTAAGGGTCAGGGGCATCGCGGCCGGCCTGCACGCCGTACTGGAGCTGCCCGCGGGCACCGAGGCGTCGGTGGTGCGGGCAGCCGCGTGGCAGGGGCTGGCCGTCCACGGCCTGTCCCGTTTTCGCCACCCCGACGCCGCCACCGAGCCCCTGGACGCCTTGGTCGTGGGCTTCGGCACACCGCCGGACCATGCCTGGGCGGGGGCGCTGGAGGCCCTGTGCCGAGTGCTGCCGTAACCGCCGGGCCCGGCAGGAGGGCCGTGGTCAGGCCTGGCCGACCGGAGCCTGTGTCACGGGCGCGGCCGGCGCCGGGGCCTCCCCGAACCGGGCCAGCAGCAGCGCCCCCACCACGGCGACGCCGAAGCCCAGCACCGCCAGCCACGTGAGGCCCTCGCGCGTCCGGTCGCCCAGCCACACCACGCCGACCGCGGCCGGCCCCACGGTCTCGCCCAGCACCATGCCCGCCGTCGCCACCGTCACCGACCCCCGCTCCAGAGCCGTGGTCAGCAGCAGGAAGGCCGCGCCGCCGCCCAGCAGCAGCGCGTACACCGCCGGATTGGTGAGCAGGGCGGACGGCGTGAGCCCGTCGACCAGCCGTACCGTCACCTCGACGACGCCGAACCCGAACCCGGCGCCCAGGCCCAGCACCAGCGAGCGCCCCCGCCCCGGCAGCCGTCCCCCGGCCAACCCCAGCAGCAGCACGGCCAGGGCGGTCGCCAGCATCGCGTACTTCAGCGCCGTGGGCCCGGCCCGGCCGCCCTCCGCCCCGGAGGCAAGCCCCAGCATCGCCAGCCCCGCGCACACCACCCCGACCGCGGCCCACTCATTCCCGGTCAGCCGCACCCCGAGCAGCCGTGCCCCGGCCACCGCGGTCACCGCCAGGCTCGACGCGAGCGCCGCGCCCACCGCGTAGATCGGAAGCGACCGCAGCGCCGCGATCTGGAGCAGGAACCCGAGCCCGTCCAGCGCGAGCCCCGCCAGATACCGCCACTGCCGCAGGGCGCGCAGCAGCAGCGCCGCGTCCCCGCCTCCGCCCGGGCTCGCCGCGCGTGCCGCGACCGCCTGCAACACCGTCGCCGTACCGAAGCAGACCGACGCACCGAGGGCGCACACCATTCCAAAGAACACAAACCGACTGTAGGGGAGTGCGCGGAGACAGGGGGCCGATCGAACACCAGAGTGGCGCTCTTTAGTCTGGTGGCCGAAAACATCTCACCGACGTCTCAACGAAAACTCACCCGATGGGGGACATGGACATGGCGGACACTCGCCGGCAACTGCGCTCGGGCACGGTCGTCCTCGGCGGCATGGGCCTCCTCGCCGCGGCGCTCACCGCCTGCTCCTCGGATCCGGACAAGCGCTGCGTCGACCGCGACAGCTACACCCTCGGCAAGGGATACAAGGTCGTGGCCGACAAGAACTGCACCTCCCACGGGTCGTCCGCGCACGGTGGCTGGTACTACGGCGGCACGAAGAAGAGCGGCTTCATGAACGGCGGCTCCTTCACCAAACCGCGAAGCTCCGGCGGCAGCCACGGCGGTGCGCGCGGCGGCGTGGACCGCGGCGGTTTCGGCGGCCACGGCAAGTCCGGCGGCTGAGCGGCCGTGGAACGCCGCAGGACCGAGCCCCGCCCCGACTGGCAGCGGACCGTCGAGGCGCAGGGCCTCGTCTATCCGCTCACGCGCCACCCCGACGACTCCCTGCGCCCCTACTGGGACGAGAGCGCGTACTACGTCTTCTCCCTGGACGAGGTGGAGGCGCTGGAGGAGGTCGTCGAGGAACTGCACACGATGTGCCTGGCCGCGGCGACGCACATCGTCGAGGAGAACCGCTTCGCCGACCTCGGCATCACCGACCCGCGCGTCGCCCGCGCGGTCGCCGAGGCATGGCACCGCCGTGCCGAACTCCCCTCCGTCTACGGCCGGTTCGACCTGCGGTACGACGGCACGGGTCCGGCCAAGCTGCTGGAGTACAACGCCGATACGCCCACGTCCCTGGTCGAGGCCGCCTCGCCCCAGTGGTTCTGGATGCAGGAGCGCTTCCCGGGCGCCGACCAGTGGAACTCGCTCCACGAACGCCTGGTCGCCGTCTGGCGGAAGCAGTCCGAACTGCTCCCGCCCGGCAGCCCGCTGTACTTCGCGCACTCCTCCGTGGACGAACTCGGCGAGGACCTCATGACGGTGGCGTATCTGAAGGAGACCGCCGAGCAGGCCGGGATCGACACCGACTGGATCTCCATGGAGGAGATCGGCTGGGACCCCCTCTCGGGGCGCTTCGTCGACAACCGGCTCCGCTTCCTCCGCAGTTGCTTCAAGCTCTACCCCTGGGAGTGGCTCCTCGCCGACCGCTTCGGCGGCCATGTCCTCGACACCCTCGACAACGGCGGCGGCACGGGAAGCACCCTGTGGATCGAGCCCGCCTGGAAGATGCTGCTCAGCAACAAGGCACTGCTCGCGATCCTCTGGGAGCTGTACCCGGGCCACCCCAACCTCCTCCCGGCCCACCTCGACGGCCCCCGGGATCTGGCGGACACCACCGGCTATGTCGCCAAGCCGCTCCTGGGCCGCGAGGGGGAGGGGGTGACGATCCACGCGCCGGGCGCCGAGCCCGTCGCAGGAGACGAGCTCCGCTGCTATCAGGAGCTGGCACCCCTGCCGTCCTTCGACGGCAACCATGTCGTCCTCGGCGCCTGGGTCGTCGGCGACGCGTCGGCCGGGCTCGGCATCCGCGAGTCGTCCGGCCTGGTGACGGACGAGTACGCACGGTTCCTGCCGCATGTGATCCTGTGACGAGCGCGGGTTTTCGCCGCACGTGATCCCGGGAGGCGTCCCGCCGGCGCCGGCGAGGCGTGGGGGCGCCCGCGCATCGTTCTCCGAGGGGCCGCATGTCGTTTGGCGAGGGGCCCGCATGGTGGACGTCCGCCCCCGGCCGTCCGACCGGCCCGGTAGGCTGATCGCCGGGCCGTGACTGGCGCGCTGGGATGGGACCGACCATCGGGGAGCGGCCCTGATGCGACGAGTGCCGTGCGCCTGGGCCGACCGTGAACCGTGACCGCTTCAAGCCACGCCACCCGGAGGCCGACATGCCGGAGCAGCAGCCCCTCTCCACCGAGTCCACCGCCTTCCGCGCCGCCCTCGACGTGATCCGCGCCGTCGAGCCCCGCGTCGCCGACGCCATCGGGCAGGAGGTCGCCGACCAGCGCGAGATGCTCAAGCTGATCGCCTCGGAGAACTACGCGTCCCCCGCCACCCTGCTGGCCATGGGCAACTGGTTCAGCGACAAGTACGCCGAGGGCACCATCGGCCGCCGCTTCTACGCCGGCTGCCGCAATGTCGACACCGTCGAGTCGCTCGCCGCCGAGCACGCCAAGGAGCTGTTCGGCGCCCGCCACGCCTATGTCCAGCCGCACTCCGGCATCGACGCCAACCTGGTCGCCTTCTGGGCCGTCCTCGCCCAGCGCGTCGAGGCTCCCGCCCTGGAGAAGGCGGGCGTCCGCCAGGTGAACGACCTCTCCGAGCAGGACTGGGCCGAGCTGCGCCAGGCCTTCGGCAACCAGCGCATGCTCGGCATGTCCCTGGACGCGGGCGGCCACCTCACCCACGGCTTCCGCCCGAACATCTCCGGCAAGATGTTCGACCAGCGCTCCTACGGCACCGACCCGGTCACCGGTCTGATCGACTACGAGGCCCTGCGCGCCTCCGCCCGCGAGTTCAAGCCGCTGATCATCGTCGCGGGCTACTCGGCCTACCCCCGCCTGGTGAACTTCCGGATCATGCGCGAGATCGCCGACGAGGTCGGCGCCACGCTCATGGTGGACATGGCCCACTTCGCGGGGCTGGTCGCGGGCAAGGTCCTCACCGGCGACTTCGACCCGATCCCGCACGCGCAGATCGTCACGACCACCACCCACAAGTCGCTGCGCGGCCCGCGCGGCGGCATGGTCCTGTGCGACGACTCCCTCAAGGACCAGGTCGACCGCGGCTGCCCGATGGTCCTGGGCGGCCCGCTCCCGCATGTGATGGCCGCGAAGGCGGTGGCGCTGGCGGAGGCCCGGCAGCCCTCCTTCCAGGGCTACGCCCAGCGGATCGTGGACAACTCCCGCGCACTCGCCGAAGGCCTGATGCGCCGCGGCGCGACCCTGGTGACCGGCGGCACGGACAACCACCTCAACCTGATCGACGTGGAGACCTCCTACGGCCTCACCGGCCGTCAGGCCGAGGCGGCCCTGCTGGAGTCGGGCATCGTCACCAACCGCAACGCCATCCCTGCCGACCCGAACGGCGCCTGGTACACCTCCGGCATCCGCATCGGCACCCCCGCGCTCACCACCCGGGGCCTCGGCACGGCGGAGATGGACGAGATCGCGGCCCTGATCGACCGCGTCCTCACGACGGCCGTCCCCGGCACCACCGGCAAGGGCACCCCGTCCAAGGCCCAGCACGTCCTGGACCCGAAGATCGCGGACGAGGTCGCCCACCGGGCGAGCGACCTGCTCCAGGGCTTCCCGCTCTACCCGGAGATCGACCTGGGCTGATCCGGCCGTCGGCGGACCGTTCCGCCTCTCACAGGTCGATCAGCTCCTGCCGCGGCTCGCGAGGCATCCCCTGCCTCCGGGCCGCGGTCCGTCGCAGGGCGTAGGTGCCGCAGACGCCCAGCCCCAGCCCCGCCGCGAGTCCGGCGGCCCCCCAGCGCAGGCCCTCCGAGGTGCCGGCCGTGGCCGCGGGGGCGGGCGGTCCGAACAGCCCGTCCCGCTCCAGCCGGTCGAAGGCCGACCGCGGTGCCCGGCGCCACCGGATGTCGTCGTCGGAGACGTCCGGTGCCGGATCGGACCGGACCCACGGCGTCCCGTCCGCCGCCAGGAACACCTGGTCCTGCCGCTCCACGGCCACATCGCCGCCCGGCGCCCGGCGGGTGTACGGCCACCCCCCGATCCCGGTCAGCGCCCACACCACGGTGGCCCGCACCCGCGGATACCGGCCCCGGGTCCAGGCGTCCGGCACCGGCTCGGTCGCGGTCTCCGTCGGGGACATCAGCTGCCACAGCACCGCGAAGTCCCGGTCCCCGGAACGCAGCGTCGTCGTACGGCCCGTACCGTTCGTCACGACCAGCGCCAGATCGGGGATGTCCTTGCCCCTCGCCTGCGCCGGGGCGGCCCCCGCGAGCACCGCGACCGTCACCGTCAGCGCCGCCACCAGTGCACCCGGCCCGCGCACGCCTTCCCCCTCGCTCCTCATGCCCCCGTGTTACACCGCCCTCCTTACCGTCGGGTGACCGCGCGGGGCACGGTTCGGTCCCCACCCGTCTCCCTCCGCTTCCGGACCGGCCCGCCGGACCTGAGAGAATGGTGAACATGGCTTCAGACAGTCCCCGTGTGCTCTCCGGAATCCAGCCCACCGCCGGCTCGTTCCACCTCGGCAACTACCTCGGTGCCGTCCGCCAGTGGGTGGCCCTTCAGGAGTCCCACGACGCGTTCTACATGGTCGTCGACCTGCACGCGATCACGGTCCCCCAGGACCCGAAGGAGCTGCGCGCCAACACCCGGCTGGCCGCCGCCCAGCTGCTCGCGGCCGGGCTGGACCCGGACCGGTGCACGCTCTTCGTCCAGAGCCATGTCCCCGAGCACGCCCAGCTCGCCTGGGTCATGAACTGCCTCACCGGCTTCGGCGAGGCGAGCCGGATGACCCAGTTCAAGGACAAGTCCGCCAAGCAGGGCGCCGACCGCGCGAGCGTGGGCCTGTTCACGTACCCGATCCTCCAGGTCGCCGACATCCTGCTGTACCAGGCGAACGAGGTGCCGGTCGGCGAGGACCAGCGCCAGCACATCGAGCTCACCCGCGACCTGGCCGAGCGCTTCAACGGCCGCTTCGGCGAGATCTTCACGATCCCGCGGCCGTACATCCTCAAGGAGACGGCGAAGATCTACGACCTCCAGGACCCGTCGATCAAGATGAGCAAGTCGGCGTCGACGCCGAAGGGTCTGATCAACCTGCTCGACGAGCCGAGGGCCACCGCCAAGAAGGTCAAGAGCGCCGTCACGGACACGGACACCGTGATCCGGTTCGACCGGGAGGAGAAGCCGGGCGTCAGCAATCTGCTGACCATCTACTCGACCCTCACCGGCACCCCGGTCGCCGACCTGGAGCAGCGCTACGACGGCAAGGGCTACGGCGCGCTCAAGACGGACCTCGCCGAGATCATGGTCGACTTCGTGACGCCGTTCCGGGAGCGCACCCAGCAGTACCTGGACGACCCCGAGACCCTCGACTCGGTCCTGGCCAAGGGTGCGGAGAAGGCGCGTGCCGTCGCGGCGGAGACCCTCTCCCAGGCGTACGACAAGGTGGGCTTCCTGCCTGCCAAGCACTGACCCGCCCCGTGCCCCGACGCGCCGTGGAGTGCTGCACTCCACTCTGACTGTGCCTGCCCGACGGCAGGGCGTGGTCGTACAGTCGGAAAGCGAACACCGTGGCGGCAGCCCCTACCGCCGCGGGCCACGCACACCAACACGACGACAGGAGACGACGTGGGGACCGTAACGATCGGTGTGTCGATCGCGGTCCCGGAGCCTCACGGCAGCCTGCTCCAGGAGCTGCGCGCGGGCTTCGGCGACGCCGCGGCTCACGGCATCCCCACGCACGTCACCCTGCTGCCGCCGACGGAGGTCGACGCCGCCGAGCTGCCCGCGATCATGGCGCACCTCGTCGATGTCGCGGCGGCCGGGCGCCCCTTCCCGATGCGGCTGTGCGGGACGGGCACCTTCCGGCCCCTGTCGCCCGTGGTGTACGTGCGGGTCGTCGAGGGCGCGGAGGAGTGCGCCTGGCTTCAGAAGCAGGTCCGCGACGCCTCCGGGCCGGTGGCACGTGAACTGCTGTTCCCGTACCACCCGCATGTCACGGTGGCGCACGGGATCGACGAGGCTTCCATGGACCGGGCGTACGAGGAGCTGTCCGGCTACGAGGCCGAGTGGCCGTGCACGGGCTTCGCCCTGTACGAGCAGGGCCCGGACGGCGTCTGGGGCAAGCTGCGGGAGTTCCCGTTCGGGAGCGCGGTGGTGCCGCCCCAGGCCACCGCCCCGACCAAGGACGCCGGCCTCCCCGCCCACCAGGCCTAGGCCGGCCCCATAGGCGTGCAGCCCGCTGAGGCTCCGTCTCCCGCCCCGGCAGCCAGGGGGGAAGGGCCCGAGCGAGGCGGAGATCGCGGCCGACGGCGCGGCGGAGCCGAGGGTCGTGAAACCGGGGTGTGGTGCCGGAGTGTGGTGTTCGAACGCCACATCGAGGCGGGACAAGCTCACTCGGCGGCTTGCTTCCCCTGGCGCCGGCGGAGCAGACATCGAAGCCCCCCCGCGACGGCGGGAGGCTTCGCTGTTCAGTCGTCAGTGGTCGTCCCAGTGCCCCTCGTGCTGGGCGTGACGGTGCCCGTCATGGATGTAGTCCATGTGGTCGCCATGCGGCACGGCGACGTGCCCACAACCAGGCTGGTGCTGGTGGCCGTGGTCCTGGTGGACGGCGTGAGCCGTGGGCTCGCACTCGTCGGTGTGGTCCTCGTGGAGCCGGTGCAGATGCCCGTCGTGCACGTAGTCGACATGGTCGCCGTGTGGCACAGCCACGTGGCCGCACCCGGCGCCGTGCTGGTGAGTGTGGTTCGCGTGAGAGGTGTGAGTACTGGTCAACATGACGAAACCTTCCCTCTCCCCCGTGGACGAGTGATCGAATCTGCTGATGGGAGAGTCTGCCCTCCTAGGGCTTCGCCTCGCCCAGCGGTCACAAAAGTTGCCTGAAGTTGGCCAGAACATCGCCTCTTTGCGGATTGTGGAAGGCCTCCGGGCAACAGAGCGGCCCTGTGACCAGACCTAGAGCGGCAGCCGCCGGAACAGCGCCCTCGGCAGATGCCGCAGGGCCGACATCACCAGGCGCAGCACCCCGGGCACCCACACGACCTCCGACCGCCTCCGCAGCCCCAGCTCGATCGCCGTGGCGACCTCCTCCGGGCTCGTGGTCAGCGGCCCCTGGTCGCGCGCGCCCACCCCGCGCCGCCTCAGGGGCGCGGGGCGCACGACCATGACGTGCGCCCCCGTGCCGTGGAGCGCGTCGCCGAGGCCCTGCGTGAAGCTGTCGAGGCCGGCCTTGCTGGAGCCGTAGATGAAGTCAGAGCGGCGGGCGCGCTCACCGGCGGCCGACGACAGCACCACCAGCGAGCCGCGGCCCTGAGTCTGGAGCGCCCGGGCGCACACCAGGCCCGCCGAGACCGCGCCCGTGTAGTTGGTCTGCGCGACGCGTGCCGCGGCCACCGGGTCGCGCTCGTCGGTCGCCTGGTCGCCGAGCACGCCGAACGCGAGCAGCACCAGATCGACGGCCCCTTCCGCGAACACCTTGCCGAGCGCGCTCTCGTGGGACTCCACATCCAGCGCGTCGAAGGCGACGGTGACGGTGTCGGCGCCGAGCCCGCGCAGATGTCCGGCGGCCCTCTCCAGCTCGGGGCAGGGGCGGCCGGCCAGCCGGACGGTCCGGGTGCCCCGGGTGATGAGGCGGCGGGCGGTGGCCAGCGCGATCTCGGACGTGCCGCCGAGGATCAGCAGGGAACGGGGAGTGCTGAAAGCGTCCTTGTGGGCAGGCATGACCGTGACCGTAGCGTTGCGAAAGGGGCATACCCTCTCCATATCCCCACTCGACGGTGCCGCTCACTGAAATGGGTGATACGGGGAAGTCTGAGTACGCCGGGGGGCGGTGAAGGGCACGAGGGGAGCGTCTGATCATGGACTGGCTGAAGAGACTCCCCGGCATCGGGCCGCTGGTCGTCCGGCTGATGGCCACGCACGCCTGGCGCGCCTACGAACGCCTCGTCCGCGTGAAGTGGACCCGGCTCGCGGCCGCCATGACGTTCGTCAGCTTCGTGGCGCTCTTCCCGCTGCTCACCGTCGCCGCCGCGATCGCCGCCGCGACCCTCAGCGTGGACCGGCAGAACAAGCTCCAGGGCAAGGTCGCCGAACAGTTCCCCGGCATCTCCGACCAGCTCGACATCCACGGCCTGGTCCAGAGCGCCGGCACCGTCGGCCTCATCGCCGGTGCCACCCTGTTCCTCGTCGGCATCGGCTGGGTCGGCCAGATCCGGGACTGTCTGCGCGCGGTGTGGGAGCTGCCCGACAGCGACGAGAACCCGGTGCTGGCCAAGGCCAAGGACGGTGTGGTGCTCATCGGCCTGGGCGGCGCGGTCCTGGTGACCATCGCCTTCTCCGCCGTCGCCACGGCCCTGGTCGACTGGATGGCCGGGGAGCTGGGCCTCGACAGGGGCGGCTGGGGCAGTGTGCTGCTGCGGATCGCCGCCTTCGCCGTCGCCGTCCTCGCCGACTTCCTGGTCCTGCTGTACGTCCTCACCCTGCTGCCCGGCGTGGAGCCCCCACGGCGCCGGCTGCTGGTCGCCGCGCTGATCGGCGCGGTCGGCTTCGAACTGCTCAAGCTGCTGCTCAGCGGCTATATCCAGGGCGTCGCCTCGAAGAGCATGTACGGGGCCTTCGGGGTGCCGGTCGCGCTGCTGCTGTGGATCAACTTCACCGCGAAACTCGTGCTGTTCTGCGCCGCCTGGACGGCGACGCGCAGCAGCGGGACCGACGAGGTCAGGGGCGCGTCCGGCGACGTACCAGATCGGGCAGCGGCCAGCGGCGGTTGACCAGGAAGACACCCGCGGCGAGCAGGGCGAGCACGCCGCCGGTGATGGCGAGCGCCACCCCCACCCCGCTGGAGCCGCCGCTCTTCGCCGCGGCGGCCCCCGGCTTGGCGCTCCCCGCACCCCTGCCCCCCTCGGGGGTCGCTCCGCCGCCGCCCTGGGGGCTCGCCCCGGCGCCCTTGGGGGCGACCAGCTCGCCCACGGGCCTGACCTTTCCGGCCGCGCTGAAACCCCAGTCGAACAGCCGGGCCGTCTCCCGGTAGACCTCGTTGTGATCCTTCTTCTCGGGGTTCATCACCGTGACGAGCAGCACCCTGCCGTTGCGCTCCGCGACCCCCGTGAAGGTGGCGCCCGCGTTGGTGGTGTTGCCGTTCTTCACGCCCGCTATGCCCCGGTAGGGGGTGATGTCGAAGTCCCCCGCCAGCAGCCGGTTGGTGTTCTGTATCTCGAAGGACCCGCGGGTCGTCTTGCCCTTCTTCTTCGTGGTCGCGCCCGGGAACTCGGCCCGCACCGTCGAGCAGTACTCCCGGAAATCCTTCTTCTGGAGCCCGGACCGGGCGAACAGCGTCAGGTCGTACGCCGACGAGACCTGCCCGGGCTCGTCATAGCCGTCCGGGCTGACGACATGCGTGTCGAGGGCCCGCAACTCCTCCGCGTGCGCCTGCATGTCCCGGACCGTCTGCGCGACACCGTGGTTCATCGCGGACAGCACGTGCACGGCGTCGTTGCCGGAGCGCAGGAAGACACCGAGCCACAGATCGTGGACGGTGTAGGTCTCGCCCTCCTTGATCCCGACCATGCTGGACCCGGAGCCCATGCCCGCCAGGTCGGAGGCGACCACCTTGTGCGTCTCGGTCCGGGGGAACCTGGGCAGCACGGTGTCGGCGAACAGCATCTTCAGCGTGCTCGCCGGGGGCAGCCGCCAGTGCGCGTTGTGGGCGGCCAGGATGTCACCCGACTCCGCGTCGGCGACGATCCAGGAGCGGGCGGTGAGGTCCTTCGGGAGCACCGGGGCGCCGCTGCCCAGGTTCACCTGGGTGCCCGGCCGGCCCAGCAACGTGCCGCCGACCGTGGACATCACCGCCGGAGGCGTGGCCGAGGGGGACCCGGCCGGGCTGCGCGGGGCCGCGAACGCGGTCGTGGGTGCGGCGAGCGAGAGGGACAACACGGCGGCGGAGGCGATCGGCAGGCGGCGCCGGGCGATCTTCTTCAAGGCGGACACGGTCGCGAACGTACCGGGTGCGCGAGTGGAAGTCCCGGCCGGTCCCAGCCGATACCGCACACCCCTGGACGAGCGGCCTTGGGAGAGCGGCGATACTGGGCTCATGCTGTGCTGATCCGGGGAACCACCCCCGGACCCCCGGCCGGTCGGCTCGGCCCCGGGTGCCCGGCGCAGTGAGGAAAGGCCCGGTCTTGTGAAACTCAGCCGCCCCATCTCCTGGTTCCTGCTCGCCTTCGGGGTGTGGAGCTGGGTCATATGGATCACTTTCGTCAAGAACCTGTGGAAGGACGGCAGCGGACTCGCGTTCGACGACGCGGGGAATCCGACGGCGTACTTCTGGGTCCATCTGACGCTCGCCGTCGTCTCCTTTGTCTTGGGGACAGTCATCGGCGTCATCGGGTTGCGCGGACTGCGCGCGCTGCGACGAACGCCATAGACGAACGCCGTAACGGAGTACGGCCACACGGCGGTTGTCGTCCTGCTCCTGGTCGCCGTGGCCGTCCTGGCCGTGTTCACGGCGCTGCACTGGTACGCGTGGCGCCGGCTGGTCCGCGACACCACCCGCGGCCCGGGCCCCGCCCGCCGTACCGGCACGGCCGTGCTCCTCGCCGGACCGGTGCCGATGGTCGCGGCGCTGGTCGCCGAGCGAGCCGGAGCGCCCGGCTCCCGTGCCCGCCTCGAGTGGTGCGCGCAGCAAACCCGAAGCCCCGTCAGGTTCGGCCTGGCGGGGCTTCTGCGTGGTGTGCCCGGCACGGGCGACTGCTGGGCCTGACGCGGAAATGACTCGTGGGTGAGTCAGTCGGTCAGGCGTGATGGGGTCGACGCGGATGGTCAGGCCACTCCGGTCGCCTGCGCCTTCCCGGCCGTCACAGCCGCCTTCGAACGCGCCGCCCGGACCAGGGAACGATCGACCCCGCCGCGCCCGGTGCGGACGGCAAGGGCTTCACCAGTGGCGATACCGGGCTGAAACAACCCCTCGGTAAGTTCTTTCCCATCTCGACAAATGCCTCTTCCCCCAGGTGAAACACCTGTGATTAGGTGATCCGCGCCACAGGGGAGTGGCATGCGCTGAGGGCCTGGGGAGGGGCGCCGATGCGATCGGTTCGCATGCGGATTCTCGCGACCGTGCTGGTACTGGCGGGCGTGGGAGTGGGTGGGTGGCAGTTGCTGCCGGCCAAGGACAGCACCGGCAAGACCATCACGGTCGGCACGGCGGACGCCGTCACGTCACTCGATCCGGCGGGTGCGTACGACGCCGGGTCCTGGGCGCTGTACAGCAATGTCTTCCAGTCGCTGCTGACCTTCGAACCCGACGGCGTGGCCCCCGTGCCGGACGCCGCCCAGGACTGCGCCTTCGAGGGGACGGATCTCAGGACCTACCGCTGCACCCTCCGCAGGAACCTGAAGTTCCCGGACGGGCGCACCATGACCGCCGAGGACGTCAAGTACTCCTTCGACCGGGTCAAGCGCATCAACTCCGACGTCGGCCCCGCGAGCCTGCTGGAGACGCTTCACTCGGTCGACGCCGACGGGCTCACGGTCACCTTCCATCTGTCGTCGCCCGACGCGACGTTCCCGTTCAAGGTGGCCACCGGCGCCGGCTCGATCGTCGACCGCACCAAGTACCCGAGCGGCGCGCTGCGCAAGGACAGCGGCGCCGACGGGACCGGCCCGTACACCCTGACGTCGTACACCAAGGACAAGGAGGCCGTCCTCGCGCCCAACGCGCACTACCAGGGCGATGTGAAGGACACCGGGCGGCCCGTCGTGCTGCGCTACTACGCCGACCCGGGCGCCCTGGAGAAGGCGTGGAAGGCGAAGGACATCGACGTCGCCACGCGTCAGCTGCCGCCCTCCGTGCTCGCCGGGCTCTCGCCCAGCGATCCCGCCCAGCGCGTCAGCGAGACCGACAGCGCCGAGATCCGCAACCTGGTGCTGAACACCGCCGCCGGATCACCGCTGCACGACCGCCCCTTCCGCCAGGCCCTCGCCCTGCTGATCAACCGCGAGGAACTGGTCAGCAAGGTGTACGAGGGCACCACCGACCCGCTGTGCTCGCTGATCCCGGCGGGTATCACCGGCCACACCACGTCCTTCTTCGACGCCTACGCCAAGCCCGACGCGCACAAGGCCCGCGCTCTGCTCCTCGCCGCGGGCGCGCACCTGCCCGTGCACTTCACCTACGGCTATGCCAACGGCAGCGGTGCCGCCGCCGAGGAGGCCGCCGAACTCAAGCAGCAGCTGGAGGCGAGCGGCCTGTTCACGGTGGACACCAAGGGCTACGAGTGGACCGACTTCCAGAAGCGGTACGCGAGCGGCAGGCTCGACGCGTACGCCATCGGCTGGGTCGCGGACTTCCCCGACCCGGACACCTTCGGCGCCCCGCTCGTCGGCACCGGCAGCAGCATGAAGAACGGCTACAGCAACAGGGAAGTCGACCGTCTCATCCTGGACAGCCAGCGCTACTCGGACCGCAGCCGCACCTCCGACGACTTCCGGCGGATGCAGGAGATCGTGGCCCAGGACGTGCCGCTGATCCCCCTGTGGCAGCGCAAGGAGTACGTGGTCAGCAGCGAGGACGTCGGCGGCGGACAGTATCTGTCGGACGGCACCGGTGTCTTCCGGCTGTGGCGGCTGGGCTGGATCTGAGCGCTCAGGGGCGCCCGTCCGCGGCGGGCGCCCTCGTCCGCCCGGCGGGGTCCGGAAGCGCCTTCGTCATCCCCGGCAGGAAGTCCGTGAACAGCTCGTGCACCTCGTGGACGAGCGGCCTGAGCACCCGGAACCGGGCCAGCGAGACGCTCCGGGCGGTGAGCCGGGCGCCGCGTTCGGCCAGCCGGTAGCTGCGCTCGCGCCCCTCGGTCCGGTCGAAGACCCAGTACAGGACGAGCCCCATCTGTGCCAGCCACATCAACTCGGGCAGCACGTCCCGCAGTTCCTCGGGCACCTTGGTCTTCGCGCCGCGGAGCACCTGCCTGTGGACGCTGATGGCCTCCGCGCGCGCGTGCTCAGACTCGGGGGAGAACGGGCTGAGCGGGCTGTCCGGGTCGGCGGCGTTCTTGAAGAACTGCACCGCGAACTCGTGGTACGGCGTGGCGATGTCCAGCCATGCCTTCAGCACACCGGCGAGCCGCGCCTCCAGATCGGTCTCCTCGGCCAGGACCTGCCGGACGGCTTCCTGATGCTCGGCGGCGATCCGGTCGTAGAAACCCTGGATCAGGTGTTCCTTGCCGGCGAAGTAGTAGTACGCGTTGCCCACGGAGACCCCGGCCTCCTGGGCGATCACCCGCATGGTCGTCTTGTCGTAGCCGCGCTCCTGGAACAGCCGCATCGCCGTCTCGAGGATCAGGGCGCGGGTCTGCTCGGACTTGGTGGGCACGAGGAGAGAGCCTAGTCCTCCTGCTTGCGCCGCCCCGCGTCGAGGATCTCGGTGACGTCCAGGGTGACCTTGGCTGCTGCTGACATCGGGTGCCTCCCGGGGGCCGGCGTCGAGAGCATCATCGTAGGCGGGCGAGGCCGGGAGTGTCCCGATCACGACGCTTCACCCGATCGTGGCCCAAACGCCCGAGGGCCCCGTTCCCAGCGGAAACGGGGCCCTCGGCGGCGTACCGGAAGGAAGGCCTCAGATGCGGCGCGTGATCAGCGCTCGCTTCACCTCCTGGATCGCCTTGGTCACCTCGATTCCACGCGGGCAGGCGTCCGTGCAGTTGAACGTCGTGCGGCAGCGCCACACGCCGTCCTTGTCGTTGAGGATCTCCAGACGCTGCTCGCCGGCCTCGTCGCGCGAGTCGAAGATGAAGCGGTGCGCGTTGACGATCGCCGCCGGGCCGAAGTACTGCCCGTCGTTCCAGAACACCGGGCACGAGGACGTGCAGGCGGCGCACAGGATGCACTTCGTGGTGTCGTCGAAGCGCTCGCGTTCCTCGGGCGACTGCAGGCGCTCGCGTGTCGGCTCGTTGGTGTCCTTCGTGATCAGGAAGGGCATCACGTCCCGGTACGCCTGGAAGAACGGCTCCATGTCCACGATCAGGTCCTTGAGGACCGTGAGGCCCTTTATGGGCTCGACCGTGATCGGCTTCTCGGGGTTGATGTCCTTGATCAGCGTCTTGCAGGCCAGACGGTTCTTGCCGTTGATCCGCATGGCGTCCGAGCCGCAGATGCCGTGCGCGCAGGAGCGACGGAACGTCAGGGTGCCGTCCACGTCCCACTTGATCTTGTGCAGACCGTCGAGGACGCGCTCCTTCGGGTCGATCTCCAGCTGGAAGTCTTCCCAGGTCGCCTCCGCCGAGACCTCCGGGTTGAAGCGGCGGATCCGGAAGGTGACGGTGATGTACGGGGAGGCCGTGGACTCCGCCTCGGCCTTGTCCAGAACAGGGGTAGCCATCAGTACTTACGCTCCATCGGCTGGTAGCGGGTCTGGACGACCGGCTTGTAGTCGAGACGGATGGACTCGGTGCCGTCGTCGCCGACCTCGCGGTACGCCATGGTGTGGCGCATGAAGTTGACGTCGTCGCGGTTGGGGTAGTCCTCGCGGTAGTGACCGCCGCGGGACTCCTTGCGGGCCAGCGCGGACACCGCCATGACCTCGGCCAGGTCGAGCAGGTTGCCCAGCTCGATGGCCTCCAGCAGGTCCGTGTTGTACCGCTTGCCCTTGTCCTGGATCGCCACGTTCTTGTAGCGCTCCCTGAGCTCGGCGATCTTCTCGACGGCCGTCTTGATCGTCTGCTCGGTGCGGAAGACCATGACGTTCGCGTCCATGGTCTCCTGCAGCTCGCGGCGCAGTTCCGCCACGCGCTCGGTGCCCGTCGACGACCGCAGCCGCTCGATCTGCGAGACCACCAGCTCCGCCGGGTCCTCGGGCAGCTCGACGAACTCCGCCTTCTGCGAGTACTCCGCCGCGGCGATACCCGCCCGACGCCCGAAGACGTTGATGTCCAGCAGCGAGTTGGTGCCGAGGCGGTTCGCGCCGTGGACCGACACGCAGGCGACCTCGCCGGCCGCGTACAGGCCCGGGACAACGGTGGTGTTGTCCGCCAGGACCTCGCCCTCGACGTTCGTCGGGATGCCGCCCATCGCGTAGTGCGCGGTCGGCTGGATCGGGATCGGGTCCGTGTAGGGCTCGATGCCGAGGTACGTCCGGGCGAACTCGGTGATGTCGGGCAGCTTGGCGTCCAGCTGCTCCGGCGGGAGGTGGGTGAGGTCCAGGTAGACGTGGTCGCCCTCGGGGCCGCAGCCCCGGCCCTCGCGGATCTCCGTGTAGATGGCGCGGGACACGACGTCACGGGACGCCAGGTCCTTCATGACGGGCGCGTACTTCTCCATGAAGCGCTCGCCGTCCTTGTTGCGGAGGATGCCGCCCTCACCGCGCGCACCCTCGGTGAGGAGGATGCCCATGCGCCAGATGCCGGTCGGGTGGAACTGGAAGAACTCCATGTCCTCCAGCGGCAGACCGCGGCGGTACACCGCCGCCTGGCCGTCACCCGTGAGCGTGTGCGCGTTCGACGTCACCTTGAAGAACTTGCCGGTGCCGCCGGAGGCGTAGATCACGGCCTTCGCCTGGAAGACGTGGATCTCGCCCGTCGCCAGCTCGTAGGCCACAACACCGGCCGACTTCTTGATGCCGTCGACCTCGGTGATCAGCTGGTCCAGGACGTAGAACTCGTTGAAGAACTCCACGCCCTCCTTGACGCAGTTCTGGTACAGCGTCTGGAGGATCATGTGGCCTGTGCGGTCGGCCGCGTAGCAGGAGCGGCGGACCGGGGCCTCGCCGTGGTTGCGGGAGTGCCCGCCGAAGCGGCGCTGGTCGATCTTTCCCTCGGGCGTCCGGTTGAACGGCAGGCCCATCTTCTCGAGGTCGAGGACCGCGTCGATGGCCTCCTTCGCGAGGATCTCGGCGGCGTCCTGGTCGACCAGGTAGTCACCGCCCTTGACCGTGTCGAAGGTGTGCCACTCCCAGTTGTCCTCCTCCACGTTGGCCAGCGCGGCGGCCATGCCGCCCTGCGCGGCGCCCGTGTGGGAGCGGGTCGGGTAGAGCTTGGTCAGCACGGCGGTGCGGCTGCGCTTCGTCGACTCGATGGCCGCGCGCATGCCGGCGCCACCCGCGCCGACGATGACGGTGTCGTACTTGTGGATCTTCATGATTCTCGCAGCCCCGTGCCTAGCGGATGTTCGGGTCGAAGGTGAAGATCACCAGCGTGCCCAGCAGGATGGTGAACACCGTGGCGGTATACAGCAGGCCCTTCAGCCACAGGCGAGTGCTCGTCTGCTCGGCGTAGTCGTTGATGACCGTACGCAGACCGTTGGCGCCGTGCAGCATGGCGAGCCACAGCATGGCAAGGTCCCAGACCTGCCACCACGGGGAGGCCCAGCGGCCGGCCACGAAGGCGAAGCCGATCTTGGTCACGCCGCCGTCGAGGACGAGCTGGATCAGCAGGTGGCCGAGGACCAGGACGACCAGGACGATGCCGGACAGGCGCATGAACAGCCAGCCGTACATCTCGAAGTTGCCGCGGGTCGACTTGGGGGTCTTCTTCGTCCGCTTGCGGGGCGGCTCGATGAGCGGCGCCGGGTTGTCGACGTCGTACAGCGGGGCACCCTCGACGGGGCCGATGCCGGAGGCGGTGGTTTCAGTCGTGGACATACGCGTCAGCTCCCGAACACTTCACGAGCGGCGTGGCCGAGGACGGGGTAGATGGCCCCGAGCATCAGCACGACCCAGAGGCCGACGACCGTCCAGAGCATCTGCTTCTGGTAGCGCGGGCCCTGCGACCAGAAGTCGACGGCGATGACCCGCAGGCCGTTCAGCGCGTGGAAGAGGATGGCGGCGACCAGGCCGTACTCCAGCACGGCGACGATCGGCGACTTGTACGTGGCCACGACCTTGTCGTAGGCCTCGGGAGAGACACGCACGAGAGCGGTGTCCAGCACGTGTACGAACAGGAAGAAGAAAATGAGGACGCCGGTGACTCGGTGAGCCACCCAGGACCACATTCCTTCCCGGCCGCGGTACAGCGTTCCAGCCGGCACGGAAGAACCCTCCGGGAGCGGGGACTAGGGCCGCGCCGGCTTCTGTGTCGGTCGGGCCCGGCCGGGTACGGTCCACCGGCCCCCAGCATCGTAGCGACGTGCTGTCGGAACGCTTACGGCGCCCCTGCCGATGTGATCAAACCGGCAATCAAACGAGCACGGACGGGCTATTGGGCGTGCTCCGCCACAGGCCGGTCCGACGGATCCCGGACGAGGCGGGCCAGTCTGCCCTTCGCCAGGCGGCGCAGTTCCTCGGCCGCGAGCAGGCGTTCCTCCTCCTGATCGTTCGCCAATCGTGACCGGATGGTGGCGAGTATCAGGTCGGCGGACTCGTCCGGGGTCACATCGTCCAGACAGATGACGAACACATGACCGAATCTGCTCTCGTAGGCCGCGTGTGCGGCGCTCAGGGCGGTGTGGGCCGCGGAGTAGGCGCCGTCGGGGAGCAGGGTGAGCGTCTCGCCCGCCAGGGCTTCGGCGACGTCCGCGGGCGACAGGTCGTAGGCCGCCTCGTCGGCCGCGGCGAGCAGGGAGTCCACGTCCGGGTAGGGGCGGTGCTCGGCGACGCGGTGCACCCAGCGCAGACTGCGGCAGCAGGCCAGGAGGGCATGGCGGGCCCCGTCGGCGGGTGCGGTGTTGAACCGCTCCAGGCCGGTGGGCACCGGGGGGCGCTGTTGCCCCGGCAGGGCGGTGGGGCCGGGGAGGCGTGGGAGACGGTGCGCGGGCAGCGTGGGTCCTCGGCGAGGGCGGGCGTGGCGTCGTGCGGACGTCACGTGCGGGCGGCAGGGGGTGGGGGAACGCGCCGTCACGTTACCGACGGCACTCCGGCGGGCGTCCAGCGCCTGTCCGTATTTCACCCGAACGGGAGAGCCGGGGGGCGTTCTGTGGACGAGTGGAAGCGGCCGGGGTCGTAGGTTCGGAAGGGACAAAGAGGGATGGATGCGTGGAGGTGGGTAGCGTGTGGTCGATGGTGTCGAAAGTGGACCGAATGCAGCCAATACGTGCGGGTGTGGTGCCTGACGTGGAGCTGAGGCCTACGGGCACGATGTGGCCGTGCGCGGGTGTGGTGCGAGGTGCAGCGCGGTGACCGGCCGGAGGCGGCGGGTTCCCGAAGGGGAGACGCACTCGAGGCGCAACTGGTTGCTGCTGGGTGCCGGAGTCGTCGCCGCCGGCGCGGTCGCGGCGGCCGTGGCGCTGTGGCCGTCCGGCGGCGGCACACCTCCCGGCTCCAGGACCACGGCGGGCACCCCCGCCGCGACCCCGTCCCCGACCCGGACCTACCCCCTCTCGCAGGCGCCCCGCACCATCCCGGCCGTCCGTGAGTTCGCCCCCGCCCGCGGTCCGGGCTGGCGGCCGGCCTCCGGGGCCCGGGTGGTCGTGGACGACGCCTCCTTGGCCGACGAGGGGCGGCTGCTGGCCGGGGAACTGGGGGTGGCGTACGGGGGACAGACCGGCGCACGCGCCGGCGATGTGGAGCTGGACGTGACCGGGAGCGGCGACCAGGAGTCGTATGTCCTGACCGTCCAGAACGGGCGGGTCCGGATCACCGGTCCGGGCGAGGCCGGGGTCTTCTACGGCACCCGCACCCTCAAGCAGGAGGTGCACGGCGGTGGTACCGCGCCCGAGGGTGTCGTCCGTGACGCGCCGGCCAAGTCCCGGCGCGGCCTCATGCTCGACATCGCCCGCAAGTACTACACGGCCGGGTGGATCGAGGACCGCATCCGGGAACTGGGCGACCTGAAGTACAACGAGATCGGCCTGCACTTCTCCGACGACCAGGGCTTCCGTATCGAGTCCTCCACGCACCCGGAGATCGTGTCCGCGCAGCATCTCAGCAAGGCGGAGGTCAAGGGGATCGTCGATCTCGCCGCGAGCCGGCACATCGCCGTCGTCCCCGAAATAGACTCGCCCGGCCATCTGGGCGCCGTGATCGCCGCGCACCCCGACCTCCAGCTGCGCAACGCCTCCGGCGTCACCTTCCGCGGGGCGGTCGACATCTCCAAACCGGCCGCCGCGAAGATCGTGGACGACCTCCTGAACGAGTACGCGGGCGTGTTCCCGGCTCCCTTCTGGCACCTCGGCGCCGACGAGTACCTGGCGCTCACGGTGGCGAACCCGTCCGCCTCCTTCCCGCAGCTCGTCGCCGCCGCGCGGGCGAAGTACGGCCCGGGGGCGGGGGTCGCGGACCTCGCGACCGGCTGGCTCAACGACCGGGCGAACGTGATGCGCGGCCACGGCCGCACCATGCGCGCCTGGAACGACGGCTTCTACGGCTCGAGCGCGGTGACACCGGCCAAGGACCTCCAGGTCGCGTACTGGACCGGCAAGGAGATCGGCGCCCGGGAGCCGGTGACCTACCTGAGCGCGGGCCGGCAGCTGATCAACTACAACGACGAGTACCTCTACTACGTGCTCGGCCAGCCGCAGACCTTCGTCTACCCCACCGGCCGGCGGATCTACGAGCAGTGGACACCGCGGGTGGTCCGGGGCACGACGGCGGTGCCCGCGCAGTACGACGGGCAGATCCTCGGCGGAGTGTTCGCGGTGTGGGGCGACGTCCCGAACGCGCAGACCCAGGACCAGGTGGCGGCCGGGATCCGGATGCCGCTGCGGGCGCTGGTCCAGAAGCTGTGGGACCCGCGCACGCCGGCGCTGTCGTGGGCGCAGTTCCGGCAGCTGGCGGACCGTCTGGGATGAGGTCCGGCGGGTGTCCGGCCCGGTGGGGACGGACATCCGGCCCGCCGGAATGCTGCATTCCGGGCGCGCGCCCGGTTTCGCTGTGGTCTATTCGGTACCCGGCGACGGAACCGGGCGCGTATTTGGCCGAAAACACCTGCTCGGTCTCTTCGGGGTTTCGGCCTGCGCCCGACCGGCACGGTGGGGCGAAGATCTGTGACACTCCCGGTCCGTCGCACGCAGTAAGGGGAAGTGCGGGCTCCGTAGAGATGAGGCGCCCCGTCGTGGGTTTCGAGGAGGCGTCATGAGCCTGGTGGACCTGATCGCACAGGCCGACGAGCGTGCACTCGCGGCAAGCGGACTGGCTTGTTTGGATCGGTGCGTCCCCCTCCTGGGAGGCGACGACGACATCCTGCGTCCGCTGTGGGCGAGCCTGGTCGAGGGCCGCGAGTGGGAGGAACGGCTCGCCAAGGCGCGGGCCGGGCTGGGGGCGGAGGCGGTCCAGGAGGACGACCCCGCGGCGGAGTGCGCCTTCGAGGCCGAGGCCGCGCGACTCGCCCGCCGGATGCTGGACGGCGTCCCCGCCGAGCCGTCGGTCGACGGCCTGCGCCGCTGGGCCGACGCCTGCTCGGTCGACGCGTTGCGGATCCACCAGCTGCTGGACCCCGCCGACGGGGACGGCGAGTCCTCGGTGGCGGCCCACCGCGAGGGCCGCACGGACGGCATGTCGCCCCTGGTGGCCGCCGAACTGCGGCGCCAGATGGCCGTCCTGGAATTGCTCGGCGACCACGGGACGGCCGGACTGCGGCAGGCCCGTGACGTGTCGGCCGAGGGACGACGCGTGCTCCAGGCGGTGGTCTCCCGCCGCGCCCGCGGCCGGTCGTAACCGCAACGGGCCCCGGCCGCGCAAACCCCCGGCCGTGCAAGGATCCTGTGTCCATCCGGTGCGGCGGTGGGGCGGTCCTGCGCCGGAGTCGGGGAACCCCTTCGGCGGGCGTGACGTTTCCCGTCGGCAGGGCGCTCTTCCGGATGTGAACGCAACTGAGGTGACCAGGCCCTCCGCCGCCACCAAGCCCGCGCGCTGGGCGGCCGACGCCGTCGCCACCCTGCGCGAGGGCGCCCGGCTGCGGCTCGACTACTCGGCACAGAGCCTGTGGCGGCTGGATCGCACGATCGAGGAGATACGCGGTCAGGGCGCGCCCTACGACGCGGTGCGGACCGCACTGCGCGGCTTCGGCGCGTATGCGGGCGAGGTGGTCGTACGGCTGACCGGCGGCGAGTGGTGGACGAGCGGCGGCGACCACTGGGTGCGCACCCCCGACGGCCGGCTGTGGGACCCGATCGACGAGGCCCGCCGCTGCTACCACGGCGAAGGCTCGCTGCGGCTGCTGTGCCGGGACGCGACCGGGGACGGCCTCCACTGACCCGGGCCCCCGAGCCGATGCCGGCGCGCCGCGTCATGCCTCATCCCAGGGATCCGCGCCGCAGTCACCCTCCGGCCGCACGGGTCCACCCGGCCACACGGCTGGATCCGTGCCGCAGGCACCCTTTGGCCGCACCGGTCCACCCGGCCGCACCGGCGCCTTCAGAGCAGTCGCAAGCCCCGGCTCCTGACGGCCAGTGACGTTTATGTGCCGGCCGACGCTGATGACCTTGGGGGCGTGAGCACGACCGGAGTGCCCCGGTGTGGGGACGCCAGACCACTCGCCACGAACGAGGACAGCGTTGGGCCAGGGAGGGGAACCCCGCCGCGCGCAGGCGTACGACGGGGAGCTGGGCACGGCCGTCGCACGGGCGCAGCAGGGGGACGAGACCGCCTTCGCGGCGGCGTACCGGATCGTGCAGCCGGGGCTGCTCGGCTATCTGCGCGGCCTCGTCGGCGACGACGCGGAGGACGTGGCGTCCGACGCCTGGCTGGAGATCGCCCGTGACCTCGGTCGGTTCAAGGGAGACGGCGCCGGATTCCGCGGCTGGACCGCGACCATCGCCCGGCACCGCGCTTTCGACCATCTGCGCCGCCAGAAGGTCCGTCCCCGCTCCACGGCCCTCGACGGCGACGTGCTCCAACTGCCCGGCCGTCATGACACCCACGACCAGGCCCTGGAGTCCCTGTCCACCGAACGCGCCCTGGAACTGGTCGCCCGGTTGCCGCGCGACCAGGCGGAGGCGGTGCTGCTGCGCGTGGTCGTCGGCCTCGACGCGCCCGCCGCCGCCCGGGTCCTCGGCAAGCGCCCCGGCGCGGTGCGCACCGCCGCCCACCGGGGCCTGAAACGACTCGCGCGTGAACTCGCCGCCCCGGGTGTGACAGAAGACGGCACCGGGACGCTGGGGGAGTCGGAATGAGCGCGGTACGGGACGGCGACGGACACGGTCATGGGTGAGCGATGCCACGGTGGCGGGTACTCCGCCCGCCCTCCCGTACGCCCGGGCCCCGAGACGCGCGCGGCCGACGCCCTGCGCGCGGCCTTACGGCCCCGGCGCCTCGACCCGGAGGCGGAGTCGCGGGCCCTCGCCGCCTTCCGGGAGGCCCGCAGACAGCGGCAGGACGCACGGCCGCTGCGCACTCGGCGGCGCGAGGACTGGCGCCCGCGCGCCCGGTGTCATGCGGGCCGTTGCCTGCGCACGCTGCTCGCCGCCCTTCTGTCCGGCGCGGCCCTGGGCGGAGTGGCCGTCGCGGCGATGGGTGAACTGCCGCACGGCACCGCGCCGTCACGGCCCGCCCCCTCGGAGGCGCCTGCGAACCCGGGGACGCCGGAGCGCACCAGCGGCGCGGGCGCGGAGGGGGAGAAGGCCGAGACGGGCGCGAACCGGGATACGTCCCCGAGCCCGGCGGCATCTGCGGGGAAGGCGGCCGGGGCCCGCAGGAAGACGGACCGCAAGTCCGCCGAAGCGGCGGCCAGGGCCGCGAGGAAAGCGGACAAGGCCGCCGCCAGGTCGGCCCACAAGGCCGCGAAGGAGGCGCCGAAGTCCGCCAAGCCGCCGAAGTCCGCCAAGCCACCGAAGCACGTGAAGTAGGCCAAACCGGGAAAGCGGCCCGTATCAGGCAAGTCACCTAAGTCCGCCAAGCCATCGAAGCCGACCACGTCACCGAAGCCCTGGAAGCCTGCGAGATCCGCCACGCCCGAGAAGTCCGCGAGGTCCGCGAAGCCCGCCAAGGCCGCACGCGGGTAAGAAGAGATAGAGAAATCGCGTACCCCGTACGCCGGTCCGTGCCGCCCCCGTAAGGGCTCGTTCAGCGCACCGATGGCAACGGCCGGGGCCGCCACCCCCCACAGGAGAGGCCCCGGCCGTCGCGCGGTACGGGCCGCGCGGCGGCCCGTACTCTCTACAGCGCCGTGGATGCGTTTTGTGTCACACCCCGCCGCGTCACGGGTTGGTTGCGCGGTGTGCGGACATGGACGTGGAGTGGTTTCAAGTCGTAACGTGCCTTTCGCGCCGACCGCGGATGATCAGCAAATCGGGGGAGAGGATCCGCCGCACATCTCGAGCGGCCGCAGACCGCAACGAACGATGAGGAATCACGACAGCGAGAACCCGGTCCGCGGGAGCGTGCGGGCTGAGGCGCACAGAGGGGCAGTTCGGGTGCTGGGGGACGACGCGGAGTTGACGGCCGCGGTGCTTGCGGCCCAGGCCGGGGACGAGACCGCGTTCCGGACCGTGTACCGCGCCGTACACCCACGGCTGCTCGGATATGTGCGGACGCTGGTCGGTGACCCGGACGCGGAGGACGTCACCTCCGAGGCATGGCTGCAGATCGCCCGGGACCTGGAGCGGTTCAGCGGCGACGCCGACCGGTTCCGCGGCTGGGCGGCCCGGATCGCCCGCAACCGCGCGCTCGACCACATACGGATGCGCGGGCGCCGCCCCGCGATCGGCGGCGACGAGACGGAACTGACCGGCAAGGCGGCCGAGTCCGACACGGCGGGCGAGGCCATAGAGGCCCTGGCCACCGGCCGTACCCTCGACCTCATCGCCCAGCTCCCGCAGGACCAGGCGGAGGCCGTGGTGCTGCGCGTGGTCGTGGGCCTCGACGCCAAGTCCGCGGCCGAGACACTCGGCAAGCGGCCCGGGGCCGTCCGCACCGCGGCCCACCGTGGCCTCAAACGGCTCGCGGAACTGATCGGTGCCGCCGGTCCGGAGACGGATCCGGAATCGGCCGGCGTGCTCGGCGCCATGCCCCCCCAACGTGGAACGCACAGGCACGCGGTGACGTCTGCCGGTGTGACGCATATGCGTTCGCGGACGCAGAGGGACATGTGATGGCCGACGAGCAGTACAGGTGGCTGGACGGCGACGCGGCGGAGCGTCTGCTGCGCGGAGAGCCGCTGGAGGCCGTCGACGACGACGCCAGGGACCAGGCCGAAAGGCTTGCCGAAACCCTGGCCGCGCTCGCCGCCGCACCCGCGCCGACCAGCGCGGAACTGCCGGGCGAGGCCGCCGCGCTGGCCGCGTTCCGGGCCTCGCGCACCGGCGCGGACCAGGCTCGCGGGGCACTCGGCCGGCCTCACCCCGCGTATGCCGCCTCACGGGCCGACGACGCCGGGCTGGTATGCCTCGGGCGTTCCGCCGCAAACGGCCGAAGGACCCGCTGGGGGCGCCCTCTGCGGTTCGGACTGGCCGCCGCGCTGGCCGCCGGGATGATCGGCGGAGTCGCGGTCGCGGCCGGAACCGGAGTCCTGCCAACGCCCTTCCAGGGGGAGCCGGGACCCGAGGCGTCCGTTTCGGCGGCCGTCTCCCCGCCGCAGCCGAAGCTCTCGCCGACCCCCGGCATGACGGAGACCGACGGCGGATCCGTGCCGCCGGACGCCGGCGGGCCCACGCCGGGCGGTTCCTCGCGCGAGGAGGCGGGCGCCGGCCCCGCCGCGAGCGGCTCGGCGAGCTCGAGCGACGACCGTCCGACCGGCCACACCCGGGACTGGTGGACCGCTCTGCGCTCGTCCTGCCGTGAGGTGACCGTCGGCAGGGAACTGCGGGGTGACCGGCTGCGCGCCCTCCAGGACGCGGCCGGCGGCAGCGACCGGGTGAAGACCTTCTGCAAGGGCGTGCTCGGCGGCGGCGAGGACCGCACGGGCGGCGACGGCGGCCAGGGATCCGGCCGGGATGGTAACGGCCGGAGCGGCGACGGCGGCGGCGAGAACGGCCAAGGCGGCGACCACGGTGGTGGCGGCGACGGCGGCGGTCACATACGGCCCGGCACCAGCGGTCTGTTCGGCGACCCGGCGGGTGCCTCGCCTGCGCCGATCTCCGCCCTGTCGTCCCCCAACCCCGCCTGACCTGCGGTTTCGTGTTTTTTGAATTTTCTTCCATCGGGGTGTGACACTTTTGGCCCCCGCGACGCAGTACTGAGTGAGCCGACTGGTCATCGGCCGTCGCACAGAGCCGGGGTTCCCCCCGTACCCACGGCTCGTGCTTTCGGCGCGGGCGGGACACGTTCCCCCGGTCCCGCCCGCGCCCCACACGTTCGCCGCAGGCCGCCCTCACCAGCTGACGACCACCTTGTCGCCCGTCCTCACCTGGGCGAACAGCGCCGCGATCGCGGTCTCGTCCCGTACGTTCACACAGCCGTGGGAGCCTCCGGCGTATCCGCGCGCCGCGAAGTCGTACGAGTAGTGCACCGCCTCGCCACCGCTGAAGAACATCGCGTACGGCATGGGAGCGTCGTAGAGCGTGGACACATGGTGGCGTGACTTCCAGTAGATCCGGAACACACCCTCGCGGGTGGGTGTGTACTGCGTGCCGAAGCGGACCGCCATCGTCGACAGCGTCTGTCCGTCGATCATCCAGCGCAGCGTCCGGCTGCCCTTGCTGATGCACAGCACCCGGCCCGTCAGACAGCGCGGGTCCGGCGCGGCGGCCGGCTGTCCGCCCATCAGATACAGCTCCCACTTCCCGGGCCGGTGCGTCATCGTCACCAGCCGCTGCCAGGTGACCGGGTCCACCTCGCCCGTGGGCGGCAGGCCCCGCTTGCCCTGGAATCCTTTGACGGCGTTCTCGGTGAGGTCGTCGTACGTTCCTGTCGGGCCGTCGAACAGCCAGTCGACCTGGCGCAGCCGGGCCTGGAGCTCGCGCACCTGGAGGCCCGAGTCCCCGCGTGCCAGTACGGCCGCGGACCGGGGCCTCGGGGTGGGCGTGGCGCCCCGGGTGCCGGTGCCGGAGGGTGCCCGCGGGATCTCGATGTGCACCAGCGAGCGGCGCTTGCCGTCACCCCCTTGGGCGTTCGGGGGCTGTGCCGTGCAGCCGGCGACCCCCGCGACGAGCGCGGCAACCCCGGCCGCCGCGGCAAGCGATCGTCCCCAGTGCTCCGTACGCATGCCCGATCCCCCTTGTCCGTGCCCGCCTCCGCCGGCCCACCGCTTTCCGGCGTCCCCTCGCGTCCCCGAGATGCTCCCCCTGCGTGACCGCCGCCGAACCAAGGAGCATGGTTGTGAGCAAGGTCCCAGCCGACGGATCTCCACGGGGCGCACGCCCGCCACTACAGTCCGTGGCGAGAGTCGTCTACTGGCGAGTAACCAAAGCCGGGTCATCCAGCGGGTGACGAAGCAACGCGGAGGCACACACCATGACGCGCGAGTCGGAGTCGGGGCTGCCCATCGAGCCGGTGTACGGACCGGACGCCCTGGAGGGCTGGGACGCGGCGGAGAAGCTGGGTGATCCGGGCGCGTACCCGTTCACGCGGGGTGTGTATCCGAGCATGTACACGGGCCGTCCGTGGACGATGCGGCAGTACGCGGGTTTCGGTACGGCGACGGAGTCCAACGCCCGGTACAAGCAGCTCATCGCCAACGGGACGATGGGGTTGTCGGTCGCCTTCGATCTGCCGACGCAGATGGGGCACGACTCCGACGCGCCGATCGCCCACGGTGAGGTCGGCAAGGTCGGGGTGGCCATCGACTCGGTCGACGACATGCGGGTGCTGTTCGGCGGGATCCCGCTGGACAAGGTGTCGACGTCGATGACGATCAACGCTCCGGCGGCGCTGCTGCTCCTGCTGTACCAGCTGGTGGCCGAGGAGCAGGGGGTGCCGGCGGGGAAGCTGACGGGCACGATCCAGAACGATGTGCTGAAGGAGTACATCGCCCGCGGGACGTACATCTTCCCGCCCAAGCCGTCGCTGCGGCTGATCGCGGACATCTTCAGGTACTGCCGGGCCGAGATGCCGAAGTGGAACACGATCTCGATCTCGGGCTATCACATGGCCGAGGCGGGGGCCTCGCCCGCGCAGGAGATCGCGTTCACCCTGGCGGACGGCATCGAGTACGTGCGCACCGCGGTCGCGGCCGGGATGGACGTGGACGACTTCGCGCCGCGCCTGTCGTTCTTCTTCGTGGCGCGGACGACGATCCTGGAGGAGGTCGCCAAGTTCCGGGCGGCGCGGCGGATCTGGGCGCGGGTGATGCGGGAGGAGTTCGGGGCCGAGAACCCGAAGTCGATGATGCTGCGGTTCCACACGCAGACGGCGGGGGTGCAGCTGACGGCGCAGCAGCCGGAGGTGAACCTGGTGCGGGTGGCGGTGCAGGGGCTGGCCGCGGTGCTCGGCGGCACCCAGTCGCTGCACACGAACTCCTTCGACGAGGCGATCGCGCTGCCGACGGACAAGTCCGCGCGGCTGGCGCTGCGTACGCAGCAGGTCCTGGCCTACGAGACGGACGTGACGGCGACGGTCGATCCGTTCGCGGGCAGCTATGTGATCGAGAGGATGACGGACGAGGTCGAGGCCGCGACGCTGGAGCTGATGCGCAAGGTCGAGGACCTCGGCGGCGCGGTGTCGGCGATCGAGCACGGTTTCCAGAAGCGGGAGATCGAGCGCAACGCGTACCGCATCGCGCAGGAGACCGATTCCGGTGAGCGGGTCGTGGTCGGTGTCAACCGGTTCCAGCTCGATGAGGAAGAGCCCTATGAGCCGCTGCGCGTCGACCCGGCGATCGAGGCCCAGCAGGCCGAACGCCTGGCGAAGCTGCGCGCCGAACGCGACCAGCAGGCCGTGGACACCGCGCTGGCGGACCTGAAGAAGGCCGCCCAGGGCGAGGACAACGTCCTCTACCCGATGAAGAACGCCCTCAAGGCCCGCGCCACCGTCGGCGAGGTCTGCAACGCCCTGCGCGAGGTGTGGGGCACCTACGTCCCTTCCGATGCCTTCTGAGCCGGGATTTTCATCCGCATGAGGAACCGGGAGCGGAATCCGGCCGCCCCGGTTCCTCTCGTGCAGAGTGAGCCCGGAAAAGGAGAACTCTCCGTCGGCACCCTCCTTGACGGCTGACCGTCTCGCCCGCCGGACCCCCAACCGGACTGTCGTACCCCCGTGCGACACTCCTGTCCATGTTCGGCGTCATCGATCTCCCCACCTACCTGGCAGGACTCGTCCTGATCGTGCTCCTGCCCGGCCCCAACTCCCTCTACGTCCTCTCCGTCGCCGCCCGGCGCGGTGTGCGCGCCGGATACACCGCCGCGGCCGGTGTGTGGTGCGGGGACACCGTGCTGATGACGCTGTCCGCGGCCGGAGTCGCCTCGCTGCTCAAGGCGAACGCCGTGCTGTTCGGGATCGTGAAGTACGCCGGGGCCGGGTATCTGACGTGGCTCGCCATCGGGATGCTGCGCGCCGCCTGGGGGATGTGGCGGACCCGGCGGGACAAGAGCGTGGAGGAGGCCCCGGCCGCCGCCACCGCCGCCGTCGAGCGGCCCTACCGCCGCGCCCTGGTGGTCAGCCTGTTCAACCCCAAGGCGATCCTGTTCTTCGTCGCCTTCTTCGTGCAGTTCGTCGATCCGGCCTACCGCTACCCGGCGCTCTCCTTCGTCGTCCTCGGCGCCTTCGCCCAGCTCGCCAGCTTCCTCTACCTCACCGCGCTGATATTCAGCGGTACGCGCCTGGCGGCGGCCTTCCGCCGACGCAGGCGTCTGTCGGCGGGGGCCACCTCGGCGGCGGGAGCCCTCTTCCTCGGCTTCGCGGTGAAGCTGTCGCTGGCGAGCGGGTAACAACCGTTCCCGAACGCGATCAGACGGGCCGTGGCCGCGTCAGGGCCCTGCGGATCCTCGGTGTGAGCCGCTCCTCCACGAACCGGTTGAGCAGCCAGGCCAGCAGCAGCATGGCGGCGACCGTCAGCAGGAACACGCCGTAGGACGGTATGTCCAGCCCTTGGTGCAGGGCGTGTATGACGACCCAGCCCAGGTGTTCGTGGACGAGGTAGAAGGGGTACGTCAGCGCGCCGGCGACGGTCAGCCAGCGCCAGTTCGCCCAGCCGAGCAGGCCCAGCGCGATCGCGGCGACGGCGAGGAAGCCCAGGGTGACGACCAGGATGATGCCGTAGGCGCTGCGGTAGGAGAAGCCGGGCGCGTTAGCGGCGTGCCACAGGCCACGCACCGCGTAGTGCTGTCCTATGAGCCAGCTCACGGCCACGATGCCCCACGCGTACGCGTCGCGCCGGTCGCGGTGCACGAGATACAGGCCGATGCCGCCGATGAAGAACGGCGCGTACTCGGGCATCAGGACGATGTCCAGCAGTGGTTGCTGTGCGCCCTGCGCGACCGCCGCCGCCAGGGTCCAGCAGGCGCAGAAGAGGATCACGCGCTGCCGGTTCGCTCCCGGCAGCACGATGCACAGGGCGAACAGGGCGTAGAAGCGGATCTCCGCCCACAGGGTCCAGCAGACGCCGAGGACGCGGTCCACACCGAGCGGCTGCTGCATCAGCGTCAGATTCACCAGGGCGTCGCTCGGCGAGACGGCCTTGTACGCCACCACCGGCAGCGCGAACACCGCCGTCACCAGGACGATCGCGGCCCAGTACGCGGGCAGCAGCCGGGCGGCGCGGGAGGCGAAGAACGAGCGCAGGGGACGGCCCCAGCCGCTCATGCATATGACGAAGCCGCTGATCACGAAGAACACCTGCACGCCCAGACAGCCGTAGGCGAAGAGAGAGTGCAGGGTGGGGAATTGGTGGCGCGGTGAGGTGCCCCAGGCCTGGGCGACCTCGCCGTCGCGGCCGCCGTAGTGGTAGGCCGCCACCATAAGCGCGGCCACCAGTCGTAGCCCGTCGAGGGCGCGCAGCCGGGAGCCGCCGCCGCGGGGGAGGACGGGGGACGGCGGGGGAGTGGGGGACGGCGGGGAAGTGGGCGACGGGCCGGCGGCCTGGGACAGGGGAGGCGTCGGGACCGGGGCGGTGCGCGAGGGTGTGGTGCCCGGGGCGGTGGGGGAAGGTGTGGGGCCCGGGTGGTGGGAGGCCATGGTCTGCTCGGACGTGGTCATGCTGGACTCTCTCGGCGAGGCAGCAGGCGGGGGACGTCCTGCCGCGGTGTAGGGCGGGCGACAGGCGCGGTGCGCCTACCCGGTGGCCCCCGATCCATGACACCGAGGCCCGAACTGACAAAGGCCTCATGGGGCCCGCGCCCAGGGCGCCCGCCGTCGCACGGCAGCACGACGCCCCCGTCCCGGTCACTGTGACGGGGGCACCGGTGGCGGGTGTCAGCGCTTGGTGCCGCGGCGCAGTTCCCGGGCCCGGCGGGCGACCTTGCGGACGGTCGCGTTGCGCGGGATGAACGCGAGCTGGACGGGGATACCGCCGGGCAGCGCCAGCGAGGTGAGCCGGCGCCGCTTGAAGTACCGCCAGGTGTGGGGGCCGAGGTGCCTGGTCAGATACTTCTCGGCCTCGGCGCGCAGACCCGGGTAGATCTTCGGCTGCATCGCGAAGCCCACGGCGCGCACAAGGGCGTTGAGGGACTCGACGGTCATGCCCTGGCGCTGCTTGGTCACCGCCGTGCGGTTGGTGAGCTCGGGCAGCAGCGCGTCGACGATTGTGACGGGGACGCGGTTGCTGTTCTCGTACGGCGTCAGACGCTCCAGGAGGGTCTCGGTGCCGATACGGGCGACCGGGAGGCCGTAGAGCGCGGAGGCGGTGAGCAGCGCGGTGGAGAAGCAGCCCACGACCAGCGACGGACGCATGCGCTGGTAGAGGACCTCGGCGAGGACGGGGGTCTCGAGCACCGTCAGATCGGCGCCGAGTTTCTCCGCCTCCTTCTCCAGGATGCGCGACCAGCGCGCCGGGGCCGTCGGGTGCGGCTTGAACACCACCCGGGTGTGCCCGAGCACGACCGCGCCCTTCAGCATCCGCACGTGCAGGTCCTCCTCCTCCTCGGCGGTGAGGATGCCGAGCGCGGAGAGGTACTGGCCGAGCAGCAACGCCGGAGTGTCGAGGGACGGCAGCGTGTCGGCGGTGCTCTCCAGTTCGGTGAGGACCTTGGCGAACGCGTCCGTCGGCACGATCTCCGGCTCGACCCCGAACTCGGTGAGCAGCATCGGCTTCAGACCCGGCACCAGGTCCAGGTGGAGCAGGCGGTCGACGCGCGTGCCGACCAGCGGGTCGATCTTGTTGCGGGTGGGGCCGTAGCTCATCAGGCCGTCCGCGTACACCGTGACGGGCGCGCCGGTGAAGATCTGGCAGAAGCCGAGCGACGGGTTGACCTGGATCGACTCGACGGCCAGCTCGATGGCGTCGTCGCCGAGGTTCCACAGGAGCCGGAGATACCGCTCCCAGAGTGGAACGTCGTCGAGCCGGGGGGCCCAGCCGCCGGGGTGGAACGGGGAGATGGTCTCGTTCCAGGAGATGACGTCGTCGAAGCGGCCGCGCAGGAGCTCGAAGCCGGGCATCTCGTCCAGGGCGGGCGTCGTCTCGGGCGTCGCCGCGTTGTTGCAGACGAGGAGTATGCGCCGGTCGGCGGGCGCGAAGCAGTCGCTGTCCAGCGCCGCGGCCAGGGTCGCCGTGCCGTAGAGCGTCGACGCCAGGAAGATCTGCGTCGTCACGCGGCCACCCCCGAGGAGGCGGGACGGCGGCGCAGCCGGCGCAGGCGCGAGGCCCGCTGGATGTCCATGGAGTCGAGGGCCTCCTCGAGGACATCCTGCGGCATGCGCCGTAGCGCGGCAGCGCTCATCGACTTCAGTTTCCGTGCCACCGCGGGCTCGAACCTTTCGATGGATCCCAGATGATGGGAAATGATTGCGCAATATGTGCGAACGGCTTTCGGGAGGAGTTTATCCGCGTCCCGGTCCTGGGCCGTTTCGGCCACCACTTGGTCGAACGCACGAATGAAGTCCAGCTGGCGTACGTCGCCGATCTGGGTGAGTGAGGAGGCGACACCACGACGGTAGAAGACACCGAGCAGCCCCACCGTGGCGAAGGACTCCGCCTCCCGGTGCAGCTTCCAGATCCACGGCCGGTCCTCCGCCGTGCGCAGTCCGTCGGTGAAGTGCAGCAGACCGCGGTCGACGAGCCGGCGGTGGTAGATGCCCGCCCACGCGTACGCGTAGTCGACGGAGGTGGAGCGGTCCGCGGGCAGGATCGCGTCGCGCGGGTTCATCACCACCCCGCGCCTGCCCTGCGGCACCCGGTTGATGGTGCGCGCCCGGGCGGTGCTCTGCACATGGTCGGTGCGGATGAAGTCGCAGCCCAACTCCTCCATGGCGGCGACCAGTTGGGGGTAGTAGCCGGGGGCGAGCCAGTCGTCCCCGTCGAGGAACGTGAGGTACTCGCCGCGCGCCTTGTCGATACCCGTGTTGCGTGCGGTCGCCAGTCCTCCGTTCTTCTCGTGGCGGACATGCACCGCGCCTGGCAGCTCGTGCTCGGCGCGCGCGAGGATGTCCGGGGTCTCGTCGCGCGAGCAGTCGTCGACGAGAATGAATTCGAAGTCCTCACGCGCGTTCGCCCGCAGGCTCTTCAGGGTGTCTGGCGCGTATTGCTGCACGTTGTAGAACGGCACGATGACGGAGAGCTTGACCACCCCTGTGACGTTAGGCGGCGGCCCGGCATTCGTCTTGACCGGCGGCTTGATGTCAGGTGAACGACGCGTGGCAGAACAGTGAACCACGCTGTTTCATCGGAGTTTCGCGCCCTGATTCGCCGTTCGGCGGTGTGCTGTTAACCCTTTGTTGCATTCCGGTTGGGCTGAGCATCGGAATCGCTTCCTAGCGTCTTCGACGTGCCAGCAAGTACCGCGAAGTCCCTTCGGGTCGCCGTCCTAGCCGATTCCGACACCCGGTGGAAATGGGGTGCGCTCACCGCGAACCGCATCTCGCCGGCGGAGTTCACCGATTCCAGCGAATCGCCCGAAAGGGGTGATTCGAGCATAAGGCTTGATGGTTTCCTCCTGAGGGGTCGTGCCACCCCCACCGCCCGCCAGCTCGAGGAGGTCGGCGTCCGCGCGCACTCCCTCCGCGAGGTGACCGCCGTCGAGTTCCTGCGCGAGATGACGGAGGAGAGCTACGACGTCCTCGTGCTCGCCCTCGTCGGCGGTGGTGTCCAGGCGATGCTGCACGGACTGGCCCACGCCTGGCGGGGACGCGTTCGCCGTCCCGTGGTCGTCACCGGCTATGTCGGCGTCGTCTACGAGAAGCTCGCCGACGGCCTGCTGCTGCGGCACGGCGCGGACCTCGTGCTCGCCAACTCCCGCCAGGACGCCGAGCGCTTCCGCGCGGTGTACGAGGGAGTGGGCGCCGACGCCTCGTCGGTGACCGAGGTGGCGCTGCCCTTCCTCGGGGGCGCCGCCTACGAGAAGAAGGACCCCTACACGGTCGTCTTCGCCGCGCAGCCCTCCGTGCCGGAGAGCCGCAAGGACCGTGCGTACCTGCTGGAGAGGCTGGTCCGGCACGCGCGCAGGCACCCCGAGCGCGAGGTGCTCCTCAAACTCCGCTCCAAGCCGGGCGAGCACACCACGCACATCGAGGAGCTGCCGTACCAGAAGATGGCCCAGAAGGAGGATCTGCCGGCCAACTTCCGCCTGGTGTACGGCAACATGGGCGAGGTCCTCGACCGCACCGACCTGCTGGTGACCGTCAGCTCGACGGCCGCCCTGGAGTCGCTGCACCGCCGTATCCCCACCGTCGTGCTCACCGACCTCGGGGTGCGGGAGGCGCTCGGCAACCACCACTTCGTGGGCTCCGGCTGCCTCGCCTCCTGGGACCAGCTCGACGCCGGCCACGAGCCCGTGCCGAACGCGGAGTGGGTGGCCCGGCAGGGCGTCGCGGCCGGGGGCACCGCCTCTGGGACAGGCTCCTACGCGACCGCCTTCGACGAGGCGCGCCGGCGCATCACCGAGCTGCTCGCCGCCGGGGAACTCCCGCCTCTCGCGCCCTATTACACCCCCGTCACGGCGCCCGGCTATCTGCCCGGCGTCCTCGCCCGCCACCACCTCGCACCGGACGGCAGCCCGCTGCCCGGAGCGCCCGCCGCCGACAAGGCGCCGAGCCCCGTACGCCAGATCGTCCGCCGCGCCGCGCGCGGTGCCTACCGCCACGGAGTGCAGCGCGTGGCGCCCGTGATCCGACGGATGGGGGAGCTGTGAACGCGCGGTTCCCACGCCAAGGACTCCAAGGAGCTGAACCCATGTCCAACCCGGAAGCGGGACAGGCGGCGCCGGTGCGCCGTGTGCTCGCGGTGATCCCCGCGCGCGGCGGCTCCAAGGGTGTGCCCGCGAAGAACCTCGCCCCGGTCGGAGGGATCCCGCTGGTCGCCCGCGCCGTGCGCGAGTGCCTGGCCGCCCGCCTCGTCACCGACGTCGTGGTCTCCACCGACGACCAGGCGATCGCCGCCGCCGCCCGTGAGGCCGGTGCCGAGGTCGTGCTGCGCCCCGCCGCCATCGCCGGTGACACGGCCACCTCCGAGGACGCGGTCCTGCACGCCATGGAGGCCCACGAGGCGCTGCACGGCTCGCCCGTGGACGTGGTGCTGCTGGTCCAGTGCACCAGCCCCTTCCTCGTCCGCGAGGACGTCGACGGGGTGGCCGCCGCGGTCGTCGAGAACGGCGCGGACACCGCGCTGACGGTGGCGCCCTTCCACGGCTTCATCTGGCGTGACGCGGCCGACGAGCCCGCCCCCGTCATCGGCTCCCAGCGCACCGGCGAGGTCGGAGGGGTCACCCGGGTCGCCAACACCACGGCCACCGACGGCGGCTACGGCGTCAACCACGACAAGTCCTTCCGGCCCCGCCGCCAGGATCGCCCCCAGGACCTGCTGGAGACCGGTGCCGCGTACGCGATGGACGCCGCCGGCCTGCGCGAGCACCGCCACCGCTTCTTCGGCCACACCGAACTCGTGCGCACCGACCCTGCCCGCGTGCTGGAGATCGACGACCCGCACGACCTGGCCCGTGCCCGCGCCCTGGCGTCGCACTTCGACGCCGCGCGGCCCGGCGCCCTCCCGACCCGCGCCGACATCGACGCGGTCGTACTCGACTTCGACGGCACCCAGACCGACGACAGGGTGCTGATCGACTCCGACGGACACGAGTTCGTCTCCGTGCACCGCGGGGACGGCCTCGGCATCGCCGCGCTGCGCAAGAGCGGCCTGACGATGCTCATCCTGTCCACGGAGCAGAACCCGGTCGTCGCCGCACGGGCCCGGAAGCTCAAGATCCCGGTTCTGCACGGAATCGACCGCAAGGACCTCGCACTGAAGCAGTGGTGCGAGGAGCAGGGCATCGCGCCTGAGCGCGTGCTCTACGTCGGTAACGACGTCAATGACCTCCCGTGCTTCGCCCTTGTCGGCTGGCCCGTGGCGGTCGCGAGCGCCCACGACGTCGTGCGCGGCGCCGCACGCGCGGTCACCACCGTTCCCGGTGGTGACGGCGCGATCCGAGAGATCGCCAGCTGGATCCTCGGCCCCTCTCTCGATTCCCTCACCAAGTAAGGACATCTTCTGCCATGACCACCTACTCCCGTCTGCGCACGTTCGGTTCGCGCGAGGTCGGCCCGGGCAAGCCCGTCTACGTCTGCGGCGAGATCGGCATCAACCACAACGGTGAGCTGGAGAACGCCTTCAAGCTGATCGACGTGGCCGTCGACGCCGGCTGCGACGCCGTCAAGTTCCAGAAGCGCACCCCCGAGATCTGCACCCCGCGCGACCAGTGGGACATCGAGCGGGACACCCCCTGGGGCCGGATGACCTACATCGACTACCGCCACCGCGTGGAGTTCGGTGAGGACGAGTACCGTCAGATCGACGAGTACTGCAAGGAGAAGGGCATCGACTGGTTCGCGTCCCCGTGGGACACCGAGGCCGTCGCCTTCCTGGAGAAGTTCGACGTCCCGGCCCACAAGGTCGCCTCCGCCTCCCTGACCGACGACGAGCTGCTGAAGGCGCTGCGCGCCACCGGCCGCACGGTCATCCTCTCCACCGGCATGTCGACGCCGAAGCAGATCCGCCACGCGGTCGAGGTCCTGGGCAGCGACAACATCCTCATGTGCCACGCCACCTCGACCTACCCGGCCAAGGCCGAGGAGCTCAACCTCCGCGTGATCAACACGCTGGAGCAGGAGTACCCGAACGTCCCGATCGGCTACTCCGGCCACGAGACCGGCCTGCAGACCACCCTCGCGGCGGTCGCCCTCGGCGCCACCTTCGTCGAGCGCCACATCACCCTCGACCGCGCGATGTGGGGCTCCGACCAGGCCGCCTCGGTGGAGCCGCAGGGCCTCCAGCGCCTGGTCCGCGACATCCGCACCATCGAGGCGTCGCTCGGCGACGGCGTGAAGAAGGTCTACGACTCCGAGCTGGGCCCGATGAAGAAGCTGCGCCGCGTCGCCGGCGTGGTCGCCGAGGCGGAGATCGCCGCGGCCGCCGGCGAGCCGGTGTCGGTCTGAGCGCCTTACGGGACGGTCACACGCCGATGAGCCCCCGCGCCGGATCCGCCGGCCAGCCCACGCTTGCCTTCGTGGAGAGCCCGGTCCAGCTCCTGAACGTCCTGGAGTGGGCACACGCGCACGCGCTCCGCACACAGGGGAGCGGTGCGCCCGAGCGCGGGGCGTCGATCCCCGCACAGGGCGGACCTCGGTCCGGGGCGGGGCGGACGGCGGAGATAGGCCCGGGGGCCGCCGGCGCGGGGCGTACGGCGGCCTCGGCCGCGGCGCCGTCCGCGGCGGGTCCGGCTCGTGAGGGGCTCACCCTCGTGGTGCTCTCGCCCACCGACCCGATGACCCGCGGCCAGCTGCGGCGCATGGCGGAACTGGCCCGCGACGAGGGCCACGAGGTCCGCTGGGAGGAGGCCCGGGGCGGCGCGGCGGCGCCCTTCCGGACCGTCGGCGGCCTCACCCGGCTGCTGCGCCAGGCCCGCCGGGTGGTGATGGGGGACCCTTTCTCCCGCTATGTGCAGCTGCTGCTGACCATCACCCGGGCCCGCGAGCTGGTGGTGGTGGACGACGGCACGGCGACGATGGAGTTCGTCGCCCAGCTCGCCCGCGGCGAGCGCCTGGTGCGCTGGCACCGCAAGGGCGGCCGTCCGGGCGCTCGTGACCTGCTCTTCGCGCCGGTGTCGGCCTCGGCGCGGCGCCGGCTGGCGCCGAGCGTGCGGCGCGCGGTGGAGGTGTTCTCGTCGATGCCGATCGACGAGACCCCGGCCGGGGTGACGGTCACCGTGAACGACTTCGCCTGGACCCGGGCACGCTTCGGCCCGCCGCGCCTCACCAAGGGCGCCGACCTGGTGGGCACCTCCCTCGTGGAGACGGGTGTGGTGGACGGCGAGCGCTACCTGGAGGCGGTCCGCGCCCTCGCCGCGGCGCACGGCGCACGGCGCTACTTCGCCCACCGCCGCGAGAGCCCCGAGAAACTGCACAGGCTGGCGGTCGAGGTGGGCCTCGAGGTGGTCCGCCCGGACCTCCCCCTGGAACTGATCGCCCGTCGCGGCCCCATCGGCCGTACGATCCTCAGCTTTCCGTCCACGGTCGTCCACACCCTCCCCCTGGCCCTGGTGGGCACGGAGGTGCGAGTGGCGGTGTGCGACATCGACCCGGCCTGGCTGACGGACCGGGCCTCACCCAGGGCCCAGGGCTTCCTGTCGGGGGTGACCGGGACGGCCCGGGACGTGGACCGGCTGTCGGCGGTGGGCCCGGCGGATTCCCCGCGTTCGGCGAGTTCGGCGTAGGGAGTCCGGCCGGTCCGGCGCAGGACTGAGGGGCGGGACCGCGACCGTCGGCCGACGGTGCGGGGCCTGCCCTTTCCGCTGTGCCCGGCTCATAGGAAACCCCCGGTATCTCTCCACTCCTTGCACCGAACAGACATGTGCTGTTCGTCGACTCGCCATAGATCGCGCGTCGGAGAGGCACGATCCGGCCATTGAATCTCCCCCGTGCGGCGCCGGGGGACCGGCGCGCGAGCAGATTCGTTTCCACAGTGGGGGGCCACCCGTGGCGGCCACAGCACAGGAGTCCGGCAGACCGGACTTCGACCGACCGCATTCGGACACGTCGGCCTCCGGCAGTTCGGAGTCCGGCAGATCCGGCTTCGACAGCCCGGAGTCCGACAGATCGGAATCCGACAGATCGGAGTCCGGCAGATCGGAGTCCGAGAGACCGGAGTCCGACAGACCGGAGAGCGGGAACGAGAATGTCCACACCGCCTCCACCTTCGTGGCCGGCATCGTCGTCGCGCTGATGGTCGCGCCGATCCAGTGCTCGGTGATGCGCGAGGTGTTCGCCCAGGCCCCGGCCGGCGAGCGCGAGGGCGCGTACGCGCTGGGCGCCACCCGGTGGGGGATGATCCGCTCGGTCGTCCTGCCCTACGGCAAGGGCGGCATCATCGGCGACGATGCTCGGACTCGGACGGGCGCTCGGCGAGACCATCGCGGTCTATCTGATCTTCTCGCCGGTCTTCGTCATCCAGCCGCACATCCTCCAGACCGGCTCGAACTCGGTCTCCTCACTGATCGCCCTGCACTACGGAGACGCCTCCACCTTCGGCATGTCGGCGCTGATGGCAGCGGGCCTGGCGCTGTTCCTGCTCACCCTGGGGGTCAACTTCACCGCCTCCTCCGTCGTGGCCCGCTCCCGGTCCGGTGCACAGAGCGAGGCCTGAGATGACCGTCGCAGAACTCGAAGCAGGGGCGGACGAGACCGCCCCGGTCCCGGTGGCTGTCGCCACCCCGCCGGAGCCCGCCCCCGACCAGCCCCGCCGCATCGGCGGCCCGACCCGTTCGGACGTTCTGGCCCTGACCGGGGCCGCCGCCTCCGGGATCTGCGTCACGATCCTGCTGTACGGCGAACTCGCGCCCTTCTCAGGCGCGTTGGCCTTCACCGTCACCGCCTATCTGGTTTTCCTCGCGATCGACGCGGTGCTGACCGGGTGCTGACCGGCGGACGGGGGTCTGTGAGGCGGACGGTGTGGCTGCGCGACGGGCGGCGGACGGTGTGGCGGGCGGCCTCGGCGGACCGGCCGATCGCGGACTACGCGGCGGGACGTCCCGGCTGACCGGCCCACGGCTTGCGTGCCAGCAGGTACACCCGGTCCCGCTTCCCGTCCTCGTCCGGGTCGAGGACCGTACGCGCGTGGACGAGCAGACCGGCCCCCGCGAGCCGCCGGGTGATCGTGTCCGGGGCGTGCCAGTAGTGGTCCAGCTCGATGTCGCGTCCGAAGCGTTCGGTGAGGCGGGTGTGGTCGTCCGTACCCGCCCGGAATCCCAGCAGGACCTGGCCGCCGGGCACCAGGATCCGCTGGAACTCGGTGAACACCGCCGGCAGGTGCTCCGTCGGCACATGGCCGACCACGTCCAGCGCGGCGATGCCGCCCAGCGTCTCCGGCGGCAGATCCAGGCCCGTCACGGTGCCCACGTGGAACCGCAGCTCCGGATGGGTGCGCCGGGCCAGGGCCACCATGCGCGGGGACAGGTCGACGCCGAACACGGGGACACCGAGGGCGTCCAGCCGCGCCGTGGCATGGCCCAGGCCGCAGCCGAGGTCGGCGACGGGCGCGGGGCCGTTCTCCCGCACCAGGTCCGCGAAGGCGGTCACCAGGGCCCGGTCCAGGGGCCGGGTCGCCAGACCGTCTGGCACACGGGCGGCGTAGTCGGGGGCCATGGCGTCGTACGACGCCCGGGCAGTGCGCAGGAAATCCGGTTCCTCGGCGTTCACGCTGACGCACGCTACCCACCGGGGCGGGTGCGCCGGGGACTGCTTCCCAGGGTTCATCCGCTTGTCACCGGGGCGGGAGACGACGGCGTGGCGGGGTACCCGTGGGAGACGGTGGCCCGGCGGTTGGCCGGAGGGAGGAGAGGGTGACGTGGGACCCCTGGCGGAGGGGAACGGATCGGGCTCCCCGAGCGTTCCCCGGTGGGACGCTCGGACACGGGAGCGGTCCCGGGCAGGGATCACCGGGCGCCGGTCGGCGTGGCCGGGACGGCTCCGCGGTCACCCCGGCGGACGCGCTCACGGCCTCCTCAAGGATCCCATCGTCCGGAAAAGACGGGCGAGTTTACCCATCGTCACCGTCGGCTATGCGGTGCGCGACCGGTTTTTCTTCCCCTGACGGGCTGAAGTTTTGTTGATCGAGGGGAGAACGGCCGCCCGATCGCCCTACCCTTCAAAGGGTGAACCAATTGATGTCCCGAGAGTCCGAGGCCGATCACCCGGGGGACACCGCGCTCCCCGGCTCCCTGCCCGAGTTGCTGCGTGCCGAACTCGTGGCCTTCCGCCGCGACCTGCACATGCACCCGGAACTCGGTAACCAGGAGTTCCGCACGACCGCCGCGATCAAGGCCCGCCTTGAGCAGGCGGGACTCGCGCCGCGTGTGCTTCCCGCCGGCACCGGGCTCATCTGTGACATCGGCGAGCCGGACGGCGTACGCCCGATCCTCGCGCTGCGCGGAGACATCGACGCGCTCCCGATCCCCGACACCAAGACCGAGTGCGCCTACCGGTCCACCGTGCCCGACCGCGCTCACGCCTGCGGACACGACGTGCACACCACGGTCGTGCTCGGGGCCGGACTCGTCCTCGCCGAGCTGCACCGCGAGGGCCGGCTGCCGCGGCCGGTCCGGCTGATCTTCCAGCCGGCCGAGGAGGTCCTGCCGGGCGGTGCCACCGATGTGATCGCGGCCGGTGCGCTCGACGGGGTCGGACAGATCATCGCCGTGCACTGCGACCCGAAGGTCGACGCGGGGCGCATCGGGCTGCGGCACGGCCCCATCACCTCCGCCTGTGACCGGCTGGAGGTCACGCTCGCCGGTGCGGGCGGCCACACCGCGCGCCCGCACCTCACCACCGACCTCGTCACGGCCGTCGCGCGCGTCGCGGCGGATGTGCCGGGCCTGGTCGCGCGCCGCGTCGACGCGCGCAGCGGGCTCTCGGTCACGTGGGGGCGCATCGAGTCCGGGCACGCCTGCAACGTCATCCCGCAACACGCCGAGCTGGCCGGGACCGTGCGCTGCCTGGATCTCGACACCTGGCGGCACGCGCCGGATGTCGTCCATGCGGCGATCGACGAGATCGCGAACCTCTACAAGGCGAAGTCCGCGATCAACTACGTGCGCGGAGTGCCGCCCGTCGTCAACGACATGGCCGTCACCGAACTCCTGCACGACGCCATGGCCGCGCGCCGCGGTATCCACTCCATCGAGGACACCCAGCAGAGCCTCGGCGGCGAGGACTTCTCCTGGTATCTGGAGCATGTGCCCGGCGCCATGGCCCGTCTCGGCGTCCGCCGGCCGGGCGAGCGGACCGTCCGCGACCTCCACCAGGGCGACTTCGACGTGGACGAGCACGCGATCACGGTCGGGGTGGAGCTGTTCACGGCGGCCGCGCTGCTGGAGGTGGAGCAGTAGGAAGTAGGAGCGGACGCCGGAGGGACGGGGCCGCGGCGCGGGGGGCTCCCGCTGGGGCAACCCCCCGCTTCCCGCCCCGCCCCGCCCTGTCCTTCCCTCGCCGACGGTCCCCGTCCCGACGGCCTCTTCCCGGGGTCGCTTCCCGACGTCCCCTCCCCGGGGGTCGCTTCCCGAGGGCTCCTGCTCCTTCCCGAGGGCCCCTTCCCGATGGCCGAAAGGAGCCCTCCCGTTCGCCCCCTTCGTCCGCTTGCGTGACCCGGCCGTAACGGGCGGCGCGGCAACCCGGCCCGATGGCGGCACGAATCGATAACGGCCAGGAGAAACCCCGTTCCCCTCCCCTTCTACGCGCGTTACTGTGCGCCGAAATCGCTGCGGTGGCGGCGCATTGGGGAAGCGGACCGGTGACGGTGCCGTGGGGATGAAGGGGTTCTTGCTGTGCGTCTGATCTCTCGGAGGACGAGGTTCTCCCAAGCTGCGGTGACCGTCGCGGTCGTCGCCCTCGCGGCCGCCGGGTGCGGCAAGTCCAGCACCGAGTCCACGGGCAGCTCGGGTGGCAAGAATTCGTCCGGCTACTCGGGCAAGGGCATCGGCCTCGCCTACGACATCGGCGGCAAGGGCGACCAGTCCTTCAACGACGCCGCCTTCGCCGGTTTCGAGAAGGCCGAGAAGGAATTCAAGATCGGCGGCCGGGACATCGAGCCGCAGGACGGCGAGTCCAGCGCCGACAAGGTGCAGCGTCTGGAGCAGCTCGCGAAGGCCGGCTACAACCCGATCATCGGGGTCGGCTTCGTCTACGCGCCCGCCGTCAAGGAGGTCGCGGCCAAGTACCCGAAGATCACCTTCGGCATCATCGACGACGACACGGTCCAGGCGAGCAACGTCGCCGACCTGGTCTTCCACGAGGAGCAGTCCTCGTATCTGGCCGGTGTCGCCGCGGCGAAGGCGACCAAGAAGAACCACATCGGGTTCATCGGCGGCGTGGACATCCCGCTCATCCACAAGTTCGGGGCGGGCTTCGCCCAGGGCGCCAAGTCCGTCAACCCGAAGATCAAGATCGAGTCGCAGTATCTGACCCAGACGCCCCAGGAGGGCGGCTTCTCCAGCCCCGACAAGGGCAAGGACGCGGCGAACGGCCAGATCGAGGCGGGCGCCGACGTGATCTACCAGGCCGCGGGCCTGTCGGGCCAGGGTGTGATCCAGGCCGCCGCCGCGCACAAGGTGTGGGCGATCGGCGTCGACTCCGACCAGTACCAGCAGACCGCCCTGGCCAAGTACAAGGACTACATCCTCGGCTCGGCCCTGAAGAACGTCGGCGGCGCGGTCTACGACCTGACCAAGTCGGTCGTCGACGGCAAGCCGCTGACCGGTGAGCAGCGCGGCGACCTCAAGTCGGGCGGTGTCGGCTTCGCGGACTCCAACCCGAAGTACCAGGCGATGAAGGACGTCGTCGCGGCGGTCGACAAGGCCAAGCAGGACATCATCGACGGCAAGGTCACTGTCAACACGAAGTAGGCCGGAAAGCGCCACCGACAGGCCATCGGCGTACCGAAAGGCCATCGGCGTACCGACAGGCCATCGCCAGTACCGAAAGCACCACGCACCTTCGCCCCGTCGGAGCCCCTCCGGCGGGGCGGAGCGCTGCACGGGGCGAGACGCGGGGCCGGTCCGCCCGGAGCGCTTCCGTGCGGCCCGCCCCACCGATCACAATCGTCCCTTTCCTCCCGCCTCTCACCCCAGCACCGCGGGCCCCTTCCCTCCCTGTGGCCCCCTTCACCCTTGCCACTCGCAAGCGCCGCACCGCTCTCCGTAATGTGCCCTGTGTCTGTGGCCACATCTCGATAACGGACCGGACAGAAGGGGTTTTCCGTCCGGTCTACGCGCGTTACGCTGCCGCGGAACCAGCGCCTGGTATGGGCGCTTGCACAAAGGAGTCACGTTCCATGCGCCGGGTGTCCCGTATCGCCGCCGCGGGAGTTGCGACCGCAGCTCTCGCCGTCACCGTATCCGCCTGTGGCAGCTCGTCCACCTCGTCCGCAGGTGGCAGCGGCAAGTCCAAGGGCATAGGTCTCGCGTACGACATCGGCGGCAAGGGCGACCAGTCCTTCAACGACGCCGCGTACGCCGGTTTCCAGAAGGCCGAGAAGGCCTTCGGTGTCAGCGGCCGGGACGTCGAGCCGCAGGACGGCGAGACGGACGCCGACAAGGTGCAGCGTCTGGAGACGCTCGCCAAGGCGGGTTACAACCCCGTCATCGGTGTCGGCTTCGTCTACGCGCCGGCCGTCAAGGAGGTCGCGGCGAAGTTCCCGAAGGTGACCTTCGGCATCATCGACGACAACACCATCCAGGCGAAGAACGTCACCGACCTGGTCTTCCACGAGGAGGAGTCCTCCTACCTCGCCGGTGTCGCCGCCGCCAAGACCACCAAGAAGAACCACATCGGCTTCGTCGGTGGCGTGGACATCCCGCTCATCCACAAGTTTGAGGCCGGCTACATCCAGGGTGCCAAGTCGGTCAAGCCGAACATCAAGATCGAGACGCAGTTCCTGACGCAGACCCCCCAGGAGGGCGGCTTCGCCAGCCCCGACAAGGGTGAGAGCGCCGCGAACGGCCAGATCGACGCCGGTGCCGACGTGATCTACCACGCCGCCGGCCTGTCCGGTCAGGGCGTCATCAAGGCCGCCGCCGCGCACAAGGTGTGGGCGATCGGTGTCGACTCCGACCAGTACAGCCAGAGCGCGCTGGCGTCGTACAAGAACTACATCCTCACCTCGGCGCTCAAGAACGTCTCCGGTGCGGTGTACGACCTCGCCAAGTCCGTCATCAAGGACCACAAGCCGCTGACCGGTGAGATCCGCGGCAGCCTCGCCAACGACGGTGTCGGCCTCGCCGACTCCAACCCGGTGTTCAAGAACAACGCCGACCTCCAGGCCGCCCTGAAGAAGGCCGAGCAGGGCATCAAGGACGGCTCGATCAAGGTCAAGACCTCCTGACCGGACGATCGCAGCCGACCGGAGGCATGGCCAAAAAGGCGCTGTAATGGCAGCGTTACGGCCACGGAACGGGGCGCGGGAAGGATGACCGACTCGCGCCCCGTTCGCGCGGCAGAATGCTCGGAGCGGATCGAAAGTGATCAGGTTCGAGCACTATTTAAAGCAGGGGCGCTACGCGCGTAGAGCGGCCCCTTTCCCAAGGAGAGTGCGCCATCGACGCGTCCAGCAGCCCTCCGCTCACCGCACCGTCCACGACCGCGGTCGAGCTGGCGGGGATCACCAAACGTTTCCCCGGTGTCGTCGCCAACCACGACATCCATCTGACCGTCCGCAAGGGCACCGTGCACGCCCTCGTCGGCGAGAACGGCGCCGGCAAGTCGACGCTGATGAAGATCCTCTACGGCATGCAGAAGCCGGACGAGGGCACGATCACCGTCGACGGCGAGCAGGTGACCTTCAACAGCCCCGGCGACGCCATCGCCCGCGGCATCGGCATGGTCCACCAGCACTTCATGCTCGCCGACAACCTCACGGTCCTGGAGAACGTGGTCCTGGGCAGCGAGAAGCTCTACGGCATCGGCGGCGGCGCCCGTAAGAAGATCAAGGAGATCTCCGAGCGATACGGCCTCGGTGTGCGCCCCGACGTCCTGGTCGAGGACCTCGGTGTCGCCGACCGCCAGCGCGTCGAGATCCTCAAGGTCCTCTACCGCGGCGCCAGGACCCTCATCCTCGACGAGCCGACCGCCGTGCTCGTGCCGCAGGAGGTCGACGCGCTCTTCGACAATCTGCGCGAGCTGAAGTCCGAGGGCCTGTCCGTCATCTTCATCTCCCACAAGCTGGGCGAGGTCCTGTCGGTCGCCGACGACATCACCGTCATAAGGCGCGGCACGACGGTCGGAACCGCCGTGCCCTCCGAGACGACCCCCCGCCAGCTCGCCGAGCTGATGGTCGGCAGCGAGCTGCCCACTCCGGAGACCGCGGAGTCGACGGTGACGGACCGGCCGGTGATCGAGGTCAAGGGCCTCACCATCCGCGCGAGCGGCGGCCCCTCGCTGGGCGAACTCGGCGAACCCGCCTCCACCGGCCTGCTCACCGAGACGACGGCCGAGAGCGGGGCGGCTGTGCGCCGCGTCCTCGACGATGTCACCTTCACCATCCACGCCGGTGAGGTCATGGGCATCGCCGGTGTCGAGGGCAACGGCCAGACCGAGCTGATCGACGCGCTGATCGGCCTGCGCAACGCCGACTCCGGTTCCATCGCCTTCCTCGGTGACGACATCACCGGCTGGCCCACCCGCAAGCGCCGCGAGCAGGGCGTCGGCTACATCCCCGAGGACCGCCACCGCCACGGCCTCCTCCTCGAGGCCCCGCTGTGGGAGAACCGCATCCTCGGCCATGTCACCGAGCGCCCCAACGCCAAGGGCTTCTGGCTCGACCCCAAGGGCGCCCAGGAGGACACCCGGCGGATCGTCAAGGAGTACGACGTCCGCACGCCCGGCATCGACGTCACCGCCGCCTCCCTCTCCGGCGGCAACCAGCAGAAGCTGATCGTCGGCCGCGAGATGAGCCACAACCCGAAGTTCCTGATCGCCGCCCACCCCACCCGTGGTGTGGACGTCGGCGCGCAGGCACAGATCTGGGACCAGATCCGCGCGGCCCGCCGCGAGGGCCTGGCCGTGCTGCTGATCTCCGCCGACCTGGACGAGCTGATCGGCCTCTCCGACACCCTGCGGGTGATCTACAACGGCCGGCTGGTCGCCGACGCCGACCCCGCCACCATCACTCCGGAGGAACTGGGCTCGGCCATGACGGGTGCCGCGTCCGGTCACCTGGAGCACGTAGAAAACGCCACTGAAGGCGACGCAGACGCAGGCCCGGAGGACGACGCCCGATGAAGAAGTTCGACAAGGAGCGGGTGCTCCTCGCGGTGGCCGGTCCGGTCATCGCGCTCGTCTCGGCGATCCTGCTCACCTCGATCGTGCTGATCGCCTCCGGCAAGAACCCGTTCGAGCCGTACCGGCTGATGATCGAGCAGGCGACGTTCTCCGACGTCCAGGTGCTGATCATCAACCAGGCGTCGATGTACTACCTGGCGGCGCTCGCGGTGGCCATCGGCTTCCGCATGAACCTGTTCAACATCGGCGTCGACGGCCAGTACCGCCTCGCCGCGATGATGACCGCCGTCGTGGGCGCGCACCTCGCGCTGCCGTCCTTCCTCCAGATCCCGGTGCTCATGCTCGTCGCCATGTTCACCGGCGCGTTCTGGGCCGGTGTGGCGGGCGTCCTGAAGACCACCCGGGGTGTGAGCGAGGTCGTCGCGACGATCATGCTCAACGCCATCGCCACCAGCCTCATCGGCTACCTCACCCTCTCCAACGTCTGGGGTGTGCAGGTCGGCAACAACATGACGACCGGCATCATGAAGAAGTCCGGCTGGTTCCCGGGCATCAACATGGGCTCCGACGTCGGTGAGATCTACGGCCTGGTCTTCCTCGCGGTCGTCGCGGGCATCCTGTACTGGCTCGTCCTCAACCGCACCCGCTTCGGCTTCGACCTGCGCGCCACCGGCGCCTCCGAGACCGCCGCCGCGGCCTCCGGTGTCGACGCCAAGAAGATGGTCCTCACCGCGATGCTGATCTCCGGCGCGGTCGCGGGTCTTTCCGGCCTGCCGCTGCTGCTCGGCGACGCCCACACCTACAGCCTGAGCTTCCCGACGGGTCTCGGCTTCACCGGCATCACCATCGCCCTGCTCGGCCGCAACAACCCGGTCGGCATCGCCTTCGCCGCGCTGCTGATCGCCTTCCTGGACAAGGCGTCCCCCGCCCTCGACTACGCGACCCCGGTGGCGTACGAGAAGGAGATCGCCACGATCATGCAGGGCCTCATCGTCTTCGCGGTCGTCATCTCGTACGAGGCCGTACGCCAGTGGGGCCTGCGCCGCCAGCAGAAGCGGGTGGGCGCGGAGCTGGCCGCCCAGGCCAACAACAACTCGCACAAGAAGGAGGTGGCTGCCTGATGACCACCGCGACCGTCGCCAAGCCGAAGGCGCAGCAGCCCGGCAAGGGCAGCCGCCGTATGTCGCTCCCGGTACTCCTGCTGATCATCGCCGGTGTACTGGTCCTGACCTCGATCGTCCGGCTGATCACCGGCGCGGACGGCATCACCTCGACCGGCCAGATGTCCACGGCGCTGCGCCTGGCCGTGCCGATCGGCCTCGCGGGCCTCGGCGGCCTGTGGGCCGAGCGTTCCGGCGTCGTCAACATCGGCCTCGAGGGCATGATGATCCTCGGCACCTGGTTCGGTGCCTGGGCCGGCTACCAGTGGGGCCCGTGGACCGGTGTGGTCTTCGGCATCATCGGCGGTGCGCTCGGCGCCGTCCTGCACGCCATCGCCACCGTCACCTTCAACGTGAACCACATCGTCTCCGGTGTGGCGATCAACATCCTGGCCCTCGGCACCACCCGCTATCTGTCGAAGTTCACCTTCGAGAACGCGCCCCAGGGCTCCTCCAAGCAGTCCCCGCCGATCGACTCGCTCGGCACCTTCGACATCCCGGGCCTGTCCAGCGCCCTGGACACCCTCAACCAGAAGCACTGGTTCCTGGTCTCCGACATCGGGGGCCTGATCGGCGGTCTGGTCACCGACCTGTCCCCGCTCACCGTGATCGCGGTAGCGCTCGTCCCGGTCACCTGGTGGGTGCTGTGGCGCACGGCCTTCGGCCTGCGGCTGCGCTCCTGCGGTGAGAACCCGGTGGCGGCGGAGTCCCTCGGCGTCAACGTGTACAAGTACAAGTACATCGCCGTGATCATCTCGGGTGGCTTCGCGGGCCTCGGCGGGGCGTTCCTGTCGATCGTGGCGTCGAACGTGTACCTGGACGGCCAGACCGCCGGCCGCGGTTACATCGGTCTCGCCGCGATGATCTTCGGTAACTGGATGCCGGGCGGACTCGCCCTCGGCGCGGGCCTGTTCGGCTACACCGACAGCCTGAACCTGCGTGGCGGTACCACCAACGTGCACGCCCTGATCCTGCTGCTCGGGATCCTGGTGGTGTTCGGCGCGGCCTACCTCGCCTGGAAGAAGCGGTACGTCCCCGCGGTGATCACCGCCGTGATCGCGGCGCTGCTCTTCGTCTGGTACTCGACCACCAGGGAGGTCCCCGCGCAGCTCGTGACCGCGACCCCGTACCTCGTCACGCTGCTGGTGCTCTCACTGTCCGCGCAGAGCCTGCGGATGCCGAAGGCGGACGGCCTGCCGTACCGGAAGGGACAGGGCAAGTGACCCCGCCCGTCACGGTCGACTGGGAAGCCCTGCGGGAGCAGGCGCGCACGGCGATGGCCCGCGCGTACGCCCCCTACTCGGGCTACCCGGTCGGTGTCGCGGCCCTGGTCGACGACGGACGAGTCGTCACCGGCTGTAATGTCGAGAACGCCTCCTACGGCCTCGGCCTGTGTGCGGAGTGCGGACTCGTCTCCCAGCTCCAGAACACCGGGGGCGGCCGGCTGACGCACTTCACCTGCGTCGACGGCAACGGCGACATCCTCGTGCCGTGCGGCCGCTGCCGCCAGCTGCTGTACGAGTTCGGCGGCCCGGATCTGCTCCTGGAGACCCCGGCGGGCATCCTGCCGCTGTCGGAGATGCTTCCCCAGGCGTTCGGCCCGGACCATCTCACCAAGTAACTCCCGTGCGGCCCCCCGAGTCGACCCCGGCTCAGGGGGCCGCACACCTTCGGACCTTCGGAAGGAAACCATGGCCATGGACGCCATCTCCGTCATCCGCACCAAGCGGGACCGCGGTGAGCTCAGCGACGAGCAGATCGACTGGGTCATCGACGCGTACACGCGGGGCGAGGTCGCCGACGAGCAGATGTCCGCGCTTGCGATGGCCATCCTGCTCAACGGCATGAACCGCCGTGAGATCGCCCGCTGGACCGCCGCCATGATCGCCTCCGGCGAGCGGATGGACTTCTCGTCGCTGTCCCGTCCGACGGCCGACAAGCACTCGACCGGTGGCGTCGGCGACAAGATCACCCTTCCGCTGGCGCCGCTGGTCGCCGCCTGCGGCGCGGCCGTCCCGCAGCTGTCCGGCCGCGGCCTCGGCCACACCGGCGGCACCCTGGACAAGCTGGAGTCGATCCCCGGCTGGCGCGCCCTGCTGTCGAACGAGGAGATGCTGCACGTCCTCGACACGACGGGTGCGGTGATCTGCGCGGCGGGCGACGGCCTGGCCCCCGCCGACAAGAAGCTCTACGCGCTGCGCGATGTCACCGGCACGGTCGAGGCGATCCCCCTGATCGCCTCCTCGATCATGTCGAAGAAGATCGCGGAGGGCACGGGCTCGCTGGTCCTGGACGTCAAGGTCGGCTCGGGCGCCTTCATGAAGACGATCGAGGACGCCCGGGAGCTGGCGTCCACGATGGTGGGTCTCGGCACGGACCACGGTGTGAAGACGGTGGCGCTGCTCACCGACATGTCCACGCCCCTGGGTCTGACGGCCGGCAACGCGCTGGAGGTCCGTGAGTCGGTGGAGGTCCTCGCGGGCGGCGGTCCGGCGGACGTGGTGGAGCTGACGATCGCCCTGGCGCGCGAGATGCTGGACGCGGCCGGCGTGAAGGACGCGGACCCGGCGAAGGCGCTGGCCGACGGCTCGGCGATGGACGTCTGGCGCCGGATGATCGCGGCCCAGGGCGGCGACCCGGACGCGACACTGCCGACGTCGAGGGAACAGCACGTGGTGAAGGCCCCGGCCTCGGGCGTTCTGACCCGGCTCGACGCCTACGACATCGGTGTCGCCGCCTGGCGCCTCGGCGCGGGCCGCGCCCGCAAGGAGGACCCGGTGCAGGCCGCGGCGGGCGTCGAGATGCACGCCAAGCCGGGCGACACCGTGACGGCGGGCCAGCCGCTGCTGACCCTGCACACGGACACCCCCGAGCGCTTCGAGTACGCGCTCCAGTCGATCGAGGGGTCGTACGACGTGGCGGCCCCGGGCACGGACTTCACCGCCTCGCCGGTGGTGCTGGAACGTATCGCCTGACGTGGGCTTTCCTCGTTCGGGTGAACGGGATCGGTGGACCGCCACCGGTCCCGTTCGGCATGCTGGGATCGGTGACGCACCGATGGGAGACACCGCCATGAGCGCACTCACCGTGAGCCAGGACCCCGATCAGAACTGGGACGACCTCGTCCGGTTCTGGGAGGAGATGGAATGGCCCGAGGGCAGCAAGGTGGAGATCATCGAAGGGGTCGTCACCGTGTCACCCGCTCCCGCGTCCCGTCACAATGTGATCGCGGAACGCATTCAGCGTCGCCTTTACTCTGTGATTCCCGATGACTGGGGCGTGTACCAGACACTGGCCATCGCCGTCCCCTCGCGTCTGGGCATGCTTATCCCGGACCTTGTGGTGGCCCCGGTGCCGGAGTGCACGGAAGCGGACACCCATATCCCGGCCGCTTTGGCCGAACTCGTCGTCGAGGTGACCTCCAGGTCCAACGCCCGCCACGACCGCGTCAGCAAGCCCGCCGCCTACGCGACCGCGGGCATCCCCCTCTACCTGCTCGTCGACCGATGGGCCACGGGTGTTCCCACCGTGACGCTGTACGGCGAGCCCAAGGGCGACGTCTACCAAGTTCTGTCCGCCGTCAAATTCGGCGACACCATCACGCTGCCCGCCCCCTTCGACCTCACCCTCGACACCAGCCAGTTCCCCGCCGACTAGGCATGCCGCCGCGCCCGTCCGGCCGATGACTTCCGTGTGCGGCGGCCGTCTACCGAGCGTGGACGCGACAACGCCAGCGGTGCTGTATCTGACCGCCCTCCCCGTCCGGGACGAGGTGGCGGCGCTGTGCGAGGACGTACGGGCGCTGCTGGAGGGCACCGGGGCCGCCGTCGTCGTATGCGACGTCGCGGCCCTCAGGCCCGTCACCCTGGCCGCGGTCGACGCGCTGGCCCGGCTCCAGCTTGCCGCCCGGCGGGCCGGAGGCCGCATCAGGCTGCGCGACCCGGCGCCCGCTCTCCGCGCGCTACTCGAGCTTGCCGCTCTCCCCATCGAGCTGGAGGGGCAGGCCGAACAGTGGGAACCAGCGCTTGGTGTCGAGGAAGCAGTGGAACCCGGAGATCCTGCCCTCTGACATCTCCAGGACCTGGACCGCCCAGGCCGTGAAGCCGCCCGTGTCGGAGTCCGGCTTGTACTGGGCGAAGCCCGGCAGGCCGTTGACCGCGACCGGCACCAGACGGGAGCCCGCGCAGGCCGAGCCGAGCGTGGTCATGAAACCGGTGATGTCCCGCGTGCCCCGCAGCCACAGGTCGAATGGCGGCATCGTCATCACCGCGTCCTCGTGCAGCAGGGCCGTCAGCGCCGCCATGTCATACCCCTCGAAGGCCGCCACATAGCGCTCCAGTAGCCGCTGCTGCTCCGCGTCCAAGGGGTCCGACACGGCGGCGTCGACGCCCTCACCCGCCCGCTCCGCCAGCGTCGCACGCGCCCGCTGCAACGCGCTGTTGACCGAGGCGACCGAGGTGTCGAGCAGCTCGGCGACCTCGCTCGCCCGCCAGGCCAGCACCTCCCGCAGGATGAGCACCGCGCGCTGCTTGGCGGGCAGCTGCTGGAGGGCCGCCATGAAGGCCAGACGGACCGACTCCTTGGCGACCGCCGCCTCCGCCGGGTCGCCGGTCGTCGGCAGGACGCGCGCGTCGGGCATCGGCTCCAGCCAGGTGCTGTCCGGGCGCGGGCAGAGGGCCGCCCGGGCGAGGGGTGTGGACTCGGTCAGATCCATCGGACGGGCGCGCCGGCTGCCCGCGCTCAGCATGTCCAGGCAGACGTTCGTCGCGATCCGGTACAGCCAGGAGCGGAGCGAGGAGCGGCCCTCGAACTTCTCGTAGCTCCGCCAGGCGCGGACCATCGTGTCCTGCACCGCGTCCTCGGCCTCGAAGGAGGAGCCGAGCATCCGGTAGCAGTAGCCCGTCAGTTCGGTCCTGTGCTTCTCCAGCCGGATGCCGAGGTCGTCCGCCGTCGCCGTGCCGTCACTCATGGTCCACCCACCCCACGTGGCCGATCCTGTGGCGCACCATCGCGCCCCAGCCCTTCGGAAGCTACCCCAGCCCACTGACAACGGCCCCCGGGTCACGCGAAAGCCCAGGTCAGACCAACTGCTTCACGGACATGAGCAGATGGCGGTGGACCGCCTCCGGCCCGTCCGCGACGGCGGAACCCTCGGCCGGCACTCCCGTGAGCAGCGCCCGCTGTCCCGGCCCCAGCAGCTCCATCCGGACGCGCGGCGACGCGAAGGAGGCCAGCGCGTCCAGCAGATACCCGGGATTGAAGGCCACGGACATCTCGGCGGCACCGTGCAGTTCGGCCGGCAGCCGCTGCGCGGCGATGTCGTCCCCGTACCCGGCTCTCAGCAGCACGGATCCGCCGGCCGTGAAGTCCAGCCGCACCGGACTGTTCGCCTCCGCCACCACCGCGACCCGTCGCACCGCCTCCGCCAGTGCCCCGCACTCCGCCTCGGCGACCGCGGCCCCCGTCACGTCGAACAGCGATCCGTACCCCGGCAGCCTGCCCTCCAGCGGGCGCACCGCCGCCCGCATGCCGCCGCCCTCGAAGCCGATCGGCCCCCCGCCCGAGGGGGCCAGACCGATCCGCACCCGGCCGGTACGGGCCAGCGATCGCGCGACGTCGAGCAGCCGGCGGGCGGGCAGCAGCGCCTCCGCCGTGCCGCCGGACGCCGCGGCCTCGGGCTTCCACCCCAGCCGTCGTACGGCGTACCGGTACCGGTCGGAGGCGGCCAGCGTCATCGTGTCGCCGTCCAGGCGCAGCCGCACCCCGGTGAGCGCGGGAAGGGTGTCGTCGCGGCCCGCGGCCACGGCGACCTGGCTCACGGCGGTCGCGAAGGCGGCGGCGTCCACGCTTCCGCAGGGTTCGGGAGACACCGGCAGCGGCGGGTACTCCTCGCGCGGCAACGTCGACAGCCCGAAACGCGTACCGCCCGCCTCGACCGTGAACCGTGTCCCCTCCACTCCGCAGCTCACCGGACCGTCCGGCAGCACCCGGCAGATGTCCAGCAGCCGGCGGCCCAGGACGAGCACCTGCCCGTCCGCCGCCGTCTCCGCCTCCGTCCCGATCCGCGCGGCCGTCTCGAAGTCGAACGCCGACACGGTCAGCCGTCCCGCCGTCGCCTCCAGCAGCAGCCCGCCCAGCACCGGCACCGGCGTCCGCGCGGGCAGCACCCGGCCCGCCCACCCCACCGCCTCGGCGAGGACTCCTCGGTCGACCCGAAACTCCATGAAGAACCCCCTGCTCGGTCCAGTTGACGCGTGCGCGTGGACGCTATACGCGACGACTGACAACCGGGGCCGACCAGGGGGATCGCGAGGCAGGCGGGATCGGGCCCCGCCCTGGACTCAGGCCGCGGCGAGTCGCCGCTCGGCGCGGGCCGCCCGGGAGCCGAACACCGTGATCGTCACGACGCCGAGCACCGCCAGCACGCCCATGCCCACCGTCCCGGACCAGCCTGCCGCGTGGAACGCCATCGCGCCGACCGTGCTGCCCGTGCTGGAGCCGAGGTAGTACGACGACTGGTACAGCGCGGAGGCCTGGGCGCGGCCCTGCTGCGCCGTGTGGCTGACCGCCGACGACGCCACCGCGTGGCCCGCGAAGAAGCCCGCCGTGATCAGGACCAGGCCCAGCAGGACCAGCGGCAGGGTGGAGGTCAGGGAGAGCAGCAGGCCCGCCGTCGTGGTGCCGCCCGCCAGATAGAGCGCCCCGCGGCGGCCCAGGCGGCTCACCAGCCGGCCCGCGGTCGACGCGGACACCGTGCCCACCAGGTACACCAGGAAGATCGAGCCGATGATGCCCTGCGGCAGCCCGAACGGCTGCTCCGTCAGGCGGTAGCCGATCACGGTGTAGACACCGCCGAACACCATCATGAACAGCGCGCCGATCGCGTAGAGCCGGCGCAGCAGCGGGTTGGCCAGGTGGCCGCGTACCGTGCGGGCCATCACCCGCGGGCGCAGCGACCCCGGCGTGAAGTGCTTCGGCGCCGGCAGCAGCAGCCGGAAGGCGACCGCGCACGCCACCGCGATCACCCCGATCGTGCCGACGGAGACCCGCCAGCCCCACTCCTGCGCGACCCAGCCGGTGATGACCCGGCCGCTCATCCCGCCGACGCTGTTGCCGGCCACGAACAGGCCGATCGCCGTGATCAGCGCCTTGGGGCTGACCTCCTCGGCCAGATACGCGGTCGCCGACGCGGGCAGCCCGGCCAGCGCCGCGCCCTGGACCGCGCGCAGCGCGATCAGCGCGCCGAGCGACGGGGCGAACGGGACCAGCAGCCCCACGGTCACGGCGACCGCCAGCGACGCCGTCATCAGCGTCCGCCGCCCGAACCGCTCGGAGAGCGCGCTCATGGGAAGGACGAACAGCGCCAGCCCACCGGTGGCCGCCGACACCGTCCAGCTCGCCGCGCTCGCCGTCGCCCCGAAGTCGCGGGAGACGAGCGGCAGCAGTGCCTGCGTGGAGTAGAGGAGAGCGAAGGTCGCGACCCCGGCGAGGAAGAGGGCGAGGCTCATGCGGCGGTAGCCGGGGCCACCCGGGGTCAGACGGGAGGTGTCGGTGGGGGCGGTCACGGTGTCGGCGCCCACGGTGGTGGACGCCCCGGTATCGGCGGCAGGCATGTCTCGACCGTACGGACGCCGTGACTCATCCGTCCAATGCACAGAAACGCGATAATCGATCCCATGGTGCATCAGCAGAGGTCAGCCGGACGCCTGTCACCGTCCAGTGACACAAGTGACACAGAAGACATTGTCGCGTTGCTTGCGCCCCGCCTGGCGCACTTCGCGGGAGTCGCCCGGACCGAGCATGTGACGCGGGCCGCGCGGGAGATGCAGGTCCCCCAGTCCACCCTGTCCCGCGCGCTCGTCCGCCTCGAACAGGACCTGGGCGTCGACCTGTTCGTCCGGCGGGGGCGCACGGTCGCCCTCACCCCCGCCGGCCGGACCTTCCTCTCGTCCGTCGAGCGCGCTCTCGCGGAGATCGGACGGGCCGCCGAGGAGGTGCGCGCGGACGCCGACCCGGCCACCGGCAAGGTCGCCTTCGGCTTTCTGCACACCATGGGCGCGGAGACCGTGCCCGGTCTGCTCCACGCCTTCCGCGCCGACCATCCGCGGGTGCGCTTCGGGCTGGTGCAGAACTACGGCGAGGCGATGCTGGAGAAGCTGCGCGCCGGGGAGCTGGATCTGTGTCTGACCTCCCCGGTGCCCGACGCCCCCGACCTGGTCGCCCGCCGCCTCGACGAGCAGAAGCTGCGGCTCGTTGTCCCCGCCGACCACCGGCTCGCGGGCCGCCGGCGCATCCGTCTCGCCGAAGCCGCGGACGAGGCCTTCGTGACCCTGGAACCCGGCTACGGGCTGCGCCGCATCACCGACGACGTGTGCCGCGAGGCGGGGTTCAAGCCGCGCGTCGCCTTCGAGGGCGAGGAGGCCGAGACCCTGCGGGGCCTGGTCGCGGCGGGGCTGGGCGTCGCGCTGCTGCCGCCGCCCGCGGTACCGCGGCCCGGGGTGGTCGAGCTGACGGTCACGGCGCCCCGGGCGGTGCGGGAGATCGGGGTCGCCTGGCTGGAGGGGCACATCGACACCCCGCCGGTGGCGGCCTTCAAGAAGTTCCTGCTGTCGAGGAGGGGACGGCTGCTGCCCGGCTGAGCGGCGCCGGCCACGCTCACCTGCGCCACGACCGTCCGAACCCGGCCGCCAGCGGCATCCGCAACCCGATGGGCGGGGGAGCCGCGAGCGCGTCCTGCACCGGGCGGGAGAAGGGCCGTCCGAACAGCGTGCCCATCACGAAGTCCTCCGCGAGCGCGTGCACTTCGGAGCGGTACTGGCGCAACGCGTGCCCGTCCGCGTGCACTTCGAAGCGGCAGATGTCGCGGTTGGCCTTCTTCGAGCGTGCCGCCAGCCGGAAGGACAGCTCAGGGTCCGTGCGCTCGTCGTTCGTGCCGTGCACGATCAGCACGCGCCGTCCCACGAGTTGCTTCACCGGTTCGGGCGACGCGGCCATGTCCTCCTCGGGCAGCCAGGGGGACAGCGCGAGGGCGGAGGTGACGGCCGAGTGCCCGGCCGCGTGCAGCGCCGCCCGGCCGCCCATGCCCACGCCGACGAGGCACACCGGCACATCCCCATGGCGTCGTACGACCTCGTCGGCGGCCCATACGGCGTCCCGCGCCGGATGCGCCTCGCTGCCGTTCCACCCTCGATAGCGGTAGTGCACCACGTGGGTGATCAGGCCCTCGCCGTGGCCGGCCCGGGCCAGCCGGCGGCCCAGCGTGTGCACGGAGGCGGTCGCGAACAGGGCGGAAGGTCTGCGGGCGGAGACCTCGTCGGCGCCCGGGAGCAGCAGCACCGCGCCGCTCACCGTCGTCGGCTCCGGGCCGAGCGCCCTCCCCAGCCGGGCTCTGCGAACCGGCGTCGCTTGGTGTGCCATGACAGAACAGTGTCAGAAGCGACGGTGTACGCGGCCCGTCCTGCGGGTCACCTTTGCGTATCGACGTCTCGCCGTACCACGTGCTCTACGCGCGTAGGCGCTATGGTGCGGAAATGACGAGCCAGCACCAGAACACCCCGAGCTGGGATCAGATCCGCCGGGCGCCCAAGGTCCTGCTGCACGATCACCTCGACGGGGGTCTGCGCCCCGGCACGATCGTCGAACTCGCCCGGGAAACGGGCTACTCACACCTCCCCGAGACCGACCCGGACAAGCTCGGCATCTGGTTCCGCGAGGCCGCCGACTCCGGATCCCTGGAGCGGTACCTCGAGACCTTCTCCCACACCGTCGGCGTGATGCAGACCCGGGACGCGCTCGTACGGGTGGCCGCCGAGTGCGCCGAGGACCTCGCCGAGGACGGGGTCGTCTACGCCGAGGTGCGCTACGCGCCCGAGCAGCATCTGGAGGGCGGGCTCACCTTGGAGGAGGTCGTCGAGGCGGTCAACGAGGGCTTCCGGGACGGCGAGCGGCGCGCCGGGGCGAACGGCCACCGCATCCGCGTCGGCGCCCTGCTCACCGCCATGCGCCACGCCGCCCGCGCCCTGGAGATCGCCGAACTGGCCAACCGCTACCGCGACCTGGGCGTGGTGGGCTTCGACATCGCCGGCGCCGAGGCCGGTTACCCGCCCACCCGCCACCTCGACGCCTTCGAGTACCTCAAGCGCGAGAACAACCACTTCACCATCCATGCCGGGGAGGCCTTCGGACTGCCGTCGATCTGGCAGGCGCTCCAGTGGTGCGGCGCCGACCGGCTCGGGCACGGGGTGCGGATCATCGACGACATCGAGGTCCTTCAGGACGGCTCGGTGAAGCTCGGGCGCCTCGCCTCGTACGTACGCGACAAGCGCATCCCGCTGGAGCTGTGTCCCAGCTCCAACCTCCAGACCGGTGCCGCCGAGTCCTACGCCGACCACCCCATCGGGCTGCTGCGGCGGCTGCATTTCCGGGTCACGGTGAACACGGACAACCGTCTGATGTCGGGGACGAGCATGAGCCGGGAATGCGAGCATCTGGTCGAGGCCTTCGGCTACACGCTCGACGATCTCCAGTGGTTCTCCGTCAATGCCATGAAGTCGGCGTTCATTCCTTTCGACGAACGACTGGCAATGATCAATGACGTCATCAAGCCCGGCTACGCCGAGTTGAAGTCCGAATGGCTGTTCCGGCAGACCGCCTCCACCGGCGGTCCCACGGGCAGCGAGGGCTGAAGGGGCCCGTTTTCCGGCGGCCGGGCGGCAATGATCCGTTCGCTCGGGGAAGCGGGGCCGCCACCACCCTGATGCGCGAGGTCAACCCGGCGAGCCCGCATCCCCCTGCCCCGCCGGGAGGAGCAGCCCGGCCGGGGCGGCACCGGTCCAGGCGCCGTCGCCGGCCGGCCGTCACATCTGCCGCGAGACGGTCGCCACGTGCAGGCCGGGTCCGCCGGGTGATCTGCGGGCCCTGGGCGCGGCGCCGGCGGGCACCCCGTTCCTGCGGGGGCGCGTGCCTACGGGCGCAGAGCGTGCGGCGCCTCCTGCCGTCCCGGGCGGGCGATGCCGGACAGGTCATGGGCGCTCACGCTGTTGCGGTCGGTGACCGAGCGGCCCAGGGCATGGTGCGGCCACAGCCCCGCAGCCACCCGGCGGCTGCGCTCGGTCCATTCGCGGGCCGAGGCGCTTTCGGCCTTGTAGTGGTTCAGGGCGAACCCGCCGGAGTGGATCCGGAGCAGGCAGAAGCCGCCGGGATACTCCTTGACCGCACTGACTTCCTGCATCCCGACGTGCGGGGCCCGCGGCAGGACGCTGCGCTTGTTGCGGTGGGTGTGGCCCGCGTGGTGGAGGAAGACGCCCGGTGCGCCTGCGTAGGCATCGAGAATGGAACGGGCCTGCCGACGCTCGATGCGCTGCCCGCCCGTCACGGGGAAGACGGAATCCGGTACGGCCAGCGGATGGTGGCCGAATACCACGGTCGGCTGTTCCTTGTGTTCCCTCAACAGGGCCCGGAACCACGACAGCTGCCCGGCGCCGAGTCCGCCCGTGCCGGCACCGTTGCCGTCCTTCTCATACGTGTCGAGCCCGATGATCCTCAGCCCGCCGAGGTCCCGGGTGAAATACGAGGGCTCCTCGGCGCCGAGGAACGCTTCACGGAAGCCGTCCCCGCAACCTCCCGCACACGCCCCACAGTCACCGTGCCCGGCTCTGTCGTGGTTTCCGCGTACGACGAAATAGTCCCGTCCATGGGTGCCGAAACCATCCAGAATCCGTTTGGCCTGCGTCAGATCCCGCGGTGCGCCGCCGGCCGATATGTCTCCCGCAACCAGCAGTACGTCCGCTCCGCGCCGACGGGCCTCTTCGACCACACTGCGGCTCATGATCTCCGGATACGGCGCGCCTCCCCGCCGCTGCGCCACCCCGCGCAGCAGGGGTACGCCTCCCACCAGACCCGCGGTGGTCTCTCCCAGGTGGAGGTCGTTGCAGAGTGCGATGGACAGCAGGTGCCGTCCCGGCGGAGGCTGCGGCGTGGTGAAGGAGTACGGACCACCGGGCGAGTCGAGCCCGTGGCGACTGGTGCCGACGGCGTTGCCGCGGACGAGGTGCAGCGGCGTGGGCGTCGCGGGCACGCCTTGCGAACGGGCCTGGTAGAAGTACGTCTGCCCGGGCTCCAGACCCGTGAGTTCGACGTGGTGGTGTGCCGTGGGGCGGTCCTCGGCCGCGCTGCGGCTCAGCCGGGCGGGGTGAGTGCCGTAGACGACCTCCCCCTCCGTGGCCGCGGGAGACATGTGGCCCAGGCCGTCGTCGGTGCCGGGCGCTCCGGTGTACCAGGTGATGATCGCGCGGTCTTCGGTCAGGGTGACCAGTTCCAGATGGACGGCCGCCACGGTGCCGGGGCGGCGGGGCGCGCCTCCGCGCGTCGGGCCGTTCATGGCGTCAGCGGCGGCTCGCAGCAGGGCGGGGGCAAGGAGGGCACTGGATCGTACGACTTCACAGGGGGTGGGCAGGGCCGACAGGGCCGTGACGGGAGCGGAGAAGCAGCAGCGCATGCCTGGTGGGTGCCCGCTCGCAGTGAACGGCGGCAGTGCCGACGACGGCGGCACCGGATATGGAGTGCGACGACTCTCTCGTCCCTGAGCGATGGCGGGTCTGCGGGAGCTGACCGGGGATCAGCAGGGCGTGACGTCGGGGAAGCGCCGCCCCAACCGGTCGAGGCTTTCGGTCACGCGCTCGACGATCTCCAGTGGTTCTCCGTCAATGCTATGAAGTCAGCATTCATTCCTTTCGACGAACGACTGGCAATGATCAATGACGTCATCAAGCCCGGCTACGCCGGGTTGAAGTCCGAATGACTGTTCCGGCGGACCGCCTCCACCTGCGCTTCTACGGTCAACGAGGGTTGAGGAGGCCCGTCTTCCGTCGGCCGGGCGGCAAGGATCCCTCCGTTCGGGGGAGTTTGCGGAGCCCCCTTTCGCTTGCCTACGGTTTCGGGACCGCTCACATCCCCGTCAACGGATCCAAGGACGCATTCCTCATGAAGCAGTCTGCTGCCAAAACCCTCGGGGTCGCCGCTCTCGGTGCCGCCTTCGCCACCGCGGGCGCGGGCGTCGCGAGCGCGGCCCCGGCCGTGCCGGACATCGCCGGGCCGGCGGACACCGCGACCCAGGCGCTGCCGCTGGGCCATGTCGCCGGGACGCTGCCCGGCGCGGGTGAGGTGCTCGGCCAGGGGCAGCGAGCCCTCGACACCGCGGTGCCCACCGTGGGAAGGGCCGCGGCCGACGGACCGGCCGTGCCGGTCGGCGGACTGCTCGGCGGACTGCCCGTCAAGCCGCTGCCCACGCAGGGCCTGCCGCTGAACGGCATTCCCCTGGCCTGATCCGCACGCAGCCCGTGACGCCGATGGGCGGCCCCCGGCCGGGGGCCGCCCATCGGCGTCACCGCGTCCGGCGGACCGGACCGCGTCATGTCACCAGGCCGTGTGGGCCCCCGCCTTGTCCTCCGACGGGAACAGGATCCACAGGGCTATGTAGAGCAGGAACTGCGGGCCGGGAAGCAGACACGACAGCAGGAAGATCACCCGCATCGTGGTCGCGGAGGTGCCGAAGCGCCGTGCCAGCGCTGCGCACACTCCGCCGATCATCCGTCCGTGGGTGGGGCGGGAAATGGCGGTCATGGTGGCTCCTTCGCGAACCGTGGCGGGAAGCGGCTCCCGGCGGCTGCCGGGACGTCCGGTCGGTGTCCGAGTCCTCGACGGTGTCGAGGTCTTCGGCGTTGTTCCGACGTGTTCCACGCTACGGGGACGAAGCGGGAGAAGCGTCACTCTAAGGAGCTATTCCGACCCTGGGAATCGTCGGGGTCCGCCCCTGAGCCGTCTCCTCCCGGGGGTGGGCGGTCCGCCGCCGGGACTCGGCCCGGCGGCGGAGCCGGGCCCGGGCCGCGGGCACGACCAGCACATGGGCCAACGCCACCCCGACGGTGTTCAGCAGGACCGAGTCGATGTCGACGACCTGGCCGGGCACCCCCGTCTGCACCAGTTCGATGCCGAGCGAGACCAGGGTGCCCGTGGCGACCGCACGGGCCATCGAGGCCAACGGCGAGCCGCCGACCCGGCCGCCGATCATCGGCAGCAGCACCCCGAGCGGCGCGAGCAGCGCGAGCCCCTTGCCGATACGGCGCGCCGCCTGCGGCCAGCCCAGTGCCAGATCGGCTCTGATACCGGCCAGCGGATGCAGATTGGCGGGCCTCACCCAGGGCACGTCCAGCGGGCGCAGCGTGATCCAGGCGACGAGGGCCAGATGCGCGACGAGGAGGACACCCCCAGCCACACGGATGCGGAACACGGCACTGCCGCCGTCTGAGCCTTGACGCTGCACGCCCCCCTAGACGCCAGGCCGCGCGGGATCGGTTCCCCTTCCGCTTTCTCGGCCCCTCCGCCTCCGGGGCGCCGGCCTCTCCGCCTCCGGGGCGCCGGAGGCGTCGCCGGCGCGCCCCGCGGCTCACTCGTCGGGAATCACCGTCGACGGCGGTGCCACGGCGCCCGGCCGGGAGCGCACCTCGGTCGTGCACCCATAGCGGCGCAGCGGCTGTCCGTCCGGGCCGCCGAGCACGACGCTGCCGTCGTCGGCGGTGGTCGCCTCGGAGTCGGCGAACGTGCAGACGATCTGGGCGAGGGCGTACGAGGTGAGGCCCTCCGGGCGGGTGCTCAGCCGGAATGTGTCCCCCGGGTCCTTGCCGCGCGGACCGCCGACCTTGATCCCGCCGGTCACGTCCGTCGTGTACCCCGCCTGTTTCTCCGCGGTCGACGGCTTCACGGCGAGCTGGTCGAGCAGCCCCTGCGCGACCAGTACCCGGCGCTCCACCTCCGCGGTGCCGTCCGGGATGCGTACGAAACGGTCCACGGTCACCAGCTGCGAGGCGCACAGCAGGAACACCTGGACGGGGATGCCGCGGCCCGCCTGCGCCGACGCGTCCGTACCGGACAGCGCGCAGGGCATCCGGGACGGCGCGGGGCCGAAGTCCGTCGGCACCTGGGTGGCGCGGATGCCGCAGCCGGACAGCAGCGTGGCCAGCAGCGCGGTGGCGAGCCGGAGCCGTCCGCCTCGTATGCTCATCGGGCGTTCCCCTTGGTGCCGTTCCCGTTCCGCATCTCCTCCTCGACCAGCGGCGACGCGTCGCGCGGCAGCCGCAGCGTGAACACCGCCCCGCCTTCGGGGGAGTTGGCGGCGGTGATCTCTCCGCCGTGGATGTGCGCGTTCTCCATCGCGATGGACAGGCCGAGACCGCTGCCCTCGGAGCGCGGCCGGGAGGCGCTCGCCTTGTAGAAGCGGTCGAAGACATGCGGCAGGACATCCTCCGGAATGCCCGGACCGTGGTCCCGCACCCTGATGACCAGTTCCTCGCCCTCCTCGCGCACGGACACCCGTACCGGGGAACCGCCGTGCTTGAGCGCGTTGCCGATCAGGTTCGCCAGGATCACGTCGAGCCGGCGCGGGTCGAGGCGGGCCATGAGGCCGCGCTCGGCGTCCAGCTCGACGGCGTCCAGCCAGGCGCGGGCGTCGATGCACGCGGTGATCTGGTCGGCGATGTCCACGTTGTCCAGGACCAGCCGGGCCGTTCCGGCGTCGAAACGGGTGACCTCCATCAGATTCTCGACGAGGTCGTTCAGCCGCCGGGTCTCGCTGACCACGAGCCGCACGGCCGGCTCGATCATGGGGTCGATGCCGCCTGTCTCCGCGTCCAGCTCCTCCTCCAGGACCTCCGTGACGGCCGTGATCGCCGTGAGCGGCGTCCGCAGCTCGTGCGACATGTCGGCGACGAAGCGCCGGGACGCCTCCTCACGGGCGCTCATGTCCGCGACCGTCTTCTCCAGGGACTCGGCGGCACGGTTGAACGTCCGGGACAGCTCTGCCAGTTCGTCGGTCCCCGACACGCGCAGCCGGGTGTCCAGCTTGCCCTCGCCCAGGCGCCGGGCCGCGATGCCGAGGCGGTGCACCGGCTTCAGCACGGTCGTGGCGGCGGCCTGCGCCAGCAGCGCCGAGCCGATCAGCGCCAGACCGGTGGCGATACCGAGCGACCAGGCCAGCGAGTTGAGGTCCTTCGCCTCCGGCTCCAGGGACTTGAGCATGTAACCGGTCGGGCCACCGCCTATCACCTTGGCGCCACCCACCAGATACGGCTTGTCGTCGTCGACGATCCGCTGCCAGTACAGGTGGTAGGCGTGACCGTCCCCCGGAGACTTCTGCTGCTTGTCGACCGCCTTGCGCAGCGAGGCGGGCACGTCCTCCAGCGTGAAGGTGTCCAGGTCGGAGTTGCCGGTCACGGTCCTGCCGTGCTCGTCCTGAGCGATCAGCAGCACGCTGAAGCGCTGGCTGCTGTTCGCCATCTGCCCGGCGGTGTGCTGCAACTGGTCCCGGGTGGGGTGCACCGGCAGGGAACTCGCCCGGTTCTGCATCTCCTGCTGGAAGTCGCGCAGCACCGCGTCCTGGGTGCGGGTGAGCACGGCCTCGCGATTGAGCCAGTACGCGATGGCGGACGCCGACACCGCCGCGGTCAGCGCGACGAGACCGAAGACCACGACCAGGCGCAGCCGGAGGCTGGTGAAGCGCAGGCGGGACTGCACGGCTCTGCGCGCAGCGGCCCAGCCGCTGAGTCCTTTGCGCGGATCGGTCACTGAGGGGCGTCCAGCCGGTAACCGACGCCACGGACCGTACGGATCAGCGTCGGGGACGACGGCACGTCCTCGACCTTGGCGCGCAGCCGCTGCACGCACGCGTCGACGAGCCGCGAGTCGCCCAGGTAGTCGTGCTCCCACACCAGGCGCAGCAGCTGCTGCCGGGACAGGGCCTGCCCGGGCCGCCGGCTCAGCTCCAGCAGCAACCGCAGCTCCGTCGGGGTCAGTTGCAGATCCTCGCCGTTCTTGGTGACCGTCATCGCCGACCGGTCGATGACGAGACTGCCGAACGTGGCCGAGTCGCTGGACTCCCGCTCGCCGCGCCGCAGCACCGCCCGGATCCGGGCGTCGAGGACCCGGCCCTGCACAGGCTTGACGACATAGTCGTCGGCGCCGGACTCCAGCCCGACCACGACGTCGATGTCGTCGCTGCGCGCGGTCAGCAGGATGATCGGCAGCTGGTCGGTGCGGCGGATGCGCCGGCACACCTCGAAACCGTCGATGCCGGGCAGCATGACGTCCAGCACGATCAGATCCGGTCGCTGCTCACGCAGCAGCTTCAGGCCGTCCTCTCCGGTGGCAGCCGTGGCCACACGGTGTCCCTGGCGCGTCAGTGAGAGCTCCAGGGCCGTTCGGATGGCGTCGTCGTCCTCGATCAGCAACAGGGAAGGCACGGGGGCCATTCTGGCCCATGCCGCGGCTGTCTTTCGACTGCCGGAGCGCCCCCGCCTCGCCCGCCCGCCCGGGACGCCGGGCGCCGGTCCCGCTGCGTAGTCGTACGACTCTTCGCTGTGACGATCCGGGGCCGTGACTGGGGAGGGGCCCTGTGACAGCTCTGTGACAGTCGGCGGACACGGCCATGAAGTGGCCCGGGCAAGCTTTTCGACACAAGCAAGGCCGCACGGAAGTCACGGGACTCCACGACGGGGGGCGCGAGATGAACACGCTGCACAGCACCAGCACGGGCGCAGTTGTCACGCGTCTCCACGACGTCAACAAGTCCGGTGTGACGGGGGGCGCCCCCCTGCTCGGGGGAGGGCGGGGGTGCACTCGCCACACCGGGCGTGCGCACACCACGTATATGACGGTGGTTGACGCACACACGGGGGAGGCTCACGGGGGAGCCGCGTACGGGGAGGCCTCGGGGGAGCGTCGCTCGGTGACGGAGGCGGAGTTCACCGCCTACGTCGAGGAGCGCCGCGCCTCCCTGTACGCAACCGCCTACCACCTGACCGGCGACCGCTTCGAGGCCGAGGACCTGCTCCAGAGCGCGCTGTTCTCGACATACCGGGCCTGGGACCGGATCAGTGACAAGGCCGCGGTGGGGGGCTATCTGCGGCGGACGATGACCAATCTGCACATCAGCGCGTGGCGCCGCCGCAAGCTGAACGAGTACCCGACCGAGGAGCTGCCGGAGACCGCCGGTGACACGGACGCGATGCGCGGCACCGAGCTGCGCGCCGTCCTGTGGCAGGCGCTCGCCCGGCTGCCGGAACTCCAGCGCACCATGCTGGTCCTGCGCTACTACGAGGGCCGCACGGACCCGGAGATCGCGGAGATCCTCGACATCAGCGTCGGCACGGTGAAGTCCAGCATCTGGCGGTCGCTCCGCCGGCTGCGCGAGGACGAGGTCCTCAGCTTCGGCCGTGACCAGGAAGAGTCCTTCGGCGAGCTTGTCGCCTGAGGGACGGGAAGACGGGGGACACGGGGGAAGACCGTCGCGGTGGTGCGGGGGAGCGTCACCGCGGGGGAGCACGGGGGAGACACGGGGGAGCGGTACCGGGGGGAACCGCCGGGGTCACGGGGGACCGCGCGGAACGGGGGGAGGCACACGGGGGAATCACGGGGGAGCACAAGAGAGCGGGACTGGAGGGCCGGGGGGTCCGTCCAGTCCCGTTTCTCGTGCTGCGGGCGATGCCGTGCCTGTCGGGGTGCTAGGCCGCGGCCTCGGCCGGGGCGCGCCGTCCCGCGGCCGCCGCGGTGAGCCGGCACAGTGCCTCGTCCCGGTCGCAGGCGTACGCGCCGAGAGCCGTCTGGCGGGCGACGATCGACCGCTCCGCGCGCATCAGCCGCCAGCCACGGCGCAGCAGGAAACGAACCGACTTGCGGCCCTCCCTGAGATCGCGCAGGAAACGGCGGCGGAACGTGGTGAGGGGCCCGCGGGTCAGGCACAGCGCGTCGGCGAGCAGGCCGAGTTCGCGGCAGCGCTCCACGACCTCGGCGGCGAAGATGCCCTCCGCGATGAACACCGGCGTGCGGTCGATGTCCAGCGCCTCCTCGCCTGTGCGCGCGCTCAGCGCGATGTCGTAGACCGGCACCGTCGTACGTCCCGTGGCGCACAGTTCGGCGATGGCCGCGACCGCGATGTCCGCGTCCCATGAGTGGGGGTGGTCCCAGTCGATGTCCGAACTCCCTTCCACCAGGGGCAGCGTCGGATCGTCGCCCTCCTTGTAGAAGTCGTCGAGCCGCAGGACGGGCAGCCCGGACAGGGCGGCGACGAGGGACTTGCCGGAGCCGGAGGGGCCGCACAGCAGCACGACGCGGGCGGGGGCCGGAGGATGCAGACTCACGAGACACCAGTCTGACGCATTCCGTACACCGTGCCGACCCCGCGGGTCGACGTTGGAGCACACATCACACCTCAACTACCCTGCGTGTCGACATCCTTACTCAACGCAGTGAAAAGGTGGCAGCAGTCATGGCACGACACGCCTCTCCCAAGAACCCCACCGCTCGGCGCGCTCTCGTTCTCGTCGCGGCCGCGGGCGCCGCGCTGGGGGCGGGCGCGGCAGCGGCGTCGGCGGACAGCGCCCCGGTCCTCGGCGTGATGCGCACCCGGCCCGTGTCGCTGGACGAGGCCGGCCGGCAGGCTCTGCCGGAACTGACCGGGGTCGTGGGACAGGTCACCGGACCGCTCGCGAACATCAAGCCCAACCCGCTGGCGGGCACGGGCGTGGACCCGCTGGACAACGGCCTCACCACGCAGATCGCCGACTTCAAGCCGCTGGCCTCGCAGAACCTGACCCGTCCGGTGGCCGAGGCGCCCTCACTCGGCAGCGTGCCGGCCGTCGGGCAGGTCCTCCACGCGGTCCGCTGACCTCACTTCGAGGACGGAGGCTCCCGACGACGCGGAGCCGTGCTTCCCCTGGACGGCGGGGAAGCACGGCTCCGCCCTCGTGGCGGCGGTCAGTACGACGAGCCGGACGCGCCCAGCGAACCCGTCGGGTGCCAGACCGTCTTCGTCTCCAGGAAGGCCGTCAGGCGCTCGATGCCCGGAGTCTCGAAGTAATCCACAGCCTGTGGACGCAGTACGCGCTTCAGATTGTCGGCGGCCGCGATCTCCAGCTCCTTCGCCAGGTCCTCGTCGGCGCCCGCGAGGTCGATCGCGTTGACGTCCTGGTGGGCGGCGAGCGGCGTCGCGATCTCCGCCGTACGGCCGGAGAGGATGTTGACGACCCCGCCGGGCAGATCGGAGGTGGCCAGTACCTCGCCGAGCGAGAGCGCCGGAAGCGGGGACTTCTCGCTCGCGATGACGACGGCCGTGTTGCCGGTGGCGATCACCGGGGCGATCACCGAGATCAGGCCCAGGAAGGACGACTCCTGCGGCGCGAGGACCGTGACCACACCGGTCGGTTCGGGGGAGGAGAGGTTGAAGAACGGGCCCGCGACGGGGTTCCCGCCGCCGACCACCTGGGCGATCTTGTCGGTCCAGCCCGCGTACCAGACCCAGCGGTCGATCGCGGCGTCGACGACCGCCGCCGCCTTCGACTTCGACAGGCCCTCCGCGTCGGCCACTTCGCGCACGAACTGGTCGCGCCGGCCCTCCAGCATCTCGGCGATGCGGTAGAGGATCTGGCCGCGGTTGTAGGCCGTCGCGCCCGACCAGCCGCCGAACGCCTTGCGCGCGGCGACCACGGCGTCACGGGCGTCCTTGCGGGAGGACTGCGGGGCGTTCGCCAGCCAGTTGCCCTTGGAGTCCGTCACCTCGTACACCCGGCCGCTCTCGGAACGCGGGAACTTCCCGCCGACGTACAGCTTGTAGGTCTTGAAGACCGACAGCCGCTGCTCGGTCTTCTCGGTCTTCTCAGACATCGAGGTACGCCTCCAGGCCGTGGCGGCCGCCCTCGCGGCCGAAGCCCGACTCCTTGTAGCCGCCGAACGGCGAGGTCGGGTCGAACTTGTTGAACGTGTTGGACCAGACGACACCCGCGCGCAGCTTGTTCGCGACGGCGAGGATCCTGGAGCCCTTCTCCGTCCAGATACCGGCGGACAGGCCGTACTGGGTGTTGTTCGCCTTGGCGACGGCCTCGTCCGGGGTGCGGAAGGTGAGGACCGAGAGCACCGGGCCGAAGATCTCGTCGCGGGCGATGGTGTGTGCCTGGGTGACGTTGGTGAAGAGCGTCGGGGCGAACCAGTAGCCGGAGGAGGGGAGTTCGCAGGCCGGGGACCAGCGCTCGGCGCCCTCCGCCTCGCCCTGATCGGCGAGTGCGGTGATCCGGGCCAGCTGCTCGGCGGAGTTGATCGCGCCGATGTCGGTGTTCTTGTCGAGCGGGTCGCCGAGGCGGAGCGTCGACAGCCGGCGCTTGAGGGACTCCAGCAGCTCGTCCTGGATCGACTCCTGGACCAGCAGGCGGGAGCCCGCGCAGCAGACCTGGCCCTGGTTGAAGAAGATGCCGGTGACGATGCCCTCGACGGCCTGGTCGATCGGAGCGTCGTCGAAGACGATGTTGGCGCCCTTGCCGCCCAGCTCCAGGGTGAGCTTCTTGCGGGTGCCCGCGACCGTGCGCGCGATCTCCTTGCCGACAGCCGTGGAGCCGGTGAAGGCGACCTTGTTCACGTCCGGGTGGGCGACGAGCGCGGCGCCCGCGTCGCCGTAGCCCGGAAGGATGTTGACGACACCCTTGGGCAGGCCCGCCTGGCGGCAGATGTCCGCGAAGAACAGCGCGGACAGGGGGGTGGTCTCGGCGGGCTTCAGGACGACCGTGTTGCCGGTCGCGAGCGCCGGGGCGATCTTCCACGCCAGCATCAGCAGCGGGAAGTTCCAGGGGATGACCTGGCCCGCGACGCCCAGCGGCCGCGGGTCGCGGCCGAAGCCGGCGTGGTCCAGCTTGTCGGCCCAGCCCGCGTAGTAGAAGAAGTGCGCGGCGACCAGGGGGAGGTCCGCGTCGCGCGTCTCCTTGATCGGCTTGCCGTTGTCCAGCGTCTCCAGGACGGCCAGCTCGCGGCTGCGCTCCTGGATGATGCGGGCGATGCGGAACAGGTACTTGGCGCGCTCGGAGCCGGGCAGCGCCGACCACTTCTCGAAGGCCTTGCGGGCGGCCTTGACCGCGCGGTCGACATCGGCCTCTCCCGCCTGGGCGACCTCGGAGAGGACCTCCTCGGTGGACGGGCTGATGGTCTTGAAGACCTTGCCGTCGGCCGCCTCGGTGAACTCACCGTCGATGAACAGGCCGTAGGAGGGCGCGATGTCGACGACCGAGCGGGACTCGGGCGCCGGCGCGTACTCGAATGCGGATGACACGTTTTCCATGAGGGTCTCAGTCCACCGTCACGTAGTCGGGGCCGGAGTAGCGGCCGGTGGCCAGCTTCTGACGCTGCATCAGCAGGTCGTTCAGGAGCGAGGAGGCGCCGAAGCGGAACCAGTGGTTGTCCAGCCAGTCCGCGCCGGCCGTCTCGTTGACGAGGACCAGGAACTTGATCGCGTCCTTGGTGGTGCGGATGCCGCCGGCGGGCTTCACGCCGACCTGGACGCCGGTCTGGGCGCGGAAGTCGCGGACGGCCTCCAGCATGAGGAGGGTGTTGGCCGGGGTCGCGTTGACGGCGACCTTGCCGGTCGAGGTCTTGATGAAGTCCGCGCCCGCCAGCATGCCGAGCCAGCTGGCCCGCCGGATGTTGTCGTACGTGGACAGCTCGCCCGTCTCGAAGATGACCTTCAGCCGGGCGTTCGTCCCGCAGGCCTCCTTCACGGCGACGATCTCGTCGTACACCTTCAGATACCTGCCCACGAGGAACGCCCCGCGGTCGATGACCATGTCGATCTCGTCGGCGCCCGCGGCCACGGCCTCACGCACGTCGGCCAGCTTCACATCGAGCGCGGCACGGCCCGCCGGGAAGGCGGTGGCGACGGACGCGACCTTCACACCGGAGCCCGCGACGGCCTCCTTGGCGACGGCCGCCATGTCGGGGTAGACGCAGACGGCGGCGGTCGTGGGGGTCGTCCGGTCCGTGGGGTCGGGGTGGACCGCCTTGGCGCCGAGCGCCCGGACCTTGCCCGGGGTGTCCGCGCCTTCCAGCGTCGTCAGGTCGACCATCGAGATGGCGAGGTCGATGGCGTACGCCTTCGCGGTGGTCTTGATGGAACGGGTGCCGAGCGAGGCGGCGCGCGCCTCCAGGCCGACCGCGTCGACGCCGGGCAGCCCGTGGAGGAAGCGGCGCAGCGTGCTGTCGGACGCGGTGACGCCTGAGAGCGGGTGTGCTGGGGCATGGGTGGGCATGGTCACCAGAGGAGCATATCTACGCGCGTAGCGGCTGTACACCCCCCGGAGCTCCTCCGCTGCCCGGCGGCACCACGTACGAGCTTCCTCACGACCGTCGGGCACAATCGGGGCCATGACGACCCCTGATCGCCGGCCGCCCGCGCCGGACCCCTCGGCGCCCGAGTCCCGGGACCGGGTCTACCGGTCACCCGCCGGTCTCGCGGCGGGCGTGCTGCTGCTCGCCATCATTCTCTGGCTCGGCATCGACGCGCTGATCCGGGGTCACGGCCACACCCCCTGGCTGGCGCTGGCCGGGATGCTCCTGATGATCCCGCTGGTCATCGCCTTCACCCTGCGCCCGGCCGTCTACGCGAACGACGAGCGGCTGCGTATCCGCAACCCGTTCAGGGTCGTGGTGCTCCCCTGGGGCGCAGTCGCCTCGCTCCGGTCCGGCTACTCCAACGAGGTCGTCGCCACGTCCGGGACCAAGTACCAGTTGTGGGCGGTCCCGGTGTCCCTGCGGGCGCGCAAGAAGGCGTCCCGCCAGCAGAGCCGGGCCGCCGCGCAGGCCGCGCGCCCGGGCGGCCGGGGCCGTCCGGGCCCCTTCTCGCCGGGCTCCCTGTCGCCGGAGTCCCTGTCACCGGTGGTCCCGAGCGAGCCCGCGCGCGCTCAGATGGACAAGATCATGGACGATCTGCGCGAGCTGGCCGGGACCCACGAGCACTCCGAGCCCGCCCAGGGTGAGCCGGCCGTCCGCTGGGCGTACGAGGTGCTCGCCCCGGCGGCGGCCGGTGCGGTGCTGCTGGCGATCCTCCTGGCGACGGGTTGATCCCACGGGTGCGGTGCTGCCGGGGATGCTGCCGGCGACGGGCTGCTCCCGCGGGTGCGGTGCTGCCGACGGTCCTGCCGGCGACCGGCTGATCCCGCCGGCGGCGCCGCGCGGCTGGGCCGTCGGCCCTGTCCGGGGCCGGGCGGCGGTTCAGATCCCCGCAGCCGCCGCAAGATCCCGCTTGACGGCGCCCAGCAGTTCCGCGGCCCTGGCCCGCGCGGCGCCGAGCTCCTCCCGGGAGCCGACCGGCACGACGACCTCCAGGTAGCACTTGAGCTTGGGCTCGGTGCCGCTCGGCCGGACGATGACCCGCGCACCGTCGAGGACGTACCGCAGCCCGTCGGTCGGCGGGAGCGACGGCGTGCCCCGCGTCAGGTCCTCGGCCTTCGTCACCGCCAGCCCGCCGAGCCGTACCGGCGGCTGCTCGCGCAGGCGCCGCATGGCGTTCGCGATGACCGACAGATCCTCGACGCGCACCGAGAGCTGGTCCGTGGCGTGCAGCCCGTGCTCGACGGCGATGTCATCGAGCAGGTCGAGGAGGGTGCGGCCCTCGGCCTTGAGTCCCGAGGCCAGCTCGGTGATCAGGAGCGCGGCCGTGATGCCGTCCTTGTCGCGGACACCGTCGGGGTCGACGCAGTAGCCGAGCGCCTCCTCGTAGCCGTAGCGCAGGCCGTCCACACGGGCGATCCACTTGAAACCCGTGAGGGTCTCCTCGTAGGGCAGCCCCGCCTTCCCGGCGATACGGCCGAGGAGGGAGGAGGAGACGATCGACTCGGCGAAGGTGCCGGTGACCCCGCGGCGGACCAGGTGCGTGGCGAGCAGGGCGCCCACCTCGTCGCCGCGCAGCATGCGCCAGTCGGCGCCGTCCTTGACGGCGACGGCGCAGCGGTCGGCGTCCGGGTCGTTGGCGATCACGAGGTCGGGGTCCGTCTCGCGGGCCCGCGCGAAGGCGAGGTCCATGGCGCCGGGCTCTTCCGGATTGGGGAAGGCGACGGTCGGGAAGTCCGGGTCGGGGTCGGCCTGCTCGGCGACCAGCACCGGGGCGGGGAATCCGGCCCGGTCGAACGCGGCGAGGAGGACGTCCTTGCCGACGCCGTGCATCGCCGTGTAGACCGTGCGGGCGGTGCGCGGGGAACCGGGGGAGAGGACGGCGTCCGTACGGGCCAGATAGGCGTCGAGGACGCTGTCGTCCAGCACCTCCCAGCCGGAGTCCGGGCGGGGCACCGCGGTGAGGGTGGTGACCGCGTCGATCTCGGCCGCGATCTCGGCGTCGGCCGGGGGCACGATCTGGGAGCCGTCGCCGAGGTAGACCTTGTAGCCGTTGTCGCGGGGCGGGTTGTGGCTGGCGGTGACCTCCACGCCGGCGACCGCGCCGAGATGCCGGATGGCGAAGGCGAGCACGGGAGTGGGCAGGGGGCGGGGGAGGACGGCGGCGCGCAGGCCCGCGCCCGTCATCACGGCCGCGGTGTCCCGGGCGAAGTCGGCGGACTTGTGGCGGGCGTCGTAGCCGATGACCACGAGGCCGTCGCCCTGGCCCTTGGCCTTGAGGTACGCGGCGAGACCGGCGGCGGCGCGGATGACCACCGAGCGGTTCATGCGCAGGGGGCCGGCGCCCAGTTCGCCGCGGAGGCCGGCGGTGCCGAACTGGAGGGTGCCGCCGAAGCGTGCGGCGAGCTCGGCGTGGTCCCCGGCGTCGATGAGCTTGGCGAGTTCCTCACGGGTCTCCGCGTCGGGGTCCTCGGCCAGCCACGCCTGGGCCCGTGCGATGAGTTCGTCGTGCACGTCGGGTCAACCTCTCGTTGTGTGTGTGCGGGGGGCATGGGTGGCATCGCCCGCGACGGACGGCGGGAAACGCCGGAGGGCCGGTGCGCCACCGGCCCGGTGAGGACGGGTGCCCCCGCCCGGTTGCGCGCCGCCGGTGGGCGCGGCCGGGCGGGGGCGGTGTGCCGCATCGTCCTTCCGCCCGGGCCCGGCCGGCGGGCCCCGGACGGCCCCGGGGGTCGGTGGTGGTGCCTTACAGGCGGTGCAGCACCTGGGCGAGCAGGGCTCCCATGCGCGTGGCGCTGTCGCGGCCCGCCTGGAGGACCTCCTCGTGGTTCAGCGGCTCGCCCGTCATACCGGCGGCCAGGTTCGTGACCAGGGAGATGCCGAGGACCTCGGCCCCCGCCTCGCGTGCGGCGATCGCCTCGAGGACGGTGGACATGCCCACGAGGTCCGCGCCGATGACGCGGGCCATGCGGATCTCCGCCGGGGTCTCGTAGTGCGGGCCGGTGAACTGGGCGTAGACGCCCTCTTCGAGGGAGGGGTCGATCTCCTTGCACAGGGTGCGCAGGCGGTGCGAGTACAGGTCCGTCAGGTCCACGAAGTTGGCGCCGACGATCGGGGAGGTCGCCGTCAGGTTGATGTGGTCGCTGATCAGGACCGGCTGGCCGGGGCGCATGGTCTCGCGCAGGCCGCCGCAGCCGTTGGTGAGGACCACGGTCTTGGCGCCGGCGGCGACGGCGGTGCGCACACCGTGGGCGACGGCGGCCACGCCGCGGCCCTCGTAGTAGTGCGTGCGGCCCAGGAAGACCAGGGCGCGCTTGTCACCGAGCCGGTACGAGCGGATCTTGCCGCCGTGGCCCTCGACGGCCGGAGGCGGGAAGCCGGGCAGCTCGGTGACGGGGAACTCGGCCTCGGCCTCGCCGAGGGCGTCGACGGCCGGCGCCCAGCCGGAGCCCATCACGAGGGCGACGTCGTGGGTCTCGGCACCCGTCAGCTCGCGCAGGCGCGCGGCGGCGGTGTCGGCGGCGGCGTAGGGGTCGCCCTGGATGTCGTCCGGAAGAAGAGATGCGTTCACGCGCAAGAGGGTAGCCGGTCTCGGCCTACGCGCGTAGATGACAGAGGTCACGGGATTGCGATCGTTGTCTTGTCGTTTCCCACGACGAAGGTGAAGAGCGGGGGTCAGGGGCCCGCGGACCGGGGCAGGGGGCGGCGGCGGGGGCGGTCAGTCCTCGTCCGCGATGACGACGTCCTTGTCGTTGAAGACCACGACGATGAAGACCAGCAGGCGGCCCAGGCTGATCGTGTACTCCACCAGGATGTTCCGGGTGAGCCGGACCGTGCGGTCGTCGCCCGTGGAGCTTATGGCGCGGGACGCCGGGAGGAAGGGGTCGCGCGCCAGTACGGCGATGCCCTTGTCGAACGCGGCCCGCTGCCGGTCGTCGAGCCGGTCGCGGGCCGCGGCGGCCTGCTCGGTGTAGAAGACCTGGTAGGTGCGCGTGCCGCCGGTCATGGCGCTCTCCCGTTCATGCGTCCGCCGGCCACGAGTGTAGGGACCGGCCCGTTCAGCAGGGCCGCTTGCGCAGCTCCATCACGTAATCGTGTGGCGCCCCGGCCGACTCCGCCGCGTCCGCGACCTCGCCCAGGTAGCGGGCCGAGGGAAGGCCGCCCTCGTAGCCGTTCAGGACGTAGGCCCAGGCCGTCTCCTCGCCCTCCAGGGTGTGCACGCGGACCCGTAGGCGGCGGTATATGTCGAGGCCCACGCCCTCCCAGCGGTCCAGGGACTCCTCGTCCATGGGCGCGATGTCGTACAGCGCGACGAAGACCTGTGACATCGGGTCCTCGACGATCGTCGCGAGGGCGCCCTCCCAGCCCATGTGCTCGCCCCCGAAGGTGAGCCGCCAGCCGTTGAGCCAGCCGGTGGCGCGCATCGGCGAGTGGGGTGCGCGGCGGGTCATCAGCCGCGCGTCGAGGTTGCCGGCGTACGCGGCGTAGAGCGACATGGGGATGAGGGTACGACAGCGTCCCGGCGGCCTCTTCTGTAACAGAAGTACCAGCGGCCGCCCCCGGAGGAGACGCACCCCGAACGTGCGGGACAATGGGGTACGTGACTCGGATCGTGATCATCGGTGGCGGACCCGGCGGATACGAAGCGGCGCTGGTGGGCGCGCAGCTCGGCGCGGAGGTGACCGTCGTCGACTGCGACGGTCTGGGCGGGGCGTCGGTGCTCACCGACTGCGTGCCGTCCAAGACCCTCATCGCGACGGCCGAGGTGATGACCACCTTCGACTCGTCGTACGAGGAGCTGGGCATCATCGTCTCGGACGACACCCCTCCCCTGGAGCAGGCCGCCCGGGTCGTCGGCGTCGATCTGGGGAAGGTCAACCGACGGGTCAAGCGCCTCGCGCTCGCCCAGTCCCACGACATCACCGCCTCCGTCACCCGCGCCGGCGCCCGGGTCATGCGCGGCCGCGGCCGGCTGGAGGGCATGCAGGCCCTGGACGGGTCCCGCAAAGTCGTCGTGCGGGCCGCGGACGGCAGCGAGGAGACCCTCACCGCCGACGCCGTGCTCATCGCCACCGGCGGTCACCCGCGCGAGCTGCCCGACGCCCAGCCGGACGGGGAGCGCATCCTCAACTGGACCCAGGTCTACGACCTCGACGAGCTCCCCGAGGAGCTCATCGTCGTCGGTTCCGGTGTCACCGGTGCCGAGTTCGCCGGCGCCTACCAGGCCCTCGGCTCCAAGGTCACCCTCGTCTCGTCGCGCGACCGCGTGCTGCCCGGCGAGGACCCCGACGCCGCCGCCGTCCTGGAGGACGTCTTCCGGCGCCGGGGCATGAACGTCATGGCCCGCTCCCGCGCGCAGTCCGCCAAGCGGGTCGGCGACCGGGTCGAGGTCACCCTCGCCGACGGGCGCGTGATCACCGGCTCGCACTGCCTCATGGCGGTCGGCGCGATACCCAACACCAGCGGGATGGGCCTGGAGGAGGCCGGGGTCAAGCTCCGGGAGTCCGGGCACATATGGACCGACAAGGTCTCCCGTACGACGGCTCCGGGCGTGTACGCGGCCGGTGATGTGACCGGCGTCTTCGCGCTCGCGTCGGTCGCCGCCATGCAGGGGCGCATCGCCATGTACCACTTCCTCGGCGACGCGGTGACCCCGCTCAACCTGAAGACGGTCTCCTCGAACGTCTTCACCGACCCCGAGATCGCCACCGTCGGCTACACGCAGGCCGATGTGGACGCGGGCAGGATCGACGCACGGGTGGTCAAGCTGCCGCTGCTGCGCAACCCGCGCGCCAAGATGCAGGGCATCCGGGACGGTTTCGTCAAGATCTTCTGCCGGCCCGGCACCGGGATCGTCGTCGGCGGTGTGATCGTCGCACCGCGCGCGTCCGAACTGATCCATCCCATCTCGGTCGCGGTCGACAACAATCTGACGGTCGAACAGATCGCGAACGCCTTCACCGTGTACCCGTCCCTGTCGGGGTCGATAGCCGAGGTGGCACGCCAGTTGCACACCCGCAAGGCGGGCGTCGAGGTCTGACGGTTCCCTCACGGGCAACCGCAGGTCACGGGCTCCGGCTCACGGGGAGTCCTCGACGATACGCGGGGCATGGCGCCGGGAGTGGGGATGTATACCACTTTCCGCCCTGCGGTGCGAACAACTTCTGTTATTCGGCGCAAACTGCTGAAAGCAGACGGTCGTTGGGGTTACTGTCAGTTTCGTGTTCGCTGCAGAACGTCGCCAATTGATCCTCGAAATGGTGCGAGCGAACGGTGCCGTGTCGCTCCGTGAGCTCGCCCGCGTCGTCCAGACCTCCGAAGTGACCGTACGGCGGGACGTGCGCGCGCTGGAGGCAGAAGGACTCCTCGACCGCCGGCACGGCGGTGCGGTACTGCCGGGCGGGTTCACGCGGGAGTCCGGCTTTCCGCAGAAGTCCCATCTCGCGACCGCCGAGAAGACCGCCATCGCCGACCTCGCCGCAGGCCTCGTGGAGGAGGGCGAGGCCATCGTGGTGGGGGCGGGGACCACCACGCAGGAGCTGGCGCGCCGGCTCGCGCGGGTGCCCGGGCTGACCGTCGTCACCAACTCCCTGCTGGTGGCCCAGGCGCTGGCCCATGCCAATCGCGTGGAGGTCGTGATGACCGGCGGCACCCTGCGCGGTTCCAACTACGCCCTCGTCGGCAGCGGTGCCGAGCAGTCGCTCCAGGGCCTGAGGGTCTCCAAGGCCTTTCTGTCCGGGAGCGGGCTCACCGCCGAGCGCGGGCTGTCCACGTCCAACATGCTGTCGGCGTCCGTCGACCGTGCGCTGGTGCAGGCGGCCGCGGAGGTCGTCGTCCTCGCCGACCACACCAAGCTCGGCACGGACACGATGTTCCAGACCGTGCCGACGGATCTGATCACCCGGCTGGTGACGGACGAGCCGCCCCCGCACGACGACCGCGCGGCCACCGAGTTGCAGGCCCTGGCCGATCAGGGTGTGCAGATCGCGGTCGCCGGGGCGGCGGGGGGTGGCACCTCGGGGGGCGACACGGCCCCGGCGGGCCGCCAGCCGCGCCGTGACGTGGCCCTTCCCGGGCCCCGCCGCAGCCAGGTAGCCGGGGGCGGCCCGCAGTTGCGCAGCGCGACGGTCCTCGGGGAGCCCCCGACGGGGGAACGCGCCCGAGTCGCCGACCTGCGCCGCCGCTAGGCCCTTTCGTTCGGACCGGGTCCCGACGGCGTGCATCCGGGTCCCGTGGCAAGGGCTCCCCGGGCCGGCCGCACCACGAGACCGCGGCGGATGGCCGCTGTGCGGCGTGTGTCGCCTCCCGGCCCGGAGCCGGGTGGCGCCGCCGTCGACGAGCAGCTCCGCGCCGGAGGTGAAGGAATTCTGGTCGCCGGCCGGATGGAGAGCGGTGGCCGCGACCTCGCCGGTACGGCCGACGCGGCCGAGCGGGTCGGCGCGGCAGGCTGGTCGCGCTGCGGGGAACGCGGCCCGCAGGCGGGGGCCGACCACGGCGGGGCCGGAGAACGGGGCGCCCGGCGGGCCGTGGTGCGGTCCGCCGGGCGCTTGCCGGTGTCTGCGGGTGCTCAGTCCTTGATCTCGCAGATCAGGGCGCCGGAGGTGACGGACGCGCCGACCTCGGCGTTGAGGCCCTTGATGGTGCCCGCCCGGTGGGCGTTCAGCGGCTGCTCCATCTTCATCGCCTCGAGTACGACCACCAGGTCGCCCTCCTTGACCTCCTGGCCCTCCTCGACGGCGACCTTGACGATCGTGCCCTGCATCGGGGAGGCGAGGGCGTCACCGGAGGCCACCGGGCCGGACTTCTTGGCCGCGCGACGCTTGGGCTTGGCGCCGGCCGCCAGGCCCGTGCGGGCCAGGGACATGCCGAGCGACGAGGGCAGCGACACCTCCAGGCGCTTGCCGCCCACCTCGACCACGACCGTCTCGCGGCCCGGCTCCTCCTCGGTGTCCGCCTCGGCGACCGCCGTGAAGGGCTTGATCTCGTTGACGAACCCGGTCTCGATCCACCGGGTGTGCACCGTGAACGGCTCGTCGGAGCCGGTCAGTTCGGGCGCGAACGCCGGGTCCTTCACCACCGCGCGGTGGAACGGGATCGCCGTGGCCATGCCCTCGACCTGGAACTCCTCCAGCGCGCGGGAGGCACGCTCCAGGGCCTCCTTGCGGGTGCGGCCCGTGACGATCAGCTTGGCCAGCAGCGAGTCCCACGCCGGGCCGATGACGCTGCCGGACTCCACGCCCGCGTCCAGGCGGACGCCGGGGCCCGACGGCGGGGCGAACAGGGTCACCGTGCCGGGGGCGGGCAGGAAGTTGCGGCCCGGGTCCTCGCCGTTGATGCGGAACTCGAAGGAGTGGCCGCGCAGTTCGGGGTCGCCGTAGCCCAGTTCCTCGCCGTCGGCGATGCGGAACATCTCGCGGACCAGGTCGATGCCGGCGACCTCCTCGGTGACCGGGTGCTCGACCTGAAGGCGGGTGTTGACCTCCAGGAAGGAGATCGTGCCGTCGTTGCCGACGAGGAACTCGACGGTGCCCGCGCCGACGTAGCCGGCCTCCTTGAGGATGGCCTTGGAGGCCCGGTACAGCTCGTCGAGCTGCTCCTGGCTCAGGAAGGGGGCCGGGGCCTCCTCGACGAGCTTCTGGTGGCGGCGCTGGAGCGAGCAGTCACGGGTGGAGACGACCACCACGTTGCCGTGGCTGTCCGCCAGGCACTGGGTCTCCACGTGGCGGGGCCGGTCGAGGTAGCGCTCGACGAAGCACTCGCCGCGGCCGAAGGCGGCCACGGCCTCGCGGACCGCGGACTCGTACAGCTCGGGGACCTCTTCGAGGGTGCGGGCGACCTTCAGACCGCGCCCGCCACCGCCGAAGGCGGCCTTGATGGCGATGGGCAGGCCGTGCTCCTCGGCGAACGCGACGACCTCGTCGGCGCCGGACACCGGGTCGGACGTGCCGGCGACCAGCGGGGCGCCGGCGCGCTGGGCGATGTGCCGGGCCGCGACCTTGTCACCGAGATCCCGGATGGCCTGCGGCGGCGGGCCGATCCAGATCAGCCCGGCGTCCAGGACGGCCTGGGCGAAGTGGGCGTTCTCGGAGAGGAAGCCGTAACCGGGATGGACGGCGTCCGCGCCGGAGTCCTTCGCGGCCTGGAGGACCTTCTCGATGTCCAGGTAGCTGGTGGCGGGGGTGTCGCCGCCCAGGGCGAATGCCTCGTCCGCCGCGCGGACGTGCAGGGCGTCCCGATCCGGGTCGGCGTACACGGCCACGCTCGCGATCCCGGCGTCACGGCAGGCCCGGGCGACACGGACAGCGATTTCGCCACGGTTGGCGATCAACACCTTGCGCACGATGGCTCCCTCTCCTTGAAACAAGCCGAGTTTAGGGACTGCCGACACGACGTTTCGACCCGTCCCCAGTGGTGAGCTTGCCCACACGGAGCGTGAAACCAGGCTCACTCAACCTGCGAAATCCCTTGTCGCACCGCCGTACAGGGGAATCCACCGGAAAACCCTAGCCCCCCGGTGTGGTCAAGGTCTCTATGAAGTAGTCCTGCCGCCGGTCGTGTTTCTTTGTGGAGTCCCTACTAATGGCCCAACGAAACTTTGCCCCCGCCGGACCTCTTGTCCCGAGGTTTACCCGTTAGTAGCGTTCGCGATGTCTCGAAGGTACTCGGAGTAACACGCAGCGCGCTCGAAGGTGGGTGGAGCCGGTGGTCCGCAGACCGGTGGCATGGATCGTGGCGGTGGTCCTCTTCGTGGAGGCGTTCGGCATCGGGCTGCTGAACTGGTTCCTCGGCGTGGTCGTGGACCGGCAGAACATGTCGCTGGCGGGGCTCGACCCGGATGCGATGTCCACGTCGTCGAAGGCGGGCGGTGTCGTCTTCGGGCTGTACTTCGCGCTGTGCGCTCTCGCCGCCCTGCTGGTGGCGGTGCGCGGCCGCACCCCGTCCGGGTTCTGGCGCATCCTGCTGATCAGCGCCGCCGTGGTGCACGCGGTGCTCGGCGCCTTCACGGTGGGTCTGGTCGGCTGGGGGGCGTTCGCGTTCCTGATGGTCGTCTTCGGGCTGATACTGCTCACCCTCATGACGTACGACGGCCCCGGCACGGCATACGACCGCCAGGGACAGGCCGGCCCTCGGCCCGGGGAGGGCGGTCCCGGGGACACCGGGAGCGCTCCGGAGGAGCCGGTGGGGCAGGGCGGACCGGGGCAGGAGGGCGGCGGCCCCGCGCCCGTCACTCCCTGAGGCCCGCCGGCCGTCCCGTCCCCGGGCCGCGCGGCGGGCGGTCGCTCACTGCTCCCGCGGCGCCCACAACTCGGTGATCCCGACGCCCAGTTCCGCCAGCAGCCGGCGGACCAGGGGCAGCGAGATGCCGATGACATTGCCGTGGTCGCCGTCGATGCCGTCGATGAAGGGCGCCGAGCGTCCGTCCAGGGTGAAGGCCCCCGCCACATAGAGGGGTTCACCGGAGGCCACGTACGCGGCGATCTCCTCGTCCGTGGGCTCGCCGAAGCGGACCACGGTGGACGCGGTGGCGGACGCGTACCGGCCGCTGATCGTGTCGTAGACGCAGTGGCCGGTCTGGAGGGTGCCCGCCCGGCCGCGCATCGACTTCCAGCGGGCCGTCGCCTCCTCGGCGTCCGCCGGCTTGCCGAGGGCCTCGCCGTCCAGGTCGAGCACCGAGTCGCAGCCGATCACCAGCGCGCCCTTCACCTCGGGCTTCGCCGCGACGACGGATGCCTTGGCCTCGGCCAGGGCGAGTGCGAGTTCCGCGGGGGTGGGGGCGGTGACGGCGTCCTCGTCGACCCCGCTGACGATGACCTCGGGGTCGAGCCCGGCCTGCCGGAGCAGTCCGAGGCGGGCGGGGGACTGGGATGCGAGCACCAGACGGCGGCGGGACTGATCGGTCATGCGCTCAGCGTATCGGCGCACCTCACCCGATGCCGATGATGATCATCGCCAGCAGGCTGGCCAGCGCCATCAGGACCCCGAGCCGCCGCAACATGTCCTGCGTGTCGCGCAGTTCCTTCGGCGGCTCGTTCTCGGGGTCGGACCACAGCATGCCTTCGATCGTGGGTCCGGGATGCGTCCGGGCGCCTGAGTACGCGTACTCAACTTCGGTCGGCGAAGCACCCGGCCGGGCGGCGAGCCGCCCGGCCGGCAGGTGCGCCTAGCCCGGCCAGTACGTGCGGCTCCACGCCGTCGGCCCCGGCTGGGGCACCGGATGGGCGGCGATGCGGGCCGGGTCGGCCCAGGAGTCCCTGTGCCGCGCCACGCCGGGCGGTATGGAGGCCGCCGCCGCGGCGCGGGCTCGGACCACCGCCAGTGCGGCGGCCAGCTCCTCCGGGGTCGGCTTGCCCCGTACGACCTTGATCGTCATGTCCGCTCCCAAGGGTCCCGGGGTTTACAGGGGGATGTTGCCGTGCTTCTTCGGGGGCAGTGATTCCCGCTTGGTGCGCAGCTGACGCAGCGCGCGCACGACATGGCGACGGGTGTCGGACGGCCTGATCACCGCGTCGATGTAGCCGCGCTCGGCCGCGACGTAGGGGTTGAGGAGGGCGTCCTCGTACTCCTGGATCAGCCGGGCGCGGGTCGCCTCCGGGTCGTCGGCCTCGGTGATGGTGCGGCGGTGCAGGATGTTGACCGCGCCCTGCGCGCCCATCACCGCGATCTGCGCGGTCGGCCAGGCCAGGTTCACGTCCGCGCCCAGGTGCTTGGAGCCCATGACGTCGTACGCGCCGCCGAACGCCTTGCGGGTGATCACCGTGATCAGCGGGACGGTGGCCTCGGCGTAGGCGAAGATCAGCTTGGCGCCGCGGCGGATGATGCCGGTGTGCTCCTGGTCGACGCCGGGCAGGAACCCGGGCACGTCGACGAAGGTGATCACGGGCACGTTGAAGGCGTCGCACGTGCGCACGAAGCGGGCCGCCTTCTCGCTCGCGTCGATGTCGAGGCAGCCGGCGAACTGCATCGGCTGGTTGGCCACGATGCCCACCGGGTGGCCCTCGACCCGTCCGAAGCCGGTGACGATGTTCGGCGCGAACAGCGACTGTGTCTCCAGGAACTCGCCGTCGTCCAGGATGTGCTCGATCACCGTGTGCATGTCGTACGGCTGGTTGGCGCTGTCCGGCACGACCACGTCCAGCTCGCGGTCCTCGTCGGTGACCGTGAGGTCGGCCTCCTCCGGGAAGGCCGGGGGCTCGGACAGGTTGTTGGACGGCAGGTACGACAGCAGCTGCTTGACGTACTCGATCGCGTCCTTCTCGTCGCCGGCCATGTGGTGCGCCACGCCGGAGGCGGTGTTGTGGGTGCGGGCGCCGCCCAGCTCCTCGAACCCGACGTCCTCGCCGGTCACCGTCTTGATGACATCCGGGCCGGTGATGAACATGTGCGAGGTCTGGTCGACCATCACCGTGAAGTCGGTGATCGCGGGGGAGTAGACCGCGCCGCCCGCACAGGGGCCGACGACGAGGCTGATCTGCGGGATCACCCCGGAGGCGTGGGTGTTGCGGCGGAAGATCTCGCCGTACGCGCCCAGGGACGCGACGCCCTCCTGGATGCGGGCGCCGCCGGAGTCGTTGATCCCGATGACCGGGCAGCCGGTCTTCAGGGCGAAGTCCATGACCTTGACGATCTTCTGACCGTAGACCTCGCCCAGGGCCCCGCCGAAGACCGTGAAGTCCTGGGAGAACACGGCGACGGGCCGGCCGTCCACGGTGCCGTAGCCGGTCACGACGCCATCCCCGTACGGGCGGTTCTTCTCCAGCCCGAAGTTGGTCGAGCGGTGCCGGGCGAACTCGTCCAGCTCGATGAACGAGTCCTCGTCCAGCAGCAGCCCGATCCGCTCACGGGCCGTCAGCTTGCCCTTGGCGTGCTGTTTCTCGACGGCGCGCTCCGAGCCGGCGTGCGTCGCCTCCTGGACCCGGCGCTGGAGATCCGCCAGCTTGCCCGCGGTGGTGTGAATGTCGATCTCTTCCGGCTCGGACATCGGGATGCGGCTCCCTGCCTGCTCAGTGGGGACATGAGGGTGAGGTGCTACGAGGCTGCTCAGAAGTACGAACGGTTACTCATCCGTAGCGTAGTGGGGTGCCTACCGATCGGCAGTGCGGCGTTTACCACACCTAGGGTGGCTTGCATGATGCCTCGAGATGCCTCAGACGAGAACCGTCCCGGGAACGATGCCGCAGGCGGCGACGGCCGCTGGTCCGATCTGGACCGCCCGCCCCTGAACGCGCTCGCGCTGCGCCGGGCGCTGGTGCACGAGGGCGGGCTGTGGTCCGGCGTCGAGGTGGTGCAGCGCACCGGGTCCACCAACTCCGACCTCGTGGCCCTCACCGCGGCCGGCCGGGCCGACGAGGGCGCCGTCCTGGTGGCCGAGGAGCAGAACGCGGGACGCGGGCGGCTGGACCGCACCTGGTCGGCCCCGGCCCGCTCCGGGCTGTTCTTCTCGGTCCTGCTCAGGCCGGCCGGCGTGCCCGTCGACCGCTGGGGCTGGCTGCCGCTGCTCGCCGGGGTCGCCGCCGCGACGGGGCTCGCCCGTGTGGCCGGCGTCGACACGGCACTCAAGTGGCCCAACGACCTGCTGGTCACCGTCGGTGACGAGGAGCGCAAGGCGGGCGGGATCCTCGCGGAGCGCGCGGGCGAGGACGGGGTCGTCGTCGGCATCGGCATCAACGTCACGCTGCGGGAGGACGAGCTGCCGGTGCCCACCGCGGGCTCCCTGGCGCTCGCGGGCGCCCACGCCACGGACCGCGACCCGCTGCTGCGGGCGGTGCTGCGCTCCCTGGAGGACTGGTACGGGCGGTGGCGCGCGGCGGACGGCGATCCGGCGGCCTGCGGTCTCCAGGAGGCCTACGCGGCCGGAAGCGCCACCCTGGGCCGCCTCGTCCGCGCCGAACTGCCCGGCGACCGCTCGCTGACCGGCGAGGCGGTGGCCATCGACGGCGACGGCCGGCTGGTGCTGGCGACACGGGAGGGGATGCAGGAGCCGGTGGGAGCCGGGGACATCGTGCATCTGCGCCCGGCCTGAGCATCCACGAGCCCCTGCCGCCGGTCCTTCCTGGAGGAGTGAGCTACCGCACACCTGCCGTAGAGTTGACCGCGGTCGATACCTGACCGTGGCAGATCGGAAGGGCAGCACGCGTGACCGTCGACGACACGGGCTCGGGCACGGGCGTAGACCCCGCCCCCGACGGTGGACCGGGGCGGGACGCGCACGCCGAGCCCGAGGAGAACCCCCTAGCGCTCCGTCTGGAACAGCTCATCCTGGGGGCCGAGCGCCGGTACACGCCCTTCCAGGCGGCCCGGAGCGCGGGCGTCTCCATGGAGCTGGCGTCGCGCTTCTGGCGGGCGATGGGCTTCGCGGACATAGGGCAGGCGAAGGCCCTCACGGAGGCCGATGTGCTGGCCCTGCGCCGCCTGGCCGGTCTGGTCGAGGCGGGGCTGCTGAGCGAGGCGATGGCGGTGCAGGTGGCCCGTTCCACCGGACAGACCACCGCCCGGCTGGCCGAGTGGCAGATCGACTCCTTCCTGGAGGGACTCACCGAGCCCCCGGAGCCGGGCATGACCCGCACCGAGGTCACGTACCCCCTGATCGAGCTGCTGCTGCCGGAGCTGGAGGAGTTCCTCATCTATGTCTGGCGGCGCCAGCTCGCCGCCGCGACCGGCCGGGTCGTGCAGGCCGCCGACGACGAGGAGATGGTCGACCGCCGTCTCGCCGTCGGTTTCGCCGACCTCGTCGGCTTCACGCGGCTGACGCGACGCCTGGAGGAGGAGGAACTCGGCGAGCTGGTCGAGGCGTTCGAGACGACCGCGGCCGACCTGGTGGCGGCGCACGGCGGGCGCCTCATCAAGACGCTGGGCGACGAGGTGCTGTACGCGGCGGACGACGCCGGCACGGCCGCGGAGATCGCCCTCCGGCTCATCGAGACGATGGCCAACGACGAGACGATGCCGGAACTGCGCGTGGGCATCGCCTTCGGCACGGTGACCACCCGGATGGGCGATGTCTTCGGTACGACGGTCAACCTGGCGAGCCGGCTCACCTCCATAGCGCCCCGGGACTCGGTCCTGGTCGACGGCGCGTTCGCGGAGGAGCTGGTCCGCACGAGCGAGGCGCCCGCCTCCGAGACGGAGGCCGCCGAGGCCGCGGCCGCGGCGGAGAAGGAGGGCGAGGAGCCGCCCGTGTACCGCTTCGGGCTCCAGCCGATGTGGCAGCGCCCGGTGCGTGGCCTCGGCGTGATCGAACCGTGGCTGCTGACCCGCCGGGAAGGGACGCCGTAGGACTCAACCGCCCAGCAGGGGCAGCCCGTTGACGCACAGCGCCACTATCGGGAGGCACACGCCCGGAGCGTTCGGCGTAGGCGCGGGCGTCTGCGCGGGGGCGGTGGTGGACGGGGCGGGCCGCGGCGCGGTGGGTGCGGGGGCCGCCGGGGATCCCGGGGTACGGGAGGCCGTCGGCGTCCACGGGGCCTCCGGGATGCCGCTCGCGGGATCGGTGGCGGCGGCCGGGGAGGACGGTCGGGTGGAGGGGGACGCGGCGGCCGTCGCGGCCGGGCTCGCGTCCGCCGACCGCAGGGCGGTGGTCGTGGAGGGATGATCCGCGCTTCGGCGCGGCACGGTTTCGACGGTGGCGGCCGTGTCGGTGGCGCCGATCCGGGGCTCGGCCTCGGCGGTCCCGCCTCCGCCCGTCACCGCTTCCGGAGCGAGGCGTACGAGGCTCAGGGCGCCGGCGGCGAGGGCGAATCCGCCGATCGCGAGGGCCACCCGGCGGGGGCGGGGCCTGCGGTGCCGGCCCGCGGGGCGGCACCGCAGGGGGCCCGGGGTCCCGGGTGCGGTGGTCGTCGTGGTCTCGCCGGTGGCCGTGTCGGTCGTCATGCTCGTCCCTCCCCGGTGTGCCCGCACTCCCCCCGATGCGCTCTGGCGGTGGGCAGGTTATGTGCCGATGGGTGGGAGGCGCGGCGGAGAAGGGTCGAATGTCACCCGAAAGAGGTGGGGTGGCGCCGGGTGGCTTGTGCCCGGTGGCGCCTCATGGCGGCTTTCGCCGGGCCGCTTCGGCTGCCATGATCGGACGGTCGAGAGTTAACCCGCGTTAACCGGGAGGGTGTCATGGCGGAGCAGGCGGACGAGCGGCGGTTCGGCGAGTACGTCGTCGTACGGCGGCACGGATACGTCGCGGAGCTGGCGCTGGACCGGCCCAAGGCGATGAACGCGGTGTCCACGGAGATGGCCCGCTCGATCGCCGCGGCGTGCGAGCATCTCGCCGCCGACCGGGACGCCCGGGTGACCGTGCTGACGTCGACGCACGAGCGGGCGTTCTGCGTGGGCGCGGACCTGAAGGAGCGCAATTCCTTCACGGACGCCGATCTGGTGCGTCAGCGCCCGGTCGCCCGTGCCGCGTACACCGGGGTCCTGGAGCTGCCGATGCCGACGATCGCCGCCGTGCACGGGTTCGCGCTCGGCGGCGGCTTCGAGCTGGCGTTGTCCTGCGATGTGATCGTGGCGGACGGTACGGCGGTGGTCGGGCTGCCCGAGGTGTCGGTCGGGGTGATCCCGGGCGGCGGCGGCACCCAGTTGCTGCCCCGCCGGGTGGGCGCTGCCCGCGCGGCGGAGCTGATCTTCACCGCGCGGCGGCTCAACGCGCCCGAGGCGTGCGGACTGGGGCTGATCGACGAGCTGGTCGCGGAGGGCCGGGACCGTGAGGAGGCGCTCGCCCTCGCGGCCCGTATCGCCGCGAACTCCCCGGTGGGGCTGCGCGCCGCGAAGCGTGCCCTGCGGCTGGGTCACGGCCTCGATCTGCGGGCCGGTCTGGAGGTCGAGGACGCGGCGTGGCGCTCGGTGGCGTTCTCCGGGGACCGCGCGGAAGGCGTCGCCGCCTTCAACGAGAAGCGCACCCCGCAGTGGCCGGGGGAGTAGCAGTCCCGGGCCGGACCCCTGATCGCCGCACTGATGTCTCATGTCGTCCTGATCGTCCCTAGCCTGGAGTCGTGGTCGAGGACAGCCGGCTGAAGGCCGTGGTGGCGCTGGCGCAGGGCATGGCGGCGGCGCACACCCCGCGGGAGTCCTGGCGGGCCGCCGCACTGGGTGCGTGCCGGGCGCTCTCCGGGAGTTTCGCCGCGCTCTCCGTGTGGGAGCGCGAGGGCGGGCGGCTGCGGGTTCTCGTCAACGTCGGCGACCGCGCGCCCGAGGAGGAGGAGTTCCCCGAGGACGAGGCGTACCCGGTGCACCAGTTCCCGGAGATCACCGAGTTCCTCCATGAGCGCTGGGCGGGCGGCGGCGGGCCCAGCGCCTGGGTGGAGAGCGCCCGGGGCCCGGCCGCCGAGCACGCCGGCTACTCCCACCAGCGGGTCGCCGCGCTGCGCCGGCGCGGTCGCGGCTGCTGTGTCATCGCGCCCGTCGTGCTGCACGGCCGCGCCTGGGGCGAGCTGTATGTCGCCCGTGCGGCCGACGCCCCCGTCTTCGACCGCGCCGACGCCGACTTCGCCACGGTCCTCGCCTCCGTGGTCGCCGCCGGGCTCGCCCAGACCGAGCGCCTGGAGGAGGCCCACCGTCTCGCCTTCACCGACGCGCTCACCGGCCTCGCCAACCGCCGCGCCGTCGATATGCGCCTCGACGAGGCGATCGAACGGCACCGTGGCGACGGGCACGTGGTCTCGCTCGTCATCTGCGATCTGAACGGACTGAAGCGGGTCAACGACACCCAGGGGCATGCCGTGGGCGACCGGCTCCTGGAGCGCTTCGGGTCGGTCCTGTCGCTGTGCGGCGCCATGCTGCCGGACGCCCTCGTCGCCCGTCTCGGCGGCGACGAGTTCTGTCTGCTCGCGGTCGGCCCGCCGGCCGACGAGGTCGTCCGGGTCGCCGACGAGGTGTGCCGCCGGGCCGCGGAGCTGGAGCTGGGCGACGGCGTGGCCTGCGGGGTCGCCTCCACGGAGGATCCGATCGGTCCGGTCCGCTCGGCCCGCCGGCTGTTCCGGCTCGCGGACGCGGCCCAGTACCGCGCCAAGGCGCTGCGGGCGGTCAAGCCCGTGGTCGCGGGTCGTGAGGGGCCCGACGACCCGGTCGTACGGCTGGCCGACGCACCGCCTCCCGCGGCGGGCGAGCGCCGCCGGATCCGCGGCCGTCACTGAGGGCCGGCCTCGAGCGGACGGTAAGGGGTCCACCCGCTACCCACTCGTGACACCCTCCCCTAGTGACATCTCTGAATTCACTGCGTACGCTCCTGAATATGGATATGCACACTGTGGTGGTGGGGACGTCCGGAGTGACCGCGTCCGACGTGCTCGCCGTGGCGCGGGCGGATGCCAGGGTCGAGCTCTCGCAGGAGGCCGTGGCGGCCCTCGCGGCGGCCCGCGAGATCGTGGACGCGCTGGCGGCGAAGCCGGAACCGGTCTACGGCGTCAGCACCGGCTTCGGCGCCCTGGCGACCCGGCACATCAGCCAGGAGCTGCGCACCCAGCTTCAGCGCAACATCGTCCGCTCGCACGCGGCGGGGATGGGTCCGCGGGTGGAGCGGGAGGTCGTCCGCGCCCTGATGTTCCTGCGGCTGAAGACCGTCTGCTCCGGTCACACCGGCGTGCGCCCCGAGGTCGCCCAGACCATGGCGGACCTCCTCAACGCCGGCATCACCCCGGTCGTGCACGAGTACGGCTCGCTCGGCTGCTCCGGCGACCTGGCCCCGCTGTCCCACTGTGCGCTCACGCTGATGGGCGAGGGCGAGGCCGAGGGCCCCGGCGGCGTCGTACGCCCGGCCGCCGAACTCCTCGCGGAGCACGGCATCACCCCCGTCGAGCTGCGCGAGAAGGAGGGCCTCGCGCTCCTCAACGGCACCGACGGCATGCTCGGCATGCTGGTCATGGCCCTGGCGGACCTGGAGACGCTGTACAAGGCGGCCGACGTCACGGCCGCGCTCTCGCTGGAGGCGCTGCTCGGCACGGACAAGGTGCTCGCGCCGGAACTCCACGCCATCCGCCCACACCCCGGCCAGGGCGCCTCGGCCGCCAATATGCTGGCGGTGCTGAAGGGTTCGGGTCTGACGGGTCACCACCAGGACGACGCGCCGCGCGTCCAGGACGCCTACTCGGTGCGGTGCGCCCCGCAGGTCGCGGGCGCCGGCCGGGACACCCTGGCGCACGCCCGCCTCGTCGCCGAGCGGGAGCTGGCGTCGGCGGTGGACAACCCGGTGGTGCTGCCCGACGGGCGCGTGGAGTCGAACGGGAACTTCCACGGCGCGCCCGTGGCGTACGTACTGGACTTCCTGGCGATCGCGGCGGCGGACCTGGCGTCGATAGCGGAGCGCCGCACCGACCGCCTGCTGGACAAGAACCGCTCGCACGGCCTGCCGCCGTTCCTCGCGGACGACCCGGGGGTCGACTCCGGTCTGATGATCGCCCAGTACACGCAGGCGGCGCTGGTGAGCGAGATGAAGAGGCTGGCCGTGCCGGCCTCCGCCGACTCGATCCCGTCCTCCGCGATGCAGGAGGACCATGTCTCGATGGGCTGGTCGGCGGCGCGCAAGCTGCGCACGGCCGTGGACAACCTGACGCGGGTGCTGGCGATCGAGCTGTACGCGGCGGCCCGGGCCGTCGAACTCCGCGAGGGACTGACCCCGGCGCCCGCCAGCCGGGCGGCGATCGCGGCCCTGCGCGCGGCGGGCGCCGAGGGTCCGGGCCCGGACCGCTTCCTGGCCCCGGACCTCGCGGCGGCGGACGCCTTCGTGCGCACGGGACGGCTCGTGGCGGCCGTGGAAGATGTGACCGGGCCGCTGGCCTGAGGGGCGCGCCGAGGGCCTGAGAGACGGGCCGCCGGCCTGAGGGGCGGGCCGCCGCCCTGAGAGACGGGCCGAGGGCCTGAGGGGCGGGCCGCCGAGGGCCTGAGGGGCGGGCCGAGGGCATGGGCCGATTGGCCTGAGGGCCTGAGGGTCCGAGGGCCGTCGTCACTCCCGTGGCGGCGGCCCTTCGGCACGCCCGACCCCGTTCCCTAGTACGCCTCCATGCGCTCCCTGCGCACCGAGTACGTCACGAAGCCCGCGCCCAGGCACAGGGAGAGGGCGCCGCCCACCACATACGGCGTGGTGTCGACGCTTCCGGTGTCGGCGAGTTGGGTGTCCGTCGCCGTCCCGTTCGTGGCCGCCGCGGCCGTCTGCGCGAAGCCGGTGTCCCTCGCGTCGGTCGCCGCGGCGTCTCTCGCGGTGTCCTCCTCCGTGAACGCCCGCGTGGAGACGGCCGCGTGGCGATCGGATGCGGTGGGTGTCGCGTTGGCGGACGGGACGAACCACAGGGCACCCAGGAGGGTTCCCGCTGCGGTGGCGGTCAAGAAGGTCCGGCGTGCGGTGGACGACGATCGACGTGCGGCGGACACGAAATACCGATCCCCCTGGGGCGCTTGCGAATTGGCCGTGTGCGGCGATGCTAGTGAAAGGCGCGGGTCGTGGGAAAGTCGCGGCCCCCCTGGGCCGTACGCTCCCGCCATGAGTACTTCTGAGACATCACGCTTTGTCCGGCTTCGGGTGGAGCTGGTGGTCGAGGTCGCCGACCCCGACGCCGTCACCAAGGCCGCGCTGCACCGGGCCGCCGAAGACACGGACATGCCGGAGCCGGAGCGCGTGTACACCGAGACCGCGGTCACGGAGGACACCGCCGAGGCGCTCGCGTATCTCGTCGACCCCGCCGACCTGCTCGGCGAGGTACCGGGGATCGAACTGGCCCAGGCGTCGTGGAGCAGCGAGCAGATCGACTACGACCCCAACGCGCCGGACTGGGTCCTCGACGAGGAGGACGAGGGCGACGAGGACGACGAGGGGGAGGGGGACGGGTACTGACGGGGAGGTCGGTCTCGACTGGAGTGTCTTGGGACAATCGTGACCCCGGGCGGCAACCGGCGCCCGGGGTTCCGTCGTCTCAAGCGGCGTTCCTCCGCCGGGCGCCGCTCCTCCACGGCTCGCGGGACGCGGCGGTTGCCCGCGCGCGGGCGGGGCAGACGTGGTGTGGCCCACACCTCGACCGCAAGGGGAACGGGGTAACCGGCCGTAGCGTTGAAGGCTCTTACCGGGGGAAGTACGGGGTTTTGGGGATTCGGCAACGATGGAGAAGCGTGTGATGACGGACAGTAAGCGGCGCAAGGGTCTGATGACCGCGTCCGCACTGCTCGGCGGAATGCTGGTGCTCACCGCGTGCAGCGGAGGCAGCAAGGCGGCCGGTGGCGGCGGGGACTCCTCCTCGCAGGCCAAGGCCGACGAGGCGGCCGCCCAGAAGAGCTCCGAGGCACAGATCAAGATCACGCCCGGCGACGGTTCCGACAACGCCTCCATCAACAACGCGGCCAGGGTGACGGTCGACAAGGGCGTCCTGACCCAGGTCACCATGACCACCGCGTCCGGCACGCCCGTCCCGGGCCAAATATCCGCCGACAAGAAGAGCTGGGCGCCCACCGGCCAGCTGGAGCGGGCCACCACCTACAAGGTGGCCGCGACCGCCGAGGACTCCAAGGGGCGTGACGCCCACGAGAACGCCTCGTTCACGACCGTGGCCCCGGCGCACTCCTTCATAGGCAACTTCTCGCCGGAGAGCGGCTCCACCGTCGGTGTGGGCATGCCGGTCTCGATCAACTTCGACAAGGCCATCACCGACAAGGCCGCCGTGCAGAAGGGGATCACCGTCACCTCCAGCAGCGGCCAGGAGGTCGTCGGGCACTGGTTCGGCGCCAACCGGCTCGACTTCCGCCCCGAGCAGTACTGGCAGGAGGGCTCCACCGTCACGATGAAGCTCAACCTCGACGGGGTCCAGGGCGCGAGCGGCATCTACGGCGTGCAGCAGAAGACGGTCACCTTCAAGATCGGCCGCAACCAGGTCTCCTACGTCGACGCGAAGACCAAGGAGATGAAGGTCACGCAGGACGGCAAGACCGTCAAGACCATCCCGATCTCCGCCGGCGCGCCCGACCACACGACGTACCAGGGCCAGATGGTGATCTCCGAGAAGTTCACCCAGACCCGGATGAACGGCGCGACGGTCGGCTTCAAGGACTCCGACGGCAAGGGCGAGTACGACATCAAGGACGTGCCGCACGCCATGCGCCTGACCAGGTCCGGCACCTTCATCCACGGCAACTACTGGGGCTCGCCCTCCGTCTTCGGCAACGTCAACACCAGCCACGGCTGTGTCGGCCTGCAGGACAAGAAGGGTGCCAACGACCCGAGCACGCCCGCCGCGTGGTTCTACAACCACTCGCTCGTCGGTGATGTCGTGGTCGTCTCCCACACCGGTGACAAGACGGTCTCCCCGGACAACGGCCTCAACGGCTGGAACATGAGCTGGGCCCAGTGGAAGGCGGGCTCGGCCGTCTGACCCGGCGGCCGCCGACACCTCCCTGCCGATGCCGCCGACCGCCCACCCGGGCGGCCGGCGGCATCGCCGTTTCCCCGGACCCGCGGCGGCAGGCGGATCTGAGTGCAGGCGGCTCTCGGTGGCCCCGCGCGGCTCGACTCCCGGCCGCCGGGGGCTTCTCATCCCTCTCTTATGTCCGGTTTATGGGTTCATCAGGGTGCGTCCCTAGCTTGCCGCCATGTTCTTCACCTACCTGAGGCGCGAACTGCGCCGCCGTAGAAAGGCGGCCCTCGTCGTCGCCTCCGGGCTCGCCCTGGGTATCGCCCTGGTCATCGTGGTCAACTCCGTGTCCTCCGGCATGGGGAAGGCGCAGGACAAGGTGCTCCAGTCGCTGTACGGGCTGGGCACCGACATGACCGTCACCAAGGCGGCCGCCCCTCCGTCGGACGGCTCGCAGGGGCCTCGCTTCAACTTCGGCGCCCGTGACAACGACTCCGGCGGGACGCAGAGCAGCGACCGCGTCATGGTCCAGGGCTTCCAGACCCTGGCCGACAGCACGGTCGCGAAGGTGGGCTCGCAGAGTGGCGTCTCGAACGCGGTGGGCGGACTCAGCCTCCGGGTCATCAGGATCAGCGGGCAGTTCACCCGGGGCCAGTTCAAGCAGGACCAGAGCGGCGGCGGACGGGGCGGCCGGGGCGGCTACGGCGGCGGGCTCCGCGGCCAGGTCGAGGGCGGCGGCGCCAACTTCGACGTCAACAACTACTCCGTCTACGGCACCGACGTCACCAAGCCCGACCTCGGCCCGCTGACCTCCTCGAAGATCACCAGCGGCCGTACGTTCAAGACCTCGGAGACCGACGCCAAGGTCGCCGTCGTGGACTCGGCGTACGCCAAGGAGAAGAAGCTCACGACGGGCAGCACCGTCACCATCAAGGGCGTGAAGTTCGAGGTCATCGGTATCGCCACGGCCGACAGCGGCGACTCCGCGGCCAACCTCTACATCCCGCTTCAGCAGGCGCAGACGCTCGCGGACGCGAAGAACAAGGTCACCACGATCTACGTCGAGGCGCGCGACTCCCAGCAGATCGCGACCGTCAAGAAGACCATCCAGAAGAACATCTCCGGGACCACGGTCACCACCTCCGCCGACCTCGCGAACACGGTCTCCGGTTCGCTCTCCACCGCCGCCGGCCTCGCCGACAACGTGGGCAAGTGGCTGTCGATCGTGGTGCTCGTGGCGGCGTTCCTGGTCGCGGGCCTTCTCACCTCCTCGGCCGTCTCCCGCCGGGTACGGGAGTTCGGCACCCTGAAGGCGCTCGGCTGGAAGTCCGGCCGTGTCACCCGCCAGGTCGTCGGCGAGGCCGTGGTCAACGGACTGGTCGGCGGCGTCCTCGGTATCGCGCTGGGCCTCGCGGGCGCCTACGCCGTCACCGCGATCAGCCCCACGCTCCAGGCCCAGCTCGGCGGTGGCGGTGGCGGTGGCGGTGGCGGCGGTGGCTTCGGCGGAGGCGGTGGCTTCGGCGGAGGCGGCCGCCGGGCCGCCAGGACCCTGGAGGTCGCGCTCACCGCGCCCGTCAGCCTCTCCACCATCGCCCTCGCGGTCGCCCTCGCCGTCACCGGCGGTCTGATCGCCGGCGCCTTCGGCGGCTGGCGCGCCTCCCGTCTGCGCCCCGCGGACGCGCTGCGCCGCGTCGAGTAGCACCCGCACCGCATCCGCCCCGCACGCGCGGGCGCGTGCCGCACCCGTGAGCGGCCCGCCCCGCACGCGCTCCGGTGCCCGCGGTGACGGCGGGCGCCACCCCTCTTCCGTATCCCAGGAGTTGCACCATGTACGAACTCAGAGGCGTCACCAAGCGCTACACGCGGGGCAAGGAGACCATCAACGCCCTGGACGGCGTCGACCTCACGATCGGCGACGGCGACCGGCTCGTCATCCAGGGCCCCACCGGCGGCGGCAAGTCCACGCTGCTGCAGATGCTCGGCGGTCTGGACAAGCCCACCGGCGGCTCCGTCGAACTCGACGGCGTCGATCTCGCCAAACTCACGGAGGCACGCCTGACCAAGGTGCGCAGCGAGAACATCGGCTTCGTGTTCCAGAGCTTCAACCTCATTCCGACGCTCACCGCCCAGGAGAACGTCGAGACCGCGCTGGTGCCGCTCGGGGTGAAGAGCAGGGAACGCCGCGAACGGGCCGCGCAGGCCCTTGAGTCGGTGGGCCTCGGCGAGCGGCTCGGACATCTGCCCGCCGAGCTGTCCGGCGGCCAGCAGCAGCGCGTGGCCATCGCCCGCGCGCTGGTGAAGCGGCCCAAGGTGCTGCTCGCCGACGAACCCACCGGAAACCTGGACGAATCCACCCGGGACGAGATCATGGACGTCCTGGAGACCCTGTGGAAGGAGCACGGGCTCACCTTTGTGATGGTCACTCATGACTCCGTGCTCGCGAAGAAGGCCCCGCGGCTCGCGATCATCCGCAAGGGCAGGATCACGGTCAAGGAGAACGCCGCCTCATAGGACCCACCGGTGTGCCGGTGTCTCGTGCCAACTCGTTACCCCCGGTGCTATTGAGGCGCTGATCACCCCCCGGCATACTGCGTGGTCCGGGGGGTTGACGTGCATGCGTTCGGGACTTCCCTCGGCCAGGTGAACGGGGAATTCGCCTGGTACCTCATCTCCTGGGGGAGTCTTGCGCAGACAAGTGAAAAGAGCATGCGCGGCGACCGTCGCCACGGCGGCCGCCGTGGCGCTGGCGGCGGGTATGACCAGCCCGGCGTCGGCGAAGCCGGCGACGGTTGCGCGTCCGGCCGCCGCCGCGGGGCTCACGGCGAAGCACCGCATCACGCTGATCACCGGTGACCGCGTCGTGGTCGACGCCAAGGGCCGTGTCGTCGGCCTGGAGCGGGCGAAGGGCCGCGAGAACGTGCCGATTCAGGTGCGCAAGGCCGCCGGCCACACCTATGTGGTGCCCGCCGACGCGGCCGCCATGATCGCTTCCGGGAAGCTCGACCGCCGGCTGTTCGACCTCTCCGCACTCAACACGACCCGCACCCGCGAGGACCAGAAGAACGGTCTGAAGGTCATCGTCGGCTACCGGGGCACCGCGAACACCGCGAAGGCCGACGTTCGGGAGGCGGGCACGCTCCGCCGGAGCCTGAAGTCCCTGAACGCGGACGCCGTCCAGACGCCCCAGCGGGACACGGACCGGCTGTGGAAGGCCGTCACCGACGGCGACCGCGCCGCCTCCGGCATCGCGCACGTCTGGCTCGACGGCGTCCGCAAGGCCAGCCTCGACAAGTCCGTGCCGCAGATCGGCGCCCCGGCGGCCTGGGCCGCGGGCTACGACGGCAAGGGCGTCAAGGTCGCCGTGCTCGACACGGGCGTCTACGCCGACCACCCGGACCTCAAGGGCCAGGTGATCGCGGCCAAGAACTTCTCCACCGCCGCCACCGTCGCCGACAAGGTCGGCCACGGCACGCACGTGGCGTCCATCGTGGCCGGCACCGGCGCCAAGTCGCACGGCACGTACAAGGGCGTCGCGCCCGGCGCGAAGATCCTCAGCGGCAAGGTCCTGGACGACGACGGCTACGGCGACGACTCCGGCATCCTGGCCGGCATGGAGTGGGCCGCCCAGCAGGGCGCCGACATCGTCAACCTGAGCCTGGGCGGCGCGGACACCCCCGGGATCGACCCGCTCGAGGCCGAGGTCGACAAGCTGTCCGAGCAGAAGGGCATCCTGTTCGCCATCGCTGCGGGCAACGACGGCGAGATGGGCGGCCAGACCATCGGCTCCCCGGGCAGCGCGGCCGACGCGCTCACCGTCGGCGCCGTCGACGGCGCCGACAAGCTGGCGTCCTTCTCCAGCCGCGGCCCCGGCCTCGACGGCGCGATCAAGCCCGATGTCACCGCCCCCGGCGTGGACATCACCGCCGCCGCGGCCCCTGGCAGCCTCATCGACAAGGAGGTGGGCGAGAAGCCGGCCGGCTACCTGACCATCTCGGGTACGTCGATGGCGACCCCGCATGTCGCGGGTGCCGCCGCCATCCTGAAGCAGGAGCACCCGGACTGGACGTTCGCCGAGCTGAAGTCCGCGCTCACGGGCTCCGCCAAGGGCGGCAAGTACACCCCGTTCGAACAGGGTTCCGGCCGGATCGCGGTGGACCGGGCGATCAGGCAGACCGTGCTCGCCGAACCGTCGTCGGTGAACTTCGGCGTCGCGCAGTGGCCGCACACCGACGACGAGCCGGCCACCAAGGAGCTGACATACCGCAACCTCGGCAAGACCGACGTCACCCTGTCGCTCTCGCTGACCGCCACCAACCCCAAGGGCCAGCCGGCGCCGGCCGGTTTCTTCTCGCTCGGCGCGACGAAGGTCACCGTCCCGGCGGGCGGCACCGCCTCGGTCCCGGTCAGCACGGACACCAAGCTGGGCGGCGGCACCAACGGCGCCTACTCGGCGTATGTGACGGCGACGGGCGGCGGCCAGAGCGTGCGCACGGCCGCGGCCGTGGAGCGCGAGGCGGAGTCGTACGACGTCACCCTGAAGTACATCGACCGTGACGGCCAGAACCCCGTCCACCTGAGCGATCTGACGGACCTCTCGGGCACGGGCGACGGACGGGACTACTTCTCCCAGAGCTCCGACAACACCGTCAAGCTCCGGGTGCCCAAGGGCACATACCTGCTCGACTCGGTCTCGGTGAGGAATCCGGACTCGATCGAGGGCGGCGCGGACTGGCTGGTCCAGCCCAAGCTGAGCGTCACCAAGGACACCTCGGTCACCCTCGACCTGACCACGACCAGGGCCGCCGACATCACCGTGCCGGACGCCGCCGCCAAGCCGGCGTCCGCGATGGTCTCGTACACCTTCGAGACGGCGGACATGGGCACCGGCACCAGCCTCTTGGTGCCGTCCTTCCAGGACCTGCGCATCGCGCACGTCGGCCCGGCGATGTCCTCGGGGCTCTGGCAGAGCTGGTTCGGCCAGTGGACCAAGGGTGACGCGGCCGAGTACGACGTCTTCACCGGCGCCCATGTCAGCAGGCTCGAAGGCGCGCACGTCCGCCACTTCAAGGCGGGCGAGCTGGCCACACTGAAGGTCAACCTGGGCTCGGCGAGCAGCGGCAAGACCGGTGCGGTCGGCGCCTACGCCGAACTGCCGGACGACTTCGCCGGGAACGCCCCGGTCGAGCAGAAGCTGCGCAGCACCCGCACGCTGTATGTGTCGACCGGCGAGAAGGTCCAGTGGGCCCTCGACTTCGCGCAGTTCAGCGGAAAGAAGAACCCCGAGGGCTTCCCGATCGCGGAGGCGTACTACACGCTCGACGCCCCCGAGAGCTTCAAGGCGGGCAAGAGCTACGGCAAGACCTTCAACACGGCCGTCTTCGGGCCGAAGGTCGACTCGGTCTACGGCATCTTCCGTGAGGGCAACCGGATCTACGGGCTGCTGCCGCTGTTCGCCGACGGCCAGACGCACTCCGGGTCCTCGGACTTCATGTCGGTCAAGACGACGCTGTACCGCAACGGCACCGAGGTGGGCTCGAACGCCGACCCGATGTTCGGGATGGAGAGCTTCGCGGTGCCGTCCGGTGACGCCTCGTACAAGCTGACGACCTCGGTCATCCGCAGCGTGAAGGTCGCCGCCGCGTCCACCCGCATCGACGCGAGCTGGACGTTCAGGTCCAAGAAGACGGACGAGGCCAAGCTGCCCGCCTCCTCGGTCCGCTTCGGCGCGACCACCGGCCTGGACAGCCGTGTCGAGGCCGGCAAGAAGGTCACCATCCCGGTCACCGTGCAGGGTTCGGCCGCGGGCCGCAATCTGCGGTCCCTCGGTGTGTGGGTGTCGTACGACTACGGCAGGACCTGGACGAAGCTGACGGTCAAGCACGGCACGATCACCTACAGGAACCCGGCCAAGGGCCAGGGCCTCTCGTTCCACGCCAAGATCGCCGACAAGAAGGGCAACAAGTCGACGATCTCGATCTACAACGCGTTCTACGGCAAGTGAGCCGCTGAGCCGCCGGGCGGCTGGCGAACGGCCCGCCGGAAGGATTCCTTCCGGCGGGCCGTTCCGTGTCTGTCCGTGTCCGTGTGAACCCCTGGGACGGACGGAGCGTGGGTCAGGGGCGGGGCGCGGTGGTGCCCGCGCGGGTCGCGTCCGTGCCCCAGCTCGCCAGCAGCCGCAGCGCCTCCGACGACACGGACCCCGGCTCGGCGTGGTACGTCACCAGCGCCAGCTCACCGTCGTCCGGCACCCTGAACGACTCGAACTGCAGGGCCAGGTCGCCGACCAGCGGATGCCGCAGATGCTTCAGGCCGTGGCTCTTCTCCTTGACGTCGTGCGTCGCCCACAGCCGCCGGAAGTCCTCGCTCTTCACCGACAGCTCCCCGACCAGCGCCGACAGCCGGGGATCGTCCGGGTGGCAGCCCGCCTCGTACCGCAGCTGGCACACGATGTCGATCGCCTTCTGCTCCCAGTCCACGAACAGGTCCTGGTACTGGGACCGCAGAAACACCATCCGCGCCCAGTTCCGCTCCTGCTGCGGCAGCTCTCCCCAGTCCCCGAAGACGGCCGCCGCCATCCGGTTCCACGCGAGGACCTCCGCGCGCCTGCCCATCACGTACGCCGGGACGCTGTCGAAGGAGTCCAGCAGCTGGCGCAGCGACGCCCTCACATGCTGCGACCGCGCCGACGCCTTCTTCTTGTGCGCCTTCGGCTTGGCCAGATGCGTCAGATGAGCGTGCTCCGCGTCCGTCAGCCGCAGCGCGCGGGCGATCGCGTCGAGTACCTCCGCCGACACGTTCCGTCCGTTGCCCTGTTCCAGCCGTGTGTAGTACGCCACGGACACCCCGGCGAGCTGCGCCAGCTCCTCGCGCCGCAGCCCCGGCACCCGACGGTGCCGTCCGAAGGCGGGCAGTCCCACGTCCTCCGGCTTGAGCCGGGCCCGCCGGGTGCGCAGAAACTCGCTCAGCTCGGCGCGCCGGTCCAGGGCCTGGCCGGCTCCCGCGGCGGGCGCCTGCACGGCGTCGCGCTGTTCGTCCATACGTCCAGTATTCCTGGTCGTAGGCGCCTGAACCTGACCCCGTCAGTAGTAGGACCGTCGAACGTAGGCAGAGCTGTGACCTGGGTGGAAGCCGCGCGGGCGGGCACGCTGGAAGCCGTGCCCGGCAGGAAGGCGGCCGGGCGCACTGACCCCCCGAGGAGTGAACTCCGGCATGACCACCGTTGCTGCGTACGCCGCACCCGCCGCCAAGGCTCCGCTCGAGCGCACCACGATCGAGCGCCGCGAGGTCGGCGAGTTCGACGTTCTGATCGACATCAAGTTCGCCGGCATCTGCCACTCGGACATCCACCAGGCCCGTGAGGGCTGGGGTGAGGCGATCTTCCCGATGGTTCCGGGCCATGAGATCGCGGGCGTGGTGTCCGAGGTCGGGTCCGGCGTCACCAAGTTCAAGGTCGGCGACCGCGTGGGCGTCGGCTGCATGGTCGACTCCTGCCGCGAATGCGAGAACTGCGAGGCAGGGCTCGAGCAGTACTGCCTCAAGGGCATGGTCGGCACGTACAACGCCCTCGACAAGAACGGTGAGCCCACCTACGGCGGCTACTCAGAGAAGATCGTCGTCGACGAGAAGTACACCGTCCGTATCCCCGACGGCCTCTCCCTCGACGTGGCCGCCCCGCTGCTCTGCGCCGGCATCACCACGTTCTCCCCGCTCCGCCACTGGAACGCCGGCCCCGGCAGGAAGGTCGCGGTCATCGGCCTGGGCGGCCTCGGCCACATGGCCGTCAAGCTCGCGCACGCCATGGGCGCCGAGGTGACCGTGCTCTCCCAGTCCCTGCGCAAGAAGGAGGACGGGCTGAAGCTGGGCGCCGACCACTACTACGCCACCAGCGACCCGAAGACCTTCGAGGAGCTGCGGGGCTCCTTCGACCTGATCGTCTCGACCGTGTCGGCGCCGCTGGACTTCGGCGCGTACCTGTCGCTGCTGCGGGCGGACGGCGCGCTGGTGAACGTGGGCGCGCCCGAGGAGCCCATCTCGTTCAACCTGTTCTCGCTGATCGGCGGCCGCAAGACCCTCGCCGGGTCCGCCATCGGCGGTATCCGTGAGACCCAGGAGATGCTGGACTTCTGTGCGGAGCACGGCATCGGCGCGGAGATCGAGCTGATCGCCGCGTCCGAGATCAACGAGGCGTACGAGCGGGTGCTGAACAGCGATGTGCGCTACCGCTTCGTGATCGACACGGCCACCATCTGAGCATCCGGCCATCCCGAACGCCGTGAGGCGGCCACTACCGCCGCCTCACGGCGTTTCGGGGTGCCGGGTGCCGGGTGCCGGGTGCCGGGTGCCGGGTGCCGGGTGCCGGGTGCCGGGTGCCCGCGCCTGTGGGCGGTCGCGAGGGGTGTGGTGGCGGGCTGGTCGCGGTGGGGGCTGTGCGCCTGGCGGCCGGACGGCGGGGTGTGTGTCGTCTGCCCGTGATGAGTGAGCGCGGCGGATGTGGTCTGTGCGGTGGCGGGCTGGTCGCGGTGGTGTCGTTCCCGTGGCCGTCGGCCCGTGCGGCGTGTGTCGTCTGCCCTTGATGGCCGATCGCGGCGGGTGCGGTCTGTGCGGCGGTGGGGTGATGGCGGCGCTGTGGTCCGCGTGGCGGCTTGCCCGCGGGCCTCGTCCACCCGCGACGGGCGCGATCCGCGAGGTGACGGGCCGATCGCGGTGACGTTCGCCATGCGGTGAGGGATCGGTGCCGGTGGTGTTCGCCATGCGGTGAGGGATCGGTGCCGGTGGTGTTCGCCATGCGGTGGCGGGCCGGTCGCGGTGGTGTTCTCTGCGTGGTCACGGGCCGGTCGTGGGCCCGTAGTTCGCAGCGCCTGGCCGATCTTGGTCGGTGTTCGCGGAGGCCGGCATCCGATTGCGGGCGGGGTGGCGCCACCTTAGCTTCAGGGCGTCGGATTCTCCCGACAAAGCCTGCATAGACCCATATGTCGGCTTTCCTCGTGGTGCCATCGAATGGAGCATTCATGTCGGTGATGACCGGTACCCAGCCCCTGCAGCAGTACGGCCAGCAGATCGGCGGCCCCCAGCCCCAGATCGCACAGATGATCCAGCAGGCCATCCAGCAGGCCTGTCAGCAGGCGAGCCAGCAGATCGCCCAGCGAATGCAGCAGTCGCTCCAGCACATCCAGCAGGTCCAGCAGCAGCTCCAGCAGCAGGGCATGGCCCAGCAGGCGCACCCCTACCTCGCGCTCGCGCTGCACCAATCGCTGCACGCGGGCATCCGGCAGGCGGTGGAGCAGTCGGTGCAGCAGGCCCTGCCGATGGCCATCGTGACGCTGCTCCAGCAGAGCCAGCAGGGCATCCAGGGCCAGCAGGGCATCCAGCCCATGCAGGGCATGGGGCACTTCGGTGTGCAGCAGCCGTTCCCGCAGTACCAGCAGCCCGGCTTCGGCTTCGGTCAGATGGGTCAGCCCTTCGGCATCGGCTGATCCCAGGGCGGCGCGCGATGCGGTGTGCCCGGGAGCGGCTCCCGGGCACACCGCATCACCGTGGAAGCGCAGGCCGCCCCCGCCGGATCGGAAGCACAAGGACGACGTAGGCGTGGTGAAGGTGGACGCAATGGTCAAGGAAAGGCCCGGAAACAACCGCGAGGGCGGGGCCGAGGACGCGGGGGCCGGTGCGCCGGGACCCGAGAGCAGCCGGCCCGGGGCCCGCAGGAAGGACGCGCAGTCTCCGCTGTCGGTGCGTCCGCGCCGGCAGCGGTACATGGTCACACCGCTGCCGCAGCATCTGCTGCCGCCGGGAGTCCCCGAACTCGGCATGGACACACTGTGCGACCAACTGGAGCGGATGCCGGAGGTCGAGCTGGTCCGCAGACTCCGGCCGTCGCAGCGGCTCGAGTCGGCCGGGATGGCCCCCTCCTGCCCGGAGATCGTGGTGATCGAGGCGGCCGAGGCCCAGGTGCCGGCGTTGCGGTCGCTGCACCTGCATATCGAGCCGGACCTGCCGCTGGCCGGGGCCGGGCCCGTCGCCGCACCGGCCATGGGGATGCTGCCCCTGCGCGATCCGGGCCTGGTCATGCCCTTGGACCAGCCGGTGGACATCGCGTTCCGGGTCTGCGGCCCGGAGGGCGAACCCCTGGCCGGCGCCGCGGTGTTCCTGATCGGGGCGGCCTGGCCGGCCCAGGGAATCACCGGCGCCGACGGCACGGCCACCCTCACACTGGCCACGGAGACCGCCCAGTCCGCCCAGTCCCTCTACGTCCGGCCCGCGGGCGGCTACACGGACCGCTGGATCCCCCGCCCCGACCTGTCGGCGACCCAGGAGAACCGCGTCATCCTCACTCCACTGGCCCAGGTGTACCCGGAGCTGGAGACACGGCAGCAGTACGGCTGGGGCCAGCAGGCCATGCGGCTGGACCGACTGCCCCCGACCTTCCGTGCCTTCGGCGTCAGGGTCGCGCTCATCGGCTCGGGCGTCAGCGCCGAGCACCCCGATCTGAAGCAGCGGGTGCGCTCCGGCGCCGACTTCGTGCGCGGCGAGGAGCGGGGCTGGGCCCACGACCGGATCGGCACCGGCACCCATGCGGCGGGCATCATCGCCGGCGCGGACACCGGCAAGGGCGTCATCGGCATCGCGGTCGACGCCGAGATCGAGGTCTGCAAGGTGATGCCGGACGGACGGTTCAGCGACCTGATCGCCGCCCTGGACCACTGCATCGAGTGCGAGGCCGACATCGCCCACGTCGCCGTGACGGCCCCGTACCCGTCGGCCCTGGTCTCCCGCAAGCTGGCCGACGCGACCGCGGCGGGCATCGCCTGCGTCGCCCCGGCGGGCGACTCCGGCGGGCCGGTCTCCTTCCCGGGTTCGCTGCCCACCGTGTTCGCCGTGGGCGCGCTCGGCGCCTACGGCTCGTATCCGCCGGACACCTCCCAGGCCACCCACTGCGGACCGCAGCTCACTCCCGAGGGACTGTTCGTCGCACCGTTCAGCGCCTACGGGGCCGGGGTCGACGCGGCCGCCCCCGGAGTGGCGGTCCTCTCGTGTGCGCCCCAGGGCGGATACACGGCCCTCGACGGCACCGGCGCGGCCTCGGCGCATGTGGTGGGCCTGGCCGCCCTCGTCCTCGCCCACCACGAGGACTTCCACGGCCAGTTGCTGCCCCGCGGATCCGGCCGGGTGCGGCATCTGTTCGAGATCATCGCGGCGAGCTGCCGTCCGTTGGCCACACCGGGCACGGCCGACGCGGCGCGCGTCGGCCGGGGCCTGCCCGACGCCCTCGTCGCGCTCGGTCTGACGCCGGGGGCGCAGCTCGCGCCGGCCCTGTCGCCCTTCGCCGTGTCCATGGCCGGCTAGCTGCGCCTCGACGGCAGTTCGCGAACGGCACCCGCCTGCGAGGGACGGGTGCCGTTCCGCCTGTCGCAGCGTGTCCGAGCACCGGCAGGACGAATGCGCTGATACGGTCACAGGCCCCTCGAAACCGGCGGCGTCCCCCGCATCAGCCCGTTCGCTGCCCGGACTCGCCGCCCCCAGCGGCCCGACGCCGGTGATCAAGCCCTGCCAGGAGTTCTCGTGCACAGGCCGTGTGAGTGGATCCGCCGGGACGCCCGACCCGACCCGGGTCCCACCACCGTCCGTCCCTCCGCCTCTCCCGGGCCAGTGCCGCACCGCCCTCGCCGGAGCGCACCGTGAGGTGGCCGGGCCGCCGCGGGAGCGCGGGCAGCCGGGTGGCACGGGTGAGCAGCACGGGTCTGCGGGTGCCCGCACCGCCCGTATGGCTGCGCTGGCTCCCGGCCATCTACGTCGTGGTGCTCCTGATCCTCGAACCGATCACTCCCGTGCAGTGGCCGGTGAGCTTTCTGCTGATCGCCCTCCCCGTGGTCGCGGCCTACGCCCACGGGCCCGCCGTCGTCGGCGCCATCACGGTCTTCGCCGTCGGCTTCGAGGCCATCCTGGCCGGCACCCCGTGCTGCGCCGGCCGCGCGGTCGGGTACATCTGGGAGCGCCACTATGTGGCCAGCTACATCTCCACCGCACTGGTCGGCATCCTCGGCACGATCCTGGCCGCCAGCCGCATGCGCCGGGAGCGCACCCTCGCCACCGTGCGTTCCGTGGCCGAGACCGCCCAGCGGGTTTTACTGCGCCCGGTGCCACGACGCCTGGGCCAGGTGTCCATCGAGACCCTCTATCTGTCCGCCGCCGCGGAGGCGCGCATCGGCGGTGACCTCTACGAGGCCGTGCCCACGACGTACGGAGTCCGCCTGCTCATCGGCGATGTGCGGGGCAAGGGCCTGGTCGCGGTGGAGACGGCCGCGACGATGCTCGGTGCCTTCCGTGAGGCCGCCCACGACGAACCCGATCTGGCCGGGGTGGCGCGCCGGGTGGAGCGGAGCATGACCCGCATGGCCGAGCAGTTGGAGGGCAACGATGTGGTGGAACGCTTCGTCACCGCGGTGTTCGTGGAGATTCCCGACCGCGAACCCGTGGTCCGCATCGTCAACTGCGGCCATCCGCCACCCCTGCACATCGGCGGGGAGGAGGTCAGCGAGCTGGAGCCGACCGATCCCTCCCCGCCCATCAACATCGGCGTCATGGTCGGGGACAGCTACCACGTGGACGAGGCGCTGTTCAGCCCCGGCGACCAGCTTCTGCTGTACACCGACGGAGTAACCGAGACCCGCGCCGCCGACGGAACCTTCTATCCGCTCCTCGACCGCGTGCGTTCCTGGGGGCCCCTGCCTCCCCAGGACCTCCTCGCGTATCTGCACCGGGACCTCATCGCCTTCAGTGGCGGAAGCCTCGACGACGACACCGCCGCCCTGGCCGCGTACCGCCTCCCCGCCGAAGCCTCCGGCTGACTCCGGTCCGCGGGAGGTGCCACAGGACGCGCACCGTCCCGCCGACGGTCATGGCCCTTCGTACGGGACCACGGCGCCGACGGGACGGCCGCGGGGTGCTCGAGTCGCCGGGTCAGCCGCCGTTGGACGGCTCCTTGCCGTGCGCCGCGTGCCGCGGGCGGTATTTGGAGGAGACCTGTCCGACGAGTTCCCGGAAACACACCAGGGCCGTGATCGGCGGAATTCCGACGATCACCATCGAGAGCGTGGAGTGCGAGGAATGGCTGATGCAGAGGGCCACCGCGGTGGCGGAGGCGACGAGGACGACCCCCCAGGACCGCCGGGCGGTCCGGTGCTGAATGGACGCGCGCAGAATGGAAAGGGCCGCCACGAACCACGGCCCGTACACGGTCAGCGGCCACCACTGCGCGAGGGGCGACGGGAGGACCGTCGAGGCGATGGCGCGCAGCTGACTGTACGAATAGGCGGTGGACCACCCCAGCATCGCCACGGAGCACGCGGCGATCGTGGCGACGAGGACGGTGATCGGGGTCACCGGCTGGCCGCTGTCGAGCACATGGGGCGCCGGGCGGGGCCGGCGCCGCTCGCTCCGGTGGCGATGCTGCCCGTCCAGGCTGACCGGTGCGGGGTCCGCGGCAGTCACGGTGGACAGCATCTGGGCCAGCTCCTCGTCCGGGTCCCAGCCGTTCGGCGTGATGTCCGGGCCGGGGGTGCTCCAGACGGGATGTGCGTCGCGGGGGTCGACGTCGTAGGAAGGCTGCCCCAACGGGTCGTAATCCGTTCGCAGGGCGAACGGAATGTCGTAGAGGCTTGGCTCGCCTTGAAGCCTGTCCATTCTCTAGCTCCTCCGCGCCCTTCGCTCAGGCGGTTCCGTTGAAAGCGCGCAGGTATTCACTTTCCATCTGGCCGATCCTCTTGAGGAAGTCTTCAAGAAGGTCCGAGCAACCCTTGACGCGCAGGTCGCCGATCACCGGGTCGTGCCACACGGCTCCGGTCCGGGCGGGGATCTGATCTTCCGGTTCGTTCCAAGTCACGATCACCTAACGAGGGCCAACCGGCCCAAGGTATCGGGCATTCGGGGGAATGAATCCATGAAGAAACGTTCATCTCATCGGATGAACGTACCCGCCTGACGTAATTCCCCATAGGCGTCCAACCATATATTTACGTGAATAGCATTTCCCGTCGGCCCACCGCTGCCTGATCCAGGAGGCCCGCCGTACCGGGTGACCTCACGCCTCATGGACCCTGGGCCGCGCATGCTCGACGGCGTCGTCGACGAGGACGACGCGGTGTCCGGCGGCATCCAGCAGCGAGGCCGCGATCGCGGCCCGGAAGCCGCTGTGGCAGTGCACCCAGTACTCCGCGTCCGGCAGGGACGCGAGGGCACCGGGCAGCTCGGGCAGCGGGATGTGGTGGGCGCCGGGGAGGTGGCCGGACCGCCACTCGCGGCCGGCGCGGACGTCCAGCACCTCAACCGGCCGCCCCGGCCGGACGGCGGCGAGGGTGGCGAAATCGGAGCGCGGATACGAGGCCAGCCGCCGGGGACCCGCCCACTGGAGCGGGTCTCCGACGGCGGCCGCCGCGATCCGGTCGAAGCCGATCCGCAGCAGCTCGTTGCGGACCGCTTCGAGCTCGTCCTGGTCGGGGGCCAGCAGGGTCAGGGGGGAGTCGAACGGCACCAGCCAGCCCAGATAGGTGGCGAGGGACCCGGAGGCGTCGATGTTCACCGTGCCCGGCAGGTGGACCGGGGCGTAACGGGCGCGCGGGCGCACGTCCACCACCCACTCGCCCGCCGTGATCCGGTCGGCCAGTTCGGCCGGATCCGCCGGGCTCGGCTCCGTGAGCGAGGACGGGGGCGGCGGCCCGGTGGCGTTGATCCGCGCCATGCGACGGTAGTACGCGGGGTACGGCTCCAGACCGGCCAGTGTCCCGGTCGCGAAGGCGTCCTCGGACTGGCGGAAGACGGGGTTCACCTCCCGCTCCCGGCCGATGGTGGACCGGTGCGCAGCGCCGGCCGTCGTCGCGGCGCAGAAGCTGCCGAAACCGTGGGTCGGCAGCACCACGGTGTCGTCCGGCAGCAACTCCGCCAGCCGGCGGACCGACCGGTACTGCCGGTGGGCGAGCGGCTCGGCCAGTTCCCCGCCCATGAGATCGGTACGCCCGGTGGTGCCGTAGAGCAGGGAGCTGCCCGTGCAGACCAGCCGGGGCACCTCGTCGGCGGGTGCGAAGGCGTAGGCGACGTGGTGATCGGTGTGCCCGGGCGTGGAGATCACCCGGATCCGCAGATCCCCGGCCGCCAGCCGGTCGCCGTCGGCGACCCGGACGGCGTCGAAGCCCAGGGACGGCCCGGCGGGCACCACATAGGCGGCCCGGCAGCGGCGGGCGAGTTCCAGACCGCCGGTCACATAGTCGTTGTGCACATGGGTCTCCACGACCGTGTCGAGCCGCAGTCCCCGGGAGTCCAGCACGCTGGTGATCCGCTGGAGGTCCCGCTGCGGGTCGACGGCGACCGCGACCGCTCCGTCCGTGATGAGGTAGCTCCGGTTGCCGAGGCTGAGGGTCGAGATCTGGATGATCTCCAGACGTTCGGGCAGGCGCTCGGAGACGCGCAGCACGGCCTCGACGGGCCGGCCCGGCTCGGCCTCGACCGGTGTCTCCGTGACACCGAACGGCGAGAGCGCCCGCAGCACCCAGTGCCCCGGGAGCACATCGAAGCGGAATTCGCCGGCCGGCGACGTGGCCACCTCGCCGACGAACTCTCCCGCCGGATCGAGCAGCCGGACCCAGGCGCCGACAGGCGCCCCGTCGGCGGCCTGGACGCGCCCGGCCACGACGGCCCGGGGAACGGTGGCGGGACCCACGGTGTTCCTGTCATCTCCGCTGCGTCGTCCGCAGCCCGGTGCTCATGGCGGCATCACTTCTCGATGGGAACGCCGACCATGGAGCCGTACTCGGTCCACGAGCCGTCGTAGTTCTTCACGTTCGGGTGGTCGAGCAGTTCGTGGAAGACGAACCAGGTGTGGGCGCTGCGCTCGCCGATCCGGCAGTAGGCGATGGTGTCGCGGTCGAAGTCGACTCCCGCGTCGCGGTAGAGCGCGCGCAGTTCCTCGTCGGTTCTGAAGGTGCCGTCGTCGTTGGCCGCCCTGGACCAGGGGACGTTGCGGGCGCTCGGAATGTGACCGCCCCGCTGCGCCTGCTCCTGCGGCAGATTGGCGGGGGCCAGCAGCTCGCCGGAGAACTCCTGCGGGGAGCGGACGTCGATCAGGTTGCGGTGCCCGATCGCGTCCAGCACCTCGTCACGAAACGCCCGGATCGAGAAGTCCGGCTCCTCGGCCGTGTAGTCGCTGCCGGGCCGCTGCGGCACCTCGTCGGTGAGCGGACGCGACTGCAGCTCCCAGAGCTTGCGGCCGCCATCGAGCAGACGTACCCGTTCGTGGCCGTAGACCTTCAGGTACCAGTACGCGTAGGCGGCGAACCAGTTGTTGTTGCCGCCGTACAGCACCACGGTGTCCTCGGGGGTGATGCCGCGCTCGGACATCAGCTCCTCGAGCCGCTTCTTGTCGACGAAGTCGCGGCGGACCGGATCCTGAAGATCGCCGCGCCAGTCCAGCTTCACCGCGCCGCGGATGTGGCCGCCGTCGTAGGCGCTGACGTCCTCGTCGACCTCGACGATCACCACGTTCGCGTCGTCCGCGTGCTGCTGCACCCAGTCGGCGTCGACCAGGGACTCCTTCCGGCTCATGGCCGTCCCCTCTCCGCCGGGCGGACGGATCCGCACGAGGCGTGTCGTTCGGACGGGATACCTCCACCACAACCCATCACTTCGACGCCGTCAAACCCGTGGGTCGCCCGGTCGGCGTGGCTGGGGCCCGGCCGTGCCGGGCAGGAGGCGCGGGATGGCTCTGGCGATGGAGTGGGCGACGCAGGGAACGGTGGTCCCGCACGTCGGCCGGACCATCGACAGCACCGTTGAGTCGATCAATGCGGGACTTGAGTCGCTCAAGGCGGGCCACGGCACGCTGGGCAAGGTGGCGGTGATCGTGGATCGCGACCTGGCTGCGGGGAAATGACGGGCGGTCGCGCCGGGCCTCGGTCTCAGTGGAAGAGCGTGGCCGGGCTGCCGCCGTTCGCCTCGAAGCCCGCCACCGCCAGCGCGCGGTACACCGCGTACTCCCCGGCCGGATCCGCGGTCAGGGTCCAGGGGAGCGCCCCCACATGGCCGTCGACATGGACCAGCTGGGCCATCGCCTCGCCCCAGCGCTCGCCGCGGACGAGGAAGAACACCAGGAGGTGACGGACATGCGCGAGCATCGGGTCGTCGGGGCGGGCCGACTGGACAGCGTAGAGCGCGCCGTGGACGGCCTTCGTCACGACCTCGCTCCGGTGGAAGCTGCTGACCAGGTTCACCTCGGGCAGGTGCTCGAAGACCGCGAAGAGGGGCATCGCGGCCAGCAGTGAGCCGTGCGGTGCCCGGGCCGCGGCGGCCTCCGCGAAGGAGTACGCCGTCTGCCGCGAGCCGTGCCACTTCTCGCACCAGTAGTGCAGGGCCGCCAGATGCGCTCCCATATGGGCGGGGGCGCGGTCCAGGATCTTCAGCCACAGCTGCTCGAACTCCGGCTGCGGGTAGGCCAGTCCGCGGGCGACCGACAGCTCGATGATGTACGGGACGGGGTCGCCGGGGGCCAGCAGCGCCGCCTCGGCGCACGCCGATCTCGCCTCCTCCATGATGATCCGGAAGTCGTCCGTCCCCGGTGTCGACGTACGCCACGCCTGCTGCACCAGGAACTCCGCCTGCACGGCCGCGCCGCCCGCGTCCTTGGGGGCCTCGGCCCGCCACACCCGCAGCCACTGGCCGCCCGGCGTCTCGCTCACCCCGCCGGGTCGCTGCCGGAGCTCCAGGGACGCGGCCCCCGCGAAGGCCTGCACACGCTGCCAGCGCGTCTCACCCTCCGTCTGCGTGCCGGCCAGGAGCTGCGCGGCCGCGCGGTAGTCCTGGGTGTGCTGCACGACCTCCAGGACGTCCAGCAGGTCCTGGTCGGGACCGGGCATCCGGATGTCCAGCTCCTCCTGGCGCACAAAGCCGTAGTTCGCCGGGTCCGCTGCGTCCGGGTCGCCCGGCGCGACCTGCTGGATGCCCGCGCGCCTGCGCACGCGGACGGGCAGCAGAACCATGCTGAAGAGGGCCAGCGCCATCAGGACCCAGAGAATCACCATGGGTCAAGCGAACCAGACGGGTCGGACACCGTGCCAACCCGGTCGCGGAACCTGTGGACAACCCGGCACCCCACCCGGCGCACCGCGCCGTCCGGCCCGCCCACCGCGCCGCCCGGCCCCGCGCGACGCCTCCGGCCATGCGCCCGTCATCCCATCCCGGCCGCGGGCGCACTACCCTCGGTGCTCATGAGTGACAGGCACATCAGCGAACACTTCGAGACCCTCGCGATCCATGCGGGGAACACCGCCGACCCCCTCACCGGTGCGGTCGTCCCGCCGATCTACCAGGTCTCCACCTACAAGCAGGACGGTGTCGGCGGACTGCGCGGCGGCTACGAGTACAGCCGCAGCGCCAACCCCACCAGGACCGCCCTGGAGGAGAACCTCGCCGCCCTGGAGGGTGGCCGCCGCGGCCTCGCGTTCGCGTCCGGACTGGCGGCCGAGGACTGCCTGTTGCGTACGCTGCTCAGCCCCGGCGACCACGTGGTCATCCCCAACGACGCGTACGGCGGCACGTTCCGCCTCTTCGCCAAGGTGGTCTCCCGGTGGGGCGTGGAATGGTCGGTCGCCGACACCAGCGACCCGGCCGCCGTACGAGCCGCGCTCACCCCGAAGACCAGGGCCGTGTGGGTGGAGACCCCCTCCAACCCGCTGCTCGGCATCACCGACATCGCCGCCGTCGCCCAGATCGCCCATGACGCGGGCGCCCGGCTCGTCGTCGACAACACCTTCGCGACCCCCTACCTCCAGCAGCCGCTGTCGCTCGGCGCGGACATCGTCGTGCACTCCCTGACCAAGTACATGGGCGGCCACTCCGACGTCGTCGGCGGTGCGCTGATCGTGAACGACCAGGAGCTGGGCGAGCAGCTGGCGTACCACCAGAACGCGATGGGCGCGGTGGCCGGTCCCTTCGACTCCTGGCTGGTGCTGCGCGGCACCAAGACGCTGGCCGTCCGCATGGACCGGCACAGCGAGAACGCGACGAAGATCGCCGACATGCTCACCCGGCACGCGCGCGTGACGCGTGTGCTCTACCCGGGCCTGCCGGAGCACCCCGGTCACGAGGCGGCCGCGAAGCAGATGAAGCGGTTCGGCGGCATGGTCTCGTTCCGGGTCGAGGGCGGCGAGGAGGCGGCCGTCGAGGTCTGCAACCGCGCCAAGGTGTTCACCCTCGGCGAGTCCCTCGGGGGCGTCGAGTCGCTGATCGAGCACCCGGGGCGCATGACGCACGCGTCCGCGGCCGGCTCGGCCCTGGAGGTGCCCGGCGACCTGGTCCGCCTGTCCGTGGGCATCGAGAACGTCGACGATCTGCTGGAGGACCTCAAGCAGGCCCTCGGCTAGTTCCCCTCGCCCAGCGCGGCCCGGTCTCACCAGTCGCTGATCGGTGGAGTCGTCGTCGACGGCGGCTCCACCCAGGGGCGCGCCACGGACGCCCAGACGAGGAAGGCGACGGCCGCGGCGAACAGCGCCAGCCACAGCAGGCGGCGGGCCGCGGCCCGGCGGCGCAGCATACGGCTGCCGCGCCGGACCGCCTCCGCATGGAGGTCGGGCGGTACTGGGGGTGGTGTGCGCTCCAGCAGCCGCCGCACGGCGGCCTCCCGCTCGGGCAGGTTCACCGGCAACCTCCGTCCCGCTCTCGTTCCGCCCGTGCTGCCGCACGCTCAGGGCCGCGGTCTCCGTCCCGCTCTCGTTCCGCCCGTGCTGCCGCACGGTGAGGGCCGCGGTCGTCTCCGTCCCGCTCCCGTTCCGCCGCGCCCTCCGCACCGCAGCCGCCTGCGTCGCGCTCCCCGTACGCCCCCGCCGCCACGCCCCTCACGACGGACCCACCCCCACCGGCGCCGGTGCCGGGCCCCGTGGGTGCAGCACCGTCGCCGTCGCCCGTGCGCAGATCATCCGGACCCGTTCGGTGGGCAGCCCCAGCAGCGCCGCCGTCTGTTCCTCGGCGATGCCCTCGTAGAGCCTGAGCACAAGGATCAGCCGCTCCTGGGGGCTCAGGGCGGCGAGCACGCTCCCCGGGTCCGGCCGGTGCCGGCCGAGTGGCCCGTACTCGTGCCACGCGCTGTGCGCGAAGCGGGTGGCCAGCCGGCGGCGGGCGCGGTCGTAGGGGTCCTCGCCGCGCAGCCGGTCCCAGGAGGCGTACGTCTCGGCGAGGGCCAGGGTCAGCAGGCGTCGTGCGCGGGGGTTGCCGTCCGGGGCTTCGGCCGTCAGCAGGGTGGCGGTTTGCAGCAGCCGCCCGGCCGCGCCCGCGACGAACGCCTCGAACTCCCGGTCCCGGCGGGCGCCTTGGGACTCATGCCGTTCTCGCACCGCGCCTCCCGCCTGAGGGCGACCCTGAAGGGAAAGGGATCCGGCCGCGTACGGCGGCGGTCGCGCGGCCACGACCAGAGGGGCGTGAACGGCGCGCCGGACCGCGTACGACAGAAACCCGGTCTCATATGAAACCGGCCGCGCGCCCGGGTCAAGAGCCGGGCGCGCCCGTACGCGCGCGTGTCGCCGTGATGACGTACCGCGTGCCCGAAGGCTCAGGACGTCGGCTGTGACTCCGCCACCGGCGACCCCTGGGCGGACTGGCGCGCGGAGAGGGCCACGTTGAACCGGGTGAGGAGGCCGCAGAACGCCTCGCGCTCCTCCGGGGTCCAGTCGTGCGTCAGTTCGGCCATCAGCCGGCGCCGTGACGAGCGCACCTCCTCCAGCCGCGACAGCCCGCGCGGGGAGAGCTGGAGCACCACCGCGCGACCGTCCTCCGGGTGCGAGGTGCGCTTGACCAGACCGGTGTCGACCAGCGGGGCCACCTGCCGGGTGACCGTCGACGAATCGATGCCCATGCTCGCCGCGAGCGCCTTGACGCCCATCGGGCCCTCCTTGTCGAGGCGGTTGAGCAGCAGGTACGCGGCGCGGTCCATGGAGTTGCGCACCTGCCCCACCCCGCCGAGCCGCGTCTGTTCGGCACGGCGTGCGAACACCGCGACCTCGTGCTGCAGCGTGTCCAGGAGACCGGGATCACCGACGGTCGTCATGTCCATCGACATATCAGGTGTTGTGGGCATGGCCGGGGGCTCACTTCATGCGTGGGGAGCTGGGTTGGGGGACAGGGTACGCGGCCCGGGCGCGGGGTGTACCGGCGCTGCGCAAACCCGTTTCGCGCCTTGGTCACACCCGCTGCGGACGGGCGGGAACTGCGAGACTGGTGACCATGAGCTACAGCACGGCCGACCCCTCACCGCCGGTGACGCTGGACGACGTCCGGGGCGCCCAGAAGATGCTCTCGGGCGTGGCACGCGTCACGGCCATGGAGGGCAGCAGGCATCTGTCCCAGCTCGTCGGCGCGCCGGTGCACCTCAAGTGCGAGAACCTCCAGCGGACCGGCTCGTTCAAGCTGCGCGGCGCGTATGTGCGGATCGCGGGGCTGCTGCCCGAGGAGCGGGCCGCCGGGGTGGTGGCCGCGAGCGCCGGGAACCACGCGCAGGGCGTCGCCCTCGCGTCCTCGCTGCTCGGCGTGCACGCCACGGTGTTCATGCCGAAGGCCGCCCCGCTGCCGAAGATCAGCGCCACCCAGGAGTACGGCGCCGAGGTGCGCCTGCACGGCCAGGTGGTCGACGAGACGCTGGCCGCCGCCCAGGAGTACGCGGCCGGGACGGGAGCGGTGTTCATCCACCCCTTCGACCACCCCGACATCATCGCGGGCCAGGGCACGGTGGGCCTGGAGATCCTGGAGCAGTGCCCGGAGGTGCGCACGATCGTCGTCGGGATCGGCGGCGGCGGGCTCGCGGCCGGTATCGCGGTCGCGGTGAAGGCGCTCAGGCCGGATGTGCGGATCGTCGGTGTGCAGGCGGAGGGCTCGGCGGCGTATCCGCCCTCGCTGGCGGCCGGACATCCGGTGGCGATCGAGAACCCGGCGACGATGGCGGACGGCATCAAGGTCGGCCGGCCGGGTGAGGTGCCGTTCCGGATCATCCGCGAGCTGGTGGACGAGGTCCGCACGGTCACCGAGGACCAACTGTCCGCCGCGCTGCTGCTGTGCCTGGAGCGGGCCAAGCTGGTCGTCGAGCCGGCCGGCGCGAGCCCCGTCGCGGCCCTGCTGAGCGGGCTGGGCGACGTCGAGGGCCCGGTGGTGACCGTGCTGTCCGGCGGCAACGTCGATCCGGTGCTGCTCCAGCGTGTGCTGCGGCACGGCATGGCCGCGCAGGGCCGCTATCTGGCCGTCCGGCTGCGCCTGACCGACCGGCCGGGCGTCCTGGCCACGCTGCTCGGGGTGCTGTCGGCGGCGGACGCCAACGTCCTCGATGTCAGCCATGTGCGGACCGACCCCCGGCTCGGGATCACGGAGGCGGAGGTCGAGCTGCACCTGGAGACGAAGGGTCCGGCGCACTGCGCCGAGGTGGGCCAGGCCCTGCGCGCCGCCGGCTACACGGTCATCGACTGAGGCATCCGGGGGGTGTTCCGCCGGGAGCGTGATCACCTCCGTCAAGTGCCCCACGTACGGATCGTTCAAGACCTGGTGATCGGGAAGAGGCCGAACGGCCACAGCGATGGGAAGAGCAGCGGCGGGGTCCTCCTCGAGTGCAAGCGGTGAGGCGGACGGTTCCCGTCGTCCGGAGGCGGCGGACGGTTCCCGTCGTCCGGAGGCGGCGGACGGTCCCCGTCGTACGGAGGCGGCGGACGGTCCCCGTCGTCCGGACGAGGCCCACCACCGCATGACGAGACACCACCGCATGACGAGACCCCGGCGCCACCGGCGCCGGGGTCTCCTCGTGTCCTGGTCTCAGCCGGAGTACGGCTCGGCCTTCAGGATCTTCACCGCGGCCTTCTTGCCGTTCGGCAGCTCGTACTCGGCGTCCTCGCCGACCTTCTTGCCGATCACGCCCGTCCCCAGCGGGGACTGCGGCGAGTAGGTCTCGATCTCGGAGCTCGCGTACTCGCGGGACGCCAGCAGGAAGGTCAGGGTGTCGTCCTCGTCACCGTCGAAGGCGATGGTGACGACCATGCCGGGGGCGACGGCACCGTCGGCTGCCGGAGCCTCGCCGACCTTGGCGTTCTCCAGGAGCTGGGTCAGCTGGCGCACACGGAGCTCCTGCTTGCCCTGCTCCTCCTTGGCCGCGTGGTACCCGCCGTTCTCGCGCAGGTCGCCCTCCTCGCGCGCGGCGGCGATCTTGGCGGCGATCTCCGTGCGCGCGGGACCAGAAAGGTACTCCAGCTCGGCCTTGAGCTGGTTGTACGCCTCCTGGGTCAGCCAGGTGACGTTCTCGCTGGTCTGGGTCACAGGTGCTCCTCGTCGGTACTGGGAATACAAAGCATCGCCCTACCCAGAAGAATGTTCCTTCATGGGTGGGCGAAACCACGAGCCTAACAATTCAACGGCAAAAGGGGGAGGACATAAGCCATCAGAATGATGTCAATGCAGGTCAGCGGTGTGACCTGCGGCGATGTCAGTCCGCGTGGCAGCCGAGCAGCTCGGCCGTGGTGCCCGGAGCCGTCGTACGGAGCGTGACGACCCGGTCGAGGCGCGTGGCGTGTCCGTCGAACCGGAAGTCCGCGCGGCCCACCTCGGCGCCGTCCGCCGACTGGGAGCGCAGGGTGCAGTAACCGTTGGTGTTCGCGTCCTTGCGGACCTCGAGATGGATCTTGACCGCGTCGTGCGAGGCCTCGAAGGTGATGACCTCGGCGCTGATCTTGTCCTGGACGACGTAGTGGTAGCCGAACCAGCCGACGAGCGCGAGCAGCAGCGCGCCCAGCACACCGCCGACGATCTTGAGCGTGCGGTCGGCTCGCTCGTCCGCTGAGCGGCCGTAGCGGCCCTCGGGCAGCCGGGTGCTCGCCGTACTCATGACCGTCCTCTCGGCAGGAACCGGGACATACCTCCCGGAGGGGCTCTCCGGGACCGGACCCGGAATTATTCGCCCCCCGATTCGGTCACTATAGAAGCCGCCCAACGCGCCGATTCACACGGGCGCCGACTTGCCGACTTACTGAGGATCGAGTCTTGACTGACCAACTGCGACTGATGGCCGTCCACGCCCACCCCGACGACGAGTCGAGCAAGGGCGCGGCCACCATGGCGAAGTACGTGTCCGAGGGGGTGGACGTGCTGGTGGTGACCTGCACGGGCGGGGAACGCGGCTCCATCCTCAACCCGAAGCTCCAGGGCGACACGTATGTCGAGGAGCACATCCACGAGGTGCGCAAGAGGGAGATGGACGAGGCGCGGGAGATCCTCGGCGTCAAGCAGGAGTGGCTCGGCTTCGTCGACTCCGGCCTGCCGGAGGGTGACCCGCTGCCCCCGCTGCCCGAGGGCTGCTTCGCCCTGGAGGACGTCGACAAGGCGGCCGGAGAGCTGGTGCGCAAGATCCGCGCGTTCCGTCCGCAGGTGATCACCACCTATGACGAGAACGGCGGCTACCCGCATCCGGACCACATCATGACCCACAAGATCTCGATGGTGGCGTTCGAGGGCGCGGCGGACACCGAGAAGTACCCGGAGGCGGAGTTCGGCCCGGCGTGGCAGCCGCTGAAGCTCTACTACAACCAGGGCTTCAACCGCCCGCGCACGGAGGCGCTGCACAAGGCGATGCTCGAGCGCGGCCTGGAGTCGCCCTACGGGGACTGGCTGAAGCGGTGGGACGAGTTCGGGCGCGTCGAGCGCACCCTGACCACCCACGTCCCGTGCGCGGACTTCTTCGAGATCCGCGACAAGGCGCTGATCGCGCACGCCACGCAGATCGACCCCGACGGCGGCTGGTTCCGTGTCCCGATGGACCTCCAGAAGGAGGTCTGGCCGACGGAGGAGTACGAGCTGGCGAAGTCGCTCGTGGAGACCTCCCTGCCGGAGGGCGACCTCTTTGCGGGCGTCCGCCGGCCCTGAGGGACAATGCCTGTCATGAGCGCAAGCGTGAGCCTGGCAGTGACGCATCTGGTCCCCCTCGCCGAGGTGGACCAGAACAAGGTCACCCCCGGCGTCCTGGGCTTCGTCGTCTTCGCGGCGATGGCGCTGGCCGTGTGGGGTCTGATGAAGTCCATGAGCAAGCACATGGGCAAGGTCGACTTCAAGGAGGCCGACGATGCCTCCGGCGAGGGCGCCGCGGAGAAGGGCCAGGGCGTGATCAAGGGCGCGCCCAAGGCCCAGCGGGGCTGATCGGCGGCCCTCGTCCGTCCCGGCCCGCGGTGCTGTGAACGGTTTTCGTCCGGCCGGCACCGCCGGGCCGCTTCGGCGTGCCGGGGCACGCCCGGTCGGTCCGCGTCTCTCCGCGGCGCCGGAGCGCGTGGGAGAGTGGGGGAGTGAACCGACTGGCCCATGAGACGTCCCCGTACCTGCTCCAGCACGCAGACAACCCCGTCGACTGGTGGCCCTGGTCGGACGAGGCCTTCGACGAGGCGCGCAAGCGGAACGTGCCCGTCCTGCTGAGCGTGGGCTACAGCAGCTGCCACTGGTGCCATGTCATGGCGCACGAGTCCTTCGAGGACCCGGAGACCGCCGCCTACCTCACCGAGCACTTCGTCAGCGTCAAGGTCGACCGCGAGGAGCGCCCCGACGTCGACGCCGTCTACATGGAGGCCGTCCAGGCGGCCACCGGCCAGGGCGGCTGGCCCATGACCGTCTTCCTCACGCCGGATGCCGAGCCGTTCTACTTCGGCACGTACTTCCCGCCCGCCCCCCGCCACGGGATGCCCTCCTTCCGGCAGGTCCTCCAGGGCGTCCACCAGGCGTGGGCCGAGCGCCGGGAGGAGGTGGCCGAGGTCGCCGGGAAGATCGTGCGGGACCTCGCCGGGCGGGAGTTCGCCTACGGCGACACCCGGGCCCCCGGCGAGCAGGAGCAGGCCCAGGCCCTGCTCGGCCTCACCCGGGAGTACGACCCGCAGCGCGGCGGCTTCGGTGGCGCCCCCAAGTTCCCGCCGTCCATGGTGCTCGAGTTCCTGCTGCGCCACCATGCGCGCACCGGCTCCGAGGGCGCCCTCCAGATGGCCCAGGACACCTGTGAGCGCATGGCGCGCGGGGGTATCTACGACCAGCTCGCCGGCGGCTTCGCCCGCTACTCCGTGGACCGCGACTGGGTCGTGCCGCACTTCGAGAAGATGCTCTACGACAACGCCCTGCTGTGCCGGGTGTACGCGCATCTGTGGCGTGCCACCGGATCCGGCCTCGCCCGCCGGGTCGCCCTGGAGACCGCCGACTTCATGGTGCGCGAACTGCGCACCGCCGAGGGCGGGTTCGCCTCCGCGCTCGACGCCGACAGCGAGGAGGAGGTGCCGCGCGATGGGAGCCCCCCCGGACGGAGTCCGGGGGAGCGTCCTCAGAAGGGTGAGGGTGAGGGTGGGGGACGGGTGGGCGGGAGCGGCCGTCATGTCGAGGGCGCCTTCTATGTGTGGACGCCCGCGCAGCTCGCCGAGGCACTCGGCGAGGAGGACGCCGAACTCGCCGCCCAGTACTTCGGGGTCACCGAGGAGGGCACCTTCGAGCAGGGTGCCTCGGTGCTCCAACTCCCTCAGAGCCAGGGCGTGTTCGACGGGGAGCGGATCGAATCGATCAGGCGCCGGCTGCTGGCGAGGCGGGCCCAACGCCCGGCCCCGGCCCGTGACGACAAGGTGGTCGCCGCCTGGAACGGCCTCGCCGTGGCCGCCCTCGCGGAGACCGGCGCGTACTTCGACCGCCCCGATCTGGTGGACGCCGCGATCGGAGCGGCCGACCTCCTGGTACGGCTGCACATGGACGAGCACGCCCGGCTCGCCCGTACGTCGAAGGGCGGCCGGGCGGGGGCCAACGCGGGTGTGCTGGAGGACTACGCCGATGTCGCCGAGGGCTTCCTCGCGCTCGCCTCCGTCACCGGCGAGGGCGTCTGGCTGGAGTTCGCCGGACTGCTGCTCGGCCAGGTGCTCACGCAGTTCACCGACGCGAGCGGGGCGCTGTACGACACCGCCGCCGACGCCCAGAAGCTCATCCGCCGTCCCCAGGATCCCACCGACAACGCCGCCCCGTCCGGCTGGACCGCCGCCGCCGGCGCACTGCTGTCGTACGCCGCCCAGACCGGAGCCGAACCCCATCGCGCCGCGGCGGAAAGGGCGTTGGGCGTGGTCAAGGCGCTCGGCCCGCGGGTGCCCCGGTTCATCGGCTGGGGGCTCGCCGTCGCGGAGGCGTTCCTCGACGGGCCGCGCGAGGTCGCGATCGCGGGGCCGGCCGTGGACGACCCGGCGACCAGGACCCTGCACCGCACGGCGCTCATGGGCACCGCTCCGGGCGCGGTTGTGGCCGTAGGCACCCCGGGGAGCGATGAGTTCCCGCTCCTCGCCGACCGGGTTCCGGCCGGCGGCGAGCCCACCGCGTATGTCTGCCGTAACTTCACCTGCGATGCCCCGACCACGGATCCCGAGCGGCTCCGCAGGGCGCTGAGCGGCTGAGACGTCCCGCGGAACGGATGGTTCAAGACGTCGGAATTGGGCGTGTGTTCGGGTAGATCCCTTTAGGGGGGCGACCGTTCCGAAACAAGCTATTTATCGGAAGAGCGCCCGGACTTCACAGTTCCCACCTAGTCTCTCCACGGAAAGCGACAGGGGTGACGCCTTGTCGTGACAGGGGGTTTTGGGGATCTGGGGGGATCTTTCCTTGCTGACGTCTGTCTTCATCGCTGCCGTTTCGCTGGCGCTGTTCTGGATGGCGGCCTTCACTCTGTGGTGGCAGATGCACGCGTGGCGCACGCCCGAAGTGCTCGCCTCCACCCGGTTCAGCAGCCCGGACGGCGCCGAGCATCTGTCGTTCTCGCTGCTGCTGCCCGCGAGACATGAACAGGCCGTGCTCGACCACACCATCCAGCGGCTGCTGGAGTCCGGCCACGCCGACTTCGAGATCATCGTGATCGTGGGGCACGACGACCCGGAGACCACCGAGGTCGCCCAAAGGGCCGCGGACCGCGACGGGCGCGTCCGGGTCGTCGTCGACCACCACGAGAAGAAGAACAAGCCCAAGGCCATGAACACGGCGCTGCCGCACTGCCGCGGCGATGTCGTCGGGGTCTTCGACGCCGAGGACCAGGTCCATCCGGAGCTGCTCGCCCATGTCGACCACGCGTTCCGTACCACGGGCGCCGATGTCGTGCAGGGCGGGGTGCAGCTCATCAACTTCCACTCCAGCTGGTACAGCCTGCGCAACTGCCTGGAGTACTTCTTCTGGTTCCGCTCCCGGCTGCATCTGCACGCGCAGAAGGGGTTCATCCCCCTCGGCGGCAACACCGTCTTCGTACGGACGGACGTGCTGCGGGAGGCCGAAGGCTGGGACCCCGACTGCCTCGCGGAGGACTGTGACCTCGGGGTGCGGCTGTCCAGTGTCGGCAGGAAGGTCGTGGTCGCCTACGACTCCGCCATGGTGACCCGGGAGGAGACCCCCGGCTCGCTGATGTCGCTGCTCAAGCAGCGCACCCGCTGGAACCAGGGCTTTCTGCAGGTCTACCGCAAGAAGGACTGGCAGCAGCTCCCCGGCCTCGGACAGCGGATGCTCGCCCGCTACACCCTGATGACGCCGTTCCTCCAGGCCTTCTCCGGTGTGGTCATCCCGCTCAACGCGGGCGTGGCCCTCTTCCTCGACGTGCCGGTCGGGATCGCCTTCCTCACCTTCCTGCCGCTGGTCACCGCGGCGGTGACGTTTGTCTTCGAGATCGTCGGGCTGCACGACTTCGGCAAGCAGTACGGGCTGCGCGTCCGCTTCGTCCACTACGTGAAGCTCATCGCGGGCGGTCCCTTCTACCAGGTGCTCCTCGCCGGCGCCGCCCTCCGTGCCGTCTGGCGCGAGCAGCGCGGCCGCAACGACTGGGAGCTGACCAGCCATGTCGGCGCGCATCTGCCCGCGGCCGGCGTGATCCGCGAGTCCCGAGAGGACGTTCCCGCGTGACCTCCACTCTTCCCGCGGTGACCGGCACCAAGGTCCCCGCGCAGGACACCCGTGTCCCCGACACCGCTCCCGGCCCCCGCCCGGCGTTCCGTTTCCGCGGCTCTCGCCCGGATCTGGTGCTGTGCGCGGTGCTCCTCGCCGCGATCCTCACGGTGCAGGGCTGGAACATCGCCGACTATCCGACCCTCAGCGACGACGAGGGCACCTACCTCGCCCAGGCGTGGGCCGTGCAGAACGGCCATGGGCTCGCCCACTACACCTACTGGTACGACCACCCGCCGCTCGGCTGGATCCAGATAGCCCTGCTGACCTGGCTCCCCGCCCGTGTCGACCCCTCAGTGATGACGGTCGGCGCCATGCGGCCGGCGATGCTGCTGGTGAGCGGGGTGAGTGCGGTCCTCGTATACGTCCTCGCCCGGCGCCTGCGGCTGCCGGTCCGGGCCGCGGGGCTCGCCATGGTCCTGTTCGGGCTCTCCCCGCTGTCGGTGGTGCTCCAGCGCGAGATCTTCCTCGACAACATCGCGGTGATGTGGACGCTTCTCGCGTTCACCCTCGCCGCGTCCCCGAGCCGTCACCTCTGGCACCACTTCGGCGCGGGACTCGCCGCCGCGGCCGGTGTCCTCACCAAGGAGACGATGCTCGTCGTCCTGCCCGCCGTCTTTGTGACCATGTGGCGCCACAGCCACCGTGACACCCGGAAGTTCGCGCTCACCGGCGCCGTCACGGCGTGCGCCCTGATCGGGTTGGCGTACCCGCTCTTCGCCCTGCTCAAGGGCGAGCTGCTGCCGGGAGCCGGCCATGTCTCCCTGTGGGACGGCATCACCTACCAGATGAGCCGGGCCGGTTCCGGATTCATCCTCGATCCGGGCTCCGGCTCATACGGTGTGCTGCACTCCTGGCTGTATTACGACCGGATCCTGCCGCTCGGCGGTCTCGCCGGAGCGCTGCTGCTCCTGCTCACCTGGCGCTGGTCGGTCACCGCACGGGCGCTGGCCGGACCCGCGCTCGCCGTCGCGATCCTCACCCTGGTCGCGATGCGGCCGAGTGGCTATCTGCCCGCGATGTACGTCATCCAGGCCCTGCCGTTCCTCGCCCTGGTCCTGGCGGGCGCCGCCGCGAGCGTCGCCCACGCGGTGCTGCACCGGGGGCGCGACGGGAGCGAGCGGCCCTACGTCACCTGGGTGCGGTACACCGTGACGGCGCTGCTCGTGGCCGCCACCGGGGCGTATGTGGTGCCCCGCTGGTACGACGGCGACCGCACCGCCGTGACCGCCGACGCCAATGCCCCCTACCGGGCCGCCTCGCACTGGCTCACCCATGAGGTCATGGACCCGAAGGACACCCGGGTGCTCGTCGACGACGCGCTCTGGCTGGACCTCGCCCACGCCGGCTACCGGCCGGGGCTCGGCGTCATCTGGTTCTACAAGGCCGACCTGGACCCCGCGGTGACCAGGACGATGCCGCACGGCTGGCGCGACATGGACTATGTGGTCGCCTCTCCGACGGTCCGGCGCGACGCGGTCAACCTGCCGGGCGTCATGGCCGCGATCGAGCACTCCACACCGGTGGCCACCTTCGGCACCGGCCCCGACCGGATCGAGATCCGCAAGGTGGTCCAGGCCGCGGGAGGCGACCGATGAGCCATGAATCCACCGTCCCCGGCGAGCTGGGCGATCCGGCGGTACGCGCCGCGGAAGTGCCCGAACCGGCCGCCGTCACCATTGTCGTACCGACCTTCAACGAGTCGGCCAACATCCGTGAACTGCTGCACCGGATCACCGAGTCGGTGCCGTCCCGGCTGCCCTGCGAGGTGGTCTTCGTCGACGACTCCACCGACGACACCCCCGGTGTGATCTTCCGCGCGGCGCAGGACTGCCCGTTCCCGGTCACCGTGCTGCACCGGGACGAGCCGGCCGGTGGGCTCGGCGGGGCCGTGGTGGAGGGCATACGGGCGGCCGGCTCCGACTGGATCGTCGTCATGGACGGCGATCTCCAGCATCCGCCGTCCCTGGTACCGGAGCTGGTCGGCACCGGGGAGCGGGCGGGTGCCGGGCTCGTCGTCGCCTCCCGCTATATCGAGGGCGGCAGCCGCGCCGGGCTCTCGGGCGGCTACCGCGTCGCCGTCTCCCGCGGCGCGACCTGGCTCACCAAGTCGCTGTTCCCGCGCAGGCTGCGTGGCATCAGCGACCCGATGAGCGGCTTCTTCGCCATCCGCCGCAGCGCGGTCACCGCGGACGTCCTCCAGCCCCTCGGCTACAAGATCCTCTTGGAGCTGGCCGTGCGCAGCAGGCCGCGCACGGTCACCGAGGTGCCGTTCGTCTTCCAGGACCGGTTCGCGGGCGAGTCCAAGTCGACCGCGAGGGAGGGATTCCGCTTCCTGCGCCATCTGGTCGGGCTGCGCACCGCCTCCCCGGTCGCGCGCATGGTCGCCTTCGGGCTGATCGGCGCCTCCGGTTTCGTGCCGAACCTGGCGGGCCTGTGGGCGCTCACCCGGCTCGGTCTGCACTATGTGCCGGCGGAGATCCTCGCCAACCAGCTCGGTGTGGCCTGGAACTTCCCCGCCATGGAGCATCTGCTGTTCCGCGACCGCCGCCGCCACCGCCGCTGGTGGGACCGGGTGGGCCGGTTCGCGCTGCTCGCCAACGCCGATCTGGTGCTGCGCATCCCGCTGATCGCGCTGCTGGTGCACGACTTCGGGATGGGGGCGCTGCCGGCCACCGCGCTGGCGCTGGTGATGACGTTCGTCCTGCGCTTCGTGGGGACCGAGGCGCTGGTCTATCTGCCGCGCCGTGGAGGCCGGCGCATGAGCCGTGCCGCGGGTGCGAGCCGCACAGCGAGGAGAGGCATGTGAGGACCGTTGGCCGCGGAATCCGAATCCTCCGCAGACGCAGAACCGCCCTGCTGGCCGTGACCGGCCTGACCATGGGCCTGATCCTGACCTCGCCACAGCCCGCGTCCGCCGCCAACCTCGTCAGGAACCCCGGCTTCGAGACCGCCGGCACCGACGGGATGCCGTACTGCTGGGAGAAGTCCGGCTGGGGCGACAACGACTTCACCTTCTCCACCACCGCCGACGCGCACACGGGCAGCACGGCCATGAAGGTCGAGCTGACCCGCCGCGTCGACGGCGACCGCAAGGCGCTGATCACCGAGTCCGCGAGCTGTGCGCCCGTGGTCACGCCGGGCAGGCAGTACGACCTCTCGCTCTGGTACCGGTCGACCACCCCCGACACCTCGGTCACCCTGTTCCGGCACGACACGACCGCCGGCTGGCAGTACTGGACCGACCTCAAGACGCTGGGCATGAGCCCGGACTGGGCCCGGGCGGGCGTCCGCACACCCGAGGTGCCGACCGGGACCGATCTGATCACCTGGGGTGTCTCGGTGTACGGCACCGGGTCCGTGACCACCGACGACTACACGATGGAGCAGGTCGCCGACCCGCTGCCGCCCGCGCAGTGCACGGGGACCACGGACCAGTGCGCGAACGGCTCGTGGTCGGTGCTGCCCACGCAGAACCCCGTCCGTTCCATGCACTCCGTCGTACTCGACGACGGCAAGGTGCTGCTGATCGCGGGCTCCGGCAACAGCGAGGAGAACTTCGACGCGGGCACCTTCACCAGCGCGGTCTACGACCCCGTCAGCGGCTCGTACAAGGTGATCCCCACCCCGAAGGACATGTTCTGCGCGGGGCATGTACAGCTCCAGGACGGGCGGGTGCTCGTGCTGAGCGGCAACAAGGCGTACCCGGTCGTGGGCGGACACGGCTACGAGGGGTTCAAGGACTCGTACATCTTCGACCCCAAGACCGAGACCTACACCAGGACGAACGACCTCAACGACGGCCACTGGTACCCGTCGGCGACCGAACTCGGCAACGGTGACGTCGTCTCCTTCGGCGGGCTGCGCGAGGACTCCACGGGCTCGGTGACGACCGAGTACTGGTCGGACAGGGACCAGCAGTGGCAGCCGCTGTGGAAGGTCAACCAGACCTGGTCGTACTGGGGCCTGTATCCGTCGATGATCCTCATGCAGGACGGCCGCCTCTTCTACTCGGGCAGCCATGTCTTCGGCAACAACATCCCGGGCACGGGTTCGGCGATCTACGACTACGACGCCAACACGATCACGCAGGTCCCGGGCCTGCGGAACAAGGACGAGCGCGACCAGTCGGCGAGCGTGCTGCTGCCCCCGGCCCAGGACCAGAAGGTGCTGACCATCGCAGGCGGCAACATCGACTCCAACCCGGACGCGAACCGGCTGACCGACATCATCGACCTCAAGCAGGCCGGGCCGCGGTACGTGGCCGGGCCGCCGCTCCCGCAGGGCACGGTCGACCTCGGCGACGGTCCGGTCGCCGAGACCGGCGGCCAGGGCAAGATGTACGTCTCCGCGGTGCTCCTGCCGGACGGCAAGGTGCTGGAGACGGGCGGCGCCCTGCACAACCGCGCGAACCCGGTGTACGAGTCCTCGCTCTTCGACCCGGACACCTCCTCCTTCGACCCGGTGGCCGCCGACCCCGAGGCTCGCGGCTACCACTCCTCGGCCTTTCTGCTCCCGGACGGCCGGGTGATGGCGACCGGCGACAACCCGGGCAACGGCACCTGGAACCACAATGTGTCGATCTACTCGCCGCCGTATCTGTTCAAGGGCACCCGCCCGGCGATCACCTCGGTCATCGACACCGAGTGGACCTACGGCACCACGCAGCGCATCACGGTCGACCGGCCCATCGCGAAGGCGGAGCTGATCCGCCCGGCGGCGGTCACCCACTCCTCCGATCCCAACCAGCGGTTCGTGGATCTGCCGCTGTCGGTGGGCGGCGACAACGTCGACCTGAACGTGACGAGCAACCCCAACCTGGCCCCGCCCGGCTGGTACATGCTCTTCGCGGTCGACGCGAACGGCGTCCCGTCGGTGGCCCGGTGGATCCATCTGCAAGGCCCGGCGGCCCTGAGCGCCGACGCCCCCTCGGCGCACATCCACTCCTTCGCCGACGCCCCGGCGGGCAGGACCACCGGCGCCGGCCCGAAGCGCACATCGCAGAAGGTCAGCACGACGATCTCCGGCTGCGACCGGCACTACGGCTCGGTCAATGTGTGCGTGCCGACCGTGTTCCCGCCCGGGGTGAAGCGGACGACCGCCGCGCGGTGCGCCTGGCTCGCGCGCAACGACTACGGCCGTCTCCGGGTCAACGGCAAGGACGACCCGCTCGGCCTCGACCCGAACGGGGACGGGGTGGCCTGTGGAAAGGGCGAGGTGAGGAACGGGCGCTAGGCGTCAGGGAATCGGCCCGTCGACCTCCGGCCAGGGGGTCGGCGGGCCTTGTCCGTGACGGGGGAGCGGAATCCGGAGGGGACGGCCGGGCTACCGGGGCGGCGCGGCGTCGTAGCCCTCCCTGGACCGCTCCATCTGGTCCAGGCGGTCGCCGGCCCACTGCGGGAGACGGGGGAGGAGCGGGGCGAGGCCGCGACCGGGCTCGCTGATCTCGTACTCGACCCGAGGCGGAGCCTCCGGGTGACAGGTGCGCACGATCAGTCCGTCCCGTCCCGTTCCGATAGCCCCGGAGCCTAGGCCCGGCTCGGGAACTCGGTCAGGGCGCGCTCCACGATGGCCTCCAGCTGGTCGTGATGCGCGCCCTTCCAGTAGGCGCGGCCGCACGCACGGCAGCGCGCGAAGACGTCGTACGAGCGGCGCGTGCCGTGTTCGAGCTGGTCGGCGACCTCCTCCTTGGTGGCGTCGCGGAGCAGGCCGTTGCAGGCGGTGCATCGGGTCCACGGGCGCAGTGCGGGCGCGAACCGGTCGAGCACATCGCGGAGTTGGTCGTCGGGCCGGGTGCTGTAGACGAACGCGCCCGCCCACAGCTCGCGGCGGCGCAGCAGCCCCCGGTCGCGGCTGAGCATGACGCGCTGCTCGGCCGCCGAGCGGGCGGCGAGGGCCGGGTCGCCGATGTCCGTCGACTCATAGGCCGCGTCCACGCCGAGCAGCCGCAGCCGGCGGGCCAGGGTCCCGAGGTGGACGTCCAGCAGGAAGCGGAGCGGGGCCCCGGGCACCTGCTGGGGGCGCTCCACGGGACACACCTCGACCCGCTCGCCGGCGGCCGGGACGTGGGAGAGGGGTGAGAGACGGCCGTCCACGAGGAGCGCCCCGACCTCGGTCAGCGGCACGCCCAGCGACTCGACGACATGGCCGAGCGTGGAGGCGCCGTCGGTGACGACCGGGGTGGCGCGTCCGCGTCGGGCGTGCGGGACGAAGAGCCCCAGTTCCGGGGAGAACTCGACATGGATCTCGGGTCCGTTCACCGGCTCAGGATGACATGCGGGAGGGGTCCGGGGCCTGCGGGTTTCCGGGCCGGGGCCACAGCAGCGGGGGCCTGAAGCGAAAGGAGGTGTCAAAAGACAGCGACTGTCAAAACTTGCCTGCCGCAGCATGCGTCCTCGCGTCCTCGGGCGCGAACGGCGGACGGCCACGGCAGGGAGCCGTGGCCGTCGAGACGGGGCGGTGGGGCCGGGACGGGCCCTACCCGTGCTGGTATGCCACCAGGGAGATCCCCACGTAGTGCACGACGAACGCCGCGAGCGTGAACGAGTGGAAGACCTCGTGGAAGCCGAACCACCGGGGTGACGGGTTCGGCCGCTTTATCCCGTAGACCACGCCGCCCGCGCTGTAGAGCAGTCCGCCGACGATGACGAGCACCAGGACGGCGATCCCGCCGGTGCGCATGAAGTCGGGGAGGAAGAAGACCGCGGCCCAGCCCATCCCGATGTAGCAGGGGGTGTAGAGCCAGCGGGGGGCGCGGACCCAGAAGACGCGGAAGACGATGCCGGCCGCCGCCGCGGCCCAGATGCCCCACAGCAGCCACCGGCCCTTCACCCCCGGCAGGAGCAGCAGGGTCAGGGGGGTGTAGGTGCCCGCGATGATCAGGAAGATGTTGGCATGGTCGAGCCGGCGCAGTACGCCGTCCATGCGGGGGCTCCAGTTGCCGCGGTGGTAGAGCGCGCTGACGCCGAAAAGCAGACAGGCCGTCAGGGCGTAGATGCCACAGGCGATTCGGCCGCGTGTCGAGTCCGCGAGGGCCGTGAGCACCAGGCCCGCGACGAGAACGGCCGGGAACATTCCGAGATGCAACCACCCGCGCAGCCTCGGTTTGACCGGATGGGGCAGGGAGAGCGCGACGGGACCGCGGCCGGCTGCCGGCGGGTCCGTGGGCGCGTCGGGGACGGACGCAGTCATGCGCGGCATGCTACCTACGGAACCGTAAGTTGCGGATCAAGGTGAGACCGTTATCACCCGGGCTGTCCGGCCTGCGGGGAAACCGCGCCAACGCAAAAAATCCTTCCACCGAATCCTACGTGGACGCAAAGAAACGCGGGGACGCGTGGCGATCCTCACTCCGCTCAGGTGTGACGCCCTCTGGACAGATGGGCAATCTCGTCGGATGATCAAATGAGTGCGGTCGGCACCGGATGAGCGGCTACGAAGCATCCGGGTCGCAGCCCCCACGGGGCAACCAACAGAAAACCCCTCACCTAGGAGCGATCGTGGCGCGCGACATCGCGGCTCCCTCAACCGTCCCCACCCAGCACAAGGACCTGATCTCGTGGGTCAACGAGATCGCCGAACTGACCCAGCCGGACAACGTGGTCTGGTGCGACGGATCCGAGGCCGAATACGAGCGCCTGTGTGAGGAGCTTGTCCGCAAGGGCACGTTCAAGAAGCTCGACCCGATCAAGCGCCCGAACTCCTACTACGCGGCCTCCGACCCGACGGATGTCGCCCGGGTCGAGGACCGGACGTTCATATGCTCCGAGCGGGAGCAGGACGCCGGCCCGACCAACCACTGGAAGGCACCCGCCGAGATGCGGGAGACCTTCCAGGGCGAGAACGGCCTGTTCCGCGGTTCCATGCGCGGCCGCACGATGTACGTCGTGCCGTTCTGCATGGGCCCGCTGGGATCGCCGCTCTCCGCGATCGGCGTCGAGATCACGGACTCCGCGTATGTGGCCGTCTCCATGCGCACCATGACGCGCATGGGCCAGGCCGTCCTCGACGAACTCGGCTCCGACGGCTTCTTCGTCAAGGCCGTCCACACCCTGGGCGCCCCGCTGGAGCCCGGCCAGGAGGACGTCCCCTGGCCCTGCAACCAGACCAAGTACATCTCGCACTTCCCCGAGAGCCGTGAGATCTGGTCGTACGGCTCCGGCTACGGCGGCAACGCGCTGCTCGGCAAGAAGTGCTACGCGCTGCGTATCGCCTCCGTGATGGCGCGCGACGAGGGCTGGCTCGCCGAGCACATGCTGATCCTCAAGCTGACGCCCCCGCAGGGCGAGTCGAAGTACGTCGCGGCGGCCTTCCCGAGCGCCTGCGGCAAGACCAACCTCGCCATGCTCGAGCCGACGATCTCCGGCTGGACGGTCGAGACGATCGGCGACGACATCGCGTGGATGCGGTTCGGCCGGGACGGCCAGCTGTACGCGATCAATCCCGAGGCCGGTTTCTTCGGTGTCGCGCCCGGCACGGGTGAGCACACCAACGCCAACGCGATGAAGACGCTGTGGGGCAACTCCGTCTTCACCAACGTCGCCCTCACCGACGACAACGACATCTGGTGGGAGGGCATGACGGAGGAGACTCCGGCCCACCTCACCGACTGGAAGGGCAACGACTGGACGCCGGAGTCCGGGACCCCGGCCGCCCACCCCAACGCCCGCTTCACCGTCCCCGCCTCGCAGTGCCCGATCATCGCGCCCGAGTGGGAGGACCCGAAGGGCGTGCCGATCTCGGCGATCCTCTTCGGCGGCCGCCGCGCCAGCGCGGTGCCGCTGGTGACGGAGTCCTTCGACTGGAACCACGGTGTGTTCCTCGGCGCGAACGTCGCCTCCGAGAAGACCGCCGCGGCCGAGGGCAAGGTCGGCGAACTGCGCCGCGACCCGTTCGCGATGCTGCCGTTCTGCGGCTACAACATGGGTGACTACATGGGCCACTGGGTCGACGTGGCCAAGGGCAAGGACCAGTCCAAGCTGCCGAAGATCTACTACGTCAACTGGTTCCGCAAGAACGACGAGGGCAAGTTCGTCTGGCCGGGCTTCGGCGAGAACAGCCGTGTCCTGAAGTGGATCGTCGAGCGCCTGGAGGGCAAGGCCGAGGGCGTCGAGACCGCGATCGGCATCCTGCCGACGAAGGAGGCGCTGGACACCAACGGCCTGGACCTGTCGGAGTCCGACCTCGACTTCCTGCTCACCGTCGACAAGGACGTGTGGCGCGAGGAGGCGGCCCTGGTGCCCGAGCACCTCAACACCTTCGGCGACCACACGCCGAAGGAACTGTGGGACGAGTACCGCGCGCTGGTGCAGCGCCTGGGCTGATCCCCCGAGAACTCCGCGGCCGGTCCGGCAATGCCCTGACCAGCGATGTCGTCACGAAGGCCGGCCGCGGTGACAGCACCACGACGCACCGGGCCGGAGCCCGCACCGTACAACGGCGTACGGATTGCGAGCCCGGCCCGGTGCGCGTTCATCCCCGTACACACCGTGAGCCCTGTCGAAAGCGGACAGTGATGGGCAATTCACCTATGGTGATGCCATGCGCGGAATCCTGTTGGCCGCGGGTACCGGCTCGCGACTGTGGCCGTTGACCCGTTCGGTCTCGAAGCAGCTTCTTCCGGTTTTCGACAAACCCATGGTCTATTACCCGCTTTCCACACTCGTGATGGCGGGCATCCGGGAGATCCTGGTCATCACCACGCCCGAAGACCAGTACCAGTTCCGCCGGTTGCTCGGCGACGGCCGTCAACTCGGCCTGCGGCTGGAATATGCCGTGCAGGAACGCCCGGAGGGCATCGCGCAGGCACTCGTCCTGGGGGCCGACTTCCTCGACGGCGAGCCGGTCGCCCTGATCCTGGGCGACAACATCTTCCACGGAAGCGGCCTCGGCACCCGGCTGGCCCGCAATGACGATCCTGCGGGCGGCAGGGTGTTCGCCTACCCGGTCGCCAACCCCTCGGCCTACGGTGTCGTCGAGTTCGACACACAGGGACGGGCCCTGTCCATCGAGGAGAAGCCCGCCCGGCCCCGCTCCCGGTACGCCGTGCCCGGACTGTACTTCTACGACCACCACGTCGTGGACATCGCCCGCGATCTGCGCCCCAGTGCCCGGGGCGAGTTGGAGATCACCGACCTCAACCGTGTCTATCTCGAGGCCGGTGCGCTCCATGTCACCCGGCTCGACCGGGGCACCGCGTGGCTGGACACCGGCACCTTCACCTCCCTGGTGCAGGCCTCGGAGTTCGTGCGCGTGATCGAGGAGCGCCAGGGTTTCAAGGTCGGCTGTGTCGAGGAGGCGGTCTGGCGGGCCGGCCTGATCGACGACGACCGGCTCCGGGAACTGGCCCAGCCGCTGCTCAAGAGCGGATACGGCCGCTATCTGCTGGGGCTGCTGGACGACTGCGGCGGTCTGGTCCCACCCCGGCGGGAGCCTGGCTCGCGGCCCGGGGAACTGCTGTCCGCGGGCCCGGCCGCTCGCTCCTGAAGTCGCGCGGCGGATGTCCCGAAGACACACAGGACGGGATGTCCCGAAGACACACACGACGGGATGTCCCGACGACACCCACGGACGCAGTGACCCACGACAACAGCGGCGTGGGGGGAAGGAAGCAGGCGCGTGCGACCACTTGGCATCGAAGGGGCCTGGGTGGACACACCCAGGGTGTTCACGGACGGCAGGGGAAGATTCCACGAGTGGTTCAAGGGAGAAACGTTCCACGGCTCCACCGGACAGGGATTCGGGCTCGCGCAGGCCAACTGCTCCCGCTCCGTCCGCGGCACGCTGCGCGGCATCCACTACGCGGCGGTCCCGCCGGGCCAGGCCAAGTACGTCACCTGTGTCAGCGGCGCAGTCCTCGACGTGGTGGTCGACATCCGCACCGGCTCCCCAAGCTTCGGGACCTGGGAGGCGGTCCGGCTCGACGACACCACACACCGCTGCCTGTATCTCTCGGAGGGACTGGGCCACGCCTTCATGGCCCTGGAGAACAACTCCACCGTCGTCTATCTGTGTTCACAGCCCTATGCGCCGCGGCGGGAGTACGGGATCAACCCGCTCGACCCGGCCCTGGGCATCGCCTGGCCCGAGGACCTCGTACCGCTCCTGTCCGACAAGGACGCCATGGCACCCACGCTTGTGGAGGCCGAGAGGCAGGGCCTGCTGCCTTCCTACGGGGAGTGCGACGCCTATCGCAGAAGTCTGGTGACGGCACCTGTAGGACAGCCGCGTGGGTGATCTTCGTCGGTGACACGGAGTGACGGGTAAGCGAAATGTGACGGAGCGTGAAAGATGGCCGCGTCCGTGGCCACGGGCAACGTGAGCGCCCCCAGTGCGTGCGCTTGCGGTGTGGTCACTCCACGTTTCGTGAGGAAGGTTCTCAGTGAGCCGTAGAACTACCCGAAGTTCACGCGTGAAATCCGCCACGATGGTCTCGGTCGGCGCGCTTGCCGTCGTGCTGAACATTGCCCCGAGCACAGTCGCCGTCGCCGACGCCATCCACCGGTCCGGCGCGGGCAGCAGTGTGGGGCTGCCGGGCCCGAAGGGCGCCACGGGTGCCCACCATCACAAGATCGGGGGCAGGAGCACCAAAGTCCGCGGCGGCGTCCACTCGGGGAACCCGAGTCCCCCGGGCACGAACGGCCATGACGACCATGACCACGACGGCCATGGCGGCGGCGTGGGTGGCCCTGCCGGTCCGCAGGGCCCGCAGGGCCCGCAGGGTCCGCAGGGCCCTCCCGGCGGCGGCGTTGGCGGCCCGCAAGGCTCGCAAGGCCGGCAGGGAGCCACCGGTACCCCCGGCCCCCAGGGCATCCCGGGTGCGCAGGGTTTCCAGGGCGCGCAGGGTTCCCAGGGCGCCACCGGTGTTCAGGGTGCCCAGGGTTTCCAGGGCTTCCAGGGCGCCACCGGTGCTCAGGGTGCCCAGGGTTTCCAGGGCTTCCAGGGCGCCACCGGTGCTCAGGGCACGCAGGGCACCACCGGTGCTCAGGGTTTCCAGGGCTTCCAGGGCGCGCAGGGTGCGACGGGCACCCCCGGTCCGCAGGGCATCCCGGGCGCGCAGGGTGCGACGGGCGCCACCGGTCCACAGGGGACGCAGGGCACCCAGGGCACGCAGGGGACGCAGGGCACCACCGGTGCTCAGGGCTTCCAGGGTTTCCAGGGCTTCCAGGGTGCACAGGGTGCGACGGGCACCCCCGGTCCGCAGGGCATCCCGGGCGCGCAGGGTGCGACGGGTGCCACCGGTCCGCAGGGTACGCAGGGTGCCCAGGGCACGCAGGGCACCACCGGTGCTCAGGGCTTCCAGGGCTTCCAGGGTGGCCCGGGCACGCAGGGTGCGACGGGTGCCACCGGTCCGCAGGGCACGCAGGGTGCCCAGGGCGACCCCGGTGTCCAGGGTCCGACGGGTGCGACCGGCCCGACGGGTCCCACCGGTCCCCAGGGGACGCAGGGTGCGACGGGTGCCACCGGCGCCCAGGGCGTCCCGGGTGCGACGGGCGCCACCGGTCCGCAGGGCACGCAGGGTGCCCAGGGCGTCCCCGGTGTCCAGGGTCCGACGGGTGCGACCGGCCCGGCGGGTCCCACCGGTCCCCAGGGAACGCAGGGTGCTCAGGGTGCCGGGGTCGGCGCCACCTACGTGGTGACCGGCGCCCAGGGCACCACGTCGACCGCCGGCTGCAACCCCGGTGACGTGGCCCTCGGAGGCGGGTTCCAGGACACCGCGCCCGGCCAGAACATCGATGTCTCCAGGCCGGTCTTCACCGGGACCGGCCCCGCCACCGGGTGGCAGGTCGTCTCCGGAGGACCGGCCACGGCCTTCGCGATCTGCGCCCCGGTGACCTGACCGCAGGTGCGGTCGCCTGACCGGGAAACGCGCGACGGTGCCCCGAGGCCTGGCCTCGCGGGCACCGTCCGCGTTCCACCCAAGGCCCCGGCCCGGGGCCGCAATGCCCCATCGAATCCGACCGACGAACTCGATCGATAAACTTCGGAGAACCATGCGTATCCTCGTGACCGGCGGCGCCGGATTCATCGGTTCGGAATACGTCCGACGGCGGTTCCGATCGGACCCGGCGGCGCGGATCACCGTTCTCGACTCACTCACGTATTCAGGGGTCGAGGCCAATCTCGCGCCGGTGGCGGAACACCCCGGCTACCGATTCGTCCGGGGCGATGTCTGCGACCCGGACCTGGTCGACCAGGTGATGGCGGGCCAGGACGCGGTGGTCCACTTCGCCGCCGAGTCGCATGTGGACCGGTCGATCGACGGCGCCGGTCCGTTCGTCCGCACCAATGTGATGGGCACACAAGTGCTTCTGGACGCGGCCCGCCGGCACCGTGTCGGCCGTTTCGTGCACGTCTCCACCGACGAGGTGTACGGCTCGATCGGCGAGGGCTCGTGGACCGAGGAGTGCGCGCTCGCGCCCAACTCCCCGTACGCCGCCTCGAAGGCCGGCTCCGATCTGCTGGCCCTCGCCTACCACCGAACCCACGGCCTGGATGTCGTGGTCACCCGGTGCACCAACAACTACGGGCCGCACCAGTTCCCCGAGAAGGTCATCCCGCTCTTCATCACCCACCTGCTCGACGGCAGGACCGTCCCCCTGTACGGGGACGGGCGCAACGTCCGCGACTGGCTGCATGTCTCCGACCACTGCCGGGGCATCGACCTGGTCCTGGACGGCGGCAGGGCCGGAGAGGTCTACCACATCGGCGGCGGAACGGAGCTGAGCAACCACAAGCTGACCGGCCTGCTGCTGGACGCGGTCGGCGCGGGCTGGGACCGGGTCGAGTACGTGGCCGACCGCAAGGGCCACGATCTGCGCTACTCGCTGGACGACGGAAAGATCCGCGAACAGCTCGGCTATGCCCCGCAGGTCGACTTCGCGCAGGGGCTGGCCGCCACGGTGGACTGGTACCGCGCACACCGCTCCTGGTGGGAGCCGCTGAAGGAGAGGGCCGAGCTGCGGTGACCACGCACTGGCTGGTGACCGGCGCGCACGGGCTGCTCGGCCGGGAGGTACGGGCCGAACTCGCCGCCGATCCCGGCGCCGTGGTGACGGCACCGGGCCGCGACCGGCTCGACATCACCGACCCGGCCGCCGTGCGCGCGGCCGTCGACGGCCACCGGGTGGTCGTCAACTGCGCGGCGTGGACGGACGTCGACGGCGCCGAGCGCGACGAGGCGGCGGCAACGGCCGTGAACGGCACGGGCGTCCGCCATCTCGCCCGCGCCTGCGCGGACACCGGGGCGCTGCTGCTGCACATCTCCACCGACTACGTGTTCCCGGGCGACGCCCGAGGCCCGTACCCCGAGGACGCCCCGACGGAGCCCGTCAACGCGTACGGGCGAAGCAAACAGGCGGGGGAGCGGGCGGTCGCCGAACTGCTGCCGGAGACCGGCTACATCGTGCGGACGGCCTGGCTCTACGGCGAGCACGGCCGCAACTTCGTGGCCACCGTCCTCGGCCTCGCGGCCCGGCGCACGACCCTGGACGTGGTGGCCGACCAGCATGGCCAGCCGACCTGGTCCCGGGCGCTCGCCCGGCACCTGGCCGCCCTCGGCCGTGCCGCCCTGGCCGGACGGGCACCGGCCGGCGTCTACCACGGCACGGCGGCCGGCCAGACCACCTGGCACGGGCTGGCGCGGGAGACCTTCCGGCTCGGCGGCCTCGATCCGGCCCGCGTCCGCCCGGTGGGGTCGGACAAGTTCCCGCGTCCGGCCGCCCGCCCGGCGTTCGGTGTGCTCGGTCACGGCAACTGGGCCCGAGCGGGCCTCGCCCCCCTCCCGCGCTGGGACGACCAGCTGACCGCGGCCCTGGCCACACCGCACTTCGCCGCGCTGGCCCTCGCGGCGCGGTCGGCCGTCGGCGGGCACCCGCCGGACTGAGGAGGAGCGGGCCGTCCACGGGGCCACCGCGGACGGCCCCGGAAACGCGCGGATGCCCCGTGGGACCCGAGGACCCCACGGGGCATCGCCATACCCGGGGGCTAGACCAGCAGCGGTCCGCCGCACCGTTCGGCGCCCTCCTTCATCGCGATCAGGTTGGCGACCACATAGGAGATGTCGTTCCGGGAGTGCCACTCGGTCGGGAAGTAGGTGACGAGCCGTGACGACTGGAACCTGGCCTCGATCTCCGGCACGAACGTGCGGTACTGGTTGTCCGTGTAATACCAGAACGAGTTCTCGTTGTAGAAGGCCACGTGGGTCGGGTCCTGGTACGCGCCGCGCCCATCGGAACTGGGCGTCATGGTGAGCAGCATGCCGCCGGGGGCCAGCAGCCGGTACAGCTCGTTGATCAGCGGCACCTTCGCGGGGACGTGCTCCAGGAAGTCCACCGCCCGCATCAGGCCGACGGAGTTGTCGGGCAGGTCCAGCGGGTCGGGCAGGGTCGCGACGATGTCGACGCCCTCTCCCGGGTGCTGGTCCACGCCCAGGTACCCGGGCGGCTTGCGGTGGGCCGCGCCGAGGTCCAGCGCGACCAGCCCGCGACGCTCGGTCCAGGCGAGCGCGTTGGCCTCGATGTACTTGTCGTACAGGGCGACCGTCTCGCGCTGGATGTGCGCGTTGATCTCCGGGTCGCGCTGGGTGTTCGACGGGTGCATCCGCTGCAGATACAGACAGCGGGGGATGTGGTGGAAGTCGCCGATGTGGAACAGCCGGCACATCAGGTCCTGGTCGTCGAGGACCGTGCGGGTGGCGTCGTAGCCGCCGGCCTTCTCGTAGCTCTCCTTGCGGAACGCCCGCACATGGTTGGGGGCGTACCAGATGTAGGAGACATTGTGCGGGGTCGGGGCCATGGACTTGGCCTGCAGCAGGGTGCGGCCGTCGACGCGCACCTCCTCGTACTGCCAGCCGTGCGCCTCGTTGAAGCGCGTGTCGTCCCGCTTCCCGTCCTCGGTGATCTGGGCGGTGTTGCTGTAGACGAACACGGCCTCGGGATGCTCGTCGAACGCCCTGCCGAGTTCTGCGAGGCACGCCGTCGCCAGCAGGTCGTCGTGGTCGAGTTCCACGAGGATCTCGCCGCGTGCCAGCTCGCAGGCCCTGCGCTTGGCCGCCCCGACGCCCCGGACGTCGTCCGCGATCTCCACGCGCACCCGCTCGTCGGGCCGCTCGGGGCGCCACCGGGCGCCGTTGTTGAGCAGGACGATCCACTCCCAGTCCGGGCAGGTCTGCGCCTGGAGGGTGGCCAGGCACTCATCGAGGAAACGGGGCCGGTGGCTGGGGGTGAAGACGGAGAACCTGGGTGTTGCAGTCGACGTCATCGGGAGTCACCTGCTTGGCTCGATGTCGGTGGGGGGCTTACGTCGTCCCGGAACGGTTCGGGCACCGCGGAGTACAGCGAGGGGTCGGCGGCCACGGCACGGCGGAACTCGGCCGCCGCCTCGTGGTCCCGGTCCTTCTTCGCCAGGATCTGACCGAGTTGCAGATGGGCCGTGGAGGCCCGGGGAGTGGCGGCGATGGCGCGCTTGAGGAGGGTGACGGCCCGGTCGGGCTCGCTCGACTTCAGCAGCACCGCCTCGTTGTAGAGGGCGGAGGCGTACGCCGGATCGACCTTCAGCGCCTTGTCGTAGGCCGCACGGGCGTCGGCGGTTCTGCCCTCCCGCTGTGCGAGGACCCCGAGGTTGTACCAGGCGGTCTTGTTGTGGGGGTCCAGGTCCAGCAGGCGCCGGTAGGTTCGGGCCGCCCCGGCCGAGTCGTGGTACTGCTCCTGCAACAGGGCGGCGGCCAGAAGCGCGCCGGCCTCCTGGCTCTTTTGGGTCGTCGGCGCGGCCTTGGAGCCCGCGGGCGGGGCCGGGTGGGACTGCACCGCCCAAGCGGCGATCCCACCGGCCACCGCCACCGTTGCGGCGAGCCCTGCCCACAATGTCCTACGTTTCACTTTGTCACATCTCGCGGAATGGTGAGGGAACCCCCCTTGTGTCCGCCGACGTTACGAGCCCGTCCCGGTGACGCCACCCAGCGGCGGGCGGTTCGGGGCCGTGGTCCACCCGAATGCATGCACGTCCGGATACGGTGCGCCGGAAATCGGTGCCCAATCTCGTGCTGTCATCGGTTAATTGGGCGGACTGTTCGGTAATTCGTCGGCAGATAGGGCTTTCATCGTGCCGACGGGCCGAAGGAGCCTCGGCGGTGGGCGAGTTCGCGGAGGCGGTGAGGGTGCCGGTGGGGAGGGGCGCGAGGGGCCCGAGGCGGCGGCAAGTAGTGGCGCCCGGTCCGCGCGTCGCTATGGGTGCACGCGGACCGGGGCCGTCGAGGGGAGCCGATCGGGGCGGCTCGGGAGGGTCAGCCGGCGGCGATCGGCTCGCGCGGTTCCGGCGACGCGGCGGCGTGGGCGTCGATGCGCTCCGCCGACAGGATCGCGGCCGCCGTGTCAGCGCGGGAGGCCGCCACCACCAGGGCCCGGCCCGCCAGCGCATGGGCGCGCCGGTGGAGCGCAGCGATCTGCGGTTCACCGCCGTGCGCGGCGGGTGTCGCACGGACCGGCCGTACGCCCCCGCGCAGCCGCGCCACCTGCTCGGTGAGTCGTTCGGCCGCCGTGTCCAGGTCCCCGGAGGGCGACAGGGCCCGCAGCTCGTCCGTCACCGCGAGCAGTGCGGCCAGATGACCGGCGAGCTGGATGTCCAGCTCCTCCTCGCGGGAGCGGTGCGGGAAGTCGGGGGCAGGGCCGGCCGTCGTGTGGACCGACTTGGTGCGGATCGGTTCGTACATGGGACGGCCCTCCTGTGCGTGACAGGAAACCATCCTAGCTTGGATTTCGTCTAAAGTTGAGCCGGATCGCAGAGTGCGTCGGCCGGTCACGCATCGTGAGGGGCGGGCGCGATCAGGGCTGGCTGTATCCGTCCAGGAAATTCCCTATCCGCGTGACCGCCGAGGTCAGATCGGCCACGGTCGGCAGGGTGACCACCCGGAAGTGGTCGGGCTCCGGCCAGTTGAAGCCTGTCCCCTGGACCACCATGATCTTCTCGCTGCGCAGCAGGTCGAGAACCATCTGGCGGTCGTCCTTGATCTTGAAGACATTCGGGTCGAGGCGCGGGAACAGGTACAGCGCGCCCTTCGGCTTCACACAGCTCACACCCGGGATCTGGGTCAGCAGCTCATACGCCGCGTCCCGCTGCTCCTTCAGCCGTCCGCCCGGCAGCACCAGATCATTGATCGTCTGGCGGCCGCTGAGCGCCGCCACCACACCGTGCTGGCCCGGCATGTTCGCGCACAGCCGCATGTTCGCGAGGATCGTCAGACCCTCGATGTACGACGCCGCGTGCGCCCGGGGGCCGGAGATCGACATCCAGCCCACCCGGTACCCCGCCACCCGGTACGCCTTCGACATGCCGTTGAACGTGAGGGTCAGCAGGTCCGGGGCCACCGCCGCGGTCGGCGTGTGGGTGGCGCCGTCGTAGAGGATCTTGTCGTAGATCTCGTCGGAGCAGACGAGAAGGTTGTGCCGGCGCGCGATGTCGGTGAGACCGCGGAGCATCGCCTCGTCGTACACCGCGCCCGTCGGGTTGTTCGGGTTGATGATGACGAGGGCCTTGGTGCGGTCGGTGATCTTGCGTTCCACGTCCGCCAGGTCCGGCATCCAGTCGGACTGCTCGTCGCAGCGGTAGTGCACGGCCGTGCCGCCCGCCAGGGACACGGCCGCCGTCCACAGCGGGTAGTCCGGGGCCGGTACGAGCACCTCGTCGCCGTCGTCGAGCAGGCCCTGCATCGCCATGACGATCAGCTCGGAGACACCGTTGCCGATGAAGACGTGCTCCACGTCCGTCTCGATGCCGAGGGTCTGGTTGTGCATCACGACCGCCCGGCGGGCGGCCAGCAGGCCCTTGGCGTCGCCGTAGCCGTGGGCCGTCGAGACATTGCGGAGGATGTCCTCGAGGATCTCGGGCGGGCACTCGAAGCCGAAGGCGGCCGGGTTGCCGGTGTTGAGCTTGAGGATGCGGTGACCGGCCGCCTCCAGCCGCATCGCCTCCTCGAGAACCGGGCCCCGGATCTCGTAGCAGACATTGGCGAGTTTCGTGGACTGGATCACCTGCATGTCCGTGAGCTTACGGCCGAGGATCCGGTCCTGCTGCGTGTTTTCCACCACGTGGGCGGTGCCGGTTCCCTCGGTCGTCCCCCGGGCGGCTGCCTCACGTGTCACTTCCGCCCCTAAGATGCACGCCCATGTCTTGGGAACATCGGCCCGGCGACGGGACACACGGCGCGAATGCCGTCAATGGCGCGACGGGTGCCCACCCCACCGGGGGGACGCAGCCGGAGAACGGAGAACCGCAGAGTCCTCCGAACGTGTACCACCCGTATGCCGAGACGGCCCCCGAGTACGACCGGTACGCCGACCCGGCGGCCGCCCATGGCTGGCAGAACGCCTACGACGAGACGCGCGAGCTGCCTCCCGTGACGCTCGACGAGCACGGCCCGGCAGAGCCCGCCGCCGAAGGGCCGGCGGCGCCGGCCTCCGACGGACCGGTGGCGCGCGCTCCCGGGGGCGGCTCACGGCACCGGGCGCGGCCCGCGCCGCGCTCCCGCCGGCCCCGCCGTGCGCTCCTGGCCGCCGGGGCGCTCGGTGTCGTGGGGGTGGCCGCCGCTCTCGCCGGGAGCCTCGGCTCCGGTTCCCCCGGCGGCGCGCCTCCCGGCGCGCCGGGAGGCGCCGAGTCCGCGCGGCCGAAGGCGGCCCGGTCCGAGCCGCCCGTGGAGAGCGGCGCCCCGTCCTTCGCCTCCGCCGAGCCGTCGCGTTCCGTCGAGCCGTCCCGGTCCGTCGCGCCGGCCGCCGCCGAGAGCGCGCCCCCGACGGCCGCGGCCTCACGGGAGGTGCCCGCCACGCGGAGCGGGGCCCCGGCCACCTCCACGGCGGCGCCCACCGGCGAGGCCTCCAACCCGCCCTCCACCACCGCGAGCCCCACCGCACCGGACAACACCTGGCACGACCATTCGGGCCATGGGCACGGGGGCCCCAGGCACCCCTGGTGAGCGCGTGGCGCCGCCCGGCAGGGGCGCGGGCGCGGCGGTGATTCGGCCGAAAACCGCTCCTTGCCCCCGCCTACCTCTCCGCTGACAATGCGCATGACAAACACAGGGCGGGCCGGACGACCTCCGGCCCGTCACGTCATCGCAACCTCATCAAGAGGGGACCCCCCACATGAGAAAGCCTCTCGTTGCCGCGCTGTTCGCTCTGGTGATCGCCGGAGCCGGTGCGGCACCGGCGGTCGCGGCTCCCCAGGCCGCCCGGACCGCGCCCACGGCTTCCCGCACCACCGCGGCTTCCCGGACGGCCACGGTCCAGGCCGTCAACTTCGCCGGCACCGTCTCGCTCAGCAACTGCTCCGGCTCCGTCATCCGCTTCCCGAACTCCGCGGACACCGACCCGGCGCTCGTGCTCACCAACGGCCACTGCCTGGAGACCGGCTTCCCCGGCCCGGGCGAGGTCATCGTCGGGCAGTCCTCCAGCCGTACGTTCGGACTGCTCAACTCCTCGGGCAGCAGGGTCGCGACGCTGCGCGCCGGCAAGGTCGCGTACTCGACGATGACCGACACGGACATCACGATCTACCAGCTCACCAGTACCTACGCGCAGATCAGAAGCTCCTACGGCATCAGCGCGCTCACTGTCGCGGACACCCACCCGGTCGCCGGTACCGCCATCAAGGTCGTCTCCGGTTACTGGAAGCGCACCTACAGCTGCGACATCGACGGGTTCGTCTACCGTCTGAAAGAGGGCGACTGGACCTGGAAGGACTCGGTCCGCTACACCTCCGCCTGCAATACCATCGGCGGCACCTCGGGCTCGCCCGTCATCGACAACAGCACCGGCAAGGTCGTCGCCGTCAACAACACCGGCAACGAGGACGGTGAGCGCTGCACCGTCGACAACCCTTGCGAGGTCGACGAGAACGGCACGGTGACCGTGCGTCAGGGCACCAACTACGCCGAGGAGACCTACCAGATACCCGCGTGCTTCGGCACCGGGAACAAGCTGAACCTCAGCGCGAGCGGCTGCGTGCTGCCCAAGCCGTAACCGCTCCCGGCGGCTCGACGGCGGGCGGTCACACCGGAGTCCTGCGGACCGCCCGCCCCGCCAGGACGTCCGTGCGGCGTCCGTCCTCGATCACGAAACGGCCGTCGACCAGCACATACGGGATACCGGTCGGCAGGGTGCGCGGCCGTTCGAAGGTGGAGCCCGCCGCGACCGTGGCCGGATCGAAGAGCACCAGGTCGGCGCGGTACCCCTCGCGGACCAGACCGCGGTCCGGCAGACGCAGCCGGGCCGCCGGACGCGAGGTGAGCCGGGCCACGCACTCCTCCAGCGACAGCACCCCCAACTCGCGCACATACCGGCCGAGGTAGTGCGGGAAGGTGCCGTACGCCCGCGGATGTGGCTTCGCACCCTGCAGGATGCCGTCGGAACCGCCGGTGTGGACGCGGTGCCGCATGATCGCCCGAACATTCTCCTCGTGGCCCACATGCTGGAGGATCGTCGGTCCCAGCCGGTCCTCGACAAGCAGCCGGCGGGCCGTGGCCCAGGGGTCCTCGCCGCGCCGGTCCGCCGCCTGGCGCACCGTGGTGCCGACGTAGCCGGCGAGCCCCGGATCGCTCACCCCGGAGATCTCGACGGTGTCCCAGTCGACGGGCACGCCATGGCAGCCGTCGGCGCCGACGACCTCCAGATCGTGGCGGATCCGCTCGGCCGTCGCGGGGTCGGCGAGCCGCCGCAGGGTCTCCTCGGGGCCGCCCTCGCTCGCCCAGCTCGGCAGCAACGCCGCCAGCGTGGTGGAGCCCGGGGTGTAGGGGTAGGTGTCCAGGGTGATGTCCGCGCCCGCCGCCAGGGCCTCGTCGAGCAGGGACAGCAGTTCGGGCGCGCGGCCCTTGTTCACGCCGAAGTTCATGGTGGCGTGCGCGAGGTGCAGCGGACAGCCGGACGCACGGGCCAGGGCCACCATCTCCGCGTACGCCTCCAGTGCGCCCGCGCCGTAACTGCGGTGGTGTGGGCAGTAGTAGCCGCCGTATGCGGCCACCACCCGGCACAGTTCGGTGAGTTCGGCGTTCCCGGCGTACATGCCGGGGGTGTAGGTGAGCCCGGACGACAGGCCGACCGCGCCCTGCTCCAGGCCCTTTGCGACCAGGCGCCGCATGCGCTCCAGCTCTCCGGGCGTCGCCTCCCGGTCCTCCCAGCCGACGGTCAGCATCCGGACCGTGCCCTGCGGGATCAGATAGGCGGCGTTGACCGCGATGCCCTGGTCCAGGCGGTCCAGGTACTCGCCCACCGTCCGCCAGGTGAAGTCGATGTCGTCGCCGTAGCCGTTCCAGCCGGTGATCGCCCGGCGCACCTCCTCCAGCGTCCGGTCGTCGACCGGCGCGTACGACAGCCCGTCCTGCCCGATGACCTCCAGCGTCACGCCCTGCGCCGCCTTCGCGCTGTGGTCGGGGTCGCGCAGCAGGGCGAGGTCGCTGTGGGCGTGCATGTCGACGAAGCCGGGGGCGAGGACCAGACCCTCCGCGTCCAGTTCCCGCACGGCCCGGGGGCGCTGGCAGCCCGCCGCCGCGGCCTCCTTCACGATGGTGACGATCCTGCCGCCGTCGATCACGACGTCGGCGCGGTACGAGGGTTCCCCGCTGCCGTCCACGACGTCCGCGTCCCGGATGACGAGCTGCTCCACGACCTGCCCTCCTAGAAGAACGTGCGGACGCAGTCGACGACCGTCCCGTCCGCCTCGGCCACCGGGATCACCTGCCACTTGTCGAAGGACGTGCACGGGTGGGACAGGCCGAAGCCGACCCAGTCACCCACCTCGACGTCCGCCTCGGGGCCGGTGCGCAGCCAGAGGTGCTGGTCGGACAGGGCGGTCACCTCGATCCCGGCCGCCGGGCGCTCGGTGCCCTCCCGGCGCACCGTCCGGGCCACGGGGAGGTCGAGATCGTAGGCGGCGTCCCGTTTGCCCGCGTTGACGAACGCCTGGTCCGCCGACGGGCGGGAGACCACCTGGGCCCACAGCCGGAACGCGGGCTCCAGGGCACCCTCCTCCGGCACCCGGTTGAACGGGGTCAGGCTGCGGTAGTGGACGTCGTCGTGCGAGACATACGCGCCCGAGCGCAGCAACTTCAGTACGGGCAGCGAGAGTTCGGGGATCTCCGCGAAGACGTCGGCGACCGCGTCGAACCACTCGCTGCCGCCCGCGCTCACCACGATCTCCCCGGCCCCCGTGAACCGCCCCGCCTTGTCGAACTCCACGGCGATCCCGGTCAGCCGCTGCAGCCAGGCGCGCACCCGCTCCGGCGAGGCCTCGGGCACCTGGGCCTCGTACCCCGCCACGCCCACCAGGCGCAGCGTGTCCGTGCCCGCCACCGCGTCCGCGACCGCCCGCGCGTCCGCCTCCGTGCGCACGCCGGTGCGGGCGCCCTCGCCCGCGCCCAGCTCGACGACGACCTCCAGCGGCCGGGCGGCGCCCTTCAGGGCCGCCTCCATCAACTCCACCCCGCGCACGGAGTCGACGTAGCAGACGAAGCGGAACTCCGGGTCGGCGGCCAGCTCGGCGGCGATCCAGCGCAGGGCCGCGGCGTCCACCAGCTCGTTGGCGAGGAACACCCGGCCGATCCCGAACGCCCGTGCCACGCGGACCTGGTGGGGGAGCGCGAGCGTGATGCCCCACGCGCCGTGCTCCATCTGGCGGTGGAAGAGCTGCGGAGCCATCGACGTCTTGCCGTGCGGGGCGAAGGCGAGGCCGTGGCGGGCCGTGTACGTCTCCATCAGCTCGAGGTTGTGCCGGAGGCGCTCGGCGGACAGGGCGAGGACGGGAGTGGTGAAACCGCCGGTGAACAGATTGCGGCGTTCGGCCGCGAGGTCGGCGAGGGTGAGCCCCTCGGCGTCCGGCGGGAGGCCCTTGAAACGGTGGTCGACGCGGTCCGCCAGGAGGGCGGCGAGGCGTTCTGCGGCGGTGGCGGCGTCCATGAGGCCTCCCTGAGGTCGATTGTTGCGCTCTGTGCAACGACCGTTGCGTATCTCGCTTGGTGCTGTCTAACATCCCGGCCAACGCGGGGTCAACGGAGCCGCCGTGACCCGCGCAAGCGCAGAGGAGCCAGCCACCATCGTGACCGCCAACGGTCTGCCCGTCGCCGCTGCCACCCCGGACGTCTCGGACGCCCGGGATGTATCGGACACCCGGGGCGTCTCGGACGTCGTGGATCTCGTCGCGCTCGGCGAGTCCATGGTCACGTTCCTGCCGTCCGGGCCGGGCAGGCTGGCCGAGGTGCCGTCCTTCGCGCGGGGCATCGGCGGCGCCGAGTCGAATGTCGCCTGCGTGCTGGCGGCCTCCGGGCACTCCGCGAGGTGGGTCAGCCGGGTCGGGGCGGACGGCTTCGGCGAGCACTTGGTCGAGGCCATCGGGGCGTACGGCGTCGACGTCGGGTCCGTGCGGCGCGATCCGGCGCGCCCGACCGGGATCTACTTCCGCACGGCGGGGGACCGGGCGGGCGACGACCACGAGGTGGCGTACTACCGGGCGGGATCGGCGGCCTCGGCGATGTCGGTGGAGAACGTCGACCTGGAGGCGGTGCTGGCCGGCCGGGTGCTGCATCTGTCCGGGATCACGGCCGCGCTGTCCGATGACTGCCGGGAGCTGCTGAGGGAGCTGACCGCGCCCCGGGCCGGGCGCCCGTTGGTCTCCTTCGACGTCAACCACCGTCCCGGGCTGTGGCGCGACGCCGACGGGCCCCGGGTGCTGCGGGAGTTGGCGTGCGGAGCCGACATCGTGTTCGTGGGGGACGACGAGGCCCGCCAGGTGTGGGGACTGCGTGGCGCCCGTGCCGTCAGGCAGGCGCTGCCGGAGCCGGAGATCGTGGTCGTCAAGCAGGGCGGGGGCGGGGCGATCGCGCTCGGCAGGGAATCGGGCGGCCCGTGCGAGGACGTCGCTGATACCGCCACCTTCGTACCCGCCCCGCACGTCGACGTCGTCGCCGCGGTCGGTGCCGGTGACGCCTTCGCCGCCGGGTTCCTCTCCGCCACCCTGCGTGGGCTGCCGGTGCGGGACCGGCTGCGGCACGGGCATCTGATGGCCGCCGCGGCGCTGACCGTCCCCGGCGACCTCGCCGCCCCTGCCTCCCGCGACCACGCCGACCGGCTCGCCGCACTCGACGACGCCGCGTGGGAGACACTTCGACTCGGCCCCGGCTGGACCGAAGCCGACGCACGGGCCGCGGAGGAGGTACGCACACCATGAGCCAGACCGTCGACCGGGCGCTGAGCATCCTGCCGCTGCTGGCCGAGGGGCCCGCCGATCTCGGGCAGGTCGCCGACCGGCTCGGCGTGCACAAGTCCACCGCTCTGCGGCTGCTGCGCACGCTGCACGAGCACGGCCTGGTCTACCGCCAGTCCGACCAGCGCTACCGCCTGGGCGCCCGTCTCTTCGCCCTCGCCCAGCAGGCCGTGGAGAACCTCGACATCCGGGAGATCGCCCACCCCCACCTCGTCCGCCTCAACGAGGCGTGCGGACACACCGTCCATCTCGCGGTGTACGAGGAGAACGAGGTCCTCTACATCGACAAGGTGGACAGCCGCTACCCGGTGCGGATGTACTCCCGCATCGGCAAGCCGGTCGCCATCACCGTCGCGGCCGTCGCCAAGCTGCTGCTCGCCGACCTCCCCGAGCCCGAGCGCCGCGCCGTCGCGGAGAAGCTCGACTACCCCCTCTACACGGCCCGTTCCACGCCGAACGCCGCCGCCTTCCTCAAGGAGCTGGCGGCCGTGCGCGGGCAGGGCTGGGCCACCGACCTCGGCGGCCACGAGGAGTCCATCAACTGCGTCGCCGCCCCCATCCGGGGTGCGGACGGACGGGTCGTCGCGGCCATGTCGGTCTCCGCGCCCAATGTCGTCGTCACCGCCGACGAACTCCTCACCCTGCTCCCGCTGGTGCGCCGTACCGCGGACGCCATCACCCGGGAGTACTCCGGCAACACGCCAGCAAAGGACTCCGTATGACGGACAAGACCGCCCTGACCCCCAAGACCCACACGACCCCGCCCGCCCGGTTCTCCCACGGTGTGCGCAAGGGCAACATCCTCCAGGTCGCCGGCCAGGTGGGCTTCCTGCCCGCCGAGGAGGGCAAGCCGCCCACCCCCGCGGGCCCCACCCTGCGCGTACAGACCCTGCAGACCCTCGACAACGTCAAGGCGATCCTCGAGGAGGGCGGGGCCGGCTGGGACGACGTGATGATGATCCGCGTCTATCTCACCGATGTGGGCCACTTCGCCGAGATGAACGAGATCTACGACGCCTACTTCGACGAGCAGGGCCTGACCCAGCCGCCCGCCGCCCGGACCACCGTCTACGTGGGCCTCCCGGCCGGCCTCCTCATCGAGATCGACGCGCTGGCCGTCCTCGGCTGACCCGGCGCCGGCCCCGGCCGCCACACTCCCGCACTCCGTACGTCGTCACGGTGCGGCGTCCCGCCCCTGGGGTGCCGCGCCGCGATCCCCCCTGCCGAAATTTCCATGCGCTTACCAGAAGCCCGAGGTCCCCCTGTCATGCCCATGCCTTTCCTGGCAGCCTCCACCACGCCACCGTCCCCACCCCACACCGGCGGCCTGCTCGCCCTCGTCCACGGCACCGCCGGCCTGCTCACCGTGGCGGCGCTCGGTATCGCGCTGCTGCTGGTGCTCATCATCAAGGCACGGCTGCAGCCCTTCGTCGCGCTGCTCGCGGTCTCCATAGCCGTCGGCCTCGGCGCCGGACTGTCGGTCACCGAACTCTTCGGCACGGTCCAGCGCTCCGACGCCGTCTCCCTGATCGAGTCCGGCATGGGCGGCACCCTCGGCCACATCGCCATCATCATCGGCCTCGGCACGATGCTCGGCGCGGTCCTCGAAGTCAGCGGCGGCGCCGAGGTGCTGGCGTCCCGGCTGCTGAACCTCTTCGGTGAACAGCGCGCCCCGCTCGCCATGGGACTCACCGGCCTGATCTTCGGCATCCCGGTCTTCTTCGACGTCGGCATCTTCGTGCTCGCGCCGATCGTGTACGCGGCCGCCAAGCGGGGTGGCAAGTCGATCCTTCTCTACTGCCTGCCGCTGCTCGCGGGCCTGTCGATGACCCATGCGTTCCTGCCGCCGCACCCGGGTCCGGTGGCCGCCGCCGGTCTGCTGAAGGTCGACCTCGGCATGGTCATCCTGATGGGCGTCGTCTGCGGCATCCCGGCGGTGCTGGCCGCCTGGGCGTGGTCGGCCTGGATCGGCAAGCGGATCTTCGTGCCCGTACCGCAGGGCATGGCGGAAGCGGCCGAGGAGGCGAAGGCGGTGCTGGCCGAGGAGCAGCGGGCGGCCGGGGTTCCTCCCGCGGAGGAGCCGGTGCCGCTCACCACGGTCCTCGCGATCATCGGCACACCGCTGGTTCTGATCCTGCTGTCCACCTTCTCCTCGATCGCCTTCGCCCCTTCCCCAAGCTCTCCGGCAAGCTCCGGGCAGGGGGGACCTCCATCGGGACGCTCGGTGATCGAGTTCTTCGGTCACCCCTTCGTGGCGCTGACGATCGCCCTGCTGCTGGCGTACTACCTGCTCGGCATCCGCCGCGGCTGGTCCCGTAAGTCCCTGGAGACGGTGTCCACCGCCTCCCTCAAGCCGATCGGCAACATCCTGCTCGTGGTCGGCGCGGGCGGGGTCTTCGGCGCGGTCCTCAAGGGCAGCGGGGTCGCTCAGGCCCTCTCCGACACGTTCCACAACGTCGGTCTGCCGGTGATCGTCCTCGCGTATCTGATCTCGCTCGTGCTGCGGGTTGCCCAGGGTTCGGCGACGGTCGCGATCGTCACGACGGCGGGTATCGTCGCTCCGCTCCTGACGGAGGGTCATCACTCCCAGGCCTTCGCGGCCCTGGTCATCATGGCCATCTCGGCGGGTTCCATCTTCGCCTCGCACGTCAACGACGGCGGCTTCTGGATGGTGGCCAAGTACTTCGGCATCAGCGAACGGGACACCCTGCGGACGTGGACCGTCCTGGAATCCGTCCTGTCGGTGGCCGGGTTCGCGGTGGCGGCGGTGGTGAGCCTCTTCGTCTAGCGAGGAACGTGTCGAGCGGAGAGGCGTGAGGCGCGGATGTGAAAGGCGAATATTCGGGTAACGATGCAGGGGCTGGCTGTGTCCGTCACAGGATCTTCGACCATACTGCCCGCTGTGGAGCAGCGCATAGGTCCGAAGAGCCAGCCCCTGGACGGTGCCGGGATCGACCCGGCCTTCATCCCCGGGCTCACCTCACCCGTGTCCGGTGTACGGGGGGACTCCGGCGAACCGGAGGACGCCGTACCGGACGACGGGAAGGCCGCCGCCGCGGAACCGGCCGAGTCGGCTGATCCGGCAGAGCGCGAGGAGCACGCGGAGCGTGAAGGACGCGCGGAGCGCGGGGAGGCCGATGACGAGGCCTCCGCGGAGGAGTCCGTAGCCGACGACGCCGTAGCCGATGACGCCGTAGCCGATGACGCCGTGGCCGACGAGGTCGTGGCCGAGGGGGGCGAAGCGGAGGAGAAGGCCCCCGACGGGCCCGTCTTCGAGGCCGCCGACCGGCGTGCGCGGATCGTCGCGGACGACAGCGGTGTCCGGCTCCGTCTGGACGACCAGGAGTGCGACTTCCGCTGGGACGAGATCAGTGCCGTCGAGACCCAGACCCCGCGCTTCGGGAAGCGGTTCACCGTCACGGTGCACACGCCTGACCGCCGCTGGTACCCGATCGAGATCGAGGCGACGGCCAGGGCGCGCTTCACGGAGTGGGAGGCCCGGCTGGACGAGGTTCTGGACGCCTACTTCGAGGACGGCGGGAAGGAACCCGACGCCGCGCGGGACGACGCCTGATCCATGGGGTCAGCCGCAGTACCGGGCCTCCTTGCCGATGGACCGGGACATCCGGTGAGCGCAACCGCGAAACCCCTGATGCCCGGCCGTGAGAAGCCGGGCATCAGGGGCGCAACCACAGGGGAGTCAGGGCAGGGCGTGCACGTGCGGTCCCACCGCGTTCGACCAGGCGTTGCCCGACGTCGCGTCCCAGTTCGTCGACCAGGTCATCGCACCCCGCAGGTCCGGGTAGGTCTTCGACGGCTTGAAGGAGCCGCAGTTCGTGGCCTTCGTCAGACAGTCGAGGGCGTTGTCCACCACCGTCGGGGAGACGTAACCGCTGCCCGCCGCGCTGGTCGAGGCGGGGACGCCCAGACCCACCTGTGACGGGGACAGACCGCCCTGGAGCTGGATGCACGCCAGGGCGGTCAGGAAGTCCACCGAGCCCTGGCTGTAGACCTTGCCGTCGCAGCCCAGCATGGAACCGCTGTTGTAGTACTGGGTGTTGACGACCGTCAGGATGTCCTTCACGTTCAGTGCGGTCTGGAAGTAGCCGTTCGACGTCGACTGCATGTCGATGGTCTGCGGGGCCATCGTGATGACCAGCGACGAGCCCGCCTTCGACGACAGCTGCCGCAGTGCCTGTGTCATGTACGTCGCGTTGATGCCGTTCTCCAGATCGATGTCCACACCGTCGAAGCCGTAGGTCTGCATCAGCGAGTACACCGAGTTCGCGAAGTTCGCGGCCGACGTCGGGTCGCTCACCGACACCGTGCCGTTCTGCCCGCCGACCGAGATGATCACCTTCTTGCCGGCCGCGTGCTGGGCGGCGATGTCCGCCTTGAACCGGTCCACCGTGTAGCCGCCGAGCCCGGAGGAGTCCAGGGTGAAGGAGACCGCGCCCGGCGTGCTCGTCGCGTCCGCGAACGCCACCGCGATGATATCGTACTGGGCCGGCACGTCCGAGAGCCTCTGCACCGTCGCGCCGTTGTTGAAGTTCTGCCAGTAGCCCGTCACGGCGTGCTTCGGCAGCCCTCCGGTCCCTCCGCCGCCGGACGAGGGTGCCGTCGTGGCCGTCACCGCCGTCGACTTCGGCGACTCGCCCGCCGCGTTCGTCGCCGTCACCTGGAAGGAGTACGACGTCGACGGGGACAGTCCTGTCACCGTGGCCGAGGTGCCGGTCAGGGCGGACACCTTCGTACCGCCCTGGTAGACGTTGTAGCCCGTCGCGTCCGACACCGCGTTCCAGGACAGGGAGGCCGACGATGACGTGGTGGAGGAGACCGCCAGGCCCGTGGGCGCCGCGGGCACGGCCGGGGACGGGTCGCCTCCGCCGCCCCCGTCCGGGCCGTACACCGACACGTCGTCCGCGTAGTACGCCGCCTGGCCGTACCAGCCGTGCAGGTACACCGTCACCGAGGTCGTCGAGGCGCCGGTGGTGAAGGTCGTCGACAACTGCTTCCAGGCCGACGAGTCCGGTGTCCACGTCGACACGTCCGTCGTGCCGGTGCCCGTCGCGCCCAGGTAGGTGTAGCCACCCTGCACCCATGCGCTCAGCGTGTACGTCGAGCTGGGGCTGACCGCCACCGTCTGGGCGCACTGCGCGTAGTCCTGGCCCGCCGGGGCCGCCTTCAGCGCGGCGGCGCCGCCGTGCACCGGGGAGGACACCGTCGTACCGCTGCCGGCCGAACAGGTCCAGCCCGCCAGGCCGGACTCGAAGCCGGCGTTCCCGGCGTTGTTGACGTCCGCGGCGGCCGCGTTCCCGGCGCTCAGGAAGGTGAGGGCGAGCGCGGCGACGGCGGCCCCGGCCAGGGTCCGTCTGCGGTGGAACATGCCTGATGCGCGGTCCACTTGAGCCTCCGGTGTGGGGAGAGGGAAAAGGGGAGGGGAGAGCCCTGCGGAACGGTGGCCACCGCCGATGTCCACGAATTTGGTCCAGACCAATACGGTTGTCAATACCTCTGGCGCCCTCAACACCCGTAGCGGCAGGTCGAGTTGTGGCATATGCGCCTACTCTGTGTCGATCATGGACCCACCTTCGGTGAGATGATCTTTCCGATTCGGTGTTGAGCCGGGCATGCCGTGGATATGGTGCTGGTGCAGGACGATGCAAGAGGACGCAACAGGGGCCATCTGAGGCGGTGGTCGACCACCCCGCCGCAGTGAACGGGGTGGTGTGCAGCCGTGCCGACCGCGATAGCCGTCACCAGTCCCGATCTGGTGCTCCCGCCGCTCGACCGGCAGACCCCGCCCGCCGTCGTCCAGCCGGGGCCCACGCTCGAGCAGTCCCTGAACGGCATGCACACGCTGATCGAGCAGCACGGGTACGTCATCGCGCTGCACTCCGCGTCCGGTGACGACCCGGCCGTCCAGCGGCTGCGCACCGTGCGCTCCGTCCTGGAGAGCGACCGCATCGCGCTGGTCGGCGCCGATCTGCCCCCGCTCGGACTGGCCCTGCTCGCCCAGCAGTTACGCCAGCTTTCGGTCTGCGACTTCAGCCCGGGCGTCCTGGCGTCGTCCGCGCGGCTGCTCGCCCACTACATCTACGCCGGTGCCCTCCTCGGCTCGGTCACCCGGCTCGACCGCGTCCCCGTCCCGCTCACCTCGCACGCCAAGTCGTGGGTCCCGAACGCCCACTTCGCCGTGCTCGCCCACCCTCGGCCGCAGCTCGTCCGCATCGGTCAGGAGGAGTTACCGGGACCCGAGTTCGGCACCCGGATGGTCGTCGCCGCCGGCCAGCCGCCCTCGGACTGGGTCACGGCCTCCCTCGCGCCCGCCTGGCGGGCGCAGGGCGTCGCGACCGTACCCCTCCCCCAGGACTCCGGCCGCTGGTGGGGGACCCAGCGGCTCGTGGAGTTCGCCGCGGGTCTGCACGACGTCTCCGTGCTCTACCAGCTCGTCACATCCGTACGACGCGAGGTGTGCCACTGGTGCGGCCTCGAACTCATCGGCGACCGCTGCGGTTTCTGTGCCGCGTCCCTGCCCCAGCCCCCCGGCCGCCAGGCGGTCGCCGCCACCGCCCACGCACTGCCGCGAGGCGGCACGTGAACACCGTGCGCGTCACTCCATCGCCGTACGCACCATTCCCCGCCTTGGCCGCGCTCGTCCACGGCCCGCCGCACCACCGCTCGACCGCTCTCCGGCCGGAGAGCGGGCCGGCCCGACCGCACGGCACGTCCCCTCGAGGTGAGATGTAGTGAACGCACGCCAGCGCCGCGGCGTCATCCTGCTGGTGCTCTCGGCCCTCGCCGCCGTGGGCGCCTTCGCCGGCGTCCTGTCGGTGATCCGCGACGCGAACTCGAAGGTCGGACCGGAGGTCACGGCGTACCGGCTCAAGGGCGACATCCCGCCGTACCAGGACCTGACGGCCGACCAGTTCCAGCAGATCGCCATGCCCCGGCGCTGGCTGTCCGCGACGGCCGTCACCAGCCTCTCGCAGATCCGCGGCAAGATCGCGGTGACCCGGCTGGAGAAGGGGTCGCTGCTCCAGACCGACATGATCGTCGACCGGCCCGCGCTTCAGCCGGGACAGCAGGAGATCGCGATCATGATCGACGCGTCCACCGGCGTCGCGGGCAAGATCGACCCCGGCTCGCGGGTCAACATCTACGCCACCTTCAAGGCCCAGAACGACAAGGGCAAGGACGAGTCCAAGATCATCGTGACCAATGCCCGCGTCCTCGACGTCGGCAAACTCACCGCCCTCGAGCCGGACCAGTCAAGCGACGAGCGCCGTCGCAACGCCACCGAGGCCGTCCCCATCACCTTCGCGCTCGACACGGCGGACGCCCAACGGGTCGCGTACGCGGAGTCGTTCGCCGAACATGTCCGGCTCGCCCTGGTCGCGGGCGGCTCCCAGACCGCGGTCACGCCCGGCGACCGTACGTACACCCTCGACCAGGACAAGTAGGAGGCCACGCATGAGGTCCGTCCCGGTCCCCTGCGGCTCCGTCCGCAGCCGATCCGTTCCCGGCGGTCCCGTCCTCGGGGGGTCCGTTCCCGGCGGTCCCGTCCTCGGGGGGTCGCGCCGATGACCATCCGGGTCCTTCCCGCCGTCGGTGACATCGACGCGGTCCGCACGCTCTCCAGCCTGCTCGGCCAGCTCCCGGACACCGAACCCGCCCAGCCGGTGCCGGACTCCACCGCCCTGCTCGACACCCTGGCACGCCTGGCCGGCGAGTCCCTCGACGAACTGCCCGAGGTCGTCCTCGTCCACGAGCGGATCGGCCCGGTCCCCGCGCTCGAGCTGATCCGCGACCTGGCGATGCGCTTCCCGGCCGTCGGGGTCGTCCTCATCACCGCCGACACGAGCACGGGCGTGCTCACCGCCGCGATGGACTCCGGCGCCCGCGGCATTGTCACCCTCCCGCTCGGCTACGACGCCCTCGCCGAGCGCGTCCAGGCCGCCGCGGCCTGGTCCGCCGGGATGCGGCGCCATCTGGGCAGCACGCCCGCCGAGCTGTACTCCGGCCCAGGTGGGACCGTGGTCACCGTGACCGGCGCGAAGGGCGGGGTCGGCGCGACCGTTACGGCCGTTCAACTGGCCCTCGCGGCAAGGGCGTCGGGTCGTACCGTCGCCCTGGTCGACCTCGATCTGCAGTCCGGGGACGTCGCCTCCTACCTGGACGTGCAGTTCCGGCGCTCGGTGGCCGACCTCGCCGCGATCACGGACATCAACCCCCGCGTCCTCCAGGACGCCGTCTACACCCACGACAGCGGTGTCGGGCTGCTTCTCGCGCCCGCCGAGGGCGAGCGCGGCGAGGAGGTCACCGACCGGGTGGCCCGCCAGGTCATCGGCGCGCTGCGCTCCCGGCACGATGTGGTGATCGTCGACTGCGGCGCCCAGATGAACTCCGCGACCGCCGCGGCCGTCGAGATCGCCGACCAGGCGCTGCTCCTCGTCACCCCGGACGTGGTCGCGGTCCGCGCCGCCAAGCGGATGGTGCGCATGTGGGACCGGTTGCAGATCCGCAAGGCCGAGGAGACGCTCACGGTCGTCAACCGCCACTCGCGCGGTACGGAGATCCAGCCGTCCCTCGTCGAACGCATCACCGGCACCAGGGTGGCCCGGGCCGCGGTCCCGGCGTCCTTCAAGGAACTCCAGTCGGTCGTGGACGCCGGGCGCCTTCAGGACCTCGACGCCCGTTCCACGGTGAAGCAGGCGCTGTGGGCGCTGGCGGGCGAGCTGGGGCTGGTGACGGTGCAGGAGGGCGGGGGCGGACGCCGGCGCAGGGCGTCGTCGGACCGTGGGGCGCTGACCCTGTGGCGCAAGGGCGGGGACCGGGGTGCGGTCACCCTGGAGTTCGCCGGGATGTTCCCGCTGCTGCTGGTCGTGATGGCGCTGCTGTGGGAGTGCGTCCTGTACGGCTACACGTACTCCCTGGCGGGCAACGCGGCCGACGAGGCGGCGCGCGCGGCCACGGCGGCCCAGGCCGTGCACGGCGATGTGGCGGGGGCGTGCCGGTCGGCGGGGGCCGCGCATCTGCCGGCCGCTTGGAGCGGCGCTGACATCCGCTGCGGGGAGGAGGGGCCGGTGATGAAGGCGAGCGTACGGGCCGAGGTCCCGCTGTTCTTCCCGGGCGTCAACCCGGGATGGCGGGTGCAGGGGTCCGCCGGAGCGGCCCTGGAGGGGGACGGCCGATGAGGACGCTTCTCCGCCGCCGGGGAGCCGAGTCGGCGGCTGGACGGCTGCGCCGCCGGGGAGCCGATTCGGCGGCCGGACGGGTGCGCGGCCGGGGAGCCGGCCCGGCGTACGGGCCGCCGCACCGTCGTAGCGCTGATGGGGTGGGTGGGCGGTTGTGCCGCGGTAGCGCTGATCCGGCGGGCGGGCGGTCGTGCCGCCGTAGAACGGACTGGGCGGCCAGGCGGTCGCGCCTCCGGGACGACCGCGGCGTCTCGATGCTCGAATTCGCCGGCTTTATCCCCATCCTCCTCGTCATCGGCATGGCCGCCATCCAGTTGGGCCTCATCGGCTACGGCATCAACCAGGCCGGCACCGCCGCCCGCGCCGCCGCCCGTGTCGCCTCCCAGAACGGCGACGGGAACGCGGCGGGCGTGGCGGCCGTCAGCGGCTGGCTCAGCCCGAGCGTCGACGCCCCCAGGGGCCCCGGCACCACCACCGCCACCGTCACGGTCACCGTGCCCTCCGTCATCCCCCTCTTCGGCGACTGGCCCGTGACTCGCCGGGCCACCATGCCCAACGACCCCACCCCCCTCGCCCCGGGAAGGAGCTGACGACCGGTATGAGCCTCCGCTCCCGTATCACCGCCCCCGACGACGGCGCAGCCGCCCGCGAGGACGGACACCTCGTCGCGGTCTACCGTGCCAAGCTCCTCGAAGAGATCGACCTCGCGGAGATGTCCGGCCTCGCGGCCGCCGACCGCCGGGTCCGTCTGGAGCGCGTCCTCGGCCACCTCATCAGCCGGGAGGGCCCCGTCCTCTCCTCGGCCGAACGCTCGCAGCTGATCCGCCGGGTCGTCGACGAGGCCCTAGGCCTCGGCGTCCTCGAACCGCTCCTCGCCGACGCGTCGATCACGGAGATCATGGTGAACGGCCCGGACTCGATCTTCGTGGAGCGGGCCGGCCGCGTCGAACAGCTTCCGCTGCGCTTCGCCTCCACCGAGCAGCTGATGCAGACGATCGAACGGATCGTCTCGACGGTCAACCGGCGCGTGGACGAGTCCAATCCGATGGTCGACGCCCGTCTGCCCACCGGCGAGCGCGTCAACGTCATCATCCCGCCGCTCACCCTGACCGGGCCCACCCTCACCATCCGCCGCTTCCCGCGCGCCTACACCCTTCCCGAACTCATCGGACTCGGGTCCCTCGACGAGCAGATGCTCATGCTGCTCGCCGCGTTCGTCCGCGCCCGCTTCAACCTGATCGTCAGCGGCGGTACGGGCACCGGGAAGACGACCCTGCTCAACGCCCTGTCCGGGCTGATCCCCGCGCACGAGCGCATCATCACCATCGAGGACTCCGCCGAGCTCCAGCTCCAGCAGGAGCACGTCATCCGCCTGGAGTCCCGCCCCCCGAACGTGGAGGGCAAGGGCCAGATCACCATTCGCGACCTGGTCCGCAACAGCCTCCGCATGCGCCCCGACCGCATCATTGTCGGCGAGGTCCGCGGCGGCGAGACCCTCGACATGCTCCAGGCGATGTCGACGGGCCACGACGGCTCGCTCGCCACCGTCCACGCCAACTCGGCCGAGGACGCCCTGATGAGGTTGCAGACCCTGGGCTCGATGTCCGAGGTGCTCATCCCCTTCGAGGCGCTCAAGGACCAGATCAACTCGGCGGTGGACGTGGTCGTCCAGCTCGCCCGGTACGCCGACGGCTCCCGCAAGGTGGTGGAGATCGCCCTCGTGGTCTCCCACGGCCGCGAGCAGTTCCGAGTCGCCACCGTGTCGCGCTTCGTGCCCCAGCCCCTCGGAGCAGACCGGATCGTCCGCGGCCGCTTCGAGCACCTTCCGCTGCCCCGGGCGGTCGCGGAGAAGCTGTACGTCGCCGACGAACCGCTCCCGCCCGCCTTCGGCGTCGCGGAGGCCCTCGACGTACTCCCCACCCGGCAGGCTCTCGGATGACCCCCGCACACGTCAGGAGCGCGCCATGAACGACCCCGCCCTCCTCGCCCTCGGCGCCACCGTCCTCACCGGCACCTGCGCCGTCGCGGGCGTCCACCTGTACGCCTCCGGCCGGGCCCAGCGGCAGGCACTCGTCGACCGGCTCTCCGGCAGCCCGGCGGGCCTCCCACGCACGGCGTCCGGCCGGGTCCGGCGCTTCACCGCCGTCGACCGGCGGCTGCGCCGCACACGCCTCGGCCGCACCCTCCAGCTGCGTCTGTCGGCGACGGGGCTCGATCTGACGGCGGGGGAGTTCTTCACCTACGTCGCCGCCGTCGTCGTCGCGCTGTGGCTCATCGCGGCGTCGTCGCTGGCCCCCTTCTTCGGCCCCATCGCCGCGCTGGTGGGCGTGTGGAGCGCGGCCGTCTTCCTCAACTGGCAGCGGCAGAAACGCATCGAGGCCTTCATCAACCAGCTTCCGGACGTGGCCCGGCTGCTGGCCAACGCCACTGCCGCAGGCCTCGCCCTGCGCACCGCCCTCGCCATGGCCGCGGAGGAGCTTGAGGCCCCGGCGGGCGAGGAACTGGCCCGGGTCGCCGACCAGTTGATGCTCGGCCGCTCGATCGACGACACCCTCGGCGAACTCGCCGAACGGCTGCCCTCCCGCGAACTGATCGTCCTGGTGACCACGCTGGTCCTGGCCAACAAGGCGGGCGGCTCGGTGGTCAACTCGCTGCGCAACCTCACCCAGACCCTGGAGGACCGCAAGGAGACCCGGCGCGAGGTCCGCACCATGCTCTCCGAGGTCAACGCGACGGCCTTCACGGTGCCGCTGCTGGGCCTCGGCTCCCTCATCCTGGTCAACTCCTCCAACGAGGGTGCCCTCGCCCGTGTCACCGGCTCGCCGCTGGGCCAGGGCCTGGTCCTGCTCGCGCTCGGCCTCTACACGGTCGGCTTCTTCGTCATCCGCCGCCTCGGCAAGATCGAAGTGTGAGGGAGGACCGCGATGAGCGCGCTGCTGCCCCTGCTGCTGGCCCTGCTGACGGCCGTCTCCGTCACGGGGATCCTCCTCGGCATCCGGATGATCCGCGCGGACGCCAAGCTGCCGAGCGACCTGGCGCTCGCGCTGGAGGTGGGCGCCACCCGTGTCTCCGCGGCGGGCTCGGCGGTCGACCGTCTCGGCATGCGCTTCGCCCCGCTCGTGCTGCGCCTCATGGGGCCGCGCCGGGTCGACGCCAAACGCCGGCGGATCGACATGGCGGGCAACCCCGGGGGCCTCACCCTCCAGCGGTACGCCGCACGCCGTGCGGTCTACGGCGTCTTCGGCCTGGTCGTGGGCCTGATGTTCCTCACCAACGGGCAACTGCTCTTCGCGGCCCTCACCTTCGCCTTCGGCCTGCTCGCCGCGGACGCCCTGATCTGGCAGGCGATCCGCGAGCGCAAGGACGTCATCGACCGTACGCTGCCGGACTTCCTGGACGTCCTCGCGGTCGTCGTCTCGGCCGGCCTCGGCTTCCGCCAGGCGCTGGACCGGGTCGCGGAGAAGTACGAGGGGCCCTGGGCGGACGAACTGCGCATCACCCTGCGGCAGATGGACATGGGTGTCAGCCGCCGTCAGGCCTTCGACGAACTGCGCCGACGCAACTCCTCCGAGCAGGTCTCCCAGTTCGTCTCGGCCCTGCAACAGGGGGAGGAACTGGGCTCCCCGATCGCGGAGACACTGATCCAGCTGGCCACCGACATGCGCCGCACGGACGCCCAGAACGCCCGGCGTCGCGCGGCCAGGACAGTCCCCAAGGCCACGCTGGTCACCCTGGTCTTCATGCTCCCGGCGACGATGATCCTCATCGCCACGGGCATGTTCCTGGGGTCGGGGGCGAACTTCGGATCGATTCTGGGCCGATGATGAGCAGCCGGACCGGTCGCCCCACCCCCGGGTATCTGGAGGACGACGCCCCGCCGCCCGCCAGCGTCCGCCTCCAGCTGAGCGCGCTCCAGGCGCTGTGCCGCCAGACCGTGGCCGTACGCCTCGCCCTGGTGGTGATCGGCACCCCGTTCGCCCTCGCCAACGCCTCTTCCGGCGCTCTGCGTCACGCCGTACTCGCCGCCGCCGTCCTCGGCACCATGACGTCGTACGCCCTGCTGCGCGACTGGGACCGCGTCGGCCCACGCCTGCTCGCCCACCCGACGCTCATGGCGCTGGACCTGCTCTTCGTCGCCACGCTCCTTTCGACCGCGTCCCCCGTCTCCCCCCTCGCCTACGCCACGGTCTGCACGCCCCTGCTGTCCGGACTGCTCTACGGCTGGCGCGGCGCCGGCGTGCTCACGGGTCTGCAACTGGCCGTCGTGCTCGGGGTGTTCCGCGCCTGGGAGCACCACCCGGGCGCCGGTGTCAGCACCCTTCTCATCGCCGGGTTCTGTGTGGCCGCAGGGATCATCGGGGTGACCCTGCGCAATCTGATGTTCCGCTTCGGCGCCGCCGGCGAGGCACTGTCCGAAGCGAACGCCCGGCTCGCGGCGGCCGAGGCGGTCGAGTCCGAACGGGCCCGGCTGGCCCGGGAGATGCACGACTCGGTGGCGAAGACCCTGCATGGTCTCGCACTGGCCGCGGAGGCGCTCGCCGCCTCGGCCGAGCACCGCGACCCCGCCACGCTCAAGCGCCAGGCGGCCCAGGTGGCCGCCGCGGCACGGCGGGCCGCGGCGGAGTCCCGCGATCTGCTGTCGGACCTGCGGCGCCGTACCGACTTCACGGCGGGACGGCTGGACCTCGTGGCCGAAGTGAGCGCGCGCGCCCGGGGGTTCGCCGCCCGCGGCGGCGCGGAGACCGAACTGAGGCTGCCGGACACACCGCTCCTGCTCCCGTACGCGGCCGCACACGACGTCCTGTCCATCGTCTCCGAGGCGCTGGAGAACACCCACCGCCACGCCCGCGCCACCCGCGTGCGCGTCGAACTCGAGGCCACCGGGTGCGAGGCGTTCACCCTGCGGGTCGGCGACGACGGAGTCGGCCTGCCCCCGACCGCCGTGCCCGAGGACCTGGCGAGAACCGGTCACTTCGGTCTGCTGGGCATGGCGGAGCGCGCCACGTCCCTGCACGGCCGCCTCCACCTCGGCCGCTCACCACTGGGCGGCGCCGAGATCCAGCTGCACGTCCCCGTCCCCGCCGCCGCTCCCCACAGCCCCCAAGAGGAGGCCGCACATGCCTGACCAGGCACTTCCCGGCCCGCCGCTGCGCGTCCTCGTGGCCGACGACAACCCGGTCGTACGGGCGGGCCTGACCGCCCTGCTGTCCGTCCATCCCGATATCGAGGTCGTGGCGGAGGCGGCGGACGGCGGGCAGGCGCTCGTGTGTGCCGCACGGCACCGCCCGGACGTCGTCCTCCTGGACCTCCGCATGCCCGGCACGGACGGCCTGACCGCCCTGCCCCGGCTGGCCCGCACGGCCCCGGTGATGATGCTGACGTACAGCAGGGAGCCCGAGGTCGTGGCGGAGGCGCTGCGCCGCGGGGCCTGCGGCTATCTGGTGCACGGCGAGTTCACGGCGGCCGAACTCGTCGCCGCGGTACGGAAGCTGAGGGAGGGCCGGGGCCCTGCCCCGTCTTTGTTCGGTGTTTCCTACGAACAAGACCAAACTCCTTCGCACCTGCAACCAGTTGTGGCACATTCGTCCAAGGCTCTCACCGCCCGTACGGGGGGCCCGCGGCGCCGTGCCGCGGGATGGCTGGACTTCGGCCTGAGCTCCAGGGAGGTGGAGATCATGGATCTGATCGCGGCCGGTATGAACAACCGGCAGATCGCCGCCGCCTGCTTCATCAGCGAGAAGACGGTCAAGAACCACATCAATCGCATCTTCGCGAAGCTGCACAGTTCCTCGCGCAGCGAGGCGATCGCCCACTGGCTGGGGACGGCCGGCGAGGGGTGGGACCGATGAACCGCCGCCGGCGCGGAAGTTGGGCCCCTGGGCCCACTCGGAGTAAGGGGTCTTTCACGTACGGTGCGTGGGTTGGTCGTAGCCGCATCGAGCGGGAGGTCAGGGGCCGTGGTGACGAGGACGAGGCACAGGATCGGCACGTGGCGGAGGACCGTGGTGTCCCGGATGCGGGGGGCCGGGCGGGATGCGGGGGCCGGGTTCGTGGAGTATGCCGGACTGATGATCATCATTGCCGGGATCTTCACGATGATCGACGGTCTCGGACTCGACGGCGCGATCTCGGGCGCCATCATGCGCGCAGTGACCAACGTCATCGGCGGCTGACCCCTCCACGCCCACGCGCAGACCGCGGACAGACGCTTCCCCTCTACATCTGGCTGACGGGGATCCTGCTGTTCGCCGCGATCGCCTTCTTCGTATTCGCCCAAGCAGCGTCCGCCCGCAATGGAGCTCAGTCCGCGGCGGACGCTGCTGCGTTGGCGGCGGCGCAGGACTCCCGCGACGAGCTGATGACCGGTCTCGAGGGAGCCATCGGCCGGGACGACGACTGGCTGAAGTGGCTTCAGGGCCAAGGTCTCCAGGGAGCTGGCGCGAGCGCTGCCGCCGACCGACTGGCCGCCGACAACGACTCGACCGTAGTGGCCACTGTTCCCACCACCGTGAACGGCTTCCCCGGATACCGGGTGACGATTCAGACGCGCTACACGGTGGGGAAGTCCATCATTCCGGGCACGGAGACGCGACACGCGAGTGCCGAGGCCGTCGCGGTGATTCAGCCGCGCTGCACCCTCCCGTCGGCCCCCGATCCGAAGAAGCCCGTACACCTCGACTGCGACGGCCAGTCCGTCGACATCGACCCCCGACATTTCCAATCGGACGACCTTCCTGACGCGTCCGTGCTGTTCTCCGTGCATCTGGCCGAGTGAAAGGAAGCCGTACCGATGGACTTTCCGCGCACCAAGAAGGGCCGCAGGGCGCTGAGTGCGGTCGCGGTCGCGACCGGGCTGGTCCTCACCGTGGCCGGTTGTGGCGGGAGCAGTGACGGTCAGTCGGACAAGGGAGCCGCGGCCTCGCCGGCTCCCGCCAGGAGCAGCGGCGGCACCGGTCAGAAGCAGTCCCAGGCGCCCCAGACGCAGACGGACGCGGCGCTCGCCGAGGTCAAGGGAGAGAACGGGCTGACGCTGACGGTGACTTCCGCCAAGCGTGACAACGGGGGCTTCGTGACCGTCGAAGGGACGGTCACGAACAATACGGGCACACTGTGGGTCGCGGCCGACTGGCGCGGCGACGAGCGGGAGTTGGCCAGCAACGGTGGGTCCATCGCAGGGGCCAGTCTGATCGACCAGAAGGGCAAGAAGAAGTACCTGATCCTCCGGGACACCTCCGGACGCTGCCTCTGCACGCAGTTCACCGGTGGAGTCAAGGCCGGGGCGAGCGCGCAATGGTTCGCCCAGTTCCCCGCCCCACCCGAAGGCACCGACACCGTCGACTTCCAGGTCGGTGCCATGCCCCCCGCCTCCGTCGAACTCTCCCAGGGGTGAGCCGCCATGCCCCGCCCCCTGCGTGCCGTCACCGCGCTCTCCCTGCTCACCGTGCTCGGTCTCGCCGGTGGGCCCCCGGCCGCGGCCGATGGCGATCCCAGCGCGCCGCCCGGTACCGTCACCACCTCGCCGCCCCCCTCCGTCGACCCCACCAGCCCGGGGCTGAAGCTCGCCGACGGGGCCACCCTCGCACCGGCCAAGGTGCTGGACATCAAGTCCGTCGTGGAGGACCTCGGCGGTGAGGAACGACGCGAGGACACCAATGAGAACGTCACCTTCGCACTCCAGGCGGAGGTGCTGTTCCCGAAGGACAGCGACAAGCTCAACCCGGAGGCCCGCTCCCGCATCGACGCCATCGCGGACGAGATCAGGAAGCAGAACGCCACGAACGTCCGCGTCTTCGGCTTCACCGACAACCTGGGCTCGTACGCGCACGGCCTGGTCCTCTCCAAGAAGCGCGCCGAGGCGGTCCACGACCAGCTCGCCGCGCGCCTCGGCGGAACCGTCACCTTCGAGGTGCGCGGCTACAGCGAGGACTACCCGATCGCCGACAACTCCACGGAGGAGGGACGCCGCAAGAACCGCCGGGTGGAGGTGTCGTTCCCCAGGGGGGAGTCGTCCGGGGGCTCGAACGGCGCGGCCGGAGGCTGAGCCCCGGGTGCGAATCACCCGGAGCCGCCTCCCCGCCCGCGCGCCGCCGCTGCGCGATGCTCGTGCCGTCCGGATGGACGGCGTCGTAACCGGGAGCTGCCAATGAGAAAGATCGTCCTGATGATGTCCATGTCCCTGGACGGCTTCATCGAGGGCCCGAACCGAGAGATCGACTGGCATCTGGTCGACGACGAACTCCACCAGCACTTCAACGACGTGCTCAAGGAGATGGGCGCGTTCCTGAACGGGCGTGTCACCTACGAGCTCATGGCCGGGTTCTGGCCCACCGCGGACGCCGATCCGCACCGCTCGGGTCCCATGGTCGAGTACGCGCGGATCTGGCGGAACATGCCGAAGGTCGTGTTCTCCCGGACCCTCCAGCACGCCGACTGGCACACCACCATCGTCCGGGACGTCGTCGTCGAGGACATCCTCGCGCTCAAGGAGCAGGGCGGCGGTGACCTCGCGCTCGGCGGCGCCGCCCTGGCCGCCGAGTTCCTGCGGCACGACCTCGTGGACGAGTTCCGGGTCTACGTCCATCCGATCCTGGTCGGCCGCGGGCAGCGACTCTTCGCCGAGAGCGACGCCCTGACCGCCCTGCGCCTCATGGACTCCCGCCGGTTCGGCAACGGTGTCGTCCTCCTGCACTACGAGCGCCCCGGGCCGGACGAGCGCTAGGAGTGTCCGACAGCGGATACAGAGGTGTCCGACGGCGGACAAAGGTGTTGTGCGCTCCGAACCCGCTCGCATAGGAAGGCCATATGACTGGACTCGGTGCTGTGTTCCGGCCCCAACTGCCCCCCGAGCGGCTGCGCTCGGTGGCGCGGCTGGCGGACGAGTCGGGCCTGGAGGAGCTGTGGCTGTGGGAGGACTGCTTCCTGGAGGGCGGGGTCTCGGCCGCGTCCGCCGCGCTCGCCTGGACCGAGCGGCTGCGCGTGGGGGTCGGGCTGCTGCCCGTGCCGCTGCGGAACGTCGCGGTCACCGCGATGGAGGCCGCCACGCTGGAGCGGATGTTCCCGGGCCGGGCGATCCTGGGCGTCGGGCATGGCGTCCAGAGCTGGATGGGGCAGGTCGGTGCCCGTGCCGAGTCGCCCGTCACCCTCCTGCGTGAGTACCTCGACGCGCTGCGGGCCCTGCTCCGCGGTGAGCGCGTCACGACGGAGGGGCGGTATGTGCACCTGGACGGTGTCGCGCTGGACTGGCCGCCCGCGGAACCGGTGCGCGTCCTCGCCGGGGTCACCGGACCGCGCTCCCTGCGGCTGTCCGGCGAGGCGGCGGACGGGACCATCCTGACCGCGTCCACCTCCCCGGAGGGCGTACGCCGGGCCCGGGCCCTCATCGACGAGGGGCGGGCGTCGGCCGGCCGTACCGCCCCCCACCACGTCGTGGTCTATCTGCTCACCGCCACCGGTCCCGGCGCGGCGGCCCGCCTCCGGGCCGAGCTGGACGCGGAGGGTCTGGGCTCCGTGCCGGAGCTCGCTGTCGCCGGGGACGCGGGAGCCGTCGCGAAGGCGGTCCGGCGGCTGGCGGAGGCGGGGGCCGACACCGTGATCCTCCAGCCCACGGCCGACGAGCCGGACCCCGAGGGCTTCGTACGGTTCGCGGCCGGGGAAGTCCGCCCGCTGGTGCCGTAGTCCGTCCGCCGGCTCGTGCCGTAGTCCGTCCGCTGGTGCCGTAGTCCGTCCGCCCGTCCTGGCCGTTGCTCCGGTCGCCGTTATTTGGGTCGCCGTCGTTCCGGTCGCCGTTATTTCGGTCGCGTCCCGTGTGCGGTCGCTGGGACCATGGCCGACATGAGCGACGACCGTACGTTCGAAGACCTCGTCCGCGAAGCCGCCGAGGCCTCCGTCGACGGCTGGGACTTCTCATGGTTCGAGGGGCGGGCGACGGAGGAGCGGCCCCCGTGGGGGTACGCGCGTTCGATGGCGGAGCGGCTTGCGGGCGCCTCCGCCGCGCTCGACATCCAGACCGGGGGAGGGGAGGTCCTGGCCTCCGCCCCGGTGCTCGCGCCGCTCACCGTCGCCACCGAGGGCTGGCCGCCGAACGTCGCCCGGGCCACCGCCCTGCTCCATCCGCGCGGTGCCGTGGTCGTCGCCTCGCCCGAGGACGCGCCGCTGCCGTTCGCGGACGCCGCCTTCGACCTCGTCACCAGCCGGCACCCGGTGCGGACACACTGGAGCGAGATCGCCCGAGTCCTGTGTCCCGGCGGCACGTACTTCTCCCAGCAGGTCGGCTCGGCGAGCGCGTTCGAACTCGTCGAGTACTTCCTCGGGGCGCAGCCGGAGGAGGTCCGTGGCGCCCGGGATCCCCGGCGCGCGGGGGCCGAGGCCGAAGCGGCCGGTCTCGAGGTCGTCGGCCTCCAGGAGGCCCGGCTGCGCATGGAGTTCCGGGACATCGGCGCGGTCGTCCACTTCCTGCGCAAGGTGATCTGGATGGTGCCCGGCTTCACCGTGGAGGCCCACGAGCCCCGGCTGCGGTCCCTGCACGAGCGGATCCGCGATCGGGGGCCGTTCGTCGCCCACAGCACCCGCTTCCTCATCGAGGCCCGCAAACCCGGGACGCCGCGGTCCCTGTGAGGGGGTGGGCGCCGGGGTTGCCACATCGTTATCGGGGGCGGCTCGCGCCATCCTCAGGGCTCACGTTAAGTTCAGACCAAGGTAATTCGCGTGAGCAAAGCTGCGCGGGCGGCACCGCGCAGTGGAGGGGGCTGCGCGGTGCCCTGCCACCGATGCCGACGTGCCGTCAGGCGTCCTCCAGGAAGACCCGGTTTCCGCGTCGTAGGCCCCAGCGCTCCATCGCCCCGGCCTCCGCCTCGAGAACATGGCGCACCCATGGGCGGGGCAGGCCGATCCGCCCCGGTGGCATCGTGCGCACCGCCACCACCCGCAGGTTCCGGTCCAGATAGGCGACGTCGATCGCGAACCGCATCCCCAGGGTGTGCACCGCGCTCGCCGGACTGAGCAGCAGCGCCCCTTCGATCCCGTCCCGCCCGAGCAGCCCGCGCCGCCGGTCGTGCGCCGACCGGGCGACCTCCAGTGGCACCGGTGCGGCTGTTCCCGTGGTGAACGTGGCCATGGCAGCGACGGTAGCGGCGGCGTCAAGCGCCCGTTCCCGGCGAGGGTCACCCACCCGGAGTACGTCGCGCGGTGGCGTCGACCGCTCCCTCATGGCCCGAAAATCCCTTGGATCCCATGGGGTTCGGCCGGATTTCCTTTGAATCCCGTGTGATCCGGCCATGGTGCGGTTTGGAATGAACACCTCCGGAGCCAGCGCCGCGTCGCCGGACGACTTCGGAGCGTAGTTGTTTCGCGGCAATGCACGCGCCGGCCCTTACGAAGGGTTATGGTGGAGACCCCCCCTCGGGCCGGTCCGTCTCCCCCCCACGGACCGGCCCGTTTTTCTTGCCGCCCCCACCGGCCCGGAACCGGAAGGGGCGCCCCGCACGTCCCATCAGGAGACCGAGCGGACGTCCAACGCGCCCCCTCCCCGGAACCGAGCCGAAACCGCCCCGGAGCCGACCCGGAAACCGCCCCGGAACCGAGCCGGAAACCGCCCCGGAGCCGACCCGGAAACCTCCCCGACCGGGCCTGCGCGTCGCACCCGGTGGCCCGGAAAACGTGACCTCAGGGCCGCCGTTCACCGGTGCGACCCCGGGACGGGCCGCCCACACCCCTTGGGCGGGGCCCCGGTTGTCCGGGGGTAGGCTTCGCCTCCGGGGACCGCCATCCGACGGGGAGCGCACCGTCCGCACCTGTCTGATCCGCACGGAGGGGCTGACAATCACGTGAACCTGCGCGACAAGCTGCGCGGCCTGCTGGTCAGGTTGTACGCACGCCGGGTGGAAGGCCACCTGGACCACGCTCAGGTGCCCAAGCACATCGGCGTCATCATGGACGGCAACCGGCGCTGGGCGAAGGCGGCGGGCTCGACCACCGCGCAGGGCCACCAGGCCGGCGCGGACAAGATCGAGGAGTTCCTCGGCTGGTGCGCCGAGACGGAAGTCGAGGTCGTCACCCTCTGGCTGATGTCCACGGACAACCTGAACCGGCCGAAGGAGGAGCTGGTCCCGCTCCTCGGGATCATCGCGGACACCGTGCGCTCGCTCGCCGCCGACGGCCGCTGGCGGGTGCACCACGTCGGCGCGCTCGACATGCTGCCCGGGCATGTGCGGACCGCGCTGAAGGAGGCCGAGGAGACCACCGCGCACGTCGACGGGATACTCGTCAACGTCGCCGTCGGCTACGGCGGCCGTCAGGAGATCGCCGACGCCGTCCGCTCGATGCTCCTCGACGCCCAGGACAAGGGCGCCTCGCTGGAGGACGTCGCCGAGTCCGTGGACGTCGACCTGATCGGCCGCCACCTCTACACAAGCGACCAGCCCGACCCCGACCTCGTCATCCGGACGAGCGGCGAGCAGCGGTTGTCCGGTTTCATGCTGTGGCAGACGGCCCATTCGGAGTACTACTTCTGCGAGGTCTTCTGGCCGGCCTTCCGCAAGGTCGACTTTCTGCGCGCGTTGCGTGACTACGCTGCGCGACACCGCCGCTACGGCGGCTGACACCCGCTCCTCGCGGCCCGGCACCACTCTCCTGGGTGCGGGCCGGACGAGGGACGTTACGAGGAGTTCACCGGGGCGCTGCCGTATGCCCTGGCATGGCAGCGCGTGTTCGAGGGCATAAGCCAAACAGGTCGACACCCGAACCACGGGTGTCGTATCTCAGCGGACGGCTCGGGGCCGTTCGCCCGGGAGGCCCTTTGCACCAGCCCGACCGTGCGGTCTCGGCACGGAAGAAGCAGCGGAGGGCCGGTTCTCGGCCCGTGCATCGCGGCCGTCGACCGGTCCAGATTCACTCCGTCGCTCCCCGACCTCATCCGAGGGGGTACGTCCTTCCGTGGTGACCAGCACAAAGCGCCACAAGCCAGACCGGCGCACCTATGTTCTCGACACCAGCGTCCTGCTGGCCGACCCGAACGCCATGACCCGCTTCGAGGAGCACGAGGTCGTGCTCCCGATCGTGGTGGTCACGGAGCTGGAGGCCAAGCGGCACCATCCCGAACTCGGCTATTTCGCCCGGCAGGCCCTGCGTCTGCTCGACGACTACCGGGTGCGGTACGGCCGTCTCGACGCCCCCCTTCCGATCGGGGACCTCGGCGGAACCCTCCGGGTCGAGCTCAACCACTCGGACCCCAGCGTGCTGCCCACCGGCTACCGCCTGGGGGACAACGACTCCCGCATTCTCGCGGTCGCCCGCAATCTTCAGGCGGAGGGGTTCGACGTCACCGTCGTGTCGAAGGACCTTCCGCTGAGGATCAAGGCGTCCTCGGTCGGGCTCCTCGCCGAGGAGTACCGCGCGGAGCTGGCCATCACGGATTCCTCCGGCTGGACCGGAATGTCCGAACTGACCCTGTCCGCCGAGCGGGTGGACATCCTCTTCGAAGAGGGGCACGTGCATGTCCCCGAGGCCGCCGACCTCCCCGTGCACACCGGCCTGACGATCCAGTCGGAGCGGGGCAAGGCGCTGGGGCGCATCACGCCGGAGGGCACCGTCCGACTCGTCCGCGGGGACCGGGAGGCGTTCGGCATCAAGGGCCGCAGCGCCGAGCAGCGGATCGCCCTCGACCTGCTGCTCGATCCGGACGTGGGCATCGTGTCGATGGGTGGCCGGGCCGGCACCGGCAAGTCCGCGCTGGCGCTGTGCGCGGGCCTGGAGGCGGTGCTGGAGCGCCGGCAGCATCAGAAGGTGATGGTCTTCCGGCCGCTGTACGCGGTCGGCGGGCAGGAGCTGGGCTATCTTCCGGGCACCGAGGCCGAGAAGATGAGCCCCTGGGCGCAGGCGGTCTTCGACACGCTGTCCGCGGTCACCACCCGCGAGGTCATCGAAGAGGTCACCGCACGCGGGATGCTGGAGGTCCTTCCGCTCACCCACATCCGCGGCCGTTCGCTGCACGACGCCTTTGTGATCGTGGACGAGGCCCAGTCGCTCGAGCGGAACGTTTTGCTGACCGTTCTCTCCCGCATCGGAGCCAATTCACGCGTTGTTCTCACGCATGACGTGGCCCAGCGGGACAACCTGCGGGTGGGCCGGTACGACGGAGTCGTCGCTGTCGTGGAGAAGTTGAAGGGGCATCCGCTCTTCGCGCATGTCACCCTCACGCGGTCCGAGAGGTCCCAGATCGCGGCCCTTGTGACCGAAATGCTCGAAGAGGGGCAGATCTGAAGCCCCCGTCCAACGTGAGGTAGTTACTCACCAGTTGGCGCCGTCCGGCAAAGGTCTAGAGCCTAGCCGGGCGGCGCTTTGGTGTGCGGGTATTTCCGCGAATCCCTTGGGCCAAACGAGGTGTGAGCTTTCACACTCAACGCAGAATTGCCACCCGGCGTCCGGTTACGGCAGAGTCTCACTCCTGTCAGGCCCCGCATACGACACACCTGTACCCCCAGCGGTACGGCACAACTGAAGCACCAGAACTCCATAGAGCCGTCGTATGCCGCCCGAGCACTACGCGGCGCTTCCCTCGGGGAAGTTGCCCACCGGGCCCGTGCCTCCCGTGACCCCGCAGTTGGGAGGCCAGCGTCAGGGGCACGATTGCGTCCGCCAGGGTCACCGAAGCGGGCGATGCTGGAAGGAAACCGTGTGAGCCGGATTTCGGTCCGGGGATTCGCAGTGGCCTCGGCCACGGCGGTCACCGCTGTAGGCGCCGTCACCGGTGTTGCCTCGGGCAGCACTGGGCAGCCCTCGAGCGACGCCGAGGCTACGGCTAGCGAGACCACGCTCCTCGCGGACATACCCGCGGGTCAGCAGGCCCAGGTCCAGACCGCGTCGCTGACGCAGCAGGCCGACGCTCAGGCCATCGCCGCGGACGCGAGCGCCAAGAAGGACGCCGAGGAGGCGGCCCGCAAGCAGGCGGCCGCGGACGCGGTCGCCAAGCAGAAGGCCGCCCAGAAGGCCGAAGAGGACGCCAAGGCCCGCAAGGCGGCCGAGGAGAAGGCCAGCCGCGACGCGACCCGTGACGCGTCGAGCTTCCCCGTCCAGGGCTCCTACACGGTCGCGCAGATCCAGGCGATGGCGCGCTCGATGGTCGGAGCCGGCCAGTTCCAGTGCTTCAGCAACATCGTGGACCACGAGTCGAGCTGGAACTATCGCGCGGTCAACGCCTCTTCCGGTGCCTACGGCCTCTTCCAGGCCCTGCCCGGCTCCAAGATGTCGTCCGTCGGCGCCGACTGGCAGACCAACCCGGCCACGCAGATCAAGTGGGGCCTCAACTACATGAACAGCCGGTACGGCAGCCCGTGTCAGGCGTGGTCGTTCTGGCAGGCCAACAGCTGGTACTGAGTCGCGGCTCCGCCCCGCCCAGCCGCTCAACCTCGCGTAGCCCCTCACCGTCTATCGGTGAGGGGCTACGGCCGTTCACGGCCGCCGGCGCCTGCCATGTACGGTCGGATGCGACGACTTCCAGGGGGGAGTGGTGGGCCACACCCGGGGACACGGGGGAAGAGGACGGATCATGTCGCAAGTGCCAGGCTGGCTGGCCCGGATCGGCGCCGGGATCACTCAGGTGGGTGAGCGGCTGGACGAGCGCCGCGCCGAGGTGGAGAAGGAGCACACGGGGCCCGAGCGGCCCCCGGTGGTGGACCACGTACAGCCGACGGCGTACGCGCCCCCCGCGCCGCAGCCGCGCCCACACCCCGCGGAGGCGGTTCCCTGGGGCGTACGGGTCGCCGCCGAGGCGGGCTGGCGGCTGCTCGTCCTCGCGGGCACCCTCTGGGTGCTGATGCGGGTCATCAGTGCCGTCCAGCTCGTGGTGTTCGCCTTCGTGTGCGCGCTGCTCATCACGGCGCTGTTGCAGCCGACCGTGGCGCGGCTGCGGCGCCACGGAGTGCCGCGTGGGCCGGCGACCGCGATGACCGCCGTCCTCGGCTTCGTCGTCATGGGGCTGATCGGGTGGTTTGTCACCTGGCAGGTCATGGAGAACATCGACTTGCTCTCCAACCAGATCCAGGACGGCATCGACGAGCTGCGCAAGTGGCTGCTCCACAGCCCCTTCCACGTCACCGACAAGCAGATCAACGAGATCGCGAAGAATCTGCGGGAGGCGATCGGCGCCAACACCGACCAGATCACCTCGGCGGGTCTCGAGGGCGTGACGGTCATCGTGGAGGCGCTCACCGGCATCCTCCTGACGGTGTTCTCCACCCTCTTCCTGCTCTACGACGGCCGGCGCATCTGGGAGTGGACGCTGAAGCTGGTCCCGGCCGCGGCGCGGCCGGGCGTAGCGGGCGCCGGCCCGCGGGCGTGGCGCACCCTGACCGCCTATGTCCGGGGCACGGTGATCGTGGCCCTCATCGACGCGATCTTCATCGGCCTCGGGATCTACTTCCTGAACGTCCCCATGGCTGTGCCGCTCGCCGTCTTCATCTTTCTGTTCTCCTTCATCCCCCTGGTGGGAGCGGTGGCCTCGGGCGCGCTGGCGGTGGTCGTGGCGCTCGTGACCCAGGGTGTCTTCACCGCGATCATGACGTTGGTCGTGGTGCTCGCCGTCCAGCAGATCGAGGGCCACATCCTCCAGCCGTTCATCCTGGGCCGGGCGGTGCGGGTCCATCCGCTGGCGGTGGTGCTGTCGGTGACGGCCGGCGGGATCGTCGCCGGGATCGGCGGAGCCGTGGTCGCGGTGCCGCTGGTGGCGGTGACGAACACCGTGGTGGGCTATCTGCGGTCGTACGCCAACCCCGTGCCCCACCAGGCGTCGCAGCCGGGCCCCGCCACCGCGCCCGCCGAGACCCCAAAGAGGCCGCCGATGGACGAGGCGCCGTCCGCCTAGCGGCACGGGCTGCGGTCGTCCGTCCCCGCTCGGCACAGACGAAGGGGCCCGCTCCCAGCGGTGGCTGGGAGCGGGCCCCTTCGGCGGTACGGCCGTTACTCGGCCAGGACCGCCTCCGCGTCCAGGGTGACGCCGACGGCCTGGATCACCGCAGCGATCTTGAAGGCCTCCTGGATGACCTCACGCTCCAGGCCCGCCTTGCGCAGGACCTGCTCGTGGGAGTCCAGGCACATCCCGCAGCCGTTGATCGCGGACACGGCGAACGACCACAGCTCGAAGTCGACCTTGTCGACCCCGGGGTTGCCGATCACGTTCATCCGCAGACCCGCGCGCAGGGTGCCGTACTCGTGGTCCGAGAGCAGGTGGCGCGTGCGGTAGAAGACGTTGTTCATCGCCATGACGGCGGCGGCGGCCTTGGCCGCGGTGTACGCCTCGGGCGTGAGGTTCGCCTTCGCCTCGGGCTCCAGCTCGCGCAGCACGATCGGCGAGCGCGAGGCGATCGCCGTCGCCAGCACCGTGCCCCACAGCTGCTGGGCCGGCAGGTCGGAGTTGCCGATGACCGAGCCCAGGTTGAGCTTCAGGTCCTTGGCGTAGTCCGGAACGGCGGACTTCAGGGAGTCGAGGGACATGGGTCACTCACCGGCCAGGAGCTTGACCGGGTCGAGGGTGTCGTCGCCCTTGCTCCAGTTGCAGGGGCACAGCTCGTCGGTCTGGAGGGCGTCCAGGACCCGCAGGACCTCCTTCGGGTTACGGCCGACGGAACCCGCGGTCACCATGGTGAACTGGATCTCGTTGTTCTGGTCCACGATGAAGACGGCACGCTGCGCGAAGCCGTCCTCGCCCTCGATGCCCAGGGCGCGCATCAGCTCGTGCTTCGAGTCGGCCATCATCGGGAACGGCAGCTCGAGCAGGTCCGGGTGGTCCTTGCGCCAGGCGTGGTGCACGAACTCCGAGTCACCGGAGAAGCCGAGGATCTGGGCGTCACGGTCGGCGAACTCGTCGTTCAGCTTGCCGAAGGCGGCGATCTCGGTCGGGCACACGAAGGTGAAGTCCTTGGGCCATGCGAAGACGATCTTCCACTTGCCCTCGTAGGTCTTGTGGTTGATCTGCTCGAACTCCTTGCCCTTCTCCAGCGAGACGCAGGCGGTCAGATCGAACTCGGGGAACTTGTCACCGACGGTGAGCACACGATCTCCTTGAAGCACAGAAACACCTCGGAGGCAAGGCGTTTCTCATGGGTTGGACGCTCACGATCCTGACACAGGGTGGATTGATTAGGGAAATAGCTACACTCGGTCGTGTTGATCGGTGAGGACTATCAGTGACCATGAGTAAGGGGTATGCCATGGCCGGGGTCAAGGCCCATGGGCGGCGCCAGCCCAGTCTCGCCCAGTTGCGGGCCTTTGCGGCCGTCGCCGAGCATCTGCACTTCCGGGACGCCGCCGCCGCGATCGGCATGAGCCAGCCCGCGCTGTCGGGCGCCGTCTCCGCGCTGGAGGAGGTGCTCGGCGTCACCCTGCTGGAGCGCACCACCCGCAAAGTGCTCCTCTCGCCCGCCGGCGAGCGCCTCGCCGTACGGGCCAGGGCGGTGCTGAACGAGGTCGGTGCCCTCATGGAGGAGGCCGAGGCCGTCCGGGCCCCCTTCACCGGGGCGCTGCGGCTCGGGGTGATCCCGACCGTCGCGCCGTACCTGCTGCCCACCGTCCTCAATCTGGTCCACGACCGCTATCCGCACCTCGATCTCCAGGTCCACGAGGAGCAGACCGGCAGCCTGCTCGACGGACTCACCACCGGCCGCCTCGACCTGCTGCTCCTCGCCGTGCCCCTCGGGGTGCCCGGCGTCACCGAACTCCCGCTGTTCGACGAGGACTTCGTGCTCGTCACCCCGCTCGACCACTGGCTCGGGGGACGGGAGGGGATACCGCGGGAGGCGTTGCGCGAACTGAATCTGCTGCTCCTGGACGAGGGCCACTGCCTGCGGGACCAGGCTCTTGACATCTGCCGGGAGGCCGGCCGCGAGGACGCGCCCGTGACCACGACCGCCGCCGGGCTGTCCACCCTCGTCCAGCTCGTGGCGGGCGGCCTCGGGGTGACCCTGCTGCCGCACACCGCCCTCAAGGTGGAGACCACCCGCAACAGCCAGCTCCTCACCGGCTACTTCGCCGACCCGGCCCCGACCCGGCGCGTCGCCTTCGCGATGCGCGCGGGCGCCGCCCGGGGCGCCGAGTACGAGGAACTGGCACAGGCGCTGCGGGGTGCCCTGCGGCCGCTGCCGGTACGGGTGCTCGGGGCCGACGCCTGAGCACCACCGGGCAACCCGGGATTCCGGAGGGACAAGGGCGACGGTGCTGTCCGGATTTCCGGACAGCACCGGGGAGTCGTCCATCTGCTCGCGGTCCCGTCGTCCCCGTCGCGAGCCCCGGTGCCCGGACCCGGGACGCTGCTGACGCGTTCCGGGTCCGGGGGCACCGGGGCGGCCGGCACTCACTCGGTGCGCAGCCCGTCCGGCCGCATCAGCCGCAGCAGCGGCGGCAGGCTGAGCACGGTCACCAGCAGCACCACCCCCGCGCCGAGGCCGGTCATCGTCAGCACGCTCGCCCAGTCCACGGTCACGGACGCGGCGCTCATCTTCAGCAGGATCGCGCCCAGTGTCAGTCCGACCGCCGACGCCAGCAGCAGGCCGAGCGCGATCGGGATCGCCGTCTGCCACAGCACCGACAGGCTCAGCGTGCGGCGCCGGGTGCCGAAGGCGACCAGCGACGACAGCAGCTTCCTGCGCTCGCGCAACTGCTCCAGCTGGGAGACCAGCAGGCTCGCGCCGATCAGCGCCAGCACACAGGTGGCGCCGACGAACAGCCCCGTGCGGATGGAGGTGAAGCGCCCGGACTCCTCGGTGGCCGCCCACGTCTGGGGGCTGGCGAACGGAGTCACCCGTGCCGCCGTGTTGCGGACGTACTCACGCGCGTCGGCCACCGAGGGGTCGAGGGTGACGAACACATCCCCCCGGAAGGCAAGTGCCGTCTTCGCGGGCAGCGCGCCCCGGGTGATCAGAAAACCGCCGGTCTCCACTCCGGACGGGCTCTTGCGCGCATCCGCCTGCTTCAGCCCGTGGGGCACCGTCCAGGGGATCTCCGCGTTCCTCTCTCCGCTGTAGCCCGGGTCGATGTACAGAGTCCTGCCGGGTTCAGCCAGCTTCGGGGTGTCGGTGTCGCTCTCGGCGCCCGACACCACGAACACGTCACCGTCCCGGCACGAGGGCAGCCGCGCCATCTCGCGCAGGGACGCGCAGTCGCCCATGGTCATCTCGGCGGACGCCTGCGGCTCCGTGCGCCGGTCCCCGGCGTACGACTCGGCGACGGCCGTGACCCGGCGCACTCCCTTGGTGGTCCGCAGCTCCCTGGCGACGGCGTCCACCGGACCCGCCTTGGGCAGGGCCACCTGCATCTGGGCCCGTGTCACATCGTGTTGCGACTCCTTGGTGTAGTCGCTCGCGACACCGGAGAACAGCATCTGAAGGGCGATGGCCCCGGCGACCGCCACCGCGATCCCGTTGACCATCCGGGCCGCCGAGCCGCTGCTCAGCTGAAGCCTGCGCACCGCCAGTTGCCAGGCAACTCCGCCCGAGCCGAGCCGGGCCACGACCGCCTCCACCACCCACGGCAGCAGCGCCGTGACACCGACGAGGAGCAGCAGCACCCCGCCGACGACCAGATACTCGTTGAAGTTCCCGTGATAGCGGCCCTTGCCGACCATCGGGTAGAGCATCGCGAGTCCGCCGAGTGGCAGCAGCAGCCGCCACCACAGCCGGCGCCGTGCGGGCCTCGCCGCGCGCACCACGCCGAGCGGCTCGATGACCACCCCGCGCAGCGCGAACAGGGTGACCAGCACCGCGGCCGTCGGCACGGCGACCACCACCAGGAGGGCCAGCGAGGGGGAGGGGTTGAGATAGCTCGGGAAGACGCTGATGCCGAAGACCTCGGCGGACCCCGCGGCCTGCCGTCCGAACAGGAAGAAGACGGTGCCGAAGACCAGGCCGAGCAGAGCTCCCGCGAGCGCCTCACCGGCGGCGATCCGGCGGGTCATCCCGCTGTCCGAGCCGACGAGGCGCAGTGCCGCGAGCCGGCGGTCGCGCCGCTCGCCGCCGAACCGCACGGCCGCCGCGATGAAGACGCCGACGGGCATGAGCAGCACCACGAAGACGACGAGCATCAGCAGGATCAGGACGGGGTCCGACTTCTCGGGGGTGATGCCGGGATCCCCGAACCGGTCGATCCGCGCCACGCCCGGCGGGGCGATCTGCGACGCGAGCCCCTTGCCGCCCGCGTAGTAGGCGAGTTCGTGTGAGCCGACAAGTCCCTGCTCCGCGATGATGCCGACGATCCGGTACGGCAGCCGGTCCCGCAGGATCCGCCCCTCGCCGGAGGCGAGCAGCGCCTTCAGCGACGGGGAGACCACCATCTCGCCGGGCTGCGGGAAGCGGTCCAGTCCGGGCGGCAGCGGTGCCCGGGCACCCTCGGGCTCCATCACCCGTCCGCGGATGTCCTTGGAGTGGAACGTGGTGTCGATGTCCGCGATCACCAGGGTGTTGTCGGCCCTGGGTATCGTATGGCCGTAGGTGTGGTCGGCACGCGCGTTGTCCCGGTCGTGCCGCGCCGCGATGGCACCGGGCAGGGCGGTGGTCAGCAGCAGCAGCGACACACCGAGGCCGACGCCGACGGCGGTGAGCAGCAGCCGGACCCACCCCTCGCGCCCGCCCGTGAACGCGAACCTGGCCCCCATGACCAGATCCCTGGCCGGCTGGCGCAGCCTCATACGATGCGCTCCATGTCCCGGGACTTGCCGTCGCGTACGACGATCTCGCGGTCGGAGTACGCGGCGACCCGCGCCTCGTGCGTGACCAGCACGACGGCCGCGTTGGTGGACCGGGCCGCCTCGGTCAGCAGTTCCATCACGCGCTCGCCGTTGAGTGAGTCGAGCGCGCCGGTGGGCTCGTCCGCGAACAGCACGCGCGGGCTGGTGACCAGGGCCCGGGCGACGGCTACGCGCTGTCCCTGACCGCCGGAGATCTCACCGGGCCGTTTCCCGGCGAGGTCGTCGACCTCCAGTCGTGCCATCCAGGACAGGGCGGTCCGCTCGGCCTCCTTGCGGGACGCGCCGTTCAGCCGCAGCGGAAGAGCCACGTTCTCCACGCAGGTCAGCTCGGGCACCAACTGTCCGAACTGGAAGACGAAGCCGAACTCGGAGCGCCGGAGCAGGCTGCGCTGCGCGTCGTTCATGCCGGACATCTCACGGCCGTCGTACGTGATCGAGCCCGAGTCGGGCGGCACGATTCCGGCGAGGCAGTGCAGCAGGGTCGACTTGCCGGACCCGGACGGGCCCATCACGGCGACGACCTCGCCCGGGTGGATGGAGAACTCGGCGCCGTCGAGGGCGACGGTCGGCCCGTAGGCCTTGCGCAGGTCCTCGGCGGCGAGCAGGGAACCGGGAGGAGGAGTCACTTGGTCACCGCCTCGGCGAGCTTGTCGAGGCGTGCCGCGGTCAGTTCGAGCCAGCGCAGATCGGCCTCCAGATGGAACAGCGCGTGGTCGCAGATCAGCTGGTCGGCCAGATCGCCCCTGCGCTTGCGGTCGGTCAGGATCCGCATCATGCGCAGGTGCTCGGCGCGCTGCGTGTCGAGGATGTCGGCCGCGTCGCGGTGCGTGAGCAGGGCGAGGACGACCTTGGTGTAGAGGGTCGACTGGAGATACGGCTCGGGCTTCTCCGGGGTCGCGAGCCACCGCTGTACGTCGGTGATCCCGGCCTCGGTGATCGCGTACCGCTTGCGCTCGGGCCCGCCGCCCGCCTCGATGCCGTCGACTTCGACGAGCCCGTTCTTCAGCAGACGGGACATCGTCGAGTAGACCTGGCCGTAGTGCAGCGGCCGGTCATGACCGAACATGTCGTCGAAGGCCCGCTTGAGGTCGTAACCATGACGGGGCCCGGACTCCAGGAGCCCTAGGAGAGTGTGACCGATGGACATGGCAGCACTGTACACAGCGCGTATACACCTGGCGTATACATAGCGCGTATAGATCTTGGTCTGAAGGGAGTCCGTGCTGGTCGCGGGCGCTTGTCACGGTTTCGCTACACGGTTGACGACCCCCTACGCCTCCGGCTCGTCCGAGGCCGGCGGCCGCCCCCGGCGGGGGATCGGCCGGGCGCCGCCGGGCAGGCGTCCGGCCTCCGCGAGGGCGCGCCGCAGCAGGAACTCGATCTGCGCGTTGGCGGAGCGCAGTTCGTCCGAGGCCCAGCGGGCGAGTGCCTCGTACACCGACGGGTCAAGCCGCAGCAGCACCTGCTTGCGCTGCTGCGGCCGGCGCTGGGGGGCCGGGCCCCCGGAGGAGGCCGTCACTGGTAGAGGGACCCCGTGTTGAGCACGGGCTGCGGTGCGCGGTCCCCGCACAGCACCACCATCAGGTTCGACACCATCGCCGCCTTACGTTCCTCGTCCAGCTCCACGATGTCCCGCTCGGCGATCCGGGCGAGCGCCGCCTCGACCATTCCGACCGCGCCGTCGACGATCTGCCGCCGGGCGGCGACCACCGCACCGGCCTGCTGTCGCTGGAGCATCGCGGAGGCGATCTCCGGAGCGTATGCGAGATGGGTGAAGCGGGACTCGATGATCTGCACCCCGGCGGCCTCCACGCGCGCGTGCAGCTCGACGGCGAGCTTCTCGGTGATCTCCTCGGCGTTCCCCCGCAGCGAGAGCCCGCCCTCCTCGTGGGCGTCGTAGGGGTACTCGATGGCGATGTGCCGCACGGCCGCCTCGGTCTGCGTGGCGACGAACTCCAGGAAGTCGTCCACCTCGAAGGTGGCCTGCGCGGTGTCCTCGACCCTCCAGACCACCACCGCGGCCAGCTCGATCGGGTTGCCGTACGCGTCGTTGACCTTGAGGACGGCGGTCTCGTGGTTGCGGACCCGAGTGGAGATCTTGGTGCGGGAGGTGAAGGGGTTCACCCAGCGCAGCCCGTCCTGCCGGATGGTGCCGCGGTAGCGCCCGAAGAGCTGCACGACCCGGGCCTCGCCCGGCGCCACCGTGTTCAGGCCGCTCATCGCGATGAGTGCCGCGAGTCCGGTCAGCACGCCGAGGACGACCAGTGCCACCTTGGCACCGGACGAGCCGACGGTCGAGCCCCAGGCCACCAGGCCTGCCCCCACGGCCAGCCCGGCCAGTCCGAGCAGCAGCGCGGTGCCGCCGCCGACGCTGTGCGCCGGGAACTCCCGTACGCGCGGGCTCGGCATCTCGGGTATGTCGGCGGCGGAAGCGTCGTGTGTCGACATGGGTGGTGTCCCCCGTTTCCTCGTTTAGCTCTGACCTAGCTAAGTGATAGCACATTACCTCCCCTTGGCAACCTTCCAGTCCTGCCACTCGTCGGTTCCGTTGGGACAGGTGCTGATTGTCACGTCCGTAAAAGGGGGGATCGCGGACCCTTTGTCATACCGGGCGGTGTTAGCTTTCTGAGCTGACCTGGCCACGTACCTGTGTGACAGCCGAGAACGACGGGGAGCGCATCGACTCATGGGACGAGCGGAAGAGAGACGAGCGCGGCAGCGCGGTGGCCGCCGCGCGGCGCCCAGGCGCTCGTCCGGGACGGCCGGGACCACCGGGTCCCCAGGGGCCCCCGGGACCAGCGGCTCTCCGGCGGCCGACGGCCGGGCCGCCGCCCGCGGCAGGAGCGCCAGGACCGCGAAGCCCGGGAAGAGCGGCATACGCAGGCTCTTCACCTGGAAGAAGGTCGTCGGCTCGCTGTTCGGCCTGGTGCTGCTGGTCATGGGCGCGTTCGTGCTGCTGTACATGATGACGCCCATCCCTGCCGGTAACGCCACCGCCAAGCTCCAGAGCAACGTCTACAAGTACGGCGACGGCACCATCCTCGCCCGCACCGGCGAGATCAACCGGGAGAACGTCGACCTCGCCCAGGTGCCCAAGGCCGTCCAGCACACCTTCGTCGCCGCCGAGAACAAGACCTTCTACAACGACTCCGGCATCGACCTGAGGGGCACGGCCCGCGGTCTGCTCAACACCCTCTCCGGCAAGGGCGCCCAGGGTGGTTCGACGATCACCCAGCAGTACGTCAAGAACTACTACCTGAACCAGAACCAGACCGTCACGCGCAAGCTGAAGGAACTGGTCATCTCGCTGAAGCTGGACCGCAAGAAGACCAAGGAGTACATCCTCGCGGGCTACATCAACACCAGCTACTACGGCCGTGGCGCCTACGGCATCCAGGCCGCCGCGCAGGCGTACTACCGCAAGGACGCCAAGGACCTCACGGTCGAGGAGGGCGCGTACCTGGCCTCCCTGCTCCAGGCGCCGAACCAGTACGACTGGGCCATCGCCAGCGACACGGGCAAGAAGCTGGTGCAGGCCCGTTGGAACTACGTCCTGAACAACATGGTGCAGATGCACTGGCTGGACGCGGGTCAGCGCCAGGCCATGAAGTTCCCGGTGCCGAAGGCACCCAAGGGTGCGCCCGGCATGCAGGGGCAGACCGGCTATCTGGTGGACGCGGCCAACGCGGAGCTGGAGAAGCAGCTTGTCGCCCAGGGCACAGCCGCCTCCCTCGGTGACGCGGAGGCGATGGTGAGGGCGGGCGGCTGGACCATCACCGTGAACATCGACAAGAAGAAGCAGGCAGAGCTGGAGCAGGCGGTCAAGGAGCAGCTGACCGGCAAGCTGAACCCGAAGAAGCGCTCCGTCGACGCCGATGTCCAGCCCGGGGCCGTGTCGGTCGACCCCAAGACGGGCCGGGTGGTCGCCATGTACGGCGGTCTGGACTACTTCAAGCACTTCCGCAACAACGCGCTCCGCCGCGACTACCAGCCCGCCTCCACCTTCAAGCCCCTGATCCTGGCGGCCGCCCTGGAGAACCAGTCCAAGACGCAGGACGGCCGGGCGATCAACGCGAACACGATCTACGACGGTACGAGCGGCCGCCCGGTCAAGGGCAGCGCGATCCCCTTCGCGCCGCCCAACGAGGACGACCAGGACTACGGCGACATCACCGTCCAGACGGCGATGAACAAGTCCGTGAACTCGGTCTTCGCCCAGATGGGCGTCGACGTCGGCATGCCGGAGGTGCTGAAGGTCGCGAACTCGCTCGGGCTGGACACCAAAGGCCTGCCGGCCGTGCCCGCGCAGACCCTCGGCAGCATGGGCGCGAGCCCTCTGGAGATGGCCGGTGTCTACGCGACCCTCGACAACCACGGCCGGAAGGTCACCCCGGCGATCATCAAGTCGGCCGAGCACAAGGACCGCACGGTCGACCTGCCCAATCCGGTCGGCGACCAGGTCATCAGCCGTACGGCCGCCGACACGGTCACCTCGGTGCTCACCGGCGTGGTCGACGACGGCACGGCCCGGACGTCGGTCCGGGACAACCCGGAGCGCCGCGGACAGCAGGTCGCGGGCAAGACGGGCACGTCCGACAACAACAAGTCGGCCTGGTTCACCGGCTACACGCCCGACCTGGTCACCTCCGTGGGCCTGTTCGGCGAGAGCGCCAAGAACGGGGCCCAGGTCGGCCTGACGGGCGCCACGGGCCTCATCTCGGGCAGTGGCCGGATCAACGGCGGTGGCTACCCGGCACTGATCTGGGCCGCGTACACCTTCGGGGCGATGGACGAGGTCAGCAAGTTCGACCTGGACACCACACAGGGCGCGGCGGTCCAGCCGAGCGTGACGCCGACCCTGACGCACTCGCCGACCGGCACGCCGTCGTCGACGCCGACCACGCAGAAGCCGACGACGCATCCGCCGACGAGCTCGGCGCCGCCGACCCCGACCCAGAGCCCCACCCAGTCGCCGACGACGAACGCGCCGAGCACTCCGGTCACCACGCCGCCGGTGACTCCGCAGGACCCGCTCGATCCGAACGGGCAGGGGCAGTAGGCATGAGGAGGGCGCCCGGTGGCAGGTCCACCGGGCGCCCTGCTCGCGCTGTGCGTCAGCCGCCGTTGACGTTGTTGGCGATGCGGTCGCCGATCTCCTTGTCGATGTTGCGCCAGTACTGGAGCGCCCGGTCGAGGACCGGCCGGGACACGCCCTGGAGCAGATGCCCGGTGACATTGGAGACCAGCCGGTCGCGGGCCGCCTCGTCCAGGACCTGGCGGACCATGGTGTGGGCCTGGCCGAAGTCGTCGTCCTCGCGGTGCAGCCGGTAGGCCTCGCGCACCATCTCGCCCGCCGTCTGCCAGCCGGCCGGCTCACCGAACTGCGTCACGGCCGCGGCCGGTCCGCCGTAGGAGTTCGGCGCGTAGGGCCTCGCGGTGTGCGCGGGCTCGTAGCGCATCGGGCCGTCCTTGGCGTACGACCGCACGTCCACCCGCGGCCGGTTGGGCGGCAGCTGGGCGTAGTTCGGGCCGATGCGGTAGCGGTGCGTGTCCGGGTACGAGAAGAGCCGGCCGAGCAGCATCTTGTCCGGCGAGGGGCCGATGCCCGGCACCAGGTTGGACGGCTCGAACGCGGCCTGCTCGATGTGGATGAAGTAGTCCTCCGGGTTCTTGTTCAGGGTCATCCGGCCGACCTCGATCAGCGGGTAGTCGCCGTGCGGCCACACCTTGGTCAGGTCGAACGGGTTGAACCGGTAGTCCGGCGCGTCCTCGAACGGCATCACCTGCACAAACATCGTCCAGGACGGGTGGTCGCCGCGCTCGATGGCCTCGTACAGATCACGGCGGTGCACATCCGCGTCCTTGCCGGCCAGCTCGTCGGCCTGCTCCTGGGTGAGGAAGTCGATGCCCTGGTCGGTCTTGATGTGGTACTTGATCCAGAACTTCTCGCCGGCGCCGTTGATCCACATGTAGGTGTGGGAGGAGTACCCGTTCATGTTGCGGTACGTCTTCGGGATGCCCCGGTCGCCCATGAGCCACGTCACCATGTGCGCGGACTCGGGGGAGAGGGTCCAGAAGTCCCACTGCATGTCGTTGTTGCGCAGCCCGGTGACCGGGTGGCGCTTCTGGGAGCGGATGAAGTCCTGGAACTTCATCGGGTCGCGTACGAAGAAGATGGGGGTGTTGTTCCCCACCAGGTCGTAGTTGCCGTGTTCGGTGTAGAACTTCAGCGCGAAGCCGCGGGGGTCGCGCCAGGTGTCCGGGGAACCGAGCTCGCCGGCGACGGTGGAGAAGCGCGCCAGCATCTCGGTGCGCTTGCCGGGCTGGAAGAGGTCGGCTTTGGTGAACTGGCTGACATCATTGGTGACTTCGAAGGTTCCGTATGCGCCACTCCCCTTGGCGTGCACCACCCGCTCGGGGACCCGTTCACGGTTGAACTGGGCCATCTTCTCGATCAGGTAGTGGTCCTGGAGCAGGATCGGGCCGTTGGAGCCGACGGTGAGCGAGTGCTCGTCGCTCTCCACCGGGATGCCCGCATTGGAGGTGGTGTAGGGAACCGACTGCGGTGCCTGGGTCACGAGCGTCCTCCCGTCGTGCTTAGGGAATCGGTCGGGTCGCTTCGGTCACCTCAGCAGTCAACTCCGTCGACGGGATCCCGGCAACATTTGGACGGGGTCCAATTCCGGTTCTCTTCCCGGCGGCGGTCCGGCCCTCGCGCGGCCGGACCTCACCCCCTGTTCAGCTCGAACCAGACCACCTTCCCGGTGCTCAGGCGGGTGGCGCCCCAGCGCCGGGCCATGCGGTTGACCAGATAGAGCCCGCGGCCGCCCTCGTCCGTGGCCCGGGCCTGCCGCAGCCGCGGCAGCTGCGGCACATCGTCACCGACCTCGCAGCGCAGCACGTCGGTCCGCAGCAGCCGTAGCGTCACCGGCCGTGACGCATAGCGCACGGCGTTGGTCACGACCTCGCTGACCAGCAGCTCCACCGAGTCCGTCAGCTCCTCCATGCCCCAGCGGGCGAGTGCCCGGCGGGCCAGGCGCCGGGCCCGGCCGGGGGCCGCGTCCTCGGGCTCCAGGAACCAGTACGCGACATCGCTCGGCGCGATCCCGTCGAAGCGGGCGGCGAGGAGGGCGATGTCGTCGTCCCGGTCGCCGGGGCCGAGCATGTCGAGCACCTCGTCGCACAGCGCCTCCAGCGGCGGCGGATGGTCCGCGCCGGTGAGCTGGGCGGTCGCGGCGAGCTTCTCCCGGAGCTGCTCTATACCGGTCCACACGTCCCGCAGCCGGGACTCGACCAGCCCGTCGGTGTACAGCAGCAGGGTCGCGCCCGCCGGGGCATCCAGCTCCACCGCCTCGAAGTCCACCCCACCGACGCCGATGGGAGCGCCCGCCGGCACCCGCAGCACCTCCGCCCGGCCGCCCAGATGCAGCAGGACCGGCGGCGGGTGGCCGGCGTTGGCGATGGTGATCCGGTGCGCGACCGGGTCGTACACCGCGTACAGACAGGTGGCCATGCGGTCGGTGCCGAGCCGCTGGGCCTGCTCGTCGAGGTGGTGCAGCACCTCCTGCGGCGGCAGGTCGAGTCCGGCGAGCGTCTGGGCGGTGGTCCGCAGCTGCCCCATGATCGCCGCGGAGGTCATGGAGTGGCCCATGACGTCCCCTACGACCAGGGCCACCCGGCTGCCGGGCAGCGGAATGGCGTCGTACCAGTCGCCGCCGACCCGCGCGGTCTCGGCGGCCGGCAGATAGCGGGAGGCGAGCCGTACACCCGTCGGGTTGGGCAGGGTCTCCGGCAGCATCGTGCGCTGCAGCTCGTCGGCGATGTACGCCTCCCGGCCGTACAGCACCGCCTTGTCGATGCCGAGCGCGCTGTGCGTGGCGAGCTGCGCGGCCACCAGCAGGTCGTCGGCCTCGAACGCGAGCCGCTCGGGACGCCGCAGGAACAGGGCGGCGCCGATGACCCGCCGCCGTCCGCGCAGCGGCGCCAGGATCGCGCGCTGGCCCGGGGGAACCACGAGATCGTCACCGAGCAGCTCCGGCAGCGCGGCGCGGGCGGCGGGGGCGTCCGCGAACACCGGGCGCACCCCGCGCAGCACCTCGGCGAGCGCACCGCCGGGGCGCACCTCGCACAGCTCGTTGCTCACGTCCGCGAGCCCGGAGTTCTCCGGGACCGGCACCGGCAGGATGCCGTCCTCCAGGTCCCGCTCCTGCGGGATCCGGTCGGTGCGCCGCAGCCGCAGCACCAGGGGCCCGGTGGGCCGCTCGTCGCCCACGGGCAGGGGGTCGCGCAGATAGACGAGGATCGCGTCCGAGAAGGTCGGCACGGTGGCCCGGCACAGGCCCATCACGATCTCGTCGAGGTCTATGCCGCGGGCGATCCGCCGGGTCGCGGCGCCCACGAAACGCAGCCGGTCCCCGTCGCGCCGCATGGGCATGGGGCCGCGCGGCGGCGCCTGGCCGGTGCGCCGGTCCTTGCCCCCGGGCAGCGCGGAGGCCCGGTCCTGCCCGGCACCCGGCTGGACGGGAATGCCGCCCTCGGGCACGGGCCGGGGCCGGTGCGCGTCCGGCTCGTCGGCGGCCGGCTGGGAGTGCTCCGCGCCGTCCGCCGCGGGCACCGAGGTGGGCGTACCGCCCTGGTTGCCCGGCGCTGCGTGCTGGGCGCAGGGCAGCGGCGCCGGCGAAGCGGTGGGCAGACCGCCCGCCCGTGTCTGAGCGGGTAACGCGGGGGCCGGCGGGGCTCCGGGCGCGGTGGGCAGCGGCTCCGGGGTACGCAGGAGCGCCCCGCGGGGGTCCGCGGGGCCGGCGCCCGTCTGGGGGCGCTCATGGGAGGTCGGGTGCTCCGTCACGCGTGTCGAATCCATCCGTCCGGGGCTGCGCGCCGTGCGTGCAGTTCGTCCCGCCGAGAAGCCGATACCCGGAATACGTGCCCCAGGAACGGAATTCCCGCATGGTCACAGGCCGTCGCTGATCCACACGACGGCCGAGCCGTCCCTGTGTGGCCCTCGTACCCCTCGCTCACGTCCTGCCGCCCCTCGGTGACGTTCGGTCAAAACCAGCGCATCTTGCGGGAGTTCCTGTGCTGTGCCCTTGCGGAGGACGATCCTACGGTTGTACCGCGGGGGCGCAACAAGGGTCTCATGAGGCCGTGTACGCGGGCATGCGATCCCAGTCCTCCGGCAATGACGGCACTGACCAGGAAGGATCCGGGCGCCAGTGCTGCCAGCCGTCCGAGAAGGGCGCCCCCCAGGCGCGGATCACCTCCACCGCGGACCGCCCCGCCCCCCGTACCCGCTCGGCGAGGTGAGCGTCCATCAGGCCGTCCCGCTGCGCCTGCGCGAACTCGTCCTCGTCGCGCCAGCCCCAACTGCGGTCGGGGAAGACGCAGAGGTCCAGGAAGTGGTCCTCGGAGTCGACGCCGCCGGCCCACCGGACCAGCGGCTCCTCCAGATTCACGTACCAGTTCTTGAACCGCCAGCCCGGTTCCCAGAACAGCCACACCGACCAGGGCTCGCAGGGCCGAGCCAGCTTGAGCACGCCCGTGCCGGACCAGCGGTCGAACTGCACCGTCCGCGGCTTGGTGTAGCGGGACTCCAGCGGCTCGGCGTGCAGCGGCGTGCCGTCGGCGAGGACCGGTCTGACGCACCGGGTGCCGGGGGCCATCCACACGGCGAGCAGTTCCTCGTCGTCCCTGACCACGGTGACGGGCCGCGCGATATGGAAGCGCGGACCGGCGTTCTCGCGGTAGCGCCAGAGGATCCGGTCCCCCGGGACCCAGTAGGTCGTCGGCCCGTCCGCTTCCACTCGTCTCACCGCTCCACCCTCTGCCATGCACAGATATTAGGTGCCCCAGGCATACGACGCTGTCGCGGCCGTCATGGTTCGCGCCACGGACGGGTGAGCCGGCACAGGGCGGTTACGGGTGCGTCATCCGCAGGACGTCCAGGGCCTCGTCGAGCTGTGCGAGCGTGAGATCGCCGCGCTCCACATAGCCGGACTCCAGGACGACCTGACGGATCGTCTTGCGCTCGGCGAGTGCCTTCTTGGCGACCTTCGCGGCCTCCTCGTACCCGATGTACCTGTTGAGCGGGGTGACGACGGAGGGCGAGGACTCGGCGTACTCGCGGGCGCGTTCCCGGTGGGCGACGACGCCGTCGACGGTACGGTCGGCCAGCAGTCGGGAGACATTGGCGAGCAGCCGCACCGACTCCAGCACGTTCTTCGCGAGGACCGGCATCATGACGTTCAGCTCGAAGTTGCCGGAGGCGCCGGCGGTGGTGATGGTCGCGTCGTTGCCGATGACCTGCGCGGCGACCATGAGGACCGCCTCGGGGATGACCGGGTTGACCTTGCCGGGCATGATCGAGGACCCCGGCTGGAGATCGGGCAGGCTGATCTCGGCCAGACCGGTCCGCGGCCCGGAGGCCATCCACCGAAGGTCATTGGCGATCTTGGTCAGGCTCACGGCGATGGTCCGCAGCTGCCCGCTGGTCTCGACGATGCCGTCCCGCGCGCCCTGGGCCTCGAAGTGGTTGCGGGCCTCGGTGAGCGGCAGCCCGGTGGCCCGGGCGACCTCGGCGATGACGGCGGCGGAGAAACCGGGCGGGGTGTTGATCCCGGTGCCCACCGCGGTGCCGCCCAGCGGCAGTTCGGCGAGGCGCGGCAGGGAGGCGTTCAGCCGTTCGATGCCGTAGCGGATCTGGGCGGCGTAACCGCCGAACTCCTGCCCCATGGTGACGGGGGTGGCGTCCATGAGATGGGTGCGCCCCGCCTTCACGACATCGTCGAACTCCTCGGCCTTGCGTTCGAGGGAGGTCGCGAGGTGGTCGAGTGCGGGGACGAGGTCGCGGCTGACCGCGGCGGTTGCGGCGATGTGCACGGAGGAGGGGAAGACGTCGTTGGACGACTGGGACGCGTTCACATGGTCGTTGGGGTGCACGTCCCGGCCGAGCCGCTCGCTCGCGAGGGTGGCGATGACCTCGTTGGTGTTCATGTTGGACGAGGTCCCGGACCCGGTCTGGAAGACGTCGACCGGGAACTGGTCGTCCCATCGGCCCTCGGCGACCTCGGCGGCGGCCTCCTGGATGGCCTCGGCGACTTCCTTGTCGAGCACGCCCAGCTCGGCGTTGACCTTGGCGGCGGCGCCCTTGATCCGGGCCAGCGCCTCGATGTGCGCGCGCTCGATCCGCTGCCCGGAGACGGGGAAGTTCTCCACGGCCCGCTGCGTCTGGGCACGCCACTTGGCGTCGACGGGGACCTCTACCTCACCCATGGAGTCGTGCTCGATGCGATATTCGCTCATACCCGGTACAGCACGCGAGGAGAGGCGGATGTTCCGGGGACGGGCCGAGTGGGGGAGGCGTTGTGCACGGGAACGGTGGCGGACAGGGGAGCGGCCGCGGGGAGGGGCACCCCTCCCCGCGGCCGCGCGCGGTCACGCCGGCCCGGGCCCCCGGACCGGGATCGTCGTGAACGTCGGCTGGGGCGCGGGATCCTTGAAGAAGTCGTTGCCCTTGTCGTCCACCACGATGAACGCCGGGAAGTCCTCGACCTCGATCTTCCAGACGGCTTCCATGCCGAGTTCCTCGTACTCGACGACCTCGACCTTCTTGATGCAGTCCTGGGCGAGGCGGGCGGCCGGGCCGCCGATCGAGCCGAGGTAGAAGCCGCCGTGCGAGGCGCACGCGTCCGTGACCTGCTTGCTGCGGTTGCCCTTGGCGAGCATCACCCTGGAGCCGCCCGCCGCCTGGAACTGTTCGACGTAGGAGTCCATACGGCCGGCCGTCGTCGGGCCGAACGAGCCGGACGCGTAGCCCTCCGGGGTCTTGGCGGGGCCCGCGTAGTAGACCGGGTGGTCCTTCAGGTACTGCGGCATCTCCTCGCCGCGGTCCAACCGCTCCTTGATCTTGGCGTGCGCGATGTCACGCGCCACGACCAGCGGGCCGGACAGCGAGAGCCGCGTCTTGACCGGGTACTTGGTCAGCTCCGCGAGGATGTCGTCCATCGGCTGGTTCAGGTCGATGCGTACGACGTCGCCGTCCTGCTCCAGGTGCTCGTCCGTGGTCTCCGGCAGGAACCGTGCCGGGTCCGTCTCCAGCTGCTCCAGGAACACGCCCTCGGCCGTGATCTTCGCGACCGCCTGCCGGTCGGCGGAGCAGGAGACCGCGATGGCCACCGGGCAGGACGCGCCGTGGCGCGGGAGACGCACCACGCGCACGTCGTGGCAGAAGTACTTGCCGCCGAACTGCGCGCCGATCCCGATCTTCTGCGTCAGCTCGAAGACCTTCTCCTCCAGCTCCTTGTCCCGGAAGCCGTGGCCCAGTTCGGAGCCCTCGGCCGGCAGCTCGTCCAGGTAGTGCGCGGAGGCGTACTTGGCGGTCTTGAGCGCGTACTCGGCGCTCGTGCCGCCCACGACGATCGCCAGGTGGTACGGCGGGCAGGCGGCCGTGCCCAGCGAGCGGATCCTCTCCTCCAGGAACCTCATCATGGAGGCCTCGTTCAGAACGGCCTTGGTCTCCTGGTAGAGGAAGGACTTGTTGGCGCTGCCGCCGCCCTTCGCCATGAACAGGAACTTGTAGGCGCCGCCGTCCGTCGCGTACAGCTCGATCTGCGCGGGGAGGTTGGAGCCGGTGTTCTTCTCCTCCCACATGGTGAGCGGGGCCATCTGCGAGTAGCGCAGGTTGAGCCTGGTGTAGGCGTCGTAGATGCCGCGGGAGAGGGCCTTCTCGTCCTCGCCCTCGGTGAGGACGTTCTGCCCGCGCTTGCCCATCACGATCGCCGTGCCGGTGTCCTGGCACATGGGGAGCACGCCGGCCGCCGCGATGTTCGCGTTCTTCAGCAGGTCCAGCGCCACGAACTTGTCGTTCGCCGAGGCCTCCGGGTCGTCGATGATGCGGCGCAGCTGGGCCAGGTGCGCGGGCCGCAGATAGTGCTGGATGTCGTGGATCGCCTCTTCGGCGAGCTTGCGCAGCGCCTCCGGCTCGACCTTGAGGAACGTACGCCCGCCGGCCTCGAAGGTGGAGACACCCTCGGAGGTCACCAGCCGGTAGGGGGTGGTGTCCTCTCCCTGGGGGAGCAGATCGGTGTACGCGAACTCAGGCATCTCAGCCCATTCCTCACTCGACAGATGATGCCCGCCTCCGTTGGCGGGCGTTCACCAGCGTAGAACCTGCCGTCGGCGGCGAAGCTGTGAGGTAAGGCTCAGTCCGGGCGCCGGCCGGATCCCCGGTCCCGGCGCCGGCCGGATCCCCGGTCCCGGCGCCGGCCTGGAGCCCCGGTCCGGGCACCCGCCCGGGTCGTAACGGTTTTCCACAGGTCGCGACGGGGGGTAGTCGCGATCTATCGCGTTTGGGTACGCTGCTGCCCGTGGACCTTCAGAAGCAGACCGGACCGCGCGTCGCCGAGCTGCGCGCCTCGGACGCCGACCGTGACCGCATCGCCGACATGCTGCGCGACGCCCTCGCCGAGGGCCGCCTCACCGCGGAGGAGCACGCCGAGCGCGTCGAGGGAGTGCTGAGGGCCAAGACGGTCGGCGAGCTGGAGGTCTTCGTCCAGGACCTGCCCGCCGCCCACCAGGGGCGCCCGGGCCCCGGCCGGCCCTATGTGCCGAACCGTCCGGCGGCCGGCGCCCTCCCGCCCCGGGCCGACGAGAACGTGGTGGCGATCTTCAGCTCGGCCACGCGCAAGGGCCGCTGGCGCGCAGGGCGCCGGGTGCACGCGTACTCGGTCTTCGGCAGCGTGGAGATCGACCTCAGCGAGGCGATCTTCGAGTACCAGCAGGTCGTGATCAAGGCCGTCTCCATCTTCGGTGACGTCCAGGTCCGTGTCCCCGAGAACGTGTCGCTGCGCGGCACCGGCGGCGGGGTTCTCGGCAACTTCGAGGTGCAAACGCTGGATTCGACGGACGCGCAGGCCCCCGTCGTCTACGTCGACGGCTGGGCGATCCTGGGCAATGTCGAGGCGCGGCCCCGGCGGGGCAAATTGGTCGCGGACATCCTCGACCGGGTCTCGGACCGGGTGGACCGGGCTTTGCGCAAACACCTGGACCGTTGACGCTTGTGAATTCCGCCGCGTCGGTGCGGGGCCGGCCCCGCACCGGTTGCCTCGACCGCCCCAGGAATGCCGGCGGTTCGGAACTCAGTGCATAGGCGCGCGTACAGCGGGTAGGCCTTGCTGCATCGTCTCTCGCTCGCGAAGCCGTCGTCAGGAGTAGACCGTGCTGCAACCGCCGCATTCGTCCCTGCAGGTCGCTGACGTTCCGCACCAGCGGGTGCCAGCGCCCGACCGGGATCAGGACGCCCCGTGGCACACGGAGGCGGTGTGCCGGCGTGACGAGGCCGGCCTGTTCTTCGCCCCCTCCAAGGAGCCGACCGCGGCCCGGTTGTCCCGCGAGGAGGCGGCCAAGCGTGTCTGCGCGCGCTGTCCGGTGATGGTGGAGTGCCGGGAGCACGCGCTGGTGCAGCCCGAGCCGTACGGCGTCTGGGGCGGGCTCACCGCCGCGGAGCGCCGTGTGGTGCTGGCCCGGCGGCGCCGCCGCGAGATGGAGCTGAAGAAGGCCGCGCGGGGGACGATAGCGGCAGCCGGCTGAGCCGGGCCGAAGAGGCGCGGGCAGGCAGTGCCTACGACAAGGGGGGCGCGCTCTCCGCACAGAGCGCGCCCCCGTCTGCCCTTGCTGCCTGATCCGAGCCCTCGCTACTTGGCGCGGTCGAAGTCGATCGCGCTGTACGCGCGCAGCTTGCTCAGCCGGTGCACCGAGTCGATCCGGCGGACCGTGCCGGACTTGGAGCGCATGACGATCGAGTCGGTGGTGGCCGTCTCGGAGCGGTAGCGCACGCCGCGCAGCAGCTCGCCGTCCGTGATGCCGGTGGCGACGAAGAAGACGTTCTCGCCGGAGACCAGGTCGTCCGTGGTCAGCACCCGGTCGAGGTCGTGCCCGGCGTCCAGCGCCCGCTGCCGCTCCTCGTCGTCCTTCGGCCACAGCTTGCCCTGGATGGTGCCGCCGAGGCACTTCACGGCGCACGCGGAGATGATGCCCTCCGGCGTACCGCCGATGCCGAGCAGCAGGTCGATGCCGGTGCCCTCGCGCAGCGCCAGGATCGAGCCGGCGACATCGCCGTCCGAGATGAGCTTGATGCGGGCGCCGGTCTCCCGGACCTCCTTGATGAGGCCCTGGTGGCGCGGCCGGTCGAGGATGACGACGGTGACGTCCTCGGGCGTGGAGCGCTTGGCCTTGGCGACCCGGCGGATGTTCACCGAGACAGGGGCGTCGATGTCGACGAAGTCCGCCGCCTCGGGGCCGGTGACCAGCTTGTCCATGTAGAAGACGGCGGACGGGTCGAACATCGTGCCGCGGTCGGCGGCGGCCAGCACCGCGATCGCGTTCGGCATGCCCTTGGCGGTGAGCGTGGTCCCGTCGATCGGGTCCACCGCGATGTCGCACTCCGGGCCGGTCCCGTCGCCGATCCGCTCCCCGTTGAAGAGCATCGGGGCCTCGTCCTTCTCGCCTTCGCCGATGACGACGATGCCGTTCATCGAGACGGTGTGGACAAGGGTCCGCATGGCGCGTACCGCGGCGCCGTCGGCGCCGTTCTTGTCGCCGCGGCCGACCCAGCGGCCGGCGGCCATGGCGGCGGCCTCGGTGACCCGGACGAGTTCCAGGGCGAGGTTCCGGTCCGGGGCCTCGGAGGGGACTTCGAGCTCGGACGGCAGATGATGATTCTCGGTCATCGGTGCGCACCTTTCTGATACGACGACGGCCGGATGAGGGTAATGACCCGACTCTACCGTTGAGCAGACAAACTGAGCAGGGGGCCCCACGGATGAGCGGACCGCTGCACCTGCGACGATAGGGGGCGTGGCAGGTACGAAAGGCAAGCAGCAGACGGCCCGGGACATGATTCTCTCCCTGGGCCTCATCGCGCTGGTCGCGGGCGTCGTCTATCTCCTCTTCATCCCCCATGACGACCACGCCCCCGACGTCAAGCGGGTGGACTACCGCGTCGAACTGCTCACGGCGCGCCGCGCGGCGGCCTACCCGGTGGCGGCGCCCGAGGGCCTGCCCGACTCCTGGAAGGCCACCTCCGTGCGCTACGAGGGCGAGCCCTACAGCGCCTGGCACCTCGGTTTCCAGGACCCCGAGGGTCAGTATGTGGCGATCGAGCAGTCGACTCAGAAGGCGAACGCCTTCGTCGACGACGCCAGCCAGGGCTCGCACGCGACGAAGGTCACGCAGAGCATCGGCGGGCAGACCTGGCAGCACTACACGGGCGGCCGCTATGACGCGCTCGTCCTCCAGGACAAGCACTCCACGACCGTGGTGACCGGCACCGCGTCGTTCGCGCAGCTGACGAAGATGGCCGAGGCGCTGAAGACGGGGTGAGGCCCCACGGGCCTTCTGCCCCGGCCCGTCACGGACTCCTTGGTTCCGGCCCGTCACGGGCTCCTTCGTTCCGGTCCATGAGAAAGGGCCCCCGGCGCCATTGACGGGGGCCCTTCCTCTGCGTGCCGGCGGGCGCGTCAGACGACGGTGACGACCTCGTCGTAGTCCAGGCGCGGGGAGCGCGGGTACCAGGCGTCCTCGGCCGGCCGACCGATGTTGACGACCATCAGCGGGGTGTGGTCGTCGTCCAGGAACTCCTTGCGGACGCCCTCGAAGTCGAGACCGGTCATCGGGCCGGCGGCCAGACCGGCGGCGCGGACGCCGATGATGAAGTACGCGGCCTGGAGGGCGGCGTTGAGCCGGGCGCTGTTCTCGCGCACCGAGCGGTCGCCGAAGAAGCCCTTGGCCTGCGGGAAGTGCGGGAAGAGGTGCGGCAGCTCCTCGTGGAACTCGTTGTCCGCCGAGAGGATCGCGACCAGCGGGGCGGCGGCCGTCTTGGCCTGGTTGCCCTCCGCCATGTGCCGGACGAGACGCTCGCGGGCCTCGGCGGAGCGGACCAGGGTGACCCGCAGCGGCGACTGGTTCATGGAGGTCGGGCCGTACTTGACCAGGTCGTAGATCGCCTGGACCTGTTCGTCGGTCACCGGTTCGTCGGTGAAGGCGTTGGCGGTACGCGCCTCACGGAACAGCAGGTCCTGGGCGGCGGGGTCAAGAGCGAGGGGCATGAAAAGAGACTTCCTCAAGATGGCGCTGGATCCCGGGGGATCGCCTTGCGGCATCGACAGTAGGACCAGAGAGGTTCAAGCTTCAATCAAAGGGGGGTCCGGGTGATCGGCTTCACACGATCCGGGTGGCCGGACCGCCCGGGTCGCCGGCAGGACGGGACCACCGGGACGCCGATGGGTCACCGGCAGGGCGGGACCACCGGGACGTCGATGGGACGCCGATGGGACGCGAACCGCCGGTCGGCATTCCTCCGCCTCACCGATCCTCGTCGGCGCCCTCCGTCCCCGCGTCCCCCCGCTCCTCGGCCAGCGCGGCGTCCAGCCGCCTGCGGGCGCCCTCCAGCCAGGTGCGGCACACCTTGGCCAGTTCCTCGCCCCGCTCCCACAGCGCCAGGGACTCCTCGAGCGTCGTGCCCCCGGCCTCCAGTCGCCGTACGACCTCGATCAGCTCGTCCCGCGCCTGCTCGTACCCGAGTGCCTCGTCCGTCCTGCTGGTCATGTGCTCTCCCTAAGATCCCTGGTTGTCGGCCCGTACCGTGAACTCGCCCTCGGCGACCCGCGCCCGCAGCGCCTCGCCCGCCGCCACATCGTCCGGCGACCGGACCACATGCCCGTCGGCCTTCTGGAGCACCGCGTACCCCCGCTGGAGCGTCGCGGCCGGTGACAGGGCCACCACCCGCGCGTGCGTGTGCGCCAGCTCCGAATCGGCGCGGTCGAGCAGATGCCTGAGCGTGCGCCTGCTGCGGTCGGCCAGCGCGGCGATCTGATCCGCCCGCTCGTCCACCATGCGGTGCGGGTCCTCCATACAGGGGCGCGCGAGCGCGTGCGCGAGCCCGCGCTCCTCGCGCTCTACGAGCGCCTGGACGCAGCGCCGCGCCCGGTCCCGCAGCGCCTGCACGCGCTGGAGCTCCTCACCGACGTCCGGCACGACCCTCTTGGCCGCGTCGGTCGGGGTGGAGGCCCGCAGGTCGGCGACGAGGTCGAGCAGCGGATGGTCCGGCTCGTGGCCGATGGCCGACACCACGGGCGTGCGACAGGCCGCCACCGCCCGGACGAGCTGCTCGTCGGAGAACGGCAGCAGATCCTCCACGCTGCCGCCGCCGCGCGCCACGATGATCACATCGACCTCGTCGAGCGTGTCCAGCTCCTTCACGGCCTGGACGACCTGGGGTACGGCGTGGACGCCCTGGACGGCGACGTTGCGCACCTCGAAGCGGACGGCGGGCCAGCGGTGCCGCGCGTTCTCCAGCACATCCCGCTCGGCCGCGGAGGCCCGGCCGCAGACGAGCCCGATGAGCTGCGGCAGGAACGGCAGCGGTTTCTTGCGGTCGGGCGCGAAGAGGCCCTCGGCGGCGAGGGACGTCTTCAGCCGTTCGAGCCGTGCGAGCAGCTCGCCGACGCCCACGGGCCGTATCTTGACGGCGCGCAGCGACAGCTGCCCTCTCGGCGCGTACCACTCCGGTTTGGCGTGGACGACCACTCGGGCGCCCTCGCTCACGACGTCGGCGACCGCGTCGAACACCTGGCGATAGCAGGTGACGGCGACGGAGATGTCGTACGACGGATCGCGCAGCGTGAGGAAGACGACGCCGGCGCCCGGCCGCCGCGACAGCTGGGTGATCTGGCCCTCGACCCAGACGGCACCGAGCCGGTCGATCCAGCCCCCGATGAGCCGCGAGACCTCGCCGACCGGCAGCGGTGACTCCGCGGACGTGTTCACAGCCATGCGCCGAGCGTAACGGCCCGGTCCGACAACACCGTCGGCACAACCTCTCCCCAGGGAGGCGATCTACGGCGGCCCGGTACGGCCTTACGATGGTGCGCATGACCGCTTCGTCTGGCCGCCGTGTTCTGCTCGCCGCCCCCAGGGGCTACTGCGCGGGCGTCGACCGAGCCGTGATCGCCGTCGAGAAGGCCCTGGAGCAGTACGGGGCCCCGATCTACGTCCGCCACGAGATCGTCCACAACAAATACGTCGTGCAGACCCTGGAGAAGAAGGGCGCGATCTTCGTCGAGCAGACGGAGGAGGTGCCGCCGGGCAGCATCGTCATGTTCTCCGCGCACGGTGTCGCCCCCACGGTCCACGAAGAGGCCGAGCGGGGCCGGCTCGCCACCATCGACGCGACCTGCCCCCTGGTCACCAAGGTCCACAAGGAGGCGGTCCGCTTCGCCAAGGAGGACTTCGACATCCTCCTGATCGGGCACGAGGGCCACGAAGAGGTCATCGGCACGTCCGGCGAGGCCCCGGACCACATCCAGCTCGTGGACGGCCCCGAGGATGTCGCGAAGGTCGAGGTGCGCGACCCCTCCAAGGTCGTCTGGCTGTCGCAGACCACGCTCTCCGTCGACGAGACCATGGAGACGGTCGACGCGCTCAAGGAGAAGTTCCCGCAGCTGATCTCCCCGCCCAGCGACGACATCTGCTACGCCACACAGAACCGTCAGCTCGCGGTGAAGCAGATGGGCGCCGAGGCGGACCTGGTGATCGTGGTCGGCTCCCGGAACTCCTCGAACTCCAAGCGGCTGGTGGAGGTCGCCAAGATCGCGGGCGCGCGTGCGGCGTACCTCGTGGACTTCGCCGACGAGATCGACGAGGCCTGGCTGGAGGGCGTGTCGACGGTCGGCGTGACCTCGGGCGCCTCCGTTCCCGAGGTCCTGGTCGAGCAGGTCCTCGAGTGGCTCGGGCAGCGCGGCTTCGAGGACGTCGAGATCGTCAAGGCGGCAGAGGAGTCCATCACGTTCTCGCTGCCCAAGGAGCTCCGCCGCGACCTGCGCGCCGAGGCGGAGGCCCTGGTGGCGGAGCGCACGGGCGAGAAGTGACGGCTCCCGGCGCGCACCGCCCCGGGCGGACGGGGTACGGGCACGGGCCGGTAAGAGCCGGTCGGCCGTAGGACGTACCGTGGTGCCCATGCAGATCTTCGGCGTTGACATCGGCGGATCCGGTATCAAGGGCGCCCCCGTGGACCTGGACCGGGGCGAACTCGTGGAGGAGCGTTTCAAGGTGCTCACCCCGCATCCGGCGACGCCCGAGGCGGTGGCCGACGGGGTGAAGGAGGTCGTCGGCCACTTCGGCTGGACCGGCCCGGTCGGCATCACCTTCCCCGGCGTGGTCACCGGGGGCTCCACCGTTCGCACGGCGGCCAACGTCGACAAGAGCTGGATCGACACCGACGCGGGCGCCCTGTTCGGCGAGCGGCTGGGCGGCCTGCCCGTGACCGTGCTGAACGACGCGGACGCGGCCGGCGTGGCCGAGATGCGCTTCGGTGCGGGCCGCGACCGCAAGGGCACGGTCATCATGCTCACGCTGGGCACCGGCATCGGCAGCGCCCTGTTCACCGACGGTGTACTCGTCACGAACACCGAGCTGGGCCATCTCGAACTGAACGGTCACGACGCGGAGAAGCGTGCCTCCACGAAGGCCAAGGAGGACCACGACCTGACGTGGGAGCAGTGGGCGCACCGGGTGCAGAAGTACCTCGCCCATGTGGAGATGCTGTTCTCCCCGGAGCTGTTCGTGATCGGCGGCGGCGTCAGCCGCAAGTCCCAGAAGTTCCTGCCGCTGATCGAGGGCATCAAAGCGGAGATCGTCCCGGCGCAGCTTCAGAACAACGCGGGCATCGTGGGCGCGGCCATGCGGGCGGCGCGGTTCGTGTAGAGCACCGGAAAGCACGCGGGTGGGCGGCCGTGGCGGAGCGAAACGCCACGGCCGCCCGTCTCCGGATCTCCGCGTCTCCGCGTCCAGGCGTGGCCGAGTCTCCACATCTCCGGATCTCCGCGTCTCCGCGTCCAGGCGTGGCCGAGTCTCCGCGTCTCCGGATCTCCGCGTCCCTCGGTCTCCGCATCTCCGCATCTCCGCGCTTTCCCGTCTCCCGTGCTCCCCTCCCTCGGACCGCGCCGCTCAGGCCGTCCGGCGGCGTTGCGCGACCCGCCTGCGCATCAGGCGAACCCGGCGCACGGTCGCGATGACCCCCGCGATGAGTGTGCCGCCGTAGAGCCAGCCCGCGTGGGTGGCCAGCGCGGTGACCAGCGCCACCAGGCGCCCGCCGAGTCCGCCGGAGGCCTCGGCCACGGTCGGCAGACCGACGGCGAAGGCGATCGGCACCACGATCGGCGCGATCACCAGGTCCCCGCCGCGCACCCACAGCGCGGTCAGCGCGCACACCGGCAGGAACAGCACGCCGTAGACCGTGAGGGACGAGTCGAACAGCAACTGGTCCAGACACCCGATCATCAGCATCACGGCCGCGCAGAACAGCCCCCCGCCGAGGCCGGTGAGCCGGGGGCCGGGCAGTCGCCGCATCGCCCGGGCGACCGGCGAGGTGTTCTGTCGCGCGGCCGCGGGATGCCGCCGGGGCCCGCCGTTGCCCCGGCCGGAGGGCCGGGCTCCGGTGATCCGGCCCCGTCCGCCCGGCCGCATGGGCCCGTCGGCCCTCTCGGGCCGGACGGGAGTGCCGGAAGGGGAGGGCCGGGCAGCCGTGCCGGACCGCGGCGCCGCGGCTCCGCCCCGTCTGCCCTGCGGGGGAAGGGGTGCGCTGCGTCGCTGTGGGGGTCGCGTCCTGTGTTGCTCCACTGGACCAACTTAGGTCGGTTTATGTGCGGAATGACCTCTCAGACACGCCGTTGTCACGAGCTTGGCCAAGCGTTCGGTACGACACCGGGGCGAGGCCCGGTACGCCGTAGACTGGTGGATCGGCCCGCACACACTCCTGACGGACCCGGGCCCCCACCGCCCAGTCCAGTCCAGTTCCACTCTCACGTACGGGAAGTCGCAACGTGTCGCTCACGATCGGAATCGTCGGTCTGCCCAATGTCGGCAAGTCGACCCTGTTCAACGCCCTGACCAAGAACGACGTGCTGGCGGCCAACTACCCGTTCGCCACGATCGAGCCGAACGTCGGTGTCGTGGGCGTCCCGGACGCCCGTCTCGCCAAGCTGGCCGGGATCTTCAAGTCGGAGCGGATCCTCCCCGCCACCGTGGACTTCGTCGACATCGCCGGCATCGTGCGCGGCGCGAGCGAGGGTGAGGGCCTCGGCAACAAGTTCCTCGCGAACATCCGCGAGTCGGACGCGATCTGCCAGGTCATCCGCGCCTTCAAGGACGAGAACGTCGTGCACGTGGACGGCAAGGTCTCGCCGAAGGACGACATCGAGACGATCAACACCGAGCTGATCCTCGCGGACCTCCAGACGATCGAGAAGGTCCTGCCGCGTCTGCAGAAGGAGTCGCGGATCAAGAAGGACGTCGCCCCGAAGGTGAAGGCCGTCGAGGAGGCGAAGGAGATCCTGGAGAAGGGCGACACGCTCTTCGCGCACGGCATCGTCCAGGGCAGCGAGCGCGCGGAGCTGCTGCACGACCTGCACCTCCTCACCACCAAGCCCTTCCTCTACGTCTTCAACGTCGACGAGGACGAGCTGATGGACGACGCCTTCAAGGACGAGCAGCGCGCGCTGGTCGCCCCCGCCGAGGCGATCTTCCTCAACGCCAAGCTTGAGGCGGACCTCGCCGAGCTGGAGGAGGACGAGGCCCTGGAACTCCTCCAGTCGGTCGGCCAGGACGAGCCGGGCCTCGCGACCCTGGCACGCGTCGGCTTCAACACCCTGGGTCTTCAGACCTACCTCACCGCGGGTCCGAAGGAGTCCCGCGCCTGGACGATCAAGAAGGGTGCCACGGCCCCCGAGGCGGCCGGTGTCATCCACACCGACTTCCAGAAGGGCTTCATCAAGGCCGAGGTCATCTCCTTCGAGGACCTGGTCGCGACCGGCTCGGTGGCCGACGCCCGCGCCGCGGGCAAGGCCCGTATGGAGGGCAAGGACTACGTGATGCAGGACGGCGACGTGGTGGAGTTCCGCTTCAATGTGTGATCGGTTCGTTACTGCGGGCTAGGCGACTCGTCAAGCCGGCAGGTCGGAAGGGGCCGGGTTCTGGTGAGCCCGGCCCCTTCCGCGTTCCTGTGCTGACTTGGTGCCGGCTTCAGTTGCCCCGCGGTGGGGTGAGCTTGTCGAGATCCAGGCTGATCCCGAAGGGAACCGGGCGTTCCAAGGTGCCTCGGAAGATGCCGGCGGGTGCGTAGGCGCCGGCCGGCTCGTCGAGTTCGTAGACGTGGACGACGGGTGCGCCGTCCTCCTCCTCGATGCACCAGTAGTGCGGGATGCCTGCCTCCGCGTACTTGCGGAGCTTGACCGTGCGATCCCGATGCGCGGACTCGGGTGAGACGACCTCGACGACGAGTCGCACCTCGTCCGGCGCGAACCAGGTGCGGTCCCCGTCGTAGTCGGCCGTCGTCAACAGCAGATCCGGCTCGGGGCGGTTTCGCTCGTCGAGCTTTATGGTCATCTCGCGGCCGACCCTGACATCGCCGGGCGCCTGCTCCATGAGAGCGACGGTGAGCATGGTGACGAGGTGGCCGTGCCACCACCTCTGCGGCGACATCATGAAGACGAGCGCTCCGTCGATCAGCTCGGTGTGGCGGGGTGCCTCGGGAAGGCGGTCCAGGTCCTCCGCGAACCAGCCTTCCTCGCGCGGCGGGCGCATCCAGTCGGGCAGTGCGGTCATGGCTCCACCGTAGCGATCGGGCGAGGTCCGGGCCACGAGATCGTCAATGGGGCGACTGCCCTCCCTGCCGTCCTGGAGCTCCAGACCTGCCGCGGTGCCGATTCCGTGCTGACTTGACTCTCCCAAAGCGCGTTTTCGCGGACGGGAGCGCTGTTACCGGCGTTCCGCTTCAACGTGTGATCGTTACGTTGTGCCGATCGGCAGGGGGCCGGACTCGGGGCGAGTCCGGCCCCCTGCCGCATGCCCGTATCGATCTGGGGCTGGGCCATCGCCTCCTGTCCCTGCCCTCACCCCTCCCTCGGTCCTGTCCCCAACCCTTTCTCACCGCCCGCCGTCCAGTCCGGGGCGCATCCCATTCGGGCAGCGCGGTCATGGGCGCCGCGGTGCAGGCCCGTCCGCCCCGGTCGCCTCGTGGTCCGTGACCAGGAAACGATAGAAAGGGTATATGTGCGGAATTTCTGGGCGTGCTGGGCGTACGGTGCCCGATACGCCCAGGGGGCGTGGTGGGCCCGGTCAAAGAGGCGCGGGGCAGGGCCCGTGGCGTCTGCGCTCCCTGTTGAGCGTGCGCAGCCTCGCGGGTCAGGTCTTCCTCCTGCAGCTGCTGCTCGTGCTGCTGTTGGTCGCCGCCGCACTGCTGACTCTCGTCGCGCAGGCCCGACGCGACAGCGTGATGGACGCCGAGCACCGGACGCTCGCAGCGGCACAGGCGTTCGCGCACTCCCCAGGGATCGTGGCGGCACTGAACAGCCCCGACCCGACCGCGGTGCTGCAGCCGCACGCCGAGGCCGCCCGGAAGGCAGCGGGCGTCGACGCCATCATCGTGTACGGGCTCGACGGGGTCGTCCTCACCCACAGTGACCCCCACCAGATCGGGAAACACCTGATCGGCCCTTACGCGGAGGCGGCCGCAGGCAAGCCGTTCACCAGGACCTTCCAGGGGACCCTTGGGCTGTCCGTGGTCTCGGCGGTACCCGTGAGGGCGGCTGACGGATCGGTGGTCGCCGTCGTCGCCGCTCCCGTCACGATCGAGAAGGTGCGGCACCGGGTGGACCGGCAGCTGCCCGTCCTGTTCGGCGGTGCTGTCGGGGCCCTTGCCATTGCGGCGGGCGGGGCGGGGCTGGTGAGCCGGCGGTTGCGGCGGCAGACTCATGGTCTGGGCGCGGCCGAGATGACCCGGATGTACGAACGCCACGACGCGGTCCTGCATGCCGTGCGGGAGGGAGTGCTGATCATCGGCGTCGGCGGCCGGCTGCTCCTGGCCAACGACGAGGCACGGCGGTTGCTGGACCTGCCGGCGGACGCGGAGCGGCACCTCGTCACCGATCTCGGGCTCGAGGAGGACCTTGCCGAGCTGCTGGCGTCCGACCTCCCGGCCACTGACGAGCTGTACCTGGCGGGCCACCGGCTACTGGCGGTCAACAAGCGGCCCACCGCACCTCGTGGGCCGGGTGGCAGCGTGGTGACGCTTCGGGACGCCACTGAGCTGTGGGCTCTCTACGGCACGGTCGAGGGGGCGCGCGAACGATTGAGAATGCTCTACGACGCCGGAATGCGGATCGGCACCACGCTGGATGTGCAGCGCACCGCCGAGGAACTGGCGGAGGTGGCGGTGCCCCGATTGGCTGATGTCGTCACCGTCGAGCTGCTCGACCAGGCCTTGCGCGGCGAGGAGCCACCCGGTGTGACCGGCGAGCCGCGCCTGACCGCGGTCACCGGCCTGGACGAGGCCCGTCTCCTTGGCCTTATGGGCGAGCTGAGCCGGTTCATCGCCACCCACCCCGTCTCCGTGGGGCCGGCCGACGGCCGAGCGGTTGCGGTGTGGGACCTGGGCACGTGCGAGGTCTGGCGCGCGCAGGACCCCGAGGGCGCCCAGCGGATTCTCGGCCACGGCATCCACTCCCTGCTCGTGGTCCCGCTGCGGGCCCGCGGCGTGGTGCTGGGAAGGGCGGCGTTCTGGCGGACGAACAGCTCTCCCCCGTTCGAGGAGGAGGACGTGGCCACCGCCGAGGAGCTGGCCGCCCGGACAGCGGTGTGCATCGACAACGCCGGCCGCTACACCCGTGAGCACACCATGGCCGTCGCCCTGCAACGCAGTCTGCTGCCACGCGTCCTGCCCGCGCAGTCCGCCCTCGAGGTGGCCTACCGCTATCTGCCGGCCCGGGCCGAGGTGGGCGGGGACTGGTTCGACGTCATCCCGCTGTCCGGTGCCAGGGTGGCGCTGGTGGTCGGTGATGTCGTCGGCCACGGGCTGCACGCCGCGGCGACCATGGGCCGGCTGCGTACCACCGTTCACAACTTCGCCGGCCTGGACATGCCTCCGGAGGAGCTGCTGGGCCGCCTGGACGAGCTGGTGGCCCACCTCGACGCGGAGGAGGCCGCCGCCGCCGGGGAGGACGGGCCGGGGGTCACCGGGGCGACCTGCCAGTACGCCGTCTACGACCCCACCTCCGGGCAGCTGGCCATCGCCACCGCGGGCCATCCGGGACCGGCGGTGGTTCATCCTCACGGGACCGTGGACTTCCCCCAGGTACCCGTCTCCCCGCCGCTGGGGCGGGGCGCCGACCAGCCGTTCGAGAGCGCCGAGCTGATCGTCCCCGAGGGTTCCCGGCTGGTGCTCTACACCGAGGGTCTGATCGGGAACCGCGACCTGGACATCGGCCTGGCAGCCCTGCGGGCCGCTCTGACCGGCCCCGACCGCACTCCGGAGGACACCTGCGCGGCGGTGATGGACGCCATGCTGCCCGACCGGCCCAGTGATGACATCGCGCTGCTGGTGGCGCGTACCCGTCGGCTCGATCCTGCCCAGGTCGCCGAGTGGCCGGTGCCCCGTGACCCCGCGGCGGTGGCCCCGGTGCGCACCGCCTGCGCCCGTCAGCTGGCGGAGTGGGGCCTGGAGCGGATCGCCTTCACCGCCGAGCTCGTCCTCAGCGAGCTGATCACCAACGCCATCCGCTACGGCACAGAGCCCATCACCGTCCGGCTGCTGCGCATGGAGCCGGTCGGTGGCGCCGGCGCGGGCACCCTGATCCTCGAGGTCTGCGACGGCAGCAGCACCGCGCCCCGGCCCCGCCGGGCGAAGACCACGGACGAAGGTGGCCGCGGACTCTTCCTGGTCGCCCGGCTCACCGAACGCTGGGGCACCCGCTACACGCCCCACGGCAAAGTCATCTGGGCGGAACAGTCCCTCCACGACGGCGCCGCGCCGGTGGCGGAGCAACTCGGCGATCTCCTGCTCGACGAACTCGACGAACTCGACGAACTCGACGAACGGGATGACAGGGCATCGTGACGGCACCGCGCACCTCGCGCGACCCGCGTTTTCACCCGGCCTACCGGACAGGCGCGGCCTCCGCGCACGGGGCCGCCCTTCCGCCGTGTCAGAGCTGCTCGCAGGCTTTCCCGGAGGGATCCTGCAACCGATGCGGCCGGTTACCCTGGCTTCGATGACCACTTGGACACTCCGTCGGCGCGGCAGACCCACGGAGTCCGGGAATCCGGGAGGCGCAGCCGAGGACCCGCCACGTAGAGCGATGCCGGCGGCTCACGCCGAAGGGCAGCACGCCACCGGTCGTCCAGTCCGGTGTTCCCGGCCCGTCCTGCGACAACCGGACGTCCCTCGGCGACGACCCTCGCTCCCTTCGCACCTGGAGTCGCCGTGAGCACAGCTCGTGCGCGAGCAGCGGCCGTCCTCGGCTGCTCCGCCCTCGTGGCACTGGGCCTGAGTGCCTGCGGGAACGAGCCTCCGGCCCGGCCCCAGAAGCCCTCGCTGGCCACCTCCGCCGAGAACGCCGGCGGCATGCGCGCGTTGATCGCTGCGGCAAAGCGGGAGAAGACCGTCAGGACGATCGCGATTCCGCGCGACTGGGCCGGCTACGACGGCCTGATCAAGGGCTTCGAGAAGAAGTATGGGATCAAGGTCACGCTCGACCGTCCCCATGCCCACAGTGAGGACGAGATCGATGCCCTGAGAAACGGCCGCAACCGGCCGGAGGCACCCGACGTGATCGACGTGGGCGACACGTTCGCGCGGGCCGCGGCCGGGCAGCGTCTGCTCGCACCGTACAAGGTCGCTGCCTGGGACTCGATCCCCGCCTATCAGAAGGATCCTCAGGCCCGCTGGTACAACAACTACGGGGGTTACATCTCCATCGGCTGCGACGCGAGCCGCGTCAAGCCCTGTCCTCGGACCTTCGCCGATCTGCTGAAGCCCGGGTACAAGGGCAAGATCGCGCTCGAGGGCCCTCCGCCCCGGTCCGGGACCGGCTTCTCCAGCGTCTACGCGGCCGCACTGGCGAACAACGGGTCGTTCGACGACATCCAGCCGGGTCTGGACTTCTTCGCCAAGCTCAAGAAGAACGGCAACTTCACCCCCCTCAACTCCACCACGGCAACGGTCGAGGACGGCCGGACGCCCATCAGCATCAACTGGGACTACATCAACCTCGGCTACGCCGACGAGCTCCGAGACAAGGGCGTGGACTGGCAGGTCTCCATCCCGTTCGACGGCAGCTTCGCCCAGTACTACGCGCAGGCGATCAGCAAGAGCGCTCCGCACCCGGCGGCTGCCCGGCTGTGGGAGGAGTACCTTTTCAGCGCAGAGGGCCAGAACCTGCGGCTCAAGAGCTACGCCCGCCCGGTGCTCATGGACGCCATGAAGCGGGGCGGTACCCTCGACGAGGCCGCCGCCGCACGGCTGCCGACGGTTGAGGGGACCACGCGTTTCCCCACAGACGCGCAGGTGCGGAAGGCGCAAGAGAAGGTCACCAAGGGCTGGGCGAAGACCGACTCCGGCTGACAGGCCGGTCGACGCCGAACTGGGGGGACCGGAGAGTCCGGCGCCGATTCGGGGCGCGGTGCAGGCCGACACCAGCGGCGAGTTCCTCGATGTCAACGGAGGAGGAGTGCTCGGGCGTTGACACCGTGCCCGCTTCGCACGGGCGCCCGCGGCCTCGCAGCGGGCATGGAGCCGGTCGGCGAACTCCCGTGGCCGGGCCTCGTCAGGGAGTCGCCCCCCTTGGACCGGGTGTACCCGGACGGGTGGCGGGGTGCGGCGGCTTCGCGCCGAGGTACGGCTTGCGGAACCGGCCCCGGTGGCGGTGGTCGGTGCAACGCAACGATCCCCACCCGCATCAGCGAGTGGGGATCGTCTTCGAGCGCCGGGCAGGCCTCGCACCTGCATCTCCCCGCAGGAAGCGGGGCGTCTTTCCTTGGACCACCAACGCGCGTTCGGTTTCCGGGAGTTCCGGTGACCGGCGCAAGATCGACTATAGCGCATTCCCGCGATCGGCGTAACGCCGTGATCATGGCCGGGTGGCGCCGGTCGCACGGCCGTGCGCTCGCCCGCTGGTCCCATGGCCGCTCCGGCAGTGAGAAGCGACGTAGGGCACACGGGAAAGGCGCGCGGCGGTTCGTGGTGCGCCGCCGCCGGGCCGCCGGCACGGGGGTTGTCGCCCGATCATCCGGTGATCCCGTCGCGGGGGCCGTGGCGCAGTCCGCGCCGCGGCCCCCGCGCGCGTGGTGCTCACGGGTCCCGGGTGGGCGCCTGTCCCCGGCCTCACTGGCCCGGCGGCAGGGTCTGCTCGGCCCAGATGGTCTTGCCGGTGGGGGTGTAGCGCGTCCCCCACCGATGGGTCACCTGGGCGATGATGAACAGGCCCCGGCCCCCTTCGTCGTCGCTGGCGGCGTGGTGCAGATTGGGGGCGCTGTGCCCGGTGTCGGAGACCTCGCAGATCAGGGCCTGGTCACGGATCAGACGCACCTGGATGTGCCCTCCGACATAGCGGATGGCGTTGGTGACCAGCTCGCTGAGGACCAGCTCGGTGGTGAAGGCCAGGTCCTCCAGCCCCCACTCCTCGAGCTGCTTGCCGACGGTGGTGCGGATGACGGCGACCGCCGCCGGGTCCGCGGGCAGCTCCCACTGGGCGAACTGTTTCTGGTCGAGCGTCCGGGTGCGCGCCAGGAGCAGTGTCGCGTCCTCGTCCAGTGGTCCCGGCAGCAGTGTGGACACCACCCGGTCGCTCAGCTCGCGAAGGGGCTGCCGGGGGCCGGTGAGGATCCGGGCCAGCTCGGCGAGTCCGGCTTCGCGGCTGCCCGCCGCCTGGAGGAGGCCGCCCGAGAACAGGGCGAGGACACTGCCCGGCCGCAGCTGGAGTTCGGTGCTCTCGTAGGGCGGTCCGGCCACCCCCAGCGGTGAGCCGGACGGCAGTCTGGGGCAGTCGGCGACGCCGGTGTGCGGTTCGACGACCATCAGCAGCGGCTGGCCCGCGTGCGCCAGGCTGCACCGTCCCGAGACCGGGTCGTACACGGCGTACAGGCAGGTCACGCCCCTGGCCTCGTCGGTGTGCGCCCTGTCGGGGCCCCGCTCGTGGCCCGTCACCGGTTCGTGCGCGGTCTGCTCGACCAGGTCGTCGAGACGGGCGAGCAGCTCGTCCGGTGCCAGGTCCAGCCGGGCCAGGACCTGCACGCCGGTGCGCAGGCGCCCCATGGTGGCGGCGGCCCGCAGTCCGCCGCCGAGCACATCCCCGACGACCAGCCCGACCCGGGTCCCGGACAACGGGATGACGTCGAACCAGTCGCCGCCTACACCGGATCCGCTGTCCGCGGGCAGATGGCGGCTGTCCGCCTCCAGGGCGGTTACCGAGGGCAGGGTGCGCGGGAGCAGGCTCCGCTGGAGTTTCAGGGTCGCGGAGTGTTCCCTGGTGACCACCAGCATCAGCAGGAAGCCGATCAGCAGGGCCCCCAGGCCCACGACCGAGGCCGCGCCCGTGCGCCCGATCAACGGCAGGGTGATGACGGTCGAGTTGAACCGGGGGTTCGAGTAGACGTCGAAGGCGGCGTAGAGGAACAGGAAGAGCATGATCAGCCCGCCCAGTCCCGGCAGCACGCCCTTGAAGGCGAGGTCGCGGGCGCTGCGGGTGAGGACCCTGCGGTGGTACCAGACGCAGGCGAAGCCGGTGAGCCCGTAGTAGAACGTGATCGCGAGGCCGACCGCGTCGATCGAGTCGGCGAGGACGTTCCGGCTGAACGAGGTCAGCAGGATCAGTACGGCGATCGAGAGAGCGCCCATGGCGACGGTCGACCACGTCGGTGTGAGGAACCTGCCGTGGATCCGGGCCAGCTGGGAGGGGACGGCCTTGTGGGCCGCCATGGAGAAGACGGTGCGGGCCAGGGGCAGGATGCTGGTCTGGGTGGAGGCCAGCGCCGAGGTCAGCACCATCAGGATCAGCAGCCTCGACAGGAACGGTCCCGCGCCGTTGCCGCTGAAGACGGCGTCGCCCAGCCCGGACAGCACATCGCCCGCGTTGTCGCGGTTGCCCAGCCCGATGCCCGAGGTCCCGACTCCGGCGAACGCCTGCGCCGACGTGGACACCAGTCCGTAGGTGACCAGGAGCAGCACAACCGAGACGAGCATGGCGCGCCCGGGGGTGCGCGCGCTGTCCACGGTCTCCTCGTTGACGGAGGCGGCGCTGTCCCAGCCCCAGTAGAGGAAGACCGCCGCGAGGATGCCCGAGGTCAGCGCCCTCGCCGAGGGCACCTCGACGGGGTTGAACCAGGAGGCGGACACATGCATGGCCGTCGGGGAAGCGCTGGTGTAGGCCCTGACCAGTGCGGTGACCGCGAAGAGGACGAGCACCGCCACCTCCAGGCACAGCAGCCAGCGCTGGACGGCGGCCGAGAGCTCGATGCCGACGTAGCAGATCGCGGTCATCACGGCGATCCAGACCACGCCCGCCAGGGTCGTCCACGCCCGGTTGTGCGCCAGCGCGTCGTAGCCCAGCAGCCTGAAGCCGTAGATCCCGGCGATCTCGGCGACATTGGTCATGAAGAGCACGTCGGCGACGATGATGCCCCAGCCGCCCATCCAGCCGACGCGTGGCCCGAAGGCGCGGGTCGCCCAGGTGAAGGCGGTGCCGCAGTCGGCGTTGCTGGCGTTCAGTTCCCGGTAGGCGTATGCGATCAGCAGCATCGGCACGAACGCCAGGATGGTGATGATCGGGGCCTGGAGCCCGACGCCTGCCACGATGAGTCCCAGGGTGGCCGCGAGGCTGTAGGCGGGGCCGGTGGAGGCCAGGCCCATGACGACCGAGGAGAACAGGCCCAGCGCGCCGCTCTTGAGCCCCTTCCGGCCCACCGCCGAGCCGGGAGCGGGGCGGCTGGCGGACGTGGTGCCACCGGAGAGCCTCACGCCTGGTGCCCGCTTCGGAACCGGGGCAGACGGTGCGGGCCGCCGGCCGGGAGCAGCCGGGCGGGAGGCCCGACCGCCGTTCGCCCGACGCTCTGTGTGGTCTGCGCGGTTTCGTAGGGGATCCGGCCACCTGTTTGTGCTTGTGGCATGATCCCTCCAGGTGTAGCTATCACCCTTAATGTCGGACAAAGTCGACTGTGAGGCACTGTCACCCACACTGCCCCTCCTGTCCAGGATTAACAACAGAAGTATCTTTCGGCCGTTTCGCACGGCCTGGTGGCACTCCGCTGCCCGCCCCGGGGCGACCCCGCCTCCCCCGCGGGACGGCTCCTCGTCCAGGGCCGCGAGCACGCGACAACGGGCATCGGGGGCGGCCGCCCCTGTCGGTGCCCCATGGCAGGATGTGCGCGCATCGGGGCGGCACCGCACACGAGGGGCGACATGGGGGCTGTGGGGACGGCCGGGGGCGGCGGCGCGGCGCCGGTGGGGCGCGGGGCGCGGGCGCTGTCGGCAGAGGCGACGCGGCTGCACGACGCCGCGCGTGCCCTGCTGGGCGACCATGCCCGGGCGCTGGAGGCGGTGCGGACGGCCCTCGCGCCGCTGCGGGCGGAACTCGTCGCCCGGGAGCTGGAGGGCATCCCGGTCGCCCGGCTGAAGGACGCCACCGAGGGGCGGCTGCGGATCGCGGCGATCGAGGCCGCCGGGTTCGCGAGCGTGCGGTCCGTGCACGAGGCCGGCCGCTACGAGCTGCGCCAGGTGCCCGGCGTGGGGCAGCAGACCGCCGACCGCGCGCTCGCCGCCGCCCGGCAGATCGCGGCGGCCGTCGAGGAGACGGTCACCGTCCGCCTCGATGTGGACCGCCCCGACCCGCGCACCACCGCCCTCCTCGCCGCCCTGCACCCTCTCGTCGAGGCCGGGCCCGAACTGCACCGGGCCGTTGACGCCGCCGCGCGGCTCGACGAACGGCTCGGCACCCTGCTGCCCGCGGCCCGGACCGCCGGCGCACGGCTGCGTCTCGCGCTCCTCGGACGGCGCAGACGTCAGGAGGCGCTCGCCGCGGTCGCGGGGACCGGGGAGCTGCTGGCCGACGCGGCGGCCCGCGCCGTACCGCTGCTGCTCGCCCAGGCCAACGCCGACCTGCTGCGCGGCCCCGTCTCCGAACTGGAGGCGCGTGTCGACTTCGAGGTGCGGTCCGCGGAGTACTACAGCCTGCTCGCCGAGATCTGCGCACAGGGCCCCGGCGTCGAAGCCGGTGCGGGCTCCCTGCCGGCGGAGGTCGCCGAGCGGGTGCGCGCCCAGCCGCTCGACGACACGCACCGCCGGGTCTCCCTGCGCGGCTACCAGTCCTTCGGTGCCCGGTTCGCCCTCGCCCAGCGCCGCGTCGTGCTCGGCGACGAGATGGGCCTCGGCAAGACCGTCCAGGCCATCGCCGCGCTCGCCCATCTCGCGGCCGAGGGGCACAGCCACTTCCTCGTCGTCTGCCCGGCCGGGGTACTGATCAACTGGACTCGGGAAATCGCCGCCCGCAGCACCCTGCGCGCGCTGCCCGTGCACGGGCCGGACCGCCTGGAGGCCCACGAGGAGTGGCGTGAGCGCGGCGGTGTCGCCGTCACCACCTATGACACGCTGCACACCCTGCCCGCGCCCGGCGGCACACCGCCCGGCATGCTCGTCGTCGACGAGGCGCACTACGTCAAGAACCCCGGCACCCGGCGCGCCAGGGCCGTCACGGTGTGGACCGAGGCCTGTGGCCGTGTCCTCTTCCTGACCGGCACGCCCATGGAGAACCGGGTGCACGAGTTCCGGGCCCTGGTCCGCCACCTCCGCCCCGATCTGCTGCCCGTGGTCCACCAGGGCGCCGGGGCCGCCGGGCCGCATGCCTTCCGCGCGGCGGTCGCCCCCGCCTATCTGCGGCGCAACCAGCAGGACGTCCTCACCGAGCTGCCCGCGCTGGTGCAGGTCGACGCCTGGGAGGAGCCGAGCGACGCGGACCGGGACGCCTACCGCAAGGCGGTCACCGAGGGGAACTTCATGGCGATGCGCCGGGCCGCGTACGCCGACGCCGAGCACTCCGCCAAGCTGCGCCGGCTGCGCGAGCTGGTGCGGGAGGCCGCGGAGAACGGGCTGAAGGTGGTGGTGTTCTCGTACTTCCGCGACGTGCTCGCCACGGTGCGCCGCGTTCTCGGGGACGGCGTGGTCGGGTCCGTCTCGGGGGAGGTACCCGCCGCCCGCCGGCAGCGGCTGGTGGACGACTTCGCCGCGGCCGACGGGCATGCGGTGCTGCTCGCCCAGATCGAGGCGGGCGGCACGGGCCTGAACCTCCAGGCGGCCTCCGTGGTGATCCTGTGCGAGCCGCAGGTCAAGCCGACGCTGGAGCACCAGGCCGTGGCCCGCGCCCATCGCATGGGCCAGGTCCGCACGGTCCAGGTGCACCGTCTGCTGGCGACGGACACGGTGGACGACCGGCTGCTGCGCATCCTGAAGAACAAGGATCGCCTCTTCGACGCCTACGCCCGGCGCAGCGAGGTCGCGGAGGCCACCCCGGACGCCGTCGACGTCTCGGACGCGGCCCTGGCCCGCCGCATCGTCGAGGAGGAGCAGCAGCGGCTGGCCACCGAACCGGCCTGACCCGGGACCCGCGGGGACCTGCGCCCACTCCCTTCGGCGGCAGCGCATGACTGGGATCGCACCCGCTTCCTTCGGCGTCAGCGCACGACTGGGACCGAGCTCGCTTCCTTCGGCGTCAGCGCATGACTGGGATCGCACCCGCTTCCTTCGGCGTCAGCGCACGCCTGGGATCGCACCCCCGCTTCCTACGACATCAGCCCACACCCGAAACCCGCACCCGCTCCTCCCCCCGCCCCGGCTAGCCACGGGCCGGCCCCGTCTTCAGCCCGGCCCCGCACAGCGGCACCACCACTGGGGCGATCCCGCCGTTCGAGCGGAGCCGGGACGGGGGAATCGACTCCAGCAGCCCCTCCCGCGCCGCCGCCCAGCCGACTGCCGCCGTCGGCTCGACATACAGGCCCTGGGACGCCAGATCCTGCTGGGCGTGCCGAATCTGATCCTCCGTCACGGTCAGGAACCGGCCGCCCGAGTCGCGTACCGCGCGCAGGATCCGGCGGGCCCGCGGAGGGCGGGGGATCGCGATGCCCTCGGCGAACGTGGGGGCCATGGGCGTGGGGCCCGTCAGGTCCTCGGCGCCCTCCTCCCAGGCGTGCGCCAGCGGTGCGACCGCCGCTGCCTGCACCGCGTACAGCGCCGGGCGGCGGTCGATCAGGCCCGCCGCGAACAGCTCGGCGACGGCCAGGGTCGCGCCGAGCAGCAGAGTGCCGTTGCCGACGGGCAGTACGAGCACATCCGGGAGCCGACCCCCGAAGTCCTCCCACAGCTCGTGCACGCAGGTCTTGGTGCCGTGCAGGAAGTACGGGTTGTAGGCGTGCGAGGCGTAGAACACCCCCGGCTCGTCCGCCGCTTGACGGGCCGCCTGCGCCGCCGCCTCCCGGTCGCCGTCGACCAGGTGCACCCGTGCTCCGTGTGCCCCGATCTGCTCCCGCTTCTCGGCGGAGGTCCCCTCCGGCACGTACACCGTGCACGGCAGGCGGGCCCGGGCGCAGTACGCGGCGATCGAGGTGCCCGCGTTGCCACTGCTGTCGGAGACCACCTGCCGCGGGCCCAGCCGCTGCGCCAGTCCGATGAGCAGCACCGCGCCGCGGTCCTTGAAGGACAGGGTCGGCATCAGGAAGTCGAGCTTGGCGCAGATGCCGTCCCTCAGCTCCACGAGCGGCGTACGGCCCTCACCGAGGCTGATCGAGGGGGTGGCCAGCGGCAGGGTCTCCGCGTACCGCCACAGGGAGTTCACCCGTCCCTTGACGGACTTGAGCGGTGCGGGGGTCGGCGCGAAGTCCAGGTCCAGCGGCCCCCGGCAGACGGGGCAGCACCAGGCGAGCGACTCCGCGGTCACGCGGGTGCCGTCCGCCGGGCAGAAACAGTCCGGCAACAGTGTCATGCGGCCAGGGTAGTTGTCCGGTTCGTAACGCTATGTCATGATCGCCGTCTCATGCCCGTGTTGGGCTCGCGCTCGTCGCGCCCGCACCGTCGCACGCCTCGCGCACCCGCACCACCACCGAGGCGCCAACAGCGTTTCCACCGATGAGGAGGACTCCCGGATGCCAGTGATGCGGCAGGCTCGGCGACGACTGGCCGGGATCGGCACGGCGGCTCTGCTCGTCGGCCTCGTCTGCGCCGCTCCCACCCACGCGGCGCCCGTCCCCCAGGGCACGGTCCGGTACGAGGGCACGGCGGACACCGTCCCGGGCAGCTACATCGTCCTCCTCAAGAACGGCGTGCGAGCCGACTCCCAGAGCGGCAGGGAACTTGCCCGGAAGTACGCCTGCACCATCGGGCACACCTATGTGAAGGCGCTCAACGGCTACGCGATCCACGCCACCGCGTCCGCCGCGCGGCGGTTCGCCGCGGACCCGGCGGTCGCCTCCGTCGTCCAGAGCCGCGTCCTCCACATCGCGTCCACCCAGTCCCCTACGCCCTCCTGGGGGCTGGATCGCATCGACCAGAGGAACCTGCCCCTCGACGGCGGATACACCTACCCCGACTCGGCGGGGCAGGGCGTGACCGCCTACATCATCGACACCGGCGTTCGCATCACCCACAGCGACTTCGGCGGTCGCGCCTCCTACGGCTACGACGCCGTCGACAACGACAACGTCGCCCAGGACGGCAACGGCCATGGCACCCATGTCGCGGGCACGGTCGCCGGTACCGCGTACGGCGTCGCCAAGAAGGCGAAGATCGTCGCCGTCCGCGTCCTGGACAACTCGGGCTACGGCACCACGGACAACGTCGTCGCGGGCCTCGACTGGGTGGCCCAGCACCACAGCGGCCCGTCCGTGGCCAACATGTCCCTCGGCGGCTCCGCCGACAGCGCGCTCGACACCGCCGTCCGGAACACCATCGCCTCGGGCGTCACCTTCGCGGTCGCCGCGGGCAACAGCGACGACGACGCCTCCGGCTACTCACCCGCCCGGGTCGGCGAGGCGATCACCGTCGGTGCCGTCGCGCAGGGCGACGCGCGCGCCGGTTACTCCAACTACGGCTCGACGCTGGACCTCTTCGCGCCGGGCTCCTCGATCAAGTCCACGTGGAACACCGGCGACACGGCCACAGCCACGCTGTCCGGTACGTCGATGGCGACGCCGCATGTGACGGGGGCGGCTGCCCTCTATCTGGGTGACCACCCGGGGGCCACGCCCGCGCAGGTCGCCGCCGCGCTGACGGCCGCCGCGACCACCGGTGTCGTCACCTCCCCGGGAAGCGGCTCCCCCAACCGGCTGCTCGACGTCGCCGCGGGCGGGTCCACCCCGCCGCCCCCGTCCCGGCCCCGTTTCGTGAACACCACGGACTACCCGATCCGCGACTTCTCCACCGTCGAGTCGCCGATCACGGTCACCGGGGTCCCGGGCAAGGCCCCCGCGTCCCTCGCCGTCGAGGTGCACATCGCGCACACCTACATCGGCGACCTCCAGGTCCAGTTGGTCGCGCCGGACGGCATCACGTACCTCCTCAAGCCCCTGGGATCCGGCGGCAGTACGCACGACATCAACACCACGTACACCGTGAACGCCCCGTCCCGGACGGCGAACGGCACCTGGCGGCTGAGGGTCGGCGACTACGCGATGTTCGACACGGGGAAGATCGACTCCTGGGCGCTCCGGTTCTGATCGCGGCTCTTCGTCCCCGGTTCCGGGGCCCTCGCCAGTCTCGCGGGACCGCCCGCGCGGGACGCCCCCGCGCGGGCGGTCCCGCGCCGTCGTCGGCCCGTCCAGGAGCCCCGCCGGCGCTGAGCTGCCGGGCCATCGCAAGTGGGCGGCGCGGGTCGCCACGGCGCTCGCCGACCAGACCCGGCGGCTGCCCGCCCACTCCTGACCGGAGGGTGCCAAAGGGCCGGTCGCCGTTCAGACGGCGGCCCTGGACCGGGCCCGCGAGGAGTGGGGTGGGGCGGCGGCTGCCGCCGACGCCGACACCTTCCACGTCCACTACGACCGGGGCAGCCGCTCCTGGGGGCCGTGCGGCGGTCACGGCGCGCAAGGCTCTGGGCCTGGCCACGACTCCTCCGTCGCGGGACACCGAGGACGGCGAGGGCTTCGGAGGGGCCTCCGACGACAGAAAACAGGTGTGACGGCGGCGATACCCGGGCAGGAAATGCCTGCGTAAAGACGCCGGGCCAACCCTGTCATCACATCGAGTGATTCTCTGGCCACCACTTGCGTGACACAACCCACGGTTGCCAGGCTGTTGCTGTCTGTACAAGCTGATGGGAGCGGCCAGTGACTTTCGGTGAGCAGCCGGCGTATCTGCGTGTCGCGGGTGATCTCCGTAAGAAGATCGTCGACGGGCTGCTGCCGCCGCACACACGCCTCCCCTCTCAGGCCCGCATTCGCGAGGAGTACGGCGTCTCGGACACGGTCGCCCTGGAGGCCCGCAAGGTCCTGATGGCCGAGGGGCTGGTCGAGGGCCGCTCCGGGTCGGGCACCTATGTCCGGGAGCGGCCGGTGCCGCGCCGGGTGGCCCGCTCGGGGTTCCGGCCTCAGGGCGGTGCCACCCCCTTCCGCCAGGAGCAGGCGGACGCTTCCGTGCGTGGCACCTGGGAGTCGCGCAGCGAGCAGAGGGAGGCGAGCGGCGCCATCGCCGAGCGGCTCGGCATCCAGCCGGGTGACCGCGTGATGCGCACGAAGTACGTCTTCCGGGAGGCGGGCGAGGCGATGATGCTCTCCACGTCGTGGGAGCCCCTCGCGCTGACCGGCCGCACCCCGGTGATGCTCCCCGAGGAGGGACCCCTCGGCGGCATGGGGGTCGTCGAGCGCATGGCGGCCATCGACGTGATCGTGGACAACGTCACGGAGGAGGTGGGCGCCCGCCCCGGCCTCGCGGAGGAACTGCTCGCGCTGGGCGGCGTCCCGGGCCATGTCGTGCTGGTCGTCCAGCGGACCTACTACGCCTCGGGTCGCCCGGTGGAAACGGCGGATGTGGTGGTGCCGGCGGATCGCTATCGGGTGGCGTACCACCTGCCGGTGAAGTAGGGGCTCTCCCACCTGCGGTGAAGTAGCGGCGTGCCACATGCCGGTGAAGTAGGGGCTCTCCCACCTGCCGGTGAAGTAGCGGCATGCCACCTGCCGGTGAGTAGGGGCCTCCCACCTGCCGGTGAGTAGGGGCCTCCCACCTGCCGGTGAAGTGAGAGGGGTCGTGCGCGGCCCCCGGCGGCACGCCCTCCGCCCTGGGTTCAGGTCCTCTCTACGCGGGCGGCCGTCAGTCGGGCCCCAAGTCGGCTGTCCATCAAGGAAGTTGAGTCGACCCCTCAATGGGGGCCGTCCGCTCTCGGCGCGGTCGCAATCCGGTCGTTTCTTCGTGTGCTTCGCCTCGCGATCCCTCCGTGTTCCGGGCTGTTCTGTATGCGCGCGGGGCGCGTGTGACGGCGCACACGACGGCGCGCGCCCCTGTGACGTGGCTGGTTGCGTACCTCTTTGTGAAAAGCCGTATTCGCTCCGTGAAGGTTAGGCGTAGGCTCGGGCATATGCGCAGTGCGGTTTCCTTGGTGGGCGGGGCGCGGCGGGAGCCGGGGGCCGGAAGTGGAGGGGCGCGGTGAACGACAGCACGGTCACTCTTCCCTGGCTCGTCATACGGCAGGACGACAACGGCAACCGCTACCGCGTGGGCAGGTACGCAACCCGCGCCGAGGCCCAGAAGATCGTGGACAGCCTCGACGACCGCGGGCACAAGCAGCTCTACTGGGTCGAGCGCATCGGCCAGGGGGGCGCCCGGCGGGGTGAGCGGCCCGGAGTGTGATCCGCCGCGCGCTCCCGTAGGCTCCGGCGCATGACGCAACCGATCGTGGTGGTCGGCGCCGCCCTGCTGGACGACGGCCGCCTCCTGGCCGCGCGCCGTAGTGCGCCCCCGGAGCTGGCCGGCCGCTGGGAGCTGCCCGGCGGCAAGGTCGAGCCGGGCGAGACCCCCGAGCACGCCCTCGTGCGCGAGCTGCGGGAGGAACTCGGTGTGACCGCGGAGCCGGTCGGGCGTGTGCCGGGGGAGTGGCCGCTGAAGCCGGGGTACGTCCTGCGGGTGTGGACCGCGCGCCTGCTCGCCGGCCGCCCCGAGCCCCTGCAGGACCACGACGCGCTGCGCTGGCTGACCCCCGATGAGATCTGGGACGTGGACTGGCTCGACCAGGACGTGGCGGCGGTCAAGGCCGTGCTGGCCGTATGGAATCGATAAGGACTGAGGGCTGAGGCGGCCGGGGCAGGTGGTGCTCCCGCGGCCCGTGCTCTCCTACGCCGTTCGCCCATGCTCCCCTACGCCGTTCGTGCCACAGTGCGCCCTGGCGCGCGGTAAGGCGCTCCTGATACCGGGTATGTGCCCATTAAGCCCTCGAAACCGGACATGATGAGCATCTGGCCCGGGAAGTGATCGGCGTGCTCGACACGGAAGGCACCAGCGCCGAGTGGACGTTCCACGCAGACCCCGGTGCGGTACGGAGCGCTCGCGCCGTTGTCCGGGGCCAGCTGCGCGCCTGGGGGCTCGACGAGATCGGCGATGTCGCCGCGCTGCTGGTCAGCGAGCTGGTGACCAACGCGCTGCGGCACGCCACAGGCCCCATCGGAGTCCGTCTCGTCCGCACCGGCGGTGCCACCCCCCGTCTGCTCGTCGAGGTCTCCGACACGCTGCCCGACCCGCCCCGCGAGCGCACCGCCGACTCCGAGTCCGAGGACGGCCGTGGCCTCCAACTGGTCGCCCACTCCTCGCGGCGCTGGGGGACCCGCCCGGCGGACACCGGCAAGACGGTCTGGTTCGAGCTGGCGGTTCCCGGCTGACCGCAGACCACGGACAGGGGGGTTCGACCGGGCTTCACCTGGTTAGAAGACTGGGAGTATGGCCCGGCCGGTCCAAAAAGCATCGGGACCGTGCTGTGATCGTGAACACCGTGTTGTGCGGCACCGTAGTGCTGGATACTGCGGGCAGCCGCCCCCGGTGACCGGTGCCGGACGCGGTGAGCTGGAGGGGACGGTTCGCGTGAGCGAGATACCAGCGAAGGCCACGGAGTCCGAGGACCCGTCGGGCGGCGCAAGGCACGCGGCCGCGGTGGATTCCGCCGTGGCCGTCGAACCGCGCGACGCGACGAGCGGCGCCCTGTGGCAGAGCAGTCCGCCCGGCTCGCTCTACGACTACATCAAGGTCGCCTCGTTCTCCATCGGCCCCGACGGGCATGTCGACCAGTGGAGCCTGCGCGCCGAGCAGCTCTTCGGCATCCCCCGCGAGCGGGCCGTCGGCATGGACCCCATCGAGGCGTTCGTCGCGCCCGAGCTGCGTGAGCGCGGCCAGCGCAAGATGGCCGAGATCCTCGACGGCCGGGAATGGACCGGCGTCATCCCCTTCCGGACGCCCGACGCGAAGCGGACCCAGGGGCTCGCCGAGGTCTATGTGATGCCCACCGTGACGGAGGACGGCGACCGGGCCGCCGTGTGTATCGTCGTCGACGTCCGCACGCTCCGCAGCATCGAGACGGATCTCGCCGCCTCGCAGGCGATTTTCGGTCAATCTCCCTTCGGCTTCCTGCTGATCGACCAGGACCTGCGGGTACGGCGTGCCAACGAGCGGTTCGCCTCGACCTTCGGCGGCACCCCCGACCAGCACCGCGGCCGCTCCGTCCACGACTATCTCCAGTCCCCGGAGGCCGACCGCGTCGCGGCGACCCTGCGCCGTGTCCTGGAGACCGGCGACTCGATCACGGACATGCACGTCACGGGCTTCGTCCCGGGCTCCGAGGAGCGCAGGCACTGGTCCGTCAACCTCTACCGCGTGCACAGCGGCAGCGGACACCCCATCGGCATCGCCTGGCTCGGCATCGACGTCACCGCCCGCCGCGCCGCCGCCCGCGAGGCCGCCGCCGCCCGCCGCAACCTCGCCCTCCTGAACGAGGCGGGCGCCCGCATAGGCAACTCCCTCGACCTGGAGACCACCGCCCGGGAACTTCTCGACGTGGTCGTGCCCGGCTTCTGCGACCTCGCCACCGTCGACCTCCACCAAGGGCTCCTGGCCGGCGACGAGACCCCGCCGGGCCTGGCCGACGGCAGCGCCGAGCTGCGCCGCGTCGCGTTCTCCAGCGCCGTCGCCGGCCTGCCCTTCGCCGGCGGGACCGAGCCCCTCGCGGTCGGCTCCGTCCACCACTACGCCTTCAACTCCCCTTGCGCGGACGCCCTGCGGACCGCCCGCCCCCGGAACATCCCCGCCGAGGACGGTGGCCTGATCCAGTCCACACTGGCCGTCCCGATGGTCGCGCACGACACCGTGGTCGGCCTCGCCAAGTTCTCCCGCGCGAAGGGCAGCGAGCCGTTCGGCGAACGCGACCGCGCGCTTGCCGTCGAACTCGCCGCGCGCGCCGCGGTCTGTATCGACAACGCGCGCCTCTACCGCCGCGAGCACGAACGCGCCCTGATACTGCAACGGTCCCTGCTGCCGCCCGGCGACCCGGAGGCCTCCGGCCTGGACATCGCCTGCCGCTATCTGCCCGGCAACGCGGCCACCGGCCGGCCGAGCGAGGTCGGCGGCGACTGGTTCGACGTCATCGAACTCCCCGGCCACCGCACCGCGTTGGTCGTCGGCGACGTCATGGGGCGGGGCCTGCGCGCCGCCGTCGCCATGGGCGAACTGCGCACGGCCGTCCGGACGTTGGCGCAGCTCGACCTCGAACCGGCCGAGGTCCTGGCCCAGCTCGACGAGATCGCCCGTAACCTCGGCGCCCCGGGAGGCGTCCAGCAGGCCACCCGCGCCGCCCGCCGGCCGCGCGAGGCCGACCTGTCCGAGGTGTATCTGGCGACCTGTGTCTACGCGGTCTACGACTCGGTCACGCGCCGTTGCACGTTCGCCAACGCCGGCCATCTCCCACCGGTGGTCGTGGAGCCGGGCCAGCCCGCGCTGATGCTGGACGTGCCGCCCGGGATGCCGCTCGGCGTGGGCGGCGAGCCGTTCGAGGAGGTGGAGGTCGAGCTGCCGGAGGGCGCCCTGCTCGCGCTCTACACGGACGGCCTGGTCGAGTCCCGGGACCATCCACTGGACGAGGGCCTCCAGGCGTTCGTCGGCGCGCTCACGGACCCCACCCAGCCCCTGGAGGACGTCTGCGACCACGTCCTCAACACCCTGGACACCCATCACGGCGAGGACGACATCGCGTTGCTGATGGCACGTGTCCAGGGGCTGCCGGCGGAGTGCGTCGGGGACTGGACGCTGCCGCGGGAGCCGCGCAGTGTGGGCCGGGCCCGGGAGTACGCGCGCGGCCGGCTGCTCGCCTGGGGCCTCGAGCCCCTGGTGGACACCACGGAGCTGCTGGTCAGCGAGTTGGTGACGAACGCCCTGCGGTACGGCGAGGGCGAGATCAGACTGCGGCTGCTGCTCGACCGGACGCTGGTGTGCGAGGTGTGGGACGCGGGCCTGGTCCAGCCGCGCCGCCGGCGCGCCCGGGACACGGACGAGGGGGGCCGCGGCCTGCAACTGGTCGGCCTGCTCTCCGCGGCCTGGGGCTCGCGGCGCACGCCGCGCGGCAAGACGGTCTGGTTCGAACTCCCGCTCCCGGACGGCGAGAACGGGATCGTGGACCCGGCGGAGGCGTTGCTGAGCCTGTTCTAGAGGGGTGCTCCGGACCGATGTTCTAGGGGGAGCGCTCCGGCCGGAACAGGACCCCGCCATCCCTGCGCGCCCGCGTGTCCGGTCCGCCGTAGCTCGCGGGACCGCCGTCGCCCGGGTGGGCCGCCGGGGCGCCCGGACGGCGCGGGGCGTCGAGCAGGATCCCGCCGAGGACGGCACCGCCCGTCCACAGCCCTTCGCCGTACGGCGTCCCGTACGCGCGCACATCCCGCTCCGCGAGCTGCCGGGCCTGGCGGCCGAACACGTCCGCCTCCTGGGCCTCGCAAAGCGCCGCGGCAGGGGCTGGGGCAGCGGTGGCGGCCGGGTCCGGCCGGGACGCAGGAGCAGAGGCGGTTACGGGAGTGTCCGCGCGCTCCGCCGCGCGCAGCCGCCGCTCCGCCTCCGCGAGCCGGGTGCGGGCCTCGCAGCCGACGGCTCCCCGGTGGGTGGTCACATAGTCCGACGCGGCACCGACGCTGCTGCGGGCGACGAGCAGGGCACGCTCCAGCCGGTCGAGGGCCCGCGCCCCCTCCGGCCGTCGTTGGGACGCCCGGTCCAGCCCGGCGGTCACCTCCTCCAGCCGCCGCAGTGCCCCGAGCGGATCCAGCGCCCCCCGGCCCACCGGCCCCGGACTCCCCGCTCCAGGCCTCCCGGCCGCCTCCTGGCCGCCGGCCCTGGCGTCACCGGATGTGTTCTTCTCGGCGGCCGGCCCGGGCGGCCCCTCCTGGTCCAGTTCGCGGCGCACCTCGGCCACCAGCGCCTTCCCGTGGACGGTCCGGGTCCGCAACTCCGCGCGGCCGGTTTCCCGGGCGGCCTCCGCGAGGCCGGTCTCCGTCGCCGTCAGGGCGGCGGGCAGGATGTCCTCCGCCGCGGCCAGCGCCGAGGCCAGTCGTGCAACACCGGCCACCAGCAGGTCAGCCTGGTCGATGGCGGCCTCGGCCGCGCGCAGCAGGACCACCGCGTCCCCGGTCTCCCCCCGCGCCACGGCCCGGCGCCCCCGGTGGAGGCAGGCCGTGGCGAAGGCCAGCCGGTTCTTGGCCACTTCCTCGTGGCCGGCGACCGGCAGACTCGCGGCCAGCGCATACCGCTCCCGCAACCCCGCGAGCGTGCCCTCCGCCACCGTGACCCGCGCCGCCGCTTCCCGCAGCCCTGCCTCGGCGCGCTCCAGCGCCTCCCGGGCGGTCCGCTCCAGCGCCCGCGTCCGGTCGAACCCCGGCGTCTGGGCATCCAGTCTCCGCCCGGCCGCCTCGCACCGCGTGATGATCCCCTCCAGCGGCGCCTGTGCCCCGCCCTCCCCGTCATCGAGCCGCTGCCGCATCCGGAAGGCCGCCGCCAGGTCCGACGCGGCGAGCTCCACCGCCTCGGCGTGCCCCCGTATCGCCCCGTCCCCGAGGCGCGCGGCGGCCCACCGCAGCTCCTCCCGGCTGGTGCGCACACAGTCGTCGGTCGCGACGAGCAACCGCTGCACCCGCCGGTCGAGTTCGTCCGGCGGTACGACGGTGGGCACGCGTCCGCCGGGCGTCGTGCGCGTCCTCGTGCGCCGTCTGCGCCGCACCGATGTGTACACCGCCACCGCCATGGCGGCGACCGCGACGGTCAGCGGCAGCGCCAGGTCGGCGGTGAGGGCCGGATCGCGTGCGGCCCCGGCCACCGCCCCCACCGCGACCGCCGTCACCAGGACCGCTCCGAACGCGGCAGGGCTCCGTCGCACGGCTCGGTACGCGGCGGCCCGGCACGGCCGGCGTCGACGGTGGGGCGGCGTCACATTCCGGAGCGTAGGGCCGATGGCGCGGCACCGCGAGCGGAGTGTGCCCGGTACGGGCGGCCACCGGGGTGCGGCTCTGGCCTTCCCTGCGCGGCGGTGCCATGATCAGGACAACACAGACCGGGGGACCCGATGCTGCACGTCATCTCCCTGATCGCCTTTTCGGTGGTCGTCGTTCTCTACGCCCTCACGGGTGCCCTGGCCCTCACCACCGGCCGGCTGATCATGCCGCGGTGGCGGGGGCAGGTGCTGCGGCCCCGGCTGTGGGGCTCCGGGGCCCTGCTCTTCGTCGTGGGGATCGTGCTGTTCAGGTTCGCCCCCACCGTGAGCGGCACGACCCTCGACGTCCTGTCCGCCTGCGGACTTGTGCTGCTGGTCTCCGGCGCGGTGCTCCAGTTGCTCGGCCGGAGCGCCGGCCGCGTGCGGGTGTGACGCCCGCCCGCGGGCGGGCTTTCACCCGGCCGCCGGACGCCTCCTGATCTTCGACCCGAGCCACACCAGCGGGTCGTACTTGCGGTCGACCGCCCGCTCCTTCAGCGGGATCAGCGCGTTGTCCGTGATCCGGATGCTCTCGGGGCACACCTCCGTGCAGCACTTGGTGATGTTGCAATAACCGAGGCCGTGCTCGTCCTGGGCCGTGCGCCTGCGGTCCAGGCCTGTCTCCGCGGCCGCGTCCAGTGGGTGCATGTCCAGCTCCGCGACCCTCATCAGAAAGCGCGGGCCCGCGAACACCTGCTTGTTCTCCTCGTGGTCGCGGACCACATGACAGGTGTCCTGGCACAGGAAGCACTCGATGCACTTGCGGAACTCCTGCGACCGGTCCACGTCCTCCTGCATCATGCGGTACTCGCCGGGGCGGAGGTCCGGAGGCGGGACGAAGGACGGGATCTCGCGCGCCTTGCGGTAGTTGAAGCCCACGTCCGTCACCAGGTCGCGGATCACCGGGAAGGCGCGCAGCGGGGTCACCGTGATCGTCTCGTCCCGGCCGAACACCGACATCCGTGTCATGCACATCAGCCGGGGCCGTCCGTTGATCTCCGCCGAGCACGAACCGCACTTGCCCGCCTTGCAGTTCCAGCGCACGGCGAGGTCGGGCGCCTGGGTGGACTGGAGGCGGTGGACGATGTCCAGCACCACTTCACCGTCGTGGACCTCGACGGTGAAGTCCTTCAGGCCGCCGCCCTCCGCGTCGCCCCGCCACACCTTGAAGCGGGCCTCGTAGCTGCTCATTCGTACAGCTCCTCTTCGGCCAGGTACTTGACCAGCTCCTCCTTCTCGAAGAGAGCGAGCAGGTCGGGGCGGATGGGTTCGGTGGTCTCGCGGGACAGGGTGATCTGGCCGCGGACCGGGTCCGTCGCCGCTAGACCGCCCGTGGGGTCGGCCAGCCGGCACAGCAGATTGATACGGCGCCACGCGCGGTCCATCGACGGGAAGTCCTCCCGGGTGTGCCCGCCGCGCGACTCCGTCCGCTCCAGGGCGGCCCGGGCCACGCACTCGCTGACCAGCAGCATGTTCCGCAGATCCAGGGCGAGGTGCCAGCCCGGGTTGAACTGGCGGTGCCCCTCGACACCCGCCCGGCGCGCCCGCGCCCGCAGCTCTCCCAGCTTCTGGAGCGCCTGCCGCATCTCCGAGTCCCGGCGGATGATCCCGACCAGGTCGTTCATGGTCTGCTGGAGTTCCTGGTGCAGGGTGTACGGGTTCTCCGGCGGGCCTCCGGCCTCCTGACCGGGCGCCGGCCCCTCCGCCGAGAACGGGCGCAGGGCCTCCGCCGCGGCGGCGTCCACCTGGGCGTCGTCCACCGTGGGACGCTCGACGGCCCCGGTGGCGTACCGCGCCGCGTGCAGACCCGCCCGCCGTCCGAAGACCAGCAGGTCGGAGAGCGAGTTGCCGCCCAGCCGGTTGGAGCCGTGCATCCCGCCGGCCACCTCACCGGCCGCGTACAGGCCCAGGACCCCGCGGGCCGCCGCCGTGTCCGAGTCGACCGCGATGCCGCCCATCACATAGTGGCAGGTCGGCCCGACCTCCATCGCCTCGGCGGTGATGTCGACGTCCGCCAGCTCCTTGAACTGGTGGTACATGGACGGCAGTCGGCGCCGGATCACCTCGGCGGGCATTCGGGTGGAGACATCGAGGAAGACACCGCCGTGCGGGGAGCCGCGGCCCGCCTTCACCTCGGCGTTGATCGCGCGCGCGACCTCGTCCCGGGGGAGCAGTTCGGGCGGGCGCCGATTGTTGTCCGGGTCCTCGTACCAGCGGTCGGCCTCGTCCTCCGTCTGCGCGTACTTGTCCTTGAAGACATCCGGGATGTAGTCGAACATGAACCGCTTGCCGTCGGAGTTCCTGAGCACCCCGCCGTCGCCGCGCACCGACTCGGTGACGAGGATGCCCTTCACCGACGGCGGCCAGACCATGCCCGTCGGGTGGAACTGCACGAACTCCATGTTCAGCAGCGGCGCCCCGGCGAGCAGGGCCAGCGCGTGCCCGTCGCCCGTGTACTCCCAGGAGTTCGACGTCACCTTGAAGGACTTGCCGATGCCGCCCGTCGCGATCACCACGGCGGGGGCCTCCAGGACGAGGAAACGGCCGGATTCACGCTCGTAGGCGAAGATCCCCGACACCCGGTCCCCGGTCTTGAGGATCCGGGTGACCGTGCACTCCTGGAAGACCTTCAGCCGGGACTCGTAGTCCCCGGTCTCCTTCTTGTCCTCCTGCTGGAGCGAGACGACCTTCTGCTGGAGCGTGCGGATCAGCTCCAGGCCCGTGCGGTCGCCGACGTGCGCGAGGCGCGGGTACTCATGGCCGCCGAAGTTGCGCTGGGAGATGCGGCCGTCCTTCGTACGGTCGAAGAGGGCGCCCCAGGTCTCCAGCTCCCAGACGCGGTCGGGGGCCTCGCGCGCGTGCAGCTCGGCCATCCGCCACTGGTTGAGGAACTTCCCGCCGCGCAGGGTGTCGCGGAAGTGCACCTGCCAGTTGTCGTGCGGGTTGGCGTTGCCCATCGCCGCCGCGATGCCGCCCTCCGCCATCACCGTGTGCGCCTTGCCGAACAGCGACTTGCAGATCACGGCCGTACGGGCGCCGCGCTCGCGGGCCTCGATGGCGGCCCTGAGGCCGGCCCCGCCGGCCCCGACCACGACGACGTCCCACTCCTGACGGTCGACCACGGACATCACAAGGCCCCACTCACTAGAAGAAGCGCGGATCGTCGAAGGCGCCGGACGCCACCAGGTACACGTAGAAGTCGGCGAGCGCCACACTGACCAGCGACGCCCAGGCCAGCAGCATGTGGCGGGCGTTCAGCCGGCTGATGAAACCCCACATCCGGTAGCGCACGGGGTGGCGGGAGAAGTGCTTGAGCCTGCCGCCGACGATGTGCCGGCAGGAGTGGCAGGAGAGGGTGTACGCCCAGATCAGCACGATGTTCACCAGGAACACCACGGTGCCGAGCCCCATGTGTCCCCAGCGGTAGTGGCTGTCGCGGAAGGCGAGCACCGTGTCGTAGGTGAGGACGCCCGCCACCAGCAGGGCCGCGTAGAAGAAGTACCGGTGGAGGTTCTGCAGGATCAGCGGGAAGCGGGTCTCGCCGGTGTACGTCCGGTGCGGTTCGGCCACCGCGCAGGCCGGCGGCGACAGCCAGAAGCCGCGGTAGTAGGCCTTGCGGTAGTAGTAGCAGGTCAGGCGGAAGCCGAGCGGGAAGATAAGGATGATGATCGCCGGGGAGATCGCCCACCAGCTCCCGAAGAGATCGGCGTTCGGGCCCGCGTGCATGGTCCGGCAGCGCTCCGCCAGGCAGGGCGAGTAGAACGGCGAGACGTAAGGCGCCGCGTAGTAGTCCGCGTCGGCGAAGGCCCGCCAGGTCGAGTACACGACGAACGCCAGCAGCCCGGCGGCGGTGGCGGCGGGCGCCAGCCACCAGCGGTCCGTGCGCAGGTGCGGGACGGCGATCGCGGCGCGCGGGCCGGAGCGCACTCCGCCGCCGGGCGCGCGGGGTTCGGTGTCGGGGGGTTCCGTTCCAGTGGTCAAGGAAAGCGCACCTCTCTTGTGGGTTCGGTCACCTCCGGGGCGCGCCGGGGGTCAGGGTGCGTGCCGGTTCCGGGCGCCGAGGCCCTCGTCGTCCGAGTCGGTCCACAGGGAGCTGTCATACGGGACGTCGGAGATCGTCACCAGCTCGACACGCGGGGCCGCGCCGGGGGTGGTGGCCGCCTCGCGCAGCAGGGCCACGCTCTCGCGCAGATGGTCGGCGTCGGTGCGGACCCGGCGCATCTCGAGCCCTCCGCCGCCCAGCTGCTGCTCCAGGCGTCCCACCGACCGGTACAGATCGTCCAGACACCGCTGGACCGACGTCAGTTCGTCGTATACGGACATGACGTGACCTCACTTCCAGGGCCCGTGGGCCCGAGGTGGTGACGTTCATGCGCCTGCGAGTGTTGCGCGTCACACCAGTCGGTGTGAAGGGACGTGCAGCGATTGGCCGGCGCGCGTGGGGGCGTGCGGATCGGATTCGAGCCTCCCGCCCCTCAGCGTCCCAGGAACGGGGGTCCGGCGCTGGCGAACCGGGGGGCCCTTGCGCCGAACGGGTGGGGTTCACGGCATCCGTCGCCGTGTCGCCGCCTTCCGCCGAACCCTTTCCTCTTCAGTGGGCCCATACATCTGATCAGCTCCAAATACCAACAAACCTGATCATAACGCCCGCTCATCCGTGGAGCGGCTCCCCGGAGGTAGACGTGATGTCCCACGACGGCGTCGGACGGAGCGCGGTGCTGCGCTCGGTCGCATTCCTCACCGCGGGAGCCCTCGCGGTGACCGCGCTCGCCGCTTGCAGCTCCGACGCGAAGAAGACGAGCACACCGGCCGCCGGACAGGACATCGCGCCGGCCGGACGCGCCCAGGTCGGCGACGGCGGCACCCTGCGCTGGGCGGTCGAGACCGTGCCCGGGACCCTGAACGTCTTCCAGGCCGACGCCGACGCCGCGACCAACCGGGTCGCGGGGGCCGTGCTGCCCTCGATGTTCCGGCTCGATGTCAACGGACGGCCCCAGGTGAACCCCGCCTACCTGGAGTCCGCCAAGGTCGTCTCGACCGAGCCCAAGCAGGTCGTCGTCTACCGCCTCAACCAGCAGGCCGTCTGGAGCGACGGGCGGGAGATCGGCGCCGACGACTTCGCCGCCCAGTGGCGCGCCCTGTCCGGGAAGGACCGCGCGTACTGGACCGCCCGCAACGCCGGCTACGACCGCATCGAGAAGATCGAGCGCGGGGCCAACAACCTCGAGGTCAAGGTCACCTTCGCCAAGCCGTACGCCGACTGGAAGTCGCTGTTCTCGCCGCTGTACCCGAAGGACGTCATGGGCACCCCGGACAGCTTCAACGACGGGGCGAGACAAGGCCTGAAGGTCACCGCCGGCCCCTTCGGCCTCCAGTCGGTCGACCGCAAGAACGGCACCGTCACCCTCAGCCGCAACCCGCGCTGGTGGGGCCGGCCCGCCAAGCTCTCCGAGATCGTCCTCGTGGCCGTGCCGCGCGACCAGCGGGCCGCCGCGCTCGCCGACGGGAAGCTCGACATGGCGGAGGTCGACCCGGAGGAGGCCGAGAGGATCAAAATCGTCAAGGCCAGCACCCCCGCGCAGGGCTCCTCGCCGAGTGCGGAGGAGAGCGGGAGCGCCTCGTCGAGCGCGGATACGAGCGAGAGCGCCTCGTCGAGCGCGGACACGAGCGGGAGCGCCTCGCCGGGCGCGGAGGCGAGCGAGGGCGCCTCGCCGGGCGCGGAGGTGAGCGAGGGCGCCTCGCCGGGCGTGGCGGGCCCCCGCGAGCGGCGCACGCTGAACGGCTTTGTGCTCCGCAGGTCCCTGGAGCCCGCCTACACCCAGCTCGCCCTGAACGGCGGCCGGGGCCCGCTCGCCGACGAGCGGGTGCGCCGGGCCGTGGCCCGGGCGCTGGACCGCACCCAGCTGGCCGGACTGGTGCTCAAGCCGCTCGGGCTGCCCGCGGTCCCGGTCGGCAGCCATCTCGCGCTCGCGGGGCAGGACGCGTACGCCGACGGCAGCGGTGCCATCGGCAACCAGGACACCAAGCAGGCGCAGAAGCTGCTGGCCGAGGCTGGCTGGGTGACCGGCCCGGTCAAGGAGGCGAAGAAGGCGGCCGGCCCCGAGGACGACAAGCCTGCCGTGCGCGAGCCCGCCCAGCAGGGCGGCCCCCCGCCGGGGGCCTACGCACCCAAGGGCACCGCCGCTCCCGGGGGCGCACCGGCCGGGGTGCTCGCCAAGGACGGCAAGCCGCTCCGACTGACGTTCGTGCTGCCGTCCGGGCCCGGTTCCCGGTCCCTCCAGACCGTCGGGGACCGTATTGCGCGCATGCTGGACAAGATCGGGATCCGTACGGAGATCACCAAGGTCTCCGACGGCGACTTCTTCAAGGACCACGTCGCGTCCGGCGACTACGACCTGGCGCTGTACTCCTGGCCGGCGACCGCGTTCCCGGCGACCGATGCCCGGCCGATCTACGCCAAGCCGGTGCCGGCGTCGGACGGCTCGCTCACCGTGGAGCAGAACTACACCCGGGTCGGCACCGACCAGGTGGACCAGCTCTTCGACCAGGCCATCGCCACGCTGGACGAGGGCGAGGAGCGGGACCTGGTGCGCAAGGCCGACGCCCACATCTGGGCCGCCGCCGGCTCGATCCCCCTCTACCAGCGCCCCCAGCTCACGGTGACCCGTTCCGACCTGGCCAACGCGGGCGCGTTCGGCTTCCAGACCCCGGTCTACGAGGACATGGGCTTCCTGAAGAAGGGAACAACGAAGCCGTCCGCGAGCCCGTCGTCGTAGCCGGGGCGCCGTGACGGGTCCGTCACCGGGAGCGGGGCAGACCGTGACGGGTCCGTCACCGGGAGCGGGGCAGACCGTGGATGGGTCTGTCGTCGGGTCCGGGGCGGCCGTGAAGGTTCCGTCGTCGGTCCGGGGCGGACCGTGGCTTGGCTGTCGTCGGGTCCGGGCCGGACCGTAGTGAGCCGGTCGCCGGGGGCGCGGCGGATCGTGGCGAGGCTGTCGTCGGGTCCGGGGCGGCCGTGAAGGTTCCGTGGTCGGGTCCGGGGCGGACCGCGCAC